>NZ_JBVIPK010000004.1:0-124912 GCF_055577965.1 Streptomyces sp. NPDC033165
CGACGACATCGACCACTTCCGCCCCCCCCCCCCCCGCCCCCTCCCCCCCCCCCCCCCCCCCCCCCCCCCCCCCCCCCCCCCCCCCCCCCCCCCCCTCCCCCCCCCCCCCCCTCCCCCCCCCCCCCCCCCCCCCCCCCCCCCCCCCCCCCCCCCCCCCCCCCCCCCCCCCCCCCCCCCCCCCCCCCCCCCCGGGCCATGACCACCGCGTCAGGAAGCGGGCGGCGGAGGAGGCGTACCGCCGTCCTTCTGACCCAGCTTGTCCACGGCTTCCTTGGCCTTCCGCGTACCCGAATCGATCTTGTCGCTGTACTTGCCCTTGGTCTTCTGGTCGACCGTGCGCGCGGCCTTCTCCAGGCCCTGCTCGATCTTGCCCCCGTGCTGCTGCGCCAGGTCGCCGACCTTTTCCTTGGCCGGTCCCAGCTTGGCCTTCAGGTTGTCCAGGAACCCCATTGGGTCACCTTCCGTGCAGTGAGGACTGTCCGTGGGAGCGTTCTCCCGCCCCCATTGTCCGTCACCTGTCCGTTTCTGCCGACTCCACGCGTTCGGTGGCCCCGGAAATTTGGGACACTGTCCCGGTGATCCTTCCCGCCCCCGCCCCCCGCGTCATCACCGTCGTCGGCCCCACCGCTGCCGGAAAATCGGATCTGGGGGTCTATCTCGCCCAGCGGCTCGACGGCGAGGTGATCAACGCCGACTCCATGCAGCTCTACCGGGGGATGGACATCGGCACCGCGAAGCTGACGCTCCCCGAACGCGGCGGCGTGCCGCACCGGCTGCTCGACATCTGGGACGTCACCGAGGCCGCCAGCGTCGCCGAGTACCAGCGGCTGGCCCGGCGGGAGATCGACCGGCTTCTCGCCGAAGGCCGTACGCCCATCCTGGTCGGCGGCTCCGGGCTGTACGTGAAGGGCGCCATCGACGCCCTGGAGTTCCCCGGTACGGACCCCGAGGTGCGCGCCCGCCTGGAAGCGGAACTGGCCGAGCGCGGCTCCGGCGCCCTGCACACCCGGCTCGCCGAGGCCGACCCGGATGCCGCCCGGTCCATCCTGGCGAGCAACGGCCGCCGTATCGTCCGCGCCCTCGAAGTCATCGAGATCACCGGCAAGCCCTTCACCGCCAACCTCCCCGGCGACCGGCCCGTCTACGACGCCGTGCAGATCGGCGTCGACGTGGACCGCCCCGAGCTCGACGAACGCATCGCCGTGCGCGTCGACCGGATGTGGGAGGCGGGGCTCGTGGACGAGGTGCGGGCCCTGGAAGCGGCCGGACTGCGCGAGGGCCTCACCGCCTCACGGGCTCTCGGCTACCAGCAGATCCTGGCGGCGCTCGCGGGGGAGTGCACCGAGGACGAGGCGCGGGCCGAGACCGTGCGCGCAACCAAGCGCTTCGCACGCCGTCAGGACTCCTGGTTCCGCCGTGACCCGCGCGTCGTGTGGCTCGGCGGCGGACACCGCGACCGGGGGGAACTCCCGCACCGTGCCCTGACGTTGGTCGAACGAGCGGTCACAGCCTGATCACGTGATGGCATCGGGAAGCCCCGCCCGTCAATTCAGCGCCCGTGATCGTGCCATCATCGAGCATCGATCCACCAGTGGAGTCCGAGTTGGGAGGGCGCGTGGCGATGGAGGCCGGCCCTCGCGACACGGAACAGCGCGACACAGAGCACGACGCACCGCCGCCGCGGGAGACCGCGGGGCTGAGCCCCGACGGGCCCGACGAGCAGGACGTGACCCCCGAGGTCGAGGTCGAGCTCCGGCCCGCCCGCCGGCTGCGGATCTGGCAGCTCGCGCCCATCGTCATGCTGGCCGCCGTCGGCTCGCTGATGTTCGCCTTCCCGCTCGCCTTCGAGTTCGGCGACGGCGGTGCCGTGGTCGCCATGCTGGGCCTCCTGATCAGCTGCTGCGCCGCGGGCTGGGGCATGATGGCCGCCCGCCGCGTCGGCCACACCTGGCCGGGTCTGCCCTCCCGGAGTTCGGGTGACCGCCCCGACTGGCGGGTGATCGCCCTGTACGTCGTGACGGGCGCCGCACTCGTGGCTCTCGCCGTCTGGCGCGTCGCCCGACTGCGCTGACGGCCGTACGCCACCGGGCGGGGCTCGCGCGGCGGAGCCCGAGGCCCGGGGCCGGTCGGGCGGGCTGTCGGCGCCGCCTCGTAGAGTTGACGTGTGAGCACCTCGCAGATCGCCTTCCTCAAGGGTCACGGCACCGAGAACGACTTCGTGATCGTCCCCGACCCGGACAACGCCGTCGCGCTGCCCGCCTCCCTCGTCGCACGGCTCTGCGACCGCCGGGCCGGCATCGGCGGCGACGGCCTGCTGCACGTCGTGCGGTCCGCCGCGCACCCCGAGGCACGGGACATGGCGGACGCGGCCGAGTGGTTCATGGACTACCGCAACGCGGACGGCTCGGTCGCCGAGATGTGCGGCAACGGGGTGCGCGTCTTCGCCCACTATCTCCAGCGTGCGGGCCTCGTCGAGGAGGGCGACCTCACCGTCGCCACCCGGGGCGGCCCCAAGCGGGTGCACCTCGCGAAGAACGGTGACGTCACGGTCTCCATGGGGCGCGCCCTGCTGCCCGAGGCGGGCGTCACGGTCAGCGTCGGCGGCCGCAGCTGGCCCGCCCGCAACGTCAACATGGGCAACCCGCACGCGGTCGCCTTCGTCGACGACCTGGACCACGCGGGCGACCTGCTCAGCACCCCGCCCTTCAGCCCCGAGGACGTCTACCCCGAAGGCGTCAACGTCGAGTTCGTCGTCGACCGGGGCCCGCACCACGTCGGCATGCGCGTCCACGAGCGGGGCTCGGGCGAGACCCGCTCCTGCGGCACCGGCGCCTGCGCGGTCGCCGTCGCCGCCGCCCGCCGGGACGGCACCGACCCCGCCGAGACCGGCCTCCCCGTGACGTACACGGTGGATCTCCCCGGCGGCACCCTGGTCATCACCGAGCACCCCGACGGCGGAATCGACATGACGGGCCCCGCGGTGATCGTCGCCGAAGGCGTCATCGACCCGGCCTGGCTCGACGACGCCGCGCGGTAGCAGCCGGAGTCGCTTCGCTCGAAACGGTGATCGGTCAGAGCTTCGCTCGAATGGGTGATCCGTTTCACGCTGGGCGAGAGCTGGACTGCGCCACGTGGTGGGCTCGATAGCATCAAGCACCGGCCCCGAGGCGCATCCAGCCCTCGCCCCGCCGGTCGACGTCGGAGGTGCCCCCCCATGAGTGCAGAGGCCGCCGATCCGGGCGCTCCCCTTCGCAGGCGGAGCCGCCCCCGGATCGACCTGCGCAGACTGGGCCGGGTGGCACTGCGCGGCCCCGTCTCCCGCGACCGGCTGCCCGACGCCATCGGCCATGTCGCCGAGGCGCACCGCGCCCACCACCCCGACGCCGACCTCACCATCCTGCGCCGGGCCTACGTCCTCGCGGAGTCCTCGCACCGCGGCCAGATGCGCAAGAGCGGCGAGCCGTACATCACGCACCCGCTCGCGGTCACCCTGATCCTCGCCGAGCTGGGCGCCGAGACCACCACGCTGACCGCCTCCCTTCTCCACGACACCGTCGAGGACACGGAGGTGACGCTCGATCAGGTGAGGGAGCAGTTCGGCGAAGAGGTCTGCTATCTCGTCGACGGCGTCACCAAACTGGAGAAGGTCGACTACGGCGCCGCCGCCGAACCCGAGACCTTCCGCAAGATGCTCGTCGCCACCGGCAACGACGTCCGGGTCATGTCGATCAAGCTCGCCGACCGGCTGCACAACATGCGCACCCTCGGCGTGATGCGCCCGGAGAAGCAGGCCCGGATCGCCAAGGTCACCCGGGACGTCCTCATTCCGCTCGCCGAACGGCTCGGCGTGCAGGCGCTCAAGACCGAGCTGGAGGACCTGGTCTTCGCCATCCTGAACCCCGAGGAGTACGAGAAGACCCGCGCCCTCATCGCCACCGCGACGCGCGCCGACGCTCCCCTGGAAACCATCGCCGACAACGTACGGCACACCCTGCGGGACGCGGGCATCAGCGCCGAAGTCCTCATCAGGCCACGCCACTTCGTCTCCGTGCACCGGGTGCGCAGGAAACGCGGCGAACTGCGCGGCACCGACTTCGGCCGACTGCTGGTGCTCGTCACCGAGGACGCCGACTGCTACGCCGTCCTCGGCGAACTGCACACCTGCTTCACTCCGGTGATCTCCGAGTTCAAGGACTTCATCGCGGCCCCCAAGTTCAACCTGTACCAGTCGCTGCACACAGCGGTCGTGGGCCCCGGGGGAGCCGTCGCCGAAGTCCTCATCCGTACGCACCGGATGCACAAGGTGGCCGAGGCGGGCGTCGTCGCCCTCGGCAATCCGTACGCCCAGGACGGCACCGCCCCCGCCCAGCCGGCCGAGCCGTCCGACGAGCGCGCCGACCCGACCCGGCCCGGCTGGCTCTCCCGGCTGCTGGACTGGCAGGAGTCCGCCACCGACCCCGACACCTTCTGGACCACCCTGCGCGACGACCTCGCCCAGGACCGCGAGATCACCGTCTTCCGCACCGACGGCGGCACGCTCGGGCTGCCCGCCGGGGCCAGCTGCGTCGACGCGGCCTACGCCCAGTACGGCGACCGGGCCCACGCCTGTATCGGAGCCCGGGTCAACGGCCGCCTCGCCACCCTCAGCACCGTCCTCAGCGACGGCGACACCGTGCAGCTGCTGCTCGCCCAGGACACCGCCTCGGGCCCCTCGCCCGACTGGCTCGACCATGTCCGCACCCCCGCCGCCCGGATCGCGATCACCGGCTGGCTCACCGACCACCCCGACGAGGCGAAGCCCGACCCGGAGACCGTGGACGCGAGCGGCCCGGGCCGCCACGGCCCCGGCCCAGGCTCGGCAGGCCCAGGTCCCATGCCCGGCGAGCCCGCCGCCCCCACCCGGGAACGCGGCGCTTCCGAGGAACGCGGCGCCCCCGAACGCGCCGTCCCCCGGACCGCCACCGCCCCGGCCCGCACCCGCTCCGGGCCGCGCAGCGCCGACGTCGTCGTCGACGGCCCGGACGCCCCCGTGCGCCTGGCCGGATGCTGCACGCCGGTGCCCCCCGACGAGCTGACCGGCTTCGTCGTCCGCGGCGGCGCGGTCACCGTGCACCGCCGGGAGTGCTCCGCCGTGGCCGCGATGCAGGAGATCGGCCGCGCCCCGGTCGCGGCCCGCTGGGCGGACGGAGAACACCGAGGGTCCACCGCGGGCTGCCGGGTCACGCTCGTCGCCGAGTCCTTCGGCCGCCCCCGGCTCCTCGCCGACCTCACCGAGGCCATCGCCACCGCCGAGGCGGCGATCGTCTCCGCCACCGTGGAGCCCCCCAGCGAACAGCGCGTCCGCCACACGTACACCCTCCAGCTCCCCGACGCCGCGGGACTTCCCGCCTTGATGCGCGCCATGCGCGAGGTGGCCGGGGTCTACGACGTCAGCCGCGCCCAGCACCCGGCCCCGGCGGGCTGAGCCGCCACGGACGGCGCGTCCTCGTTCGGGTGGTGCGGCGCGCGGCTCCCCGGCCCGGCGGCCGCGCGCTGATAGCGGTAGTCCATGCCGCTCCTCTCCCGCCGTCTGCGGGCCGCCCTGCTGGCGACCGCCTCGGCCACCCTCGTCGCCGCCGTACTGCCCGCCCCCGAGCCCCTGGGCATCGGTGACCGGCTCTTCCCCGAGCTGGGCAACCCCGGCTACGACGTCCTCGCGTACGACATCGCCCTCACGTACCACGGCAGCAACACGAAGCCGCTGGACGCCGTCACCAAGATCAGCGCCCGCACCACCGCCCCGCTGGACCGGATCAACCTCGACTTCGCCCGGGGCACCGTCCTGGGAGCCGAGGTCAACGGGCGGTCCGTCGACTTCGGCAGCAAGAACGAGGACCTCGTCCTCCAGGCGCCCCGCCGCCTCCCCGCCGGCGCCCCGCTGAACATCACCGTCCGCCACACCAGCGACCCGACCGGGGCCGCGGACGACGGCGGGTGGGTCCGTACCGCCGACGGGCTCGCCATGGCCAACCAGGCCGACGCCGCCCACCGGGTCTTCCCGGGCAACGACCACCCCTCGGACAAGGCGTACTTCACCTTCCGGATCACCGCCCCCCGCAAGCTGACGGCGGTCGCGGCCGGTCTGCCCACCGGAAAGACCCGGCACGGCTCCACGACCACCTGGACCTACCGCACCGAACACCCCATGGCCACCGAACTGGCCCAGGTCTCCATCGGCAGCTCCGCGGTCCTGCACCGCACCGGACCGCACGGACTGCCGGTGCGCGACGTCGTCCCGGCCGCCGACCGCGAGCGGCTGGAACCCTGGCTCGCGAAGACCCCGGCCCAGCTGGAGTGGATGGAGGAGCAGGTCGGCCGCTACCCCTTCGAGACGTACGGGGTGCTCGTCGCCGACAGCCCCATCGGCTTCGCCCTGGAGACCCAGACCCTGTCCCTGTTCGGGAGGTCCTTCTTCACCGAGCCCGCCTACCCCGAGTGGTACGTCGACTCCGTGATGATCCACGAGCTGGCCCACCAGTGGTTCGGCAACAGCGTCTCGCCCGCGACCTGGTCCGACCTGTGGCTCAACGAGGGACATGCCAGCTGGTACGAGGCCCGGTACGCCGAGGAGCACGGCGGCGGAACACTGGAGCGGCGGATGCGTGAGGCGTACAAGCTGTCCGACGGCTGGCGGGCGGACGGTGGCCCTCCGGCGCATCCGGACGGCCCGGCCCCGGGCCAGAAGCTCAGCCTGTTCCGCCCCGTCATGTACGACGGCAGCGCCCTGGTGCTCTACGCCCTGCACCAGGAGATCGGCGCGGCCGCCTTCGGCCGCCTGGAGCGCGCCTGGGTCCGGGCGCACCGGGACTCCACGGCGTCCACCGCGGACTTCACCCGGCTCGCCTCCGGCATCGCGGGCCGGGACCTGACCGCTTTCTTCGACGGCTGGCTGTACGGGAAGACGACGCCGCCGATGCCCGGGCACCCCGACTGGACGAGCGCGAAACCCGCGTGACGGGTGCGCCGGGGCCGTGCCACTATCGACGCGTCGGCGCGGCGGACCGCACCGGGATTCCCGGCAGGGAATCATCCGGGAAGATCACACGTTGTGACTGGCGTAATGACTTCTATCGACGTAAGGATCCAATGACCTCCTCTTCTTCCCTTCCCCAGGACGCGCGGAACGCGCAGAGCGCCACGGAGAACACCACCGAGAGCCTCACTGAAAGCCTTCGGGCCGACGCCCTGATGGAAGAGGACGTCGCCTGGAGCCAGGAGATCGACGGAGCACGGGACGGCGATCAGCTGGACCGCTCCGAGCGTGCCGCCCTGCGGCGCGTGGCCGGCCTCTCCACCGAGCTTGAGGACGTCACCGAGGTCGAGTACCGCCAGCTGCGCCTGGAGCGCGTCGTGCTGGTAGGTGTCTGGACCTCGGGGACGGTGCACGACGCGGAGATCTCCCTCGCGGAGCTCGCCGCACTCGCCGAGACGGCGGGCGCGCAGGTGCTGGACGCGGTGTACCAGCGGCGCGACAAGCCGGACCCGGCCACCTACATCGGCTCGGGCAAGGCGCTGGAGCTGCGCGACATCGTGCTCGAATCCGGTGCCGACACCGTCGTCTGCGACGGTGAGCTCAGCCCCGGCCAGCTGATCCATCTGGAAGACGTCGTCAAGGTGAAGGTGGTCGACCGGACCGCGCTCATCCTCGACATCTTCGCCCAGCACGCCAAGTCCCGAGAGGGCAAGGCGCAGGTCTCCCTGGCCCAGATGCAGTACATGCTGCCGCGGCTGCGCGGCTGGGGGCAGTCGCTCTCCCGTCAGATGGGTGGCGGCGGTTCCAGCGGCGGTGGCGGCATGGCCACCCGTGGCCCCGGTGAGACCAAGATCGAGACGGACCGGCGGCGGATCCGCGAGAAGATGGCGAAGATGCGCCGGGAGATCGCGGAGATGAAGACGGGCCGCGAGATCAAGCGCCAGGAGCGCAAGCGCAACAAGGTGCCCTCGGTCGCCATCGCCGGATACACCAACGCGGGCAAGTCCTCGCTGCTCAACCGTCTGACCGGGGCCGGTGTCCTGGTGGAGAACGCCCTGTTCGCCACCCTGGACCCGACCGTCCGCCGGGCCGAGACGCCGAGCGGCCGTATCTACACCCTCGCCGACACCGTCGGGTTCGTCCGGCATCTGCCGCACCACCTCGTCGAGGCGTTCCGCTCCACCATGGAGGAGGTCGGCGAGTCCGATCTCATCCTGCACGTGGTGGACGGCTCCCACCCGGTACCGGAGGAGCAGCTCGCCGCGGTGCGCGAGGTGATCCGGGACGTCGGCGCGGTGGACGTACGCGAGATCGTCGTGATCAACAAGGCGGACGCGGCGGACCCCCTGGTCCTCCAGCGGCTGCTGCGCAACGAGAAGTACGCGATCGCGGTCTCGGCCAGGACCGGCGCCGGGATCGACGAGCTGCTGGCGCTCATCGACGCCGAGCTGCCCCGCCCGTCCGTCGAGATCGAGGTGCTCGTGCCGTACATCCAGGGGGCTCTGGTCTCCCGGGTGCACGCCGAGGGCGAGGTGCTCTTCGAGGAGCACACCGCCGAGGGCACCCTGCTCAAGGCCCAGGTCCACGAGGAGCTGGCCGCCGAGCTCGGGACCTTCGTCCCCGCCGCGCACTGACCCTCGCGGGACCCCGCGAATCCGAAGGCCCGGCCCCCGGACTCTCCAGAGAGCTCGGGGGCCGGGCCTTCGGCGTACGGCAGCGGGCCTACCGCTACCGACCGGCGAACTTGTCGCTCATCATCCCGAAGGTCCGCCGGGCGTCCTCACCGAGGCGCGGTCCGGCCAGCCAGCCCGAAGTGACCGGTCCGATCGAGGTGTTGGAGACCAGCATCGACTTCCCGTCCGGTCCCGCGACGAACCAGCCGCCGCCGGAGGAGCCGCCGGTCATCGTGCAGCCGATCCGGTACATCGTCGGGGTCCCGGCGCCGAGGGAGAGCCGGCCGGGACGGTCGACGCACCGGTGCATCAGCAGACCGTCGTACGGCGCGCCGGCCGGGTAGCCCCAGGCCCCCATTCCGCTGATCTGCTGGATCTCGGGGGCGTCGAAGGAGACCGGCAGCGCGTTGCCGACCGTCTCCTCCAGGGACTTCGTGCCCTTCTCCGGCTTCACGTGCAGGATCGCGTAGTCGTACGGTGCGCCCGCGCCGCCCGTGGGGCCGCCGCCGGAGATCCACTCGCCGGAGGACGCGGCCCAGTCGGCCCAGTAGGTGCCGTAGGGGGCGACCTCGTGCGGCTGCGCGGTGCGCAGCTGGGCCGCCGACTTGCCCTGGTCGTTGTACGAGGGCACGAAGACGATGTTGCGGTACCAGCCGCCGCCGGCACCCGCGTGCACACAGTGTCCGGCCGTCCACACCATGTTGGACCTGCCGGGGTTCTTCGGGTCCTTCACGACCGTGCCCGAGCAGACCATCGAGCCCTTGGGCGAGTCGAAGAAGACCTTGCCGACCGGAGCGGCGTGCCGGTGGTAGGGCAGCTTCTCGGGCTTGGTGGGCACCGGCGCGGGCACGGGGTCGCTGGCGTTCCGGCCCGCGGAGAGGTCACCGGCCGCCATCGTCTTGGCCGGATCCTCGGCCGAGGCCATCCGGTCCGGCTTCCACAGGCCGTCGATGACCGGGTTGACGAAGTCCTCGGCCCTGCGGAGCCAGTTGTCCTTGTCCCAGTTCTTCCACTCCCCGTTCTTCCACTTCTCCGGGTCCACCCCGTGCTTCTCCAGGGCCTCACCCAGGTCTCCGGGAAGACCCCCGGTGGAACCCTGCTCCCCGGACCCCTCGGTGGCCGGGGGCTTGGCCGCGGCGGCCCCGTCCTCGTCCGGGCCGCAGGCTGTCGCCGTCAGCGCGAGTGCCGCGACGAGGCCGGTGGCGGCCAGCAGCGGACGTATCGATCGCATGGAAGAATCCCCCTGAACGCGTTATCGGTTCGGAATACGTGATGCGTGGGTAGTCGGCAATGCCCGCGCTTCTGGCATGCGCGCGTCATGATCGTACGTGGCGGCCGGTGCGGAACCGGACGCCGGGACGGAGCGGCCCCCGGCCGGCAACTGCCGTGCCGGGGGCCGTCGAACGTGCCCCGCTGAGGGGCCGGGCCGCTACTGGCCCGCGTACTTCTGGCTGACCGCGCGGTAGACGCCCTCGGCCTCCTCGCCGAGCCGCGGCCCGGCCAGCCAGCCCGCGGTGACCGGGCCGATCGAGGTGTTCGAGACCAGGGCGGGCTTGCCGTCCTGGCCCGTCGCGACCCAGCCGCCGCCGGAGGAGCCGCCGGTCATCGTGCAGCCGATGCGGTACATGGTCGGCTGGTCCTTGCGGAGCGCCAGACGGCCCGGCTCGTCCTTGCACTGGAGCAGCTTCTGACCGTCGTACGGGGGTGCGGCCGGGTAGCCGGTCGCCGTCATGTCCGCGATCTCCGGCACGGCGGGAGCGTTGAACTCGACCGGCAGCGCCGAACCGACCGTCTCTTCCAGCGACTTGCCCGAAGCGCCCTTCTCCGGCGTCACATGCAGCACCGCGAAGTCGTACGGCGCACCCTGCCCGCCGACCGCCGCGCCCTGCGAGATCCACTGCTCGGAGGTCTGGGCCCAGTCGCCCCACCACACGCCGTAGGGAGCGATCTTCTCCTTGGGGGCGGTCTCCAACTCCTTGAGCGACAGACCGTCGTTGTTGTACGCCGGGACGAAGGCGATGTTGCGGTACCAGCCGCCCTTCTTGCCCGCGTGCACACAGTGCCCGGCGGTCCACACCATGTTGGACTTGCCGGGGTTCGCCGGGTCTTTCACGACCGTCGCGGAACAGACCATCGAGCCCTGCGGGCCGTCGAACAGCAGCTTCCCGGACTCCGGGACGCTGTCGTGGTACGGCGTCGCGACACCGGCGGCCTGGACCGGGGCGGGCGTCGGGTCCGTCACGCCCTCGTCGCCGGAGATGTCGTTGTCGACCGGGTTCTCCGGGGGCTTGTCGGCCTCCCGCATCCGGTCCGGGTCCCAGAGGCCCTCGATGATCGGGTTGATGAAGTCCTTGGCCTCACGCAGCCACTTGTCCTTGTCCCAGTTCTTCCACTCGCCGTCCCGCCACTTGTCCGGGTCGATCCCGTGCTCCTTGAGCCGGTTCTTCAGATCGTCCGGAAGGGTGACCTTGCCGTCGGACGACTGGTCCGCCGAGGCGCTGGGCGCGGGGCCCGCGTTGTCCTCCTCCGGACCGCAGGCGGTGGCGGTGAGCGCGAGGACGGCCGCGACGGCCGTCGCGGCGAACACACCGGAAGGCCTGCGCCGTGCGCGCCTCCCGGGGCGTGCGGTTTCGGTCGGGCGAATGGGTCGCATCTGGTGATCCCCCTGGGACTTCGTCACTCGGTACTCGGTGTTGCCTTACGGACACTTCGGGCGCCGGAGCAGGTGCTCCGCGCCGCTGTGCGGCCCCCACTATGCCGGTGCCGATGGTGACGGTGCGCGGCAGGTCCACGGTTCCGCCGCCGCGAGGATGTTCCGATTTACCCGTGATCCATCGCGTTCGGCGTCGTTGGTACGTACGGGGAACACCAGGACAGCGTTCACCCGCTCAGTCCGTCCGCGCGAAATCGTACCGACGTGCAACGCAACCGTTACCGCAGGAGGATCAAGAGCCGTGTCCGTGACCGAACCCGCTCCGGTGGCACCGCCTCCCGCACACGAGGGCATCCTGCGCCGCCAGTCGCTGCGCGAGTCGGCGGCCCGCACCTACGCGCGGTCCCTGCCGATCGTCCCCGTGCGGGCCCGCGGGCTCACGATCGAGGGCGCGGACGGACGGCGCTACCTGGACTGCCTCTCCGGCGCGGGCACCCTGGCCCTCGGGCACAACCACCCCGTCGTGCTCGAAGCCATCAGGAAGGTCCTCGACTCCGGCGCACCCCTGCACGTCCTCGACCTCGCCACCCCGGTCAAGGACGCCTTCACCACCGAGCTCTTCGCCACCCTGCCCCGGCAGTTCGCCGACAACGCCCGCATCCAGTTCTGCGGCCCGGCCGGTACGGACGCCGTCGAGGCCGCGCTCAAGCTGGTCCGTTCCGCGACCGGGCGCAGCGGCCTGCTGGCCTTCACCGGCGCGTACCACGGCATGACCGCCGGGGCGCTGGAGGCCTCCGGCGGTGCGAGTGACGTCCGGGTGACCCGGCTGCCCTTCCCGCAGGACTACCGCTGCCCGTTCGGCACCGGCGGCGCGGGCGGGGCGGCCCTCGCCGCCCGCTGGACCGAACACCTGCTGGACGACCGCAAGGGCGGCGTGCCCACCCCGGCCGGAATGATCGTGGAGCCGGTCCAGGGCGAGGGCGGCGTCAACCCCGCCCCCGACGCCTGGCTGCGCAGCATGCGCAGGATCACCGCGGACCGGTCCATTCCGCTCGTCGTGGACGAGGTGCAGACGGGCGTCGGCCGGACCGGCGCCTTCTGGGCCGTCGAGCACAGCGGCATCGTCCCGGACGTCATGGTCCTCTCCAAGGCGATCGGCGGCTCCCTCCCGCTCGCCGTCATCGTCTACCGCGCTGAGCTGGACCTTTGGCAGCCAGGCGCGCACGCGGGTACGTTTCGGGGCAACCAGCTCGCCATGGCGGCGGGCGCGGCGACGCTCGCGTACGTCAGGGAGAACCAACTGGCGGACCGCGCAGCGGTTCTGGGGGCCCGGATGCTCGCCCGCCTGACGGAGTTGCGGACACACCATCCGGCGATCGGTGACGTACGGGGGCGTGGACTGATGATCGGCCTGGAGCTGGTGGATCCCGAGAGCGCGCCCCTGCCCGCCGAGGCCGGCGACCCCGACCCGGCACCGCCGCCGGACCCGGCCCTCGCCCTCGCCGTCCAGCAGGAATGCCTGCGCCGCGGCCTCATCGTCGAACTGGGCGGCCGGCACGGTGCCGTGGTCCGCCTCCTGCCTCCTCTCACCCTCACCGACGAACAGGCGAGTGCCGTCGTCGACCGTCTCGCCGACGCGCTGGCGGCCGCCGAACGCTCGCCGCACCGTCGGACCACCGCCGGGTCGATCATCTGATCCCGGAATCCTCATAAGGAAGAGCGCCGTGAACCCCACCCCCGCGCCCGAGGCCGACGGCCCCGGTACCCCCCAGCACCGAGGGCAGGACGGACCGGCCGCCCCCGGCACGGTCGAGGCGACGACCGTGCCCCGCCAGAAAGCCGCCCACCACCCGAACCCCCCTTCGTGCGGGCCGGGTCCGGAACCGGAGGCGCCGGAGGACCAGGGCCGGGGGCCCGACCCCCTCGATCACCCCGACCCGCGGCGGGCGGCCGACGCGGCGGGCACGGAGAGCCTTCTGCGGTGCTGGACCCGGGAGACGGGCCTGCCCCGCCCCGACGGCGGTACCCTGCGCATCGCCTTCCCCGCCAGCGGCACCGCGCTCCTCGTCCCCGTGCCCTACTGGTCCGCCACCGGCGCCCACCGCTTCGGTGCTCCCGCGCTGGAGAACGCCCCCGCCGGAGCCCCGCCCGCCGACGCCGTCACCGTCGCCGCCCTCATCGCCCGCGAGGGCGGCGAGAGCGGGGCAGGCGACCTGGTCGGCCGGGTCGCCGACTCCGTACGCCACACCGCGGGCTTCATCGAGCAGCGGCGGCGCCGCCCGGCCGACCCCGCCGAGGCCGACCTCTTCCTCACCGCCGAACAGTCGCTGCTGCTGGGCCACCCTCTTCACCCGACCCCCAAGAGCCGCGAAGGCCTCTCCGAAACAGAGTCCCGCCGCTATTCACCGGAGCTCCACGGCTCCTTCCCGCTCCACTGGTTCGCCGTCGACCGGTCGCTGACCGCCACCGACTCCGCATGGGACGAGGGCGGCCCGGCCACCGCCGAGGAGCTGCTCGCCCCGCACGCCGAAGGCCTCCGCCCGCCCCCCGGCACCGTCGCCGTCCCCGTACACCCCTGGCAGGCCGCCGACCTGCTCCACCGACCCCAGGTCCTGGCCCTCGCGGAGGCCGGCCTGTTGCGCGACCTCGGCCCGCACGGCGACCACTGGCACCCCACCTCCTCCATCCGTACCGTGCACCGGCCCGGCGCGCGGGTGATGCTCAAGCTCTCCCTCGGGGTCCGCATCACCAACTCCCGCCGTGAGAACCTCCGCAAGGAGCTGCACCGGGGCGTCGAGGTCCACCGACTCCTGTCGACCGGCCTCGCCGAGCGCTGGCAGCGGGAACACCCCGGCTTCGACATCGTCCGCGACCCCGCCTGGCTCGCCGTCGACGACGCCAAGAGCGACCCCGTCCCCGGGCTCGACGTGATGCTCCGTCACAACCCCTTCGGCCCGGGCGACGACGCCGCCTGCGTCGCCGGGCTCACCGCCCAGCGCCCCCGGCCCGGACAGCCGGGCATGCGCTCCCGGCTCGCCGAGGTCGTCGCCCGCCTGTCCGCCCGCACCGGCCGCGCCACCCACGAGGTCTCGGCCGAATGGTTCCGGCGCTACCTGGACCGCGTCGTACGCCCGGTCCTCTGGCTCGACGCCCACGCGGGCATCGCGCTCGAAGCCCACCAGCAGAACACCCTGGTCCTCCTCGACCCGGACGGCCGGCCCGTCGGCGGACGCTACCGCGACAACCAGGGCTACTACTTCCGCGACTCCCGCCGCGCCGAGCTGGAACAGCGGCTGCCCGGCATCGGCACGGTCAGCGACACGTTCGTCTCCGACCCGGTCACCGACGAGCGCTTCGCCTACTACCTCGGCATCAACAACGTCCTCGGCCTGATCGGGGCGTTCGGAGCCCAGCGGCTGGCCGACGAACAGGAACTCCTCACCGTCCTCCGCCAATTCCTCACCGAGACCGCGGAACTGGGCTCGCCGCTGCCCGCGTATCTCCTGGAGAACCGCCAACTGCGCTGCAAGGCCAATCTGCTGACCCGGCTGCACGGCCTCGACGAGCTGGTCGGACCGGTCGACACCCAGTCCGTCTACGTCACCATCGCCAACCCGCTGTACAGCTGAGCACCCGCACCAGAGAGACTCCGACCGCACCCGCACCGGAGAAACTCACCGACCGCACCCGGTCCAGAGAGGAGAGCGCCACCGTGCCTCCCGCCGACGCGTCCGCGGAACCCGACGCCGTACCGGAGCAGCAGGACCCGGCCGAACCGTACGGCAGCAGGAGTGGAAGCGCCGGAGTCGAGGACACCCTCGACCTCAAGCTCACCGAGGAGCTCCTCGCCCTGATCGCCGAGGAAGAGGAACCCGGCGAGGGGCAGTGCGAGGGGCGACGCGAGGACCGGGGCGGGAAGCCGGCCACGGTGGCCCGGGGGGCTGGCGCGGCCCGGCCCGGCAGCGTACGTGAGCTGCTGGGGGACCCCGTGACCTGGCCGCCCGCGACCACGGAGGCGGGCGGGTTCCGCCTTCTGCCCGTCCGGCTGGAGCGCGATCTCGCCCTCCTCACCCGGTGGATGAACGACCCCGCCGTGGCCGCTTTCTGGGAGCTCGCCGGCCCCGCATCCGTCACAGCCGGCCACCTCAGGACCCAGCTCGCAGGGGACGGCCGCAGCATCCCCTGCCTCGGCGTGCTCGACGGAACGCCCATGAGCTACTGGGAGATCTACCGCGCCGACCTCGACCCGCTGGCCCGCCACTACCCGGCCCGCCCCCATGACACCGGAGTCCACCTCCTCATCGGGGGCGTGAAGAACCGTGGCCGGGGAGTGGGGACCACTCTGCTCCGCGCCGTCGCCGACCTCGTCCTGGACAACCTTCCGCAGTGCGGACGGGTCGTCGCCGAGCCGGACCTGCGCAACACCCCGTCCGTATCCGCGTTCCTCAGCGCCGGCTTCCGCTTCTCCGCCGAAGTGGATCTCCCCGACAAACGTGCCGCCCTGATGATCCGCGACCGTATGCACCGAGCCCAGCTGTGACCAACTCGCCGCACCATCCACACCGCTCGAACCTCATAGGTTCCATCCGGAGGAGTCCCCGTGCCGACATATCCCGCGAGCCATGATTCAGCCGAGACCCCGCAGCTGTTCAGCCCTCCGGAGCTGAACCGGGAGATCTGGGACCGGGCCGCAGCGCGGCTGCTCGCCAAGATGCTCGGCGAGTTCGCCTACGAGAAGATCATCGAGCCCGTCCGCCGGCCCGGCCCCGGCGGACTGCACCGGCTGACCCTCGACGACGGGGGAGTGCTCCACTTCACGGCCCGCCGAGGCGTCTACGGCAGCTGGCGCGTCGACCCCGAGTCGATCGTGGAGACCCGGCGGCCCGTCGAGGAGACCCGTCGGCCCCCGGACGCCCAGGCGGACTCTCTCGCCCATGCGTCTGCCGACGCCCTCGCCGACGCGCACCCCAACGGCGCGCCCGCCCCCGGTGGCGCCGACGCACAGTCCAACGGCCGGCCCACCGCCGCTCACGCAGACACCCACTCCAACGGTTCGTCCGCCGCGACGCGTCCGTTCCGCGACCCGCTGCGCTTCCTCACCCGGGCCCGCGGCCTCCTCGGACTCGACGGCGCGACCCTCGGCCACCTCATCCGCGAGCTGACCCTCACCCTCACCGCCGACGCCCGCCTCGACCACACCGCGCTCACCGCGGACCGGCTCGCGGCCCTGGACTACGCGGATCTGGAAGGCCATCAGACCGGCCACCCCTGGCTGGTGGCCAGCAAGGGGCGGCTCGGCTTCTCGGCCGCCGACGCGGCCCGCTACACCCCCGAGACCCGCGTCCCGCTCCGGCTGCCGTGGATCGCGGTCAGCACCCGCATCGCGCAGTACCGGGGCGTCGGCCGCCTCACCGCCCCCGGCCGCCTCTACGCCGAAGAGCTCGATCCGGCAGTCCGGGAGGCCTTCGCCGAGATACTGCGGGCCCGGGGCCTCGACCCCGAGGGCTACTTCTACCTCCCCGTACACCCCTGGCAGTGGGACGAATGGATCGTTCCGCTCTTCGCCCCCGCCATCGCCGACGGCGACATCGTGGCGCTGCGCACCGACGGCGACGAACGGCTCCCGCAGCAGTCGATCCGCACGTTCGCCAACGTGGCACGACCGGAGCGGCACACGGTGAAGCTGCCGCTCTCCATCCTCAACACCCTGGTCTGGCGCGGTCTGCCGACCGAACGCACCGTAGCCGCCCCCGCCGTCACGGACTGGGTGCAGGGCCTCTGCGAGGGCGACCCCTTCCTCCGTGACACCTGCCGGGTGATCCTCCTCGGCGAGGTCGCCTCCGTGACCGTCGAACATCCGCTGTACGACCACCTTCCCGAAGCGCCCTACCAGTACAAGGAAGTCCTCGGCGCGATCTGGCGGGAGCCCCTGCCGCCCCGCCTCGCCCCGGGTGAACGGGCCCGGACGCTCGCCTCCCTCCTGCATACGGACCCGGGGGGCCGCGCGTTCACCGCGGAGCTGGTCGAGCGCTCCGGGCTGTCCCCGGACACCTGGCTCAAGCGCCTCTTCGCCGCCCTGCTGCCGCCCCTGCTGCACTTCCTGTACCGCTACGGCACCGTCTTCTCCCCGCACGGAGAGAACGCCATCGTCGTCTTCGACGAGAACGACGTGCCCGTACGCCTCGCGATCAAGGACTTCGTCGACGACGTCAACATCAGCGCCCACCCGCTGCCGGAGCACGCCACCATGCCCGAGGAGGTGCGCGCCGTCCTCCTCACCGAGGAGCCGTCCTTCCTCACCCAGTTCATCCACTCCGGCCTCTTCGTCGGTGTCTTCCGCTATCTCTCCCCCCTGTGTGAGGAGCAGCTCGGCGTCTCCGAGGACGAGTTCTGGTCACTCGTCCGGGCGGAGATCGTGCGCCACCACGCCCGCTTCCCGGAGCTCAAGGAGCGGTTCGAGCTGTTCGACATGCTCACCCCGGAGATCGAGCGCCTCTGCCTGAACCGCAACCGTCTGCATGTGGACGGCTACCGTGACCGGGCCAGCCGCCCGCACGCGGCCATCCACGGCACGGTGCCGAACCCCCTGCACCCCTCCGCACGCGTCCGGGAGTGATCGCCGTTGTCAGTGGTGCGCCGTAGGGTGGTCGGGCTATGACGAAGCCATCCCTCCCCGAACTCCTGCACGCCGCCGTCACCGCCGTCGGCGGTACGGAAAGGCCCGGCCAGGCCACCATGGCCCAGGCCGTCGCCGAGGCCGTGGACGACCAGTCCCACCTCCTCGTCCAGGCCGGCACCGGTACGGGCAAGTCGCTCGGCTATCTGGTGCCGGCCCTGGCGCACGGGGAGCGGGTCGTGGTGGCCACGGCCACCCTCGCCCTCCAGCGGCAGCTCGTGGAGCGGGACCTTCCGCGTACGGTCGACGCGCTGCACCCGCTGCTGCGCAGGCGCCCCCAGTTCGCCATGCTCAAGGGCCGGTCGAACTACCTCTGCCTGCACCGGCTCCACGAAGGTGTCCCGCAGGACGAGGAGGAGGGGCTCTTCGACCAGTTCGAGGCGGCCGCGCCCTCCAGCAAGCTGGGGCAGGACCTGCTGCGGCTGCGGGACTGGTCGGACGAGACGGAGACGGGCGACCGGGACGACCTGACCCCCGGCGTCTCGGACCGGGCGTGGGCACAGATCTCGGTCTCCTCGCGCGAGTGCCTGGGCGCGACGAAATGCGCGTACGGAGCGGAGTGCTTCGCCGAGGCTGCCCGCGAGCGCGCCAAGCTCGCGGACGTGGTCGTCACCAACCACGCGCTGCTCGCGATCGACGCCATCGAGGGCGCACCGGTCCTGCCGTCGCACGAGGTGCTGATCGTCGACGAGGCCCATGAGCTGGTCTCCCGGGTCACCGGCGTCGCCACCGGCGAGCTCACCCCCGCCCAGGTGAACCGGGCGGTCCGCCGGGCGGCGAAGCTGGTCAACGAGAAGGCGGCCGACGCCCTCCAGACGGCCGCCGAAGGCTTCGAGCGGGTGATGGAGCTGGCCCTCCCGGGGCGGCTTGAGGAGGTGCCCGAGGACCTCGGGTACGCACTGATGGCGCTGCGGGACGCGGCACGTACGGTGATCTCCGCGATCGGCGCCACCCGCGACAAGTCGGTCGAGGACGAGAACGCCGTCCGCAAGCAGGCGCTGGCCTCGGTCGAGTCCATCCACGGCGTCGCCGAGCGCATCACCCAGGGATCTGAGTACGACGTCGTCTGGTACGAGCAGCACGACCGGTTCGGGGCCTCCGTCCGGGTGGCTCCGCTCTCCGTCTCCGGACTGCTGCGCGAGAAGCTCTTCGCCGAGCGCTCCGTGGTGCTCACCTCGGCCACGCTGAAGCTCGGGGGTGACTTCAACGGGGTGGGCGCGTCCCTGGGCCTGGCCCCCGAGGGCACGGCGGGCGAGGACGTACCGCAGTGGAAGGGGCTGGACGTCGGCTCCCCGTTCGACTACCCGAAGCAGGGCATCCTGTATGTGGCCCGGCATCTCAACACCCCGGGACGCGAGGGTTCCCGTACGGACATGCTGGACGAGCTTGCCGAGCTGGTGGAGGCGGCGGGCGGCCGCACCCTGGGGCTGTTCTCCTCGATGCGGGGGGCCAAGGCGGCAGCCGAGGAGCTGCGCGGACGGCTGGACAAGCCGATCCTGCTCCAGGGCGAGGAGACGCTCGGCGAGCTGATCAAGAACTTCGCGGCCGACCCGGAGACCTGCCTCTTCGGCACCCTGTCGCTCTGGCAGGGCGTCGACGTCCCGGGCCCGAGCTGTCAGCTGGTGGTCATGGACCGGATTCCGTTCCCCCGGCCGGACGACCCGTTGATGAGCGCCCGGCAGAAGGCGGTCGAGGAGGCGGGCGGCAACGGCTTCATGGCGGTGGCGGCGACGCACGCGGCCCTGCTGATGGCCCAGGGTGCGGGCCGACTGGTCCGGGCGACGGGCGACAAGGGAGTCGTGGCCGTGCTCGACCCCAGGCTCGCCAATGCGCGGTACGGCAGCTATCTGCGCGCCTCACTGCCGGACTTCTGGTACACCACGGACCGTAATCAGGCGCGCCGCTCACTGGCCGCCATCGACGCCAAGGCCAAGGCGGAGGGCGCGTAGCCCCCGCCTGCCACCAGGCGGGGAGGCGGCACGGCAAAGCCCCGGAACCGACGTCATGATCGACGTCCTAGGAAGGGACCCCGGGGCGGATGCCGTGGCCGATGCGCTGTACAGACGCCCGGGCTTCAGACCCGGCGCAGCACCGCCACCACCTTGCCGAGGATGGTCGCCTCGTCGCCGGGGATCGGCTGGTACGCGGCGTTGTGGGGGAGGAGCCAGACATGCCCGTCCTCCCGGCGGAAGCGCTTGACCGTCGCCTCGCCGTCGAGCATCGCGGCGACGATGTCCCCGTTCTCCGCGACGGGCTGGCGGCGCACGGTGACCCAGTCGCCGTCACAGATCGCGGCCTCGATCATCGAGTCACCGACGACCTTCAGGACGAACAGCTCACCGTCGCCGACGAGCTGGCGGGGGAGCGGGAAGACGTCCTCGACGGACTCCTCCGCGAGGATCGGCCCACCGGCGGCGATCCTGCCCACCAGCGGCACGTAGGAAGCGGCGGGCTTGCCCGTGGTGTCGGTGGGCTGGGTGCTGGGCTGGTCCGAACCGCGTACCTCGTAGGCGCGGGGGCGGTGCGGGTCGCGGCGCAGGAAGCCCTTGCGCTCCAGGGCCATCAGCTGATGGGCGACGGACGAGGTGCTGGAGAGGCCCACCGCCTGACCGATCTCCCGCATCGACGGCGGGTAGCCCCGGCGCTGCACGGAGTCGCGGATGACCTCGATGACGCGCCGCTGGCGGTCCGTGAGCCCCGAGCTGTCCGCCCGGATGCCTGGCGGCCTCCCGGGCAAGGAACGTCCGGGGCGCGCGGGCTCGGGCCCGTCCGTGTTCGTGACTGAGTCATTCATGGCATGCACCGGCTCAAGTCGGCTCTGGGAGCGGTGGTCCCGGGCGGTGATGGTGGCACTGTCTGCGGTGGTGGTCACGTCGGCCCCTCTCGAATGTTCTCCCTAGCTGGACAACGGTAGTAGCTTTCGAAAGGTTGCGCCAAACACACGTTCGAGTGAAAAACGAATAAAGGGCTGCCGCAGTGCTCCCGGCAGGTGTATGAGAATCCAGGCGATGGGGTGTGCGGCCCCGTGGCAGGGCGGCGCGCCGCCGCGGGCCAGTCTTTCATCCGCGAGCGCGAGCCGGAGGCCCCGGCGGCTCGGCGGCCCCGCTTTTCCCGTACCCTCTTCCCTGGCCCGCGCTCCCCCGGTCGCCGATCGGCGCGCGACACGCGATGGGGCCGAAAACGCGAACCAACCCTAGATCTAGTGGTTGGATTGTCTCGGCCGCCCAGAAGTTGTGGTCTCGGTTCATCCGGGCCGTGGTCATCGCCTATGCTGGGGACTGCCTCCAGAGGCCCGTGCGAAGGGCCTCGAAGAGGCTATTCAGTCGTGCTGTGTAAGGAGGGTTGGGAGCCATGCACTGCCCCTTCTGCAGGCACCCCGACAGCCGGGTCGTCGACAGTCGCACCACCGATGACGGGACGTCGATCCGTCGCCGCCGGCAGTGCCCCGACTGCTCCCGCCGCTTCACCACGGTGGAGACCTGCTCGCTGATGGTGGTCAAGCGCAGCGGCGTGACCGAACCCTTCAGCCGTACCAAGGTCATCTCCGGCGTCCGCAAGGCATGCCAGGGACGGCCCGTCACGGAGGACGCCCTCGCCAAGCTCGGCCAGCGGGTCGAGGAGGCGGTGCGCGCCACCGGCAGTGCCGAGCTGACCACCCATGACGTGGGTCTGGCCATACTCGGCCCCCTGCAGGAACTCGACCTCGTCGCGTACCTGCGCTTCGCGTCCGTGTACCGGGCGTTCGATTCCCTGGAAGACTTCGAGGCCGCCATCGTGGAACTGCGTGCGCAGCGGCCTCCCGCGGAGGACTGCGGAAGCGGCGAGACCCTTGAGGTCCCCGCGCCCGCCATCGCCGCCGACTGAGCGGCACCCGCCCGGACCGCCCGTGCCCGCGACATCTCCGCGGACCGGCGGCGGGGCGACATGAGATTTGCATCCGGAGGCCGCGTACGGCGTCCGGGGCATCGGACACACACTGTGCCTGGGAAGATCCGGGCACTTCAGGGCGTTTTTGCCCACATATGGGAGGCGGCATGACAGAGACGGCGAGCGGCCCGGCACGAGGTTCCCGCACCAAGGGCGCCAAGGCGAGCAAGGGTCTGCGTATCGAGCGCATCCACACCACCCCCGGCGTGCACCCGTACGACGAGGTGGCGTGGGAGCGCCGTGACGTCGTCATGACCAACTGGCGCGACGGCTCGATCAACTTCGAGCAGCGTGGCGTCGAGTTCCCCGACTTCTGGTCGGTGAACGCGGTCAACATCGTCACCAGCAAGTACTTCCGCGGGGCCGTCGGCACGCCGCAGCGCGAGACCGGCCTCAAGCAGCTGATCGACCGGATCGTGAAGACGTACCGGAAGGCCGGCGAGGACAACAGCTACTTCGCCTCCCCCGCGGACGCCGAGATCTTCGAGCACGAGCTGGCCTACGCCCTCCTGCACCAGGTCTTCAGCTTCAACTCCCCGGTCTGGTTCAACGTCGGCACGCCCCAGCCGCAGCAGGTCTCCGCCTGCTTCATCCTGGCCGTCGACGACTCCATGGAGTCGATCCTCGACTGGTACAAGGAAGAGGGCATGATCTTCAAGGGCGGCTCAGGCGCCGGCCTGAACCTCTCGCGTATCCGCTCCTCCAAGGAGCTCCTCTCCTCCGGCGGCAACGCCTCGGGGCCGGTCTCGTTCATGCGTGGCGCCGACGCGTCCGCCGGAACGATCAAGTCCGGTGGCGCCACGCGCCGTGCGGCCAAGATGGTCATCCTCGACGTCGACCACCCCGACATCGAGGCCTTCATCGAGACCAAGGTGAAGGAGGAGGAGAAGATCCGCGCCCTGCGCGACGCGGGCTTCGACATGGACCTGGGCGGCGACGACATCACGTCCGTCCAGTACCAGAACGCCAACAACTCCGTCCGGGTGAACGACGAGTTCATGAAGGCCGTCGAGACGGGCGGCAAGTTCGGGCTCCGCTCCCGGATGACCGGCGACGTCATCGAAGAGGTCGAGGCCAAGTCCCTCTTCCGCAAGATGGCCGAGGCCGCCTGGGCCTGCGCCGACCCCGGCATCCAGTACGACGACACCATCAACGCCTGGCACACCTGCCCGGAGTCCGGCCGGATCAACGGCTCGAACCCGTGCAGCGAGTACATGCACCTGGACAACACCTCGTGCAACCTCGCCTCGCTGAACCTGATGAAGTTCCTCAAGGACGACGGTCTGGGCAACCAGTCCTTCGAGTCCGAGCGCTTCGCCAAGGTTGTCGAGCTGGTCATCACCGCGATGGACATCTCGATCTGCTTCGCGGACTTCCCGACGCAGAAGATCGGCGAGAACACCCGCGCCTACCGTCAGCTGGGCATCGGCTACGCCAACCTCGGCGCCCTCCTGATGGCGACCGGCCACGCGTACGACAGCGACGGCGGCCGCGCCCTGGCCGGTGCCATCACCTCGCTGATGACCGGCACCTCCTACCGGCGCTCCGCCGAACTCGCCGCCGTCGTCGGCCCGTACGACGGCTACGCCCGCAACGCCGAGCCGCACCAGCGCGTCATGAAGCAGCACGCCGACGCCAACGCCCAGGCCGTCCACATCGACGACCTGGACTCCCCGGTCTGGGCCGCCGCGACGGAGGCCTGGCAGGACGTGATCCGGCTCGGCGCGAAGAACGGTTTCCGTAACGCGCAGGCCTCGGTCATCGCCCCCACCGGCACCATCGGTCTCGCGATGTCCTGCGACACCACCGGCCTGGAGCCCGACCTCGCCCTGGTCAAGTTCAAGAAGCTGGTCGGCGGCGGCTCGATGCAGATCGTCAACGGCACCGTGCCGCAGGCCCTGCGCCGTCTCGGCTACCAGCCGGAGCAGATCGAGGCGATCGTCGCCCACATCGCCGAGAACGGCAACGTGGTCGACGCCCCCGGCCTGAAGACCGAGCACTACGAGGTCTTCGACTGCGCGATGGGCGAGCGCTCCATCTCCGCGATGGGCCACGTCCGGATGATGGCGGCCATCCAGCCGTGGATCTCCGGCGCCCTCTCCAAGACGGTCAACCTGCCCGAGACGGCCACCGTCGAGGACGTCGAAGAGGTCTACTTCGAGGCGTGGAAGATGGGCGTCAAGGCGCTCGCGATCTACCGCGACAACTGCAAGGTCGGCCAGCCTCTCTCCGCCAAGACCAAGGACAAGGAGAAGGAAGAGGTCACCGCGAAGGCCGAGGAGACCATCCGTACGGCGGTCGAGAAGGTCGTCGAGTACCGACCGGTCCGCAAGCGCCTCCCCAAGGGCCGCCCCGGCATCACCACCTCCTTCACGGTGGGCGGCGCCGAGGGGTACATGACCGCCAACTCCTACCCGGACGACGGTCTCGGTGAGGTCTTCCTGAAGATGTCCAAGCAGGGCTCGACCCTCGCGGGCATGATGGACGCCTTCTCCATCGCCGTCTCGGTCGGCCTGCAGTACGGCGTCCCGCTGGAGACGTACGTCTCGAAGTTCACCAACATGCGCTTCGAGCCGGCCGGTATGACGGACGACCCGGACGTGCGGATGGCGCAGTCGATCGTCGACTACATCTTCCGCCGCCTGGCGCTGGACTTCCTGCCCTTCGAGACCCGCTCCGCCCTCGGCATCCACTCCGCCGAGGAGCGCCAGCGCCACCTGGACACCGGTTCCTACGAGCCGTCCTACGAGGCCGACGGCCTGGACTCCGAGAGCCTGGCCCAGTCGGCCCCGGTGCAGTCCGAACCGCTGAAGGCGGTGGCGGCTCCCCGCGAGTCCGCCGAGAAGCCCGCCCCGGCGACGGCGCACACCTCGGCCGAACTGGTCGAGATGCAGCTCGGCATCAGCGCGGACGCTCCGCTCTGCTTCTCCTGCGGTACGAAGATGCAGCGCGCCGGCTCCTGCTACATCTGCGAGGGCTGCGGCTCGACGAGCGGGTGCAGCTGACACCCGGCGAGTGTTCTCAGTGAGGGAGGGGCGTCGGCCCGGTGCCGACGCCCCTCCCTCATCGCTCTGTCCCCCCACCGCCTACCGCAAGGGATCAGGCTCGTCCGCGGGCGATGGCACGGAGGTCCTCGGCATCGACATCGCCGGTGAGATGGTCGCCGCGGCACAGGAGCTGGAGGACCGCGATCCGCCGGGGGCGCGATACGACGTCGGCGATGTGGCCGAACTGCGCCCCCGCGGGCGGCGCTTCGACGGAGCGGTGGCGGCCCGGCATCACGGCCTCCTCACCTCCTCAACGACGCGCAGGACACCCGCGCCATGGAGCGGATGCGCCGCAACGTTCACCGGAGCCTGAAGCCCGGCGGCGAGTTCTTGGCGCTCGCCATGGCGCTGGTTTTCCGCTGGAAGCCGGCGTGCGTGAGTTCGGCGCGGACTTCTGGGCGGAAGTCCACCCCAACCCGCCCCTGGAGATGCTGCGCTGCCGCTCCCGAGGGTGACGTATGGGGGGGGAGGCCGACACGGCGCGTCGGCCTCCCCTTTGGCGGTCAGGCCTCCGCGGACCGGCTGCCCATCACCGCGGCGAACGCGTCGGGGGTGCCGTCGAATCCGCGTACGGACGGGTGGAACACCCACGGCCCCGAGCCGTCACGGACGAACTCGCCGACGACTGCCGCGGTTGCCCAGAGGACGTCCGAGAAGTCGTTCTCGACCAGCTTCGTGTAGCCCTCAAGGATCTCCACCGCCGTGTTCGCGATGTCGCCGAAGGTCTTGTGTCCGTCGCGCTGCTGGATGGCGACCCCGACCACCACCCGTGTGTAGGTGTCCGCCAGCCGGTTCAGCTCGATGGTCATGACCTCGTCGAAGCCGAAGCCCTGCCCTGTCCTGCTGTCGCGGTTCAGCGTGATGGTGCCGTCCGGCGAGCGGCTGTCGAAGTGCACCAGGTACGCGGGGCTGCCGTACGGTTCCCGCGCCACGTAGGTCGCGGCGATGATGTCGAGGTCGTTGGCGGCTTCCCCATGCGCGCTCGGGTCCCACTTGACCCGTACTTCCACCTTCTCGATGTCCTTGTTCGGAGTGCTCAACGGACTTCCCTCCCGGCGGACGGCCTCTGGACCGTTCTTGTCACCGATACGCGCTACCCGAATCACCTGATCATGTACGGAACCGGCCCCGGAGCCAACTACGACGGTGGCGGACGACTGAGCGGACGACTGATTCGGGCCATGTGCGGTCCTTCGCCGCTCTGTGCGGCCCTGCGCTGCTCCGTGCCTCAGTGCGGAATCCGGATCGGCGGCCGCTGCCGGACCTCGTCACGGAAAGCCTCGATCGCACTGCTGACCTGACGCATCAGGTGCGTGTGCTCGATCCGGTCCAGATACAGGCACCGCTCGGCCAGCCCGTCGAGTTCGAAGGCGAAGTACAGGGCCATCAGCGGATTGACGAAGAGCTCGCTCCCCTTGGTGCGCGAGGTGAACTGTACATCCCCGAACTCCCCGCGTACGGCTGCCGCTATGGAACCGTTGACGATGCTGGGACGCGCGGACGTGTGGTGCTGGGCGTGGGCGACCGCGTCGAGGAAGAGCGCGCCCTCCCGCGTCGTACGGGGAACGGAGAACGCCCCCAGGTAGGCGCCCGCGCGCTCAAGAGCGGCGATGTTCTCCAGGACCGGGCCATGGCTCACGCCGTGGTGGGCGTCGACCCCGAAACCGATGGAGACGACGAGGCGTTCGGGCCCCTCGATCCCGGCGAGCGCGGCCACGGAGGCGAGATCCTCCTCCGGGGTGCCGAGCCCCGCCTCGTCCCCGCGCATCAGGATGTCCGTGCCGCCGTCCACGAGGACCACCGCGTCGACGTCGTACCGCTCGATCAGGGCCCGGTACGCGGCGCGCAGCGGCTGGACCCCGACCTGGGCCGGCGCGTGCACCGTGCTCGGGTAGTCGTGCAGGGCGAGCCACTGGGCGAGGGTGCGCTCGGGGGAAGTAGGGCTGGTGGAGAGCGGTGCCGGGGGTGACCTCGGCCAGGTCGGGTGCCACCCGGGCGTCCCGCGGGAGGCCTTCGATCGCACTGGAGGTGAGGTTGGCGAGCTGGACCTCCTTGCCCCGGTGAAGCAGGGAGAGCGCCAACGGCAGCCCGGCGTAGATGTCGAAGCCCCCGCCGCCCCCCCCGCCACGAGAATGCTCCGGGCGGATTCCAGCCGACTGAACAGGGGGTGGGCGCGCAACATAGTCATGACGGTCATGGTGTTCGGGGTGCCTTGCGGAACGACCGGTTCGGGCGCACTCCCCGGGAGCGTGACCCGCGCCACGCTCCGCCCCGTACGATGGCGCGGTGCTGGTGAAGTGGATTCGCTGCTCCGTGGTGGACCGTCATGGTTTCGAGCGGGGGCAGCGGAAGTGGGCGGGGCTGCTCGGCGAGCCGGGGTTCAGGGGGCAGAGCGGCGGCTGGAGCCGAACGCGCCCCGATGTCGCCCATGTCTTCGCGTTCTGGGAGAACCGGGTCTTCTACGACTCCTTCATGGCCCGCGGGCACGACCGGCTGGCAGCCGGGCAGTCGGGCATGTTCCGGGATATGCAGGTCACGCTGTTCGAGCGCCGCTTCGATGTGAAGACGGGCTTCGAACCCCACTTCGACGAGGCGGACGTCGCCCGGGTCGCGCACAGCCGGGTGCACGAGGACCGTGCCGAACACTTCGTGCTGATGCAGAAGCAGGTGTGGAATCCGGCGATGGCCGGATCGCCCGGGATGCTGCGCGGTGTCTTCGGTGAGGCCCCCGGCAACGAGTTCCTGGTGCTGTCCCTGTGGAAGTCGAGCGCCGAGCGCGGGAAGTACCGCGCCGACGGTGCGGAGCGCCTGGCGACCCGCGCGCAGACCGACACGGACGTGGCCGCCCTGACGGGAGACGTGGTGGAGCTCGAACCGTCCTGGACGGTCTGACCCGCTGGGCCCGAATCGCTGAACCTGGTCTTCGAGCCCGACCTGACCGCCTGATCCGCTTGACCCGACCCGACCCGACCCGACCCGACCCGACCCGACCCGACCCGACCTGTCTGACGTGATCCGCCCGACCTGACCGGTCTGACCTGGCCACCGGACTTGATCACCGCACCTGATCTAGGGTCGGTGCATGGCACGACCGCAGCGCATTGTCCTCGTCCGGCACGGCGAGTCCGAGGGCAACGCCGACGACACGGTGTACGAGCGGGAGCCCGACCACGCGCTCCGGCTCACCGCCACGGGCCTGCGGCAGGCCCGGGAGGCCGGGGAGCGGCTGCGTGAGCAGTTCGGCGACGAACGGGTCAGCGCCTACATCTCGCCCTACCGGCGCACCCACGAGACGTTCCGGTCCTTCGGCCTCGACCCCGCACGGGTCCGCGTCCGTGAGGAGCCCCGGCTGCGCGAACAGGACTGGGGCAACTGGCAGGACCGCGACGACGTGCGGCTCCAGAAGGCCTACCGGGACGCCTACGGGCACTTCTTCTACCGCTTCGCCCAGGGCGAGTCCGGTGCCGACGTCTACGACCGGGTCGGGGCGTTCCTGGAGAGCCTGCATCGGAGCTTCGAGGAGTCGGACCACCCGGAGAACGTCCTCCTGGTCACCCACGGGCTGACGATGCGGCTGTTCTGCATGCGCTGGTTCCACTGGTCGGTCGCGGAGTTCGAATCCCTGTCCAACCCGGGCAACGGCGAGACGAGGACCCTGCTCCTCGGCGCGAACGGGCGATACACCCTCGACCGGCCGTTCCAGCGCTGGCGCACCCCTGAGCCGTACGGCATCACCGGTTAGAGTGGCAGGGCGATGACCGCTGATTCTGCTTCCGAGCGGCGCTTCGAACGCGCCCTGGCCAGCCTGCGTGGGCTGTCCGTGGGAGACGCCCTGGGCTCCCAGTTCTTCGTCCCGGCCAACTATCCCCTGCTGAAACAGCGGGCGCTGCCGCCCGGGCCCTGGCAGTGGACCGACGACACCGAGATGGCCTGCTCGGTCCTGGCCGTGCTCGCCTCGCACGGCCGTATCGACCAGGACGTCCTCGCCCGCTCCTTCGCCGAGCACCACGACTTCGACCGGGGCTACGGTCCCGCCGTCAACCGGCTGCTCAGGCTCGTCCGGGAAGGAGGGGACTGGCGGGAGCTGTCCTCGGCGCTGTTCAAGGGCCAGGGCTCCTGGGGCAACGGCTCGGCCATGCGCATCGCCCCGCTCGGCGCCTGGTACGCGGACGACCCGGAGCAGGCCACGCACCAGGCCGAGATCTCCTCGTACACCACGCACCAGCACCGCGAGGCCGTCGTCGGCGCGATGGCCGTCGCGGCCGCCGCCTCGCTCGCCGCCGCCCCGGGTGGGCCGCCCACCCCCGAGGACCTGCTGGACGGCGTCATCGCGCTCGTCCCCCGCAGCGCTGTCGGCGCGGGGCTGCGCCGGGCCCGCGACATGCTGGACTACCGGGACGCGGGGACGGTCGCCGCGGTCCTCGGCAACGGCCGCCGCACCAGCGCCCACGACACCGTTCCGTTCGCGCTCTGGTCGGCCGCCAGGAGCCTGGGGGACTACCAGGAGGCGTTCTGGGTGACGGCCCAGGCGGGCGGGGACGTGGACACGACCTGCGCCATCGTCGGTGGTGTGGTCGCCTCGGGTACGACCGGCGCTCCGCCTGCCGACTGGCTCGCGCAGACGGAGGAACCGCCGGGCTGGCTGTCCCCGTCCCTGCGCTGATCGCCCGCTGATCGTCCGCCGACCGCGCACTGATCGCGCGTCGGCCGCCCGTGAACTGTCACGGTCCTGCCACAGCATCACTCTGCGTGTCGGCGAACGTGGGTTCGGCACTACTCTTTCGGCCACGCCGCCCCTGGTTGATCTTGACGGGCGTGCGCCGAATGAGACGCCGGGGCGGGCGCAGGGCCTGAGGGCCGCGCCCGAGACCGGTGGGGGAGGGGTTCCATGTCCGATCAGCCGTCCGATCAGCCGTCCGAGGCATCCAGTCCGCCGGAGAAGTCCCGGGTGGCCGCTGATCAGCCGGCCGCCGCCACGGGCACGGAGAAGCCCGAGGCGCAGAGCCGACCGGCGGCACAACCGGGCCGGCCCGCCGTTCAGCCCGCCAACCCCTGGGCGCACCGCGCGGGGGCGCCCGGCGCCAAGACCGCCGGGATGACGGCCCGGCTCCGCCCCGCCGCCCCGCCGCCGATCCTCCCCGCGGCCCTCTGGGCGGTCCTGGCCACCGCGGTCCTCAGCGCGCTCCTCCTGGGCGACGGCCTCGGGCTGAACCTCCTGATCGTGGCGGTGCCCGCCGCGCTGGCCGCCTGCTTCGCCGCGCGCTCGGCAGGCCGTCGGCTGCGGCCCTGGACCGCGACCTGGGCCGTCGGGGGCCTCGCGCTGCTCGCGGTGCCGGCGCTCCGGGACGCCGGCTGGCCGACTTTCCTCGCGGTGGTGTCGGCCTTCGCTCTCGGCTCGCTCGCGCTGCACGGCGGCCGGAGCTGGCCGGGCGTACTGATGGGCTCCCTGGGCCTGGTCGACTCGGTCGTCCCCGGTGTCCGCTGGGGCTGGCGGGGCGTACGGGAACGGGTCGGCGGTTCCCGGGTGCGCTGGGGCACCGCGCTGCGCACCGCGGCGGTGGCACTCGTGCTGCTGATCGTGTTCGGAACCCTCTTCGCGAGCGCCGACGCCGCCTTCGCCGATCTGCTGGGCAGCCTCGTACCCGACGTCTCGCTCGGCGACGGGCCGTGGCGTGGCTTCCTGCTCGGCCTCGGCCTGGCCGGTGCGCTGGCGGCCGCCCACACCGCCGCGGCCCCGGTGCGCTGGGACGGGATCACCGTACGGCCCGGAAAGCCCCGGGGGCGGGCGGAGTGGGCCCTTCCGCTGATCGTGCTCAACCTGCTCTTCGCCGCGTTCATCACCCTTCAGCTCGTCGTTCTCTTCGGCGGATACGGCAAGGTCCGGGAGGTGACCGGGCTCAGCCACGCGGAGTACGCCCGCCAGGGCTTCTGGCAGCTGCTCTGGGCCACCCTCCTCACGCTCCTCGTGATCGCCCTGGCCCTGCGCTGGGCACCGCGCGGCGGCCGCGGGGACCGCACCCTGGTGCGCGCCGTCCTCGGCAGCCTCTGCGTGCTCACCCTCGTCGTGGTCGCCTCCGCGCTGCGCCGCATGGACCTGTACGTAGCGGAGTACGGCCTGACCCGGCTCCGGATTTCCGTGGCCGCGATGGAACTCTGGCTCGGCGTGGTGCTGCTCCTGATCCTGGCGGCCGGGGTCTTCGGCGCACGATTCCTGCCGCGGGCCATCGCGGTCAGCGCGGCGGCCGGGGTCCTGGCCTTCGGTCTGATCTCGCCGGACGGAGTGATCGCCGAGCAGAACGTCCAGCGCTTCGGCGACCGCGGCACGATCGACATCGACTACGTCAAGGATCTGTCCGCCGACGCCGTACCAGCCCTGGACCGGCTGCCCGAACCGCAGCGCTCCTGCGCGCTGCGGATCATCCAGAGCGACATCCGCTCCGCCGACTCCCCCTGGTACGCCACCAGCTGGGGAGAGACGCGGGCCGAGGAGATCCTGAAGAAGCGCCCGGCGACCGCGGAGGGCCGCGACTGCTACGCCCTCGGCGGTGACGGCGTCCGCGACGGCTACGACCCGGACGACGACGGCTACGACCCGTACTGATCCCCCAGGTGAACGAGCCTTCGATGGCTGATTCGCAGTGTGCACGGTGCCCCGGGGTGTTGCTGCCGGGGCACTCGGCGTACGCTGGCTGGCGCCATGCCGTACGAACCACCCACGCACACCGTCGAGCGCTCGCTTCGCGCTACCACCGGTGCCAGGACCGTCGCCGGTGTCGATGAGGTCGGACGCGGTGCGTGGGCCGGACCCGTCACCGTGTGCGCGGCGGTCACCGGCCTGCGTCGACCGCCCGAAGGCCTCACCGATTCCAAGCTGTTGACCCCCCGGCGGCGTGCCGAGCTCGCGCCCGTGCTGGAGAGCTGGGTCACCGCCCACGCGCTGGGCGAGGCCTCGCCGCGGGAGATCGACGACCTCGGGATGACCGCCGCGCTCCGGCTCGCCGCCGTGCGGGCCCTGGAGGGACTGCCGGTACGGCCCGACGCGGTGATCCTCGACGGCAAGCACGACTACCTGGGCGCCCCCTGGAAGGTCCGCACCGTGATCAAGGGCGACCAGTCCTGCATCGCGGTCGCGGCCGCCTCGGTGATCGCCAAGGTGCACCGGGACCGGATGATGGCCGAACTGGGCGGCGGTTCCGAGGACTACACCGACTTCGCCTTCGGTGCCAACGCGGGGTATCCCTCGCCGGTGCACCGGGCCGCGCTGGAGGAGCGGGGGCCCACGCCCCATCACCGCCTCTCCTGGTCGTATCTGGACGCGCTGCCCCGGTGGCAGCACCTGAAGAAGGTCCGTTTTTCCGCCGAGGCGGCCGCACTCGAAAGCGGGGGCCAGCTCGGCTTCGAATTCTGATCGCGCACGCGCGCCCCTCTTCCCGACGCCGACGACATCGGCGTCCGACACACAGACCACCGTCATGCCTCTGATCTCCGAGGAGCCTCAGATTCCCGAGAGCGCCCAGGGTCCCCGCGTCAGTCCGGCCGCCGGCCGCACCGCGCCGACCCCCCGTCCCGTACCCGGTCCGCGTTCCGCGGCCACACCGCGTCCCGGCCGTCCCGGCCCCGGTCCCGCGCGCCCCGCGCCCCCGGCACAGCGCGCACACCCCGCCCCCGCGGCTCCGGCCGCTCCGGCGCCCAACCGCCCGAAGCCGGCGGAGAATCGTTCCGCACCGCAGCTCCAGCTGATCCCGGCCCCGGCCGCGGGCGCCCTCGACGCCGCCGAGGAAGCGGTCGACGTACTGCTGGAGTCCGGCCGGGCACCGGGCGACATCCTCGTGCTCACCACCGGCGAACTCCACCCGTGGGCCGCCCACGAGCTGTCCTTCGGCGAAGCCGCCTACTGGGCCCAGCACGACGCGGGCGACGACGTCTTCTTCGCTGACGCCGCCGCCGTGGGCCGCGCCGCCTCCCGCCCCGTGGTCGTCGTCGCGGTCAACGGCGACGCCGACGAGTCGGTGGCCCGTGCCCTGCCCGTCGCGCGTGACCGGGCCGCCGCCCTGCTGATCGTCTGCGGCGACCCGCAGACGATCAACTCCGCGCTGGGCGCCGGGGTCTGATCCGTACCGCCCGGTTCTCCGGCTTCCTCTGCGGGCAGCCGGAGAACCGGGCGGAGTGCGGTCGGCCGGCTCCCGGTCAGCGGGCGGCGGTGCGCCGCAGCACCTCCACCGCTCCGCCACCGGTCCGCGACGGAGTCTGCCGGGTCTCGGCGACGGTGTCGGCCAGCAAGGACGGCTCGGACAGCGAACTGGGCCGCCGCCCGCCCCTGCCCTCTCCGAGCACCTGCCAGCCCCCACGCGTCAGCGTGATGTAGGCCCCGCACCGGAGCCCGTGCAGGGTGCAGGCGTCCCGGAGGCCCCACATCCACGCGCCGTCCTCCTCCGTCCACCGTTCGTCGCCCTCGCGGCAGTACAGAAGGACGGCCGTACGCACCGGGGTGCGGCGACGCAGATCGTGCGGAACGACCCGCCGGAGTTGGGCCAGCAGGGCGTTACGGAACTCCCAGCCGTCCGCGGCCACCGTCGCCCGGCGGGCGAACGAGGCGCTGGCGGTGAGCCGTTCCTCGTGGTCGAGGACCGCGACCACCGCGGTGGCCGGGGTCGGCCGGTGCCGGGAGTGCAGGCCGCTGACGACCTCCCGGGGACTGCGGAGCAGAGGAATGCCCGCCGAGGCCCACTCGGCCGGCTCCAGCATGCGGGCAAGGCGGTTGGCGGAGTCCCCGGCAACCGAGGACGCCGCTGTCGACGTGGCTGCGGACGGGGCGAATCCGAAGGTCACGGTCCTCCCTTCGCTACGCGCCCATGGTGCGGGCAGGGTCGAGTGAGGGCGCGCCGCGACACAGCCCTTCCGGGCCCGATCAGGAACTGTGCGGGGGCGACTCCAATTCTTCCTGGCCTACCGGCAGGCGGCAACGAGCAATTGCTGTGACTGACGGGAATCAGCCGGAATGACACCGATATCCCTGCTATCCCTGCCCAGGCGCGCCCCCGATGACTCCACCTGTCACCCCTGAACCGCGAGGACCAGCGGAAACACCCACCGGTGCGCCGGGCCGCGGATTGTGCCGTTGTCAGTGCCGTGAGGTTGCATGGGGGTATGAGCAACCAGGAGCTGCGTGCCGAGGCCGACGCCATCCTCGCTGAGCTGGTCGGCGACCAGGAAGGTTCGGCGCGTCTGCGCGAGGACCAGTGGCAGGCGGTGGCGGCGCTGGTCGAGGAGCGCCGACGGGCGCTGGTGGTGCAGCGCACCGGCTGGGGCAAGTCCGCCGTGTATTTCGTCGCCACCGCCCTGCTGCGCCGGCGCGGCTCCGGCCCCACGGTGATCATTTCGCCGCTGCTGGCCCTGATGCGCAATCAGGTCGAGTCGGCGGCGCGGGCCGGAATCCGGGCGCGCACCATCAACTCGGCCAATCCGGAGGAGTGGGAGACCATCTACGGGGAGGTCGAGCGCGGCGAGACGGACGTTCTCCTCGTCAGCCCGGAGCGCCTCAATTCCGTCGACTTCCGTGATCAGGTGCTTCCCCGGCTCGCGGCCACCACCGGTCTGCTGGTGGTCGACGAGGCGCACTGCATCTCCGACTGGGGCCATGACTTCCGCCCCGACTACCGCCGGCTGCGGGCGATGCTGGCCGAGCTGCCCGCAGGCGTCCCGGTGCTGGCCACCACCGCGACCGCCAATGCGCGGGTCACCGCGGATGTGGCCGAGCAGCTGGGTACCGGTGCCGGTGAGGCCCTGGTGCTGCGCGGTGCGCTGGAGCGGGAGAGCCTGCGGCTCGGTGTCGTGCGGCTGCCGGATGCGGCGCACCGCCTGGCCTGGCTCGCCGAGCACCTGGACGAGCTGCCGGGCTCGGGGATCATCTACACCCTCACCGTCGCCGCGGCCGAGGAGGCCACCGCCTTCCTCCGGCAGCGCGGCTTCCCGGTGGCCTCGTACACCGGGAAGACGGAGAACGCCGACCGGCTCCAGGCCGAGGTCGACCTCCAGGAGAACCGGGTCAAGGCGCTCGTCGCGACCTCGGCCCTGGGCATGGGCTACGACAAGCCCGACCTGGGGTTCGTGGTGCACCTCGGTTCGCCGTCCTCGCCGATCGCCTACTACCAGCAGGTGGGGCGCGCGGGTCGCGGAGTGGCCCACGCCGATGTCCTGCTGCTGCCGGGCAAGGAGGACGAGGCCATCTGGCGCTATTTCGCGGACACCGCCTTCCCGCCCGAGACCCAGGTCCGCCAGACCCTCGCGGCCCTCGCCGACGCGGGCCGGCCGCTGTCCGTACCCGCCCTGGAAGCGGCGGTGGAGCTCCGGCGCACCCGGCTGGAGACCATGCTCAAGGTCCTCGACGTGGACGGGGCGGTCAAACGGGTCAAGGGAGGCTGGACCGCCACCGGCGAGCCATGGGTCTACGACTCCGAGCGGTACGCCTGGGTGGCGCGCCAGCGGGCGGCCGAGCAGCAGGCCATGCGCGATTACGTGAGCACGTCGCAGTGCCGCATGGAGTTCCTGCGGCAGCAGCTGGACGACGAAGGCGCCGCCCCGTGCGGCCGCTGCGACACCTGCGCGGGCGCCTGGGCCGACTCCGCCGTATCGCCCGAGGCGTTGACGGGAGCGGCGAAGGAGCTGGACCGCCCCGGGATCGAGATCGAGCCGCGTCGCATGTGGCCGACGGGAATGTCCGCACTGGGCATCGACCTCAAGGGACGCATTCCGGCCAAGGAGCAGTGTTCCACGGGGCGTGCCCTGGGGCGGCTCTCGGACATCGGCTGGGGCAACCGCCTGCGCCCTCTGCTGGCCGACAACGCTCCCGACAGTCCGGTCCCCGACGATGTCCTCCAGGCCGCGGTGGCCGTCCTCGCCGACTGGGCGCGTTCACCGGGCGGCTGGGCGTCCCAGGCTCCGGAGGCCTCCGCCCGCCCGGTGGGAGTCGTCGCCGTTCCGTCGCTGTCCCGCCCGCAGCTGGTCGGCTCCCTCGCCGAGGGGATCGCGGCCGTCGGCCGTCTCCCCTTCCTGGGCACCCTGGCGTACACGGGGCCGGACGGCGCGCACACGGCCCGCCGCAGCAATTCCGCCCAACGCCTCAGGGCGCTCTCCGGCGCCTTCGCGGTCCCCGAGGAGCTGGCCGCCGCCCTGGCCCGCACGCCCGGCCCCGTCCTGCTCGTGGACGACTGCACCGACTCCGGCTGGACCCTCGCGGTCGCCGCCCGGCTGCTCCGGCAGGCGGGCGGCGACCAAGTCCTTCCCCTGGTTCTCGCCACGGCGGGCTGAGAAGGGCCTGCCCCGGGGCCTGGTGCCGCTCGGGTCCCGCGGACGCGGGCCTACCGGGACAGGCCGACGGGGTCGGGCTCGGGCGGGCTCGGGCGGGCGCGGGGTGCGGGCCGGGGACGGGGAAGGGGACGGCCCGAGGAGAAGATTGCCGGTCGACGTGGCCTCCTGGCCGAACCAGGGCACGGGGACAGGGCACAGGCCACGGGAAGGGCCAGGCGCTCCTCGGGAGGCCCCGCGTACCGGCCGGTGGGCAGGGTGCGCAGCGCGAGCAGCGGGGCGAACAGTCCGATGGGCAGGTTGAACAGGACCACACCGGCCATGCTCAGGAATGCCGAGTCGAGTTCGTCGTTCGCGGTGGCGGCTGTCTCCCCTGCCGCTGGATCGGCCTGCGTGGGCACGGTGGTCGTCTCGGGTGCCGTGGAGGGCCCGCCACTGGAAGTCGTGCCGCGCACCCGATCCAGGTTGCGGTGGGAGGCCCACGACCGGCCCTCCCCGCTGGTGAACGCCCGGATCCGCAGGTGTCCCGACCGGCTGGTCCCGTCGAGCTCCTGACGTGCACCGCGGGAGGAAAGAGATGCGGCGAGACCTTCGCTGCCCCGGCCCGCCGACGGCCTGCCGAGGACAGCTCATCGCGGAAAAGCTCCCCGCGGAACGGCTCGCTCGCCGAGGAACAGCTCTCCATGGAACTCGATGGCCCGACAGACCGCGAACGGCCGGGCCAGGCTGTGGATAACGTTATCCACAGGGGTTTTCGGATGTGGCGGAGCGCGGGATCGTCGAGCCATGAACAAGCACCACGAATCCACCGGCCCGGCCGACGAACAGCAGATCACCTTGCGCGGCCCCGCCGAACTCGCCGACGCCCTGCCGTATCTGATGGGCTTCTACCCCAACGACAGCGTTGTGATGGTGGCATTGCACGGCGGCCGCGGCCGGTTCGGCGGCCGTCTGCGGCTCGGCATTCCGCAGGCGCCCGGCGAATGGGGGCCGGTCGCCGATCAGCTCGCGGAGTGCCTGATCTCGGGGAGCGAGCGCCGCGAAGGACGGCCTGACGCGATCGTGATCTTCCTCTGTCAGGACTCGCCGGACGGCTCGGGCGGACAGCGGACCATGGAGCGCCTCAGGCCGTTCGCGCAGCGCCTGCGCACGGCGTGCGGAGCCCTGGACGTACCTGTGCTCGAAGCGCTCTGCATCTCCGACGGCCGTTACTGGTCCTACTGCTGCCCCGACCCCCGGTGCTGCCCCGAACAGGGAAAACCCCTGGCCATGCCCGGCACGACGGTCATGGCCGCGGCCGCCACCTACGCGGGGGTCCACGTCCGGGGCACGCTGCGCGACATGGAAGCACGGCTTCGGCCCTGGCAGGCCCCGGCAGCGGTATCCGCCCAGGAAAGGGCGCTGGACGAGGCAGGGCCGTCGCTGATGATCAGGATGCTCGACGAGCAGGCCAAGCCAGCGGTCGCGGCGGAGACCCTTGAACGGGCACGCACACTCATGGCCCGCATCGAGGAGGCGCAGCCCGCGCCTCCGGCCCTCTCGGACGCCGGCGACGACCAGCTGATCGCCCCTGACGAGGCCGCCGCCGTCATCCTGGGGCTCCAGGACCGAGAGACCCGGGACAAGGCCGCCGCCTGGATGGAAGGACCAACAGCGCATGCGGCGCTGCGCCTCTGGCGGACACTGGCCCGGCGCTGCGTCGGGTCGTACCGGGAGCACGCCGCCGCCCCGCTCACCCTGGCGGGCTGGGTGTCCTGGTCCACGGGCGACGAGCCGGGTGCGCGGGTCGCGCTGGCCATGGCTCTGCGCGCAGACCCCGGCTACACCTTCGCCCATCTGCTCCACCGTGCCTGCAACGAAGGCATTGACCCGGAAGCCATCCGCCGCTGCCTGCGCGAAGCGCGCGACGAGGGGGCGGACTCCGGACCCGGGACCAACGGAACCACCGGGGCCGCTGGGACTACCGGGACCATCGGGACCACCGGAACGTCGGCTGACACCGCCGCCGGTCAGGCCACCGCCCTCCGTATCCGCCGGGCCCGCACGCTGCCGAACGGGGGACGGCGGCGAGGCGGGGTGCCCAGGCCCCCGGACGCCGGGCGGAGGGCACCGCTCCCCGACACGACACGGCCCGGGCCGCCCGGGGCCAGGCGGCGCACACGGGAGACCCGGAGGTACGGCCGACGCGGCACCAGGACACGCCGATGACGAGCACGCGGATGAGCGCGCCGATGACGAACACGCCGGTGACGGGTGCGCAGGTGACGGGCGTGACCCCGGGGCATGCGGAGCCGTTCACGGTGGTGTCGGAATCGTACGGCCCGTGGCACCGCGGATGCGGCGGCTGCCCCGAGTGCAGGGAAGGCACGGAAGACCCCCATGGCCCTCACCGTCCCGCCCCGGGACCCCACGCCAGCCCCCACCGAAACGCCCACCCCGCCGAACGTCCCATCGCTCGTACCTCCGCCTGCCCCCGGCGGACCGCCACCCGCCGCCGCCCGCCCCCGCCCCAGCCCCCGCTCCGGCGAACTGCCGCCCGTGCACCAGGCGATCATCTGCGTGGCCCTGCCCTGCATGGCGGTCTCCGCGCACCACGGACAGATCACCGGCCAGGGCCTGGAAGGCTTCTACCGGTCGGGCCGACGGCTCCTGTCGCAGTGCCGGCTTCGCGTGGGAGGCCGCGAACCACTGCCGGTGCAGGGTCGGTTGGAGAGTTCGGAGCGTGCCTATTTCCTGGGCGCCGTCCGTACTTCCCAGGACACGGGCCCCGACCCGGAGATCACGGTGGAGCGCCGGCGCCATGCCGAAGGCACCGAACGGATCGCCCTGCGCAGTGCGGCGCTCCGCCCGGTCCGCCTCGTCGTGGAGGTCTCCCTGGCGACGGACCTGGCAGACCTCGCCGCCGTCGCGGCGGGACACGGCGGGCCGGAGCGCGGCGCAGGGGTGCACGGTTCGGGACTGCGGTGGACCGCACCGGGCGGAGCCGGATCGGCGGTCACCGCGGACCCGCCGCCCCAGGACGTTCTGGCCCATGCGGGCCTGCTGCGCTGGAACGTGGAGCTCAGGCCCGGCGCCACGTACCGGATCGAGCTGACCGTCCGCCCGGAGCACCGCGGGCAGATCATGAGCAGGCCGCTCATGAGGCCCGGGGCCCGGCTGCTGTCCGACGCACGGGCCGAGGCGGACGACCCGAGGGCGGAGCCGCTGGTCCGCGCGGGGCTGGGCGACCTGAGGGCCTTGCTCACGGCAGACGAGCGCGGGGCCGGCGGACCGGCCCTGGCCGCGGGGGTCCCCTGGCGCTGCACCCCGTCACCGGCCGAGTCGCTGTGGGCCGCGCGGATGGCGCTGCCGCTCGGTACGGGGCTCGCGGCATCCACCCTGCGCATGCTGGCGGGCAGGCAACTGAAGGGGCCCGGCGACGACTTCGGGCGCATTCCCGGCCCGTTGCGGGACACCGGGCCCGTGCTGCCGCCCAGTTGCACCGGGACCGAGGCCACGCTCGGATACCCGGCGGTGCTGGCCGAGGCCCGCCGCTGGGGACTGCCGGAGGCCGAGGTGGCCGACCTGCTGCCGACGGCTGAGCGGTGCCTCCGGTGGCTGCGGGAGGCCGCGTCCGAGGACGGGTTCGTGCCCGACGGCGGGCCCGCCGGGTACCGCCGGGCGGACACCCAGGCGCATGCGCACCGGGCGGCGCTGCTCGGCGCGGATCTGCTCGACGGTTGCGGCCGCGGCGGCGGTGACGCGTGGCGGGAGTGGGCGGCCGGGTTGCGGGCCCGGTTCCGGGACCGGTTCTGGGTCGACGACCGGTCGGGCGGCTGCCCAGCGGCCGCCCGCACCGGAGCCGGACAGCCCGTCCGGTATCTCGGGAGCAGCGCGGCCCACCTGCTCGACACGGGACTGCTCGGCGGGGGACGGCTTGCCCAGGGCTTGCTGGACGGCGGCTCGGCGGACCGGCTGGCCAGACTCCTGTCCGGGCCCGACCTGGACTCGGGCTGGGGCCTGCGCACGTTGGGCTCCGGGGAGCTGGGGCACAACCCTTTCGGCCACCGTTCCGGAGCGGTGCGGGTGCACGAGACCGCGGTCGCCTGCGCCGGTCTCGCGGCCACCGGACACGAACAGGCAGCCGCCGCCCTGCTGCGGGGCGTACTCGGGGCCGCGGAGGCATTCGACTACCGGCTGCCGGAAATGTACGCGGGGGAGCAACGGCGTGCGGGCAGCCTCCCCGCGCCGCATCCGGCGGCCTGCCGCCCGGCCGCGCTCTCGGCCGCCGCCGGCATCCACCTGGTCGCGACCCTGGCGGGAATCCGCCCCGACACCCCGTCCGCGACCGTCCGCCTGCACCCCCTGCGCAGCGCCCCGCTCGGCGCGGTCCAGCTCTCCGGACTGAGAGTCGGCGGAGAGCCCTTCTCGGTCCGGATCAGCAGACTGGGCCTCGGCATGATCGAGGAAGCCGCCGCGGGACTCCGGCTGGGGGGATGAGGGCGGGCAACTGGGGACTTGGGGGGAGGGGGAGGGAGGGGGGAGGGGGGAGCCCCAGGCCCGGACCGGCCCGGCCCGGCCCCTCGGCCCGGCGGATTTCCTGATCGCGAGGACGCGGAAGGGAGTGTTTATCGTCAGGCAGACGACTATGATCACGGCATGCCGCCCTACGACCCGTCGACCTTCCCGCCCTTCGCTGTCACCGTCGACCTGGTCGTGCTCACGGTGCGCCGTCACGCGCTCTGTGCGTTGGTCGTGCGGCGCGGAGAGGCTCCGTTCCAGGGCCGGTGGGCGCTGCCCGGCGGTTTCGTCAGGGCGGACGAGGATCTGGGCTCCGCGGCGGCGCGTGAACTCGTCGAGGAAACCGGCCTATCCGCGCACGATCCGGCGAAGCCGTCCCTCGGCAACGGTGCTCACCTGGAACAGCTGGCGACCTATGGCGACCCGGCGCGCGACCCCCGGATGAGGGTGGTCAGCGTCGCGCACCTGGCCCTCGCGCCGGATCTGCCCGCGCCCCGGGCGGGCGGCGACGCCAACAGCGCGCGCTGGGCGCCGGTGGAGGATCTGCTGCACCCCGGCGCCGGGCGGGAGGGCGAGCAGGCCGTGCCGCTGGCCTTCGACCATGCGCAGATCCTGGCCGACGGCGTGGAGCGAGCCCGCTCCAAAATCGAATACTCCTCGCTGGCCACGGCGTTCTGCCCGCCGGAATTCACGGTCGGCGAGTTGCGCCGGGTGTACGAGGCGGTGTGGGGCGTCGTCCTCGACCCCCGTAACTTCCATCGCAAGGTGACCGGCACCCCCGGCTTTCTGGTGCCGTCCGGCGGGACGACCACACGTCAGGGCGGCCGCCCCGCGCAGCTGTTCCGGGCCGGGGCTGCCACGGTGCTCAATCCGCCGATGCTGCGGCCCGAGGTCTGAGCCTCCGTAACCCGGGCGAAGCCGCTGTGATGGCCCTGCGGAACGCCCGTCGGCCCATCCCTGCACCAAAAGTCGGAAATGTCGCGTTATGTTGCTGCGGTACCCACCTGCCGCCGAGCGGTCTCACCTTCCGCGAGAGACGCGAGAGAAGCGATGCTCCAGGCCATCGGACTCACCAGCACCCCCCGTCGCGACGCTCCGCCCGCCGTCAACGATCTGACCTTCGAGGCCCCGCCCGGTCGCGTCACGGCCCTGCTGGGCGCCACGGGTTCGGGCAAGACCGCGGCCCTGCGCCTGATGCTCGAACTCGACGCGGGGCGGGGCGTCGCCTACTTCCGGGGTCGGCCGCTGCACCGCATCGCACATCCGGCGCGTGAAGTGGGCGTGCTCCTCGGTGACGTACCGGGCCATCCGTCGCGGACGGCACGCGGGCAGCTCCGGATGCTCTGCGCGGCCGCGGGTGTGCCCGCCGTCCGGGCCGACGAGGTGCTCGAAGCCGTCGGCCTCGCCGGGCTCGGCGACCAGCGTCTGGGCACCCTCTCGGTCGGTATGGACCGCAGGCTCGGGCTCGCCTGCGCCCTGCTCGGGGACCCGCACACCCTGGTCCTCGACGAACCCGCCGACGGGCTGTCGCCGCGCGAGATCAGCTGGCTGTACGGGCTGCTTCGAGCCCACGCGGCCCAGGGCGGAACGGTTCTGTACGCCACCGGCGACCCCAAGGAGGCGGCCCGCACCGCCGACCACGTCGTCACCATCGACGCGGGGCGCCTCGTCGCGGACCAGGGCGTCGCCGACTTCGCCCGCACCCGGCTCCGCCCCCGGGTCGTCGTCCGCACCCCGCATGCGGCCCGGCTGGCCGCCGTGGTCGGGAGGGAGGCGCGGGCCGCACAGCGCTCCGTCGAGGTCGTCGAGGAGGCGAGTGGCCGGCTGGCGGTGTACGGCAGCAACTGCGCGGAGGTCGGCGACATCGCGTACCGGCACAGTGTTCCGCTGCACCAGCTCGCCGACGAGATCGGCGACACGGGACCCGCCGCCCCGCCGGAAGCGGAGCGCGTTGCCCAGCCGACTCCCGGCGCCCACGGTGCTCAGCCGAATCCCGGCGCCCACGGTGGACGGCCGACTTCCGGCGCCCGTGGTGCCCAGCCGAATCCCGGCTCCAGCAGTGCGCGGCTAGCGCCCGGCTCCAACGGGGCACAGCAAGCCCCCGCCGCCCACGGTGTGCGCCGGGCCCTCGCCGTCCACGGGCCGCGCCGGGCCTCGGACGTCGCCCTGTCCGAGCTGCCGCCCCCGATTCGCGTACGCCCCGCGCGCGGCCCACTGCGCCCGCTCCGGTACGAACTGCGCCGCTCCCTCGGCGTCAGGACAACCGCCGCGATCATGGCGGCCGTTCTGCTGACGTCCGCCGCCCTGTCCGTCCTGCTCGCCCGCACGGACGGCGCCGCGCTGCCGCGCCTGCTCGCCGCCTGGCCCGAACTGCTGCCGCTGCCACCCGCTGCGCTGGGCGCGGGCCTGCTCGGAGCGCTGTCGTTCGGGGACGAGTTCCGCTACCCCGCGCTCGCCGCCGGTCGCGGCACCGTGCCCCGGAGGCTCGGGCTGCTGCTGGCGAAACTTCTCGTGACCGCGAGCTTCGCGCTCCTGCTCGCGGGCCTCGCTGTGGGGTGCGACGCACAGGCCCTGCGGCTCGTGTACGGACCGGAGTTGATCAAGGTCCCGGAGAACTCCCTCGCGCTCGGAGCGAGTTGGGCCGGTCTGGCCGTCGGCTGCGCTTGGGCGGGGCTGCTGGCCGCCGGGGTCTTCCGGGTAGCCGGGGCGGGAATCGCCGCCGTGCTGGCCGTTCCGGTGCTGGTCGTTCCGCTGGTCCAGAAGGCCTTCGAGGCGCCGTCCGCGAGGTCGGTCGCCGGGCTTCCGGGGCGGCTGCGGGAGCTGGCCTGGTGGCAGCTGCCGCAGGAGGCCGACCGCTGGGTCCTCGCTGTCGCACAGGTCGTGGCTCAGCCCGTGGGGGCCGCGCTCGCTCTGTCGTTGTCCGTCCTGATCTGTGCGTATCTGTTCACCGGCCTTCGAGGAAAGGTGCGTTGGTGATCGCCGCCGTCCCGCGCCGGGAGCGGGGTCGCGAAGCCCCCTGAGAAATGGCCGATTTGTAGCTATATGGCGTCAATTGTGGAGCCAGCGCCGATCACCCTTTCGTGTGCTTTTCAGCAAAGACCTCAAGGGGCGGGCGAGCCGGGCCGACAAAGGATGCGTGAGTACCCTTGCGCACACCATGATGACCGCCGCCCGCTCCGCCGACTCCGGCCTGGCCGGTCCGGGCGAACTCGACCGCTATCCCTACACGGAGGCGCCGGCCGGCGAGCGAGCTGCTTCCCGGCCCTGGGGCGGTTCCGATTCCGAGCTGGGACGGGCGAGCCGACGGGGGGCTGCCAGTCGGGGGCGCGGTCTCCACGGCCAACTCGTCCAGCAGCTGGGCCAGATGATCGTTTCCGGTGACCTCGGCGCGGACCGCCCCCTCGTGCCCGAGGAGATCGGCCAGCGGTTCGAGGTCTCCCGCACCGTCGTGCGCGAGTCCCTGCGCGTGCTCGAAGCCAAGGGGCTGGTCAGCGCGCGCCCCAATGTGGGGACGAGGGTCCGCCCGGTCAGCGACTGGAATCTGCTGGACCCCGACATCATCGAATGGCGGGCCTTCGGCCCCCAGCGCGACGATCAGCGCCGCGAGCTGGCCGAGCTCCGCTGGACCATCGAACCGCTCGCCGCCCGCCTCGCGGCCGGGCACGGCCGGGACGACATCCAGCAGCGCCTCGGCGACATGGTGGAGATCATGGGGCACGCGATGGGGCAGGGAGACGCGATCACCTTCTCCCGCGCCGACGCGGAGTTCCACTCCCTGCTCATCCAGGCCGCGGGCAACCGGATGCTCGAACACCTCTCCGGCATCGTCTCGGCCGCCCTGCATGTCTCCGGCGGTCCGGTCACCGGCTGTGACCGCCCCGGTGAGTCCTCCCTCGCCCACCACGCGCGGATCGCCGACGCCCTGGCCTCCGGTGACGCCGCGGCCGCCGAGTCGGCCATGCGGCAGCTGCTCGTCGTCCACCCCGACGTCGAGCGTGTGGTGCCCGCGCCGCGCGAGCACTGACCGAAGCACGGCCGGGGCGCCGGGGCCCTGTGCCGCCGGACCGCACGGGTCCGGCGGCACAATTGTGGGGAGATGTCATCCCTGGGTCGGTTCGTCGCGAATGAGGTGTGACTCGGGCCACGCGGATTGGGCGTAACACTCCTCGAAGCAGCGCGATGACTTAAGAGGTGACCGCCGCGGAAGGAATACAGCAGGCCCTGAGGGCGCTGTGCAGTTCTGAGGCCAAACCCGCGCCGTCGGCGACATCCCCAGTCGACGGTCGTCGGTTCCAGCCCTCTCCAGGGCGGGGCCGGAAGCCGTTTCCATCGTTCCGAGAGGTTGTTCGTGTCGGCCAGCACATCCCGTACGCTCCCGCCGGAGATCGCCGAGTCCGAGTCTGTGATGGCGCTCATCGAGCGGGGAAAGGCTGATGGGCAGATCGCCGGCGATGACGTGCGTCGGGCCTTCGAGGCTGACCAGATTCCGCCAACCCAGTGGAAGAACGTTCTGCGCAGCCTCAACCAGATCCTCGAGGAAGAGGGTGTGACGCTGATGGTCAGTGCCGCGGAGTCGCCGAAGCGCGCCCGCAAGAGCGTCGCAGCGAAGAGCCCGGTCAAGCGCACCGCCACCAAGACTGTCGCGGCGAAGACCGCCGTGACCAGGACCGTCGCGGCCACCGCCGCCCCGGCGGCCGAGAGTGCGGGCGCGGTGGCCGATGACGCCGTCGCGGCCGCTCCGGCCAAGAAGACCGCAGCCAAGAAGACGGCTGCGAAGAAGACCGCCGCGAAGAAGACGGTGGCCAAGAAGACAGCGGCGAAGAAGTCCGGCAAGCAGGACGACGAGCTCCTCGACGGCGACGAGGCGGTCGAGGAAGTCAAGGCCGGCAAGGGCGAGGAAGAGGAGGGCGAGGGCGAGAACAAGGGCTTCGTCCTCTCCGACGACGACGATGACGACGCACCTGCCCAGCAGGTCGCCGTCGCCGGCGCCACCGCCGACCCGGTCAAGGACTACCTGAAGCAGATCGGCAAGGTTCCCCTCCTCAACGCCGAGCAGGAGGTCGAGCTCGCCAAGCGCATCGAGGCCGGTCTCTTCGCCGAGGACAAGCTGGCGAACGCCGACAAGCTCGCGCCGAAGCTCAAGCGCGAGCTGGAGATCATCGCCGAGGACGGCCGCCGCGCCAAGAACCACCTCCTGGAGGCCAACCTCCGTCTGGTGGTCTCCCTGGCCAAGCGCTACACCGGTCGCGGCATGCTCTTCCTGGACCTGATCCAGGAGGGCAACCTCGGTCTGATCCGCGCGGTGGAGAAGTTCGACTACACCAAGGGCTACAAGTTCTCCACGTACGCCACCTGGTGGATCCGTCAGGCGATCACCCGCGCCATGGCCGACCAGGCCCGCACCATCCGTATCCCGGTGCACATGGTCGAGGTCATCAACAAGCTCGCGCGTGTGCAGCGCCAGATGCTCCAGGACCTGGGCCGTGAGCCCACCCCGGAGGAGCTGGCCAAGGAGCTCGACATGACCCCCGAGAAGGTCATCGAGGTCCAGAAGTACGGCCGCGAGCCGATCTCGCTGCACACCCCGCTCGGCGAGGACGGCGACAGCGAGTTCGGTGACCTGATCGAGGACTCCGAGGCCGTCGTCCCGGCGGACGCGGTCAGCTTCACGCTCCTCCAGGAGCAGCTGCACTCGGTGCTGGACACGCTCTCCGAGCGTGAGGCCGGCGTGGTCTCGATGCGCTTCGGTCTCACCGACGGCCAGCCCAAGACGCTGGACGAGATCGGCAAGGTCTACGGCGTGACGCGCGAGCGCATCCGTCAGATCGAGTCGAAGACGATGTCGAAGCTTCGCCACCCGTCTCGCTCGCAGGTTCTGCGCGACTACCTCGACTAGGAGTCGCGAGTACCTCGGCCGAGCGCAAGGACGGCCGAGCACGGGAATCACCGGCCGAGGGCCCGGAACCCCCCAGGGGATCCGGGCCCTCCGGCGTGTCCTCGGGTGCGGACAGCGAGGGCCTGGATCACGCTGGGTGGATTGTCTTTCACCTCAGCGTCAGGAGCCTCCATGCCCCGTTCCGTAGTCCGTGCCCTGACCGGGGTGCTGGCCCTGGCCGCCGCGGCGGCCGTGCTGCCGCTCGCCTCGCCCGCTCCGGCCGTCGCGGACAGCATCATCGTCGGCGGGCAGCCCACGCCCGTGGCGGACAGCCCCTGGGCGGTGGCCCTGTCGAGCCGTGACAGGTTCGGGGGAGCGCGGGCCGGCCAGTTCTGCGGCGGGGTCGCCGTGGCGCCCACGAAGATCCTGACGGTCGCCCACTGTCTGGGTGACGAGGCGCTCGGCGGGCCGGCGAACCGGGTGAAGGACCTGTTGGTCATCTCGGGGCGCGAGCGGCTGAGCGATTCCGGCGGCCTGGAGACCCCGGTCCGGGACATCTGGGTGAATCCGGCGTACGACCCCGGCTCCAACGCCGACGACCTCGCGGTGCTGACCCTGGCCCGGGCGCTGCCCAGGAGCAGCGTCATCCCGATGGCGCCGGCCGGGGACGCCGCCTATCGGGCCGGGACGGCCGCGGACGTCTACGGGTGGGGTGACACGACGGGCAGCGGCACCTACTCCTCCGTACTGCGCTCCGCGCGGGTCCAGGTCCTGCCGGACCGCGACTGCGCCCGCGCCTACCCGGGCGGCAGGGAGGGTACGTACGACGCCTCGGCGATGCTCTGCGCGGGTGAACCTCTGGGGGGCCGGGACGCGTGCCAGGGGGACAGCGGAGGGCCGCTGGTGGCCCGTGGGCGGCTCATCGGCCTGGTGTCCTGGGGCAGCGGCTGCGGGCGGGCGGGCAGCCCCGGGGTGTACACGCGGGTCTCCGCCGCCCTGGAGTGGGCCGCGGGCCGCATCTGAAGCGGCCCGCCCGGCGCGGAGGCGGTGCGACCGGCCAGACGCGCAGACAGCGAGAACTGCGGATACGCGGATACGACGAGAACGGGCGGCTTCCCCGGTGGGGGAGCCGCCCGTCGGCTGGTCCTGGACCAGCCCCTGGCTCGTCGTGGATGCGAGGTGTCAGTGTTGGTCCTCGTCGGCGGCGGCCGTCTGCACGGCGGTGAGCCGATCCGTCTCATCCTGTATTTCCGCGGCGATCTTCTTGAGTTCCGGCTCGAACTTGCGCCCGTGGTGGGCGCAGAAGAGCAGTTCACCGCCGCTGATCAGGACGACGCGCAGATAGGCCTGGGCGCCGCAACGGTCACAGCGGTCTGCTGCGGTCAGCGGGCTCGCGGGGGTCAGAACAGTAGTCACGTCGCCTCTTCTCTAGCTCGACGAGCTGTCGTACCAGGGTCAACATCCAACCAGGCCGAAAACGTTCCCGCTCGTGGCTTTTCTTCGAAACTTCTTCTCGGTGTGGCTGTCTGTTGCCGGTTGGCGGCGAATGTGCCGTATGCGGAGCGCTACGGTTTCGCATTGCTTGTCTTGGGGGTGTGTCCCGCCGGCCGGCTTGCCGGTTTGTTCATGAGGACGTGCCCGGAGCCTAAATGGTTCATGCGTCGAAGGGAACGTGATGTGCACGTCACTCCAACGAATGATCGAACATCCATGCGAGCCTGGATGAGGCTCGTCTAGCATGAGGATTCCCCGAGGGTGGCGTTACAACCGCTCTACCAGGCCTCTGTAGGCTCTCAGCGGCAACCGAAGCCCAGCCCGATACCCACCGGGGCCCCAGATGAAATTCAGCGAGGAGCGAACCGCGTGACCGCCGAAACGTCCGTGCCGTCCACCGCGATGCTGGCCGCAGCAGGCGGCGACCGGGACAGCTCCAACTACACCGCGCGGCACCTCCTCGTCCTCGAAGGGCTGGAGGCCGTCCGCAAGCGCCCCGGGATGTACATCGGGTCCACCGACAGCCGCGGTCTCATGCACTGCCTCTGGGAGATCATCGACAACTCCGTCGACGAGGCGCTGGGCGGCTACTGCGACCAGATCGAGGTCATCCTCCACGACGACGCCTCCGTGGAGGTCCGGGACAACGGCCGCGGCATCCCGGTCGACGTCGAGCCCAAGACCGGGCTCTCCGGCATCGAGGTCGTCATGACCAAGCTGCACGCCGGAGGCAAGTTCGGCGGCGGCTCCTACGCGGCCTCCGGGGGCCTCCACGGTGTCGGCGCCTCCGTGGTCAACGCACTCTCCGCCCGTCTGGACGTCGAGGTCGACCGCAACAGCGCGACCCACTCCATCAGCTTCCGGCGCGGCGTCCCCGGCATGTTCACCGAGCAGGGGCCGGACAGCCCGTTCGACCCGGCCAACGGCCTGCGCAAGGGCAAGCGCGTCCCCAAGACCCGCACGGGTACCCGGGTGCGGTATTGGGCGGACCGCCAGATCTTCCTCAAGGACGCCAAGCTCAACCTGGAGACGCTCTACCAGCGGGCCCGCCAGACGGCCTTCCTCGTCCCCGGCCTCACGATCATCGTCCGCGACGAGCGGGGGCTCGACGGCGAGGGCAAGACCGAGGAGACGTTCCGTTTCGACGGCGGCATCAGCGAGTTCTGCGAGTACCTCGCCCAGGACAAGGCCGTCTGCGACGTCCAGCGGCTGACCGGCACGGGCACCTTCAAGGAGACCGTTCCCGTCCTCGACGACCTCGGCCACATGACCGCCACCGAGGTCACCCGCGAGCTCGGCGTCGACATCGCGCTGCGCTGGGGCACCGGCTACGACACCACCGTCCGGTCCTTCGTCAACATCATCGCCACCCCCAAGGGCGGCACCCACGTCAGCGGCTTCGAGCGCTCCCTCACCAAGACGGTGAACGAGACGCTGCGCTCCGCGAAGATGCTGCGGGTCGCCGAGGACGACGTCGTCAAGGACGACGCCCTCGAAGGGCTCACGGCCGTCGTCACCGTACGGCTGGCGGAGCCGCAGTTCGAGGGGCAGACCAAGGAGGTGCTCGGCACCTCGGCGGCCAACCGGATCGTGGCCAACGTCGTCGCCAAGGAGCTCAAGGCCTTCCTGACCTCCACCAAGCGGGATGCCAAGGCCCAGGCCAGGGCGGTCCTGGAGAAGGCGGTCGCCGCCGCCCGCACCCGGATCGCGGCCCGGCAGCACAAGGACGCCCAGCGCCGCAAGACCGCGCTGGAATCCTCCTCGCTGCCCGCCAAGCTCGCCGACTGCCGCAGCGACGACGTCGAGCGCAGCGAGCTCTTCATCGTCGAGGGCGACTCGGCGCTCGGCACCGCCAAGCTGGCCCGGAACAGCGAGTTCCAGGCGCTGCTGCCGATCCGCGGAAAGATCCTCAACGTACAGAAGTCGTCCGTATCGGACATGCTCAAGAACGCCGAGTGCGGTGCGATCATCCAGGTCATAGGAGCCGGGTCCGGGCGGACCTTCGACCTCGACGCCGCCCGCTACGGGAAGATCGTCCTGCTGGTGGACGCCGATGTCGACGGCGCCCACATCCGCTGCCTGCTGCTGACCCTCTTCCAGCGCTACATGCGCCCGATGGTCGAGGCCGGACGGGTCTTCGCCGCGGTGCCGCCGCTCCACCGGATCGAGCTGGTCCAGCCCAAGAAGGGCCAGGACAAGTACGTCTACACCTACTCCGACAGCGAGCTGCGCCAGACCCTCCTGGAGTTCCAGCGCAAGAACGTCCGGATCAAGGAATCGATCCAGCGCTACAAGGGCCTGGGCGAGATGGACGCCGACCAGCTGGCCGAGACGACGATGGACCCGCGCCACCGCACCCTGCGGCGCATCAACATCGGGGACCTGGAATCCTCCGAGCAGGTCTTCGACCTGCTGATGGGCAACGAGGTCGCGCCCCGCAAGGAGTTCATCACCAGCTCGGCGGCCACCCTGGACCGCTCGCGCATCGACGCCTGACCCTCGTGGGCCCGCCCGGCCCCCGCTCCCGGACCACCGGGGCGGGGGCCGGGCGCGTTCCCGGGGTTCGCGCAGCCGTCCGGGACTTCTGTCACCTGAAGGGGTGAAGCCGGGCGAATGGCGCGCCGGGGATCTTCCCGAACGGCCCATGGTTGGGTATGTGGCCGAAAAGGTCCGCGGACCAGGGGAGTTGCTCGGTGGAGAAGGAAGCAGGGCCGGAGGCCGCAGGAGTGCGGCTCGACGACCCGTGGGACGACGTGCCGGTCTCGGGCTGGGGCGACGAGGACGGCGCGGCGGGGCCGGATGCGGCCCCCAGCGCGGCCGACATCTATCTGGAGGTGCACCGCAGCGCCGCCTTCCGCGAGGTGCGCCGCCGCTACCGCCGCTTCGTGGTGCCCGCCGCCCTCGCCTTCCTCCTCTGGTATCTCGCCTACGTCGTCGCCGCGACCAGTGCGCCCGAGCTGATGGCCCGCCCGGTCGCCGGCGCGGTCAATGTGGCGATGGTGGCTGGGTTCGGCCAGTTCCTCACCACCTTCCTGCTGACCTGGGCGTACGCACGGCACGCGCGGCTCCGCAGGGACCGGGCCGCACTCGACCTGCGGTGGGACACCCAGGAGATGACGAGGGGCCTCGGACAGAACACGGCCAGCGGTCTGGGCCAGGAGATGACGGGAGGGCCCGTACGTTGAGAGGCGACCACCAGACACTGGCCCTGCTCCTGTTCAGCGCGTTCGTCGCGGTGACGCTCTTCATCACCACCTGGGTCAGCCGCAACCGGCAGGGCTCCGCCGAGGAGTTCTACGCCGGCGGACGGCTGTTCTCGCCCATGGAGAACGGATTCGCCATCGCGGGCGACTACATGTCGGCGGCCTCCTTCCTCGGGATCTCCGGCCTGATCGCACTCTTCGGTTACGACGGCATGCTCTACTCCGTCGGCTTCCTCGTCGCCTGGCTGGTGGTCCTGCTGCTCGTCGCCGAACTGGTCCGCAACTGCGGCCGGTTCACCATCGCCGACGTCGTCGCCGCGCGGATGGCGGAGCGCCCGGTGCGCACCGCGCTCGGCACCTCGTCCGTCACCGTCTCCGTGCTCTACCTCGTCGCCCAGATGGTCGGCGCGGGCTCCCTGGTGGCCCTGCTGCTCGGCGGGACGAGTGGCACGGCCCGGTCCTGGACGGTCGTCGGCGTCGGCGCACTCATGGTGGTCTACGTGTCGTTCGGCGGTATGCGTGCCACCACCTGGATCCAGATCGTCAAGGCGGTCCTGCTGATGGCCGGGGCCGTCACCCTTACGGTCCTCGTCCTGGTCCACTTCCGCGGTGACATCAACAGCCTGCTGAACACCGCCGCCGAACGCAGCGGCCACGGCAAGGACTTCCTCGCCCCGGGCCTCCGCTACGGCGGCGACTGGACCTCCCGCTTCGACTTCATCAGCCTGGGCGTCGCCCTGGTCCTCGGCACGGCGGGGCTGCCGCACATCCTGTCGCGCTTCTACACCGTGCCGACCGCCCGCGCCGCCCGCCGGTCGGTGGTCTGGTCCATCGGCCTCATCGGCAGCTTCTACCTGATGACGATCGTGCTCGGGTTCGGCGCCGCCGCCCTCGTCGGCTCCGCCGAGGTCCGCGCCTCGAACGGGGCCGGCAACACCGCCGTCCCGCTGCTCGCCCTGAACCTGGGCGGAGGCGAGGGTTCCACCGGAGGAACGGTTCTCTTCGCCGTGGTCGCCGCCATCGCCTTCGCCACGATCCTGGCCGTCGTCGCCGGGATCACGCTCGCCTCCTCCGCTTCCGTCGCCCATGACCTCTACGCCTCGCTCCACCGCCCGGGGCGCAAGCAGTACGGCGAGGTGGCCGTGGCACGCGTGGCCGCCGCGGTCATCGGCGTGGTGGCGATCGGCCTCGGCCTGCTCGCCCAGGATCTGAACGTCGCCTTCCTGGTGGGCCTCGCCTTCGCCGTGGCCGCGTCGGCGAACCTCCCGGCCCTGCTCTACTCCCTGTTCTGGCGCAACTTCACCACCCGGGGCGCGGTCTGGGCGGTGTACGGGGGCCTGGTCCCGGCGGTCGTCCTGGTCCTGGTCTCGCCCGTCGTCTCGGGCAGCCCCACGTCCCTGTTCCCCGGAGCCGACTTCCAGCTCTTCCCGCTGGAGAATCCGGGCCTCGTCTCCATCCCGCTCGGCTTCCTGGCGGGCTGGCTCGGTACGGTCACCTCGCGCGAGAAGCCGGACGCGGCCAAGCACGCCGAGGCGGAGGTCCGGGCGCTGACGGGGGCGGGCGCGGCGTAGCGCGGGGCCGGGCGGGCCCGGCCCCCCGGTCTACGCCGCCGGGGCAGGGCACAACCCGCAGCCCAGGGAGGGGCTTCAGCTCGCGCACCAGGCGTAGCGGTGTTCCGGGCGGCCTGTCTCGCCGTAGCGAAGCGTCAGCCGGACCTTGCCGGTGCGCTCCAGCAGTTTCAGATAGCGCTGGGCCGTCTGCCGGCTCATTCCGGCGCTGTCCGCGATCTCCTGAGCCGAGAGCGGACCATCGGCGCCGCGCAGGGCCTGCCTCACGAGTCCCGCGGTGGTGGGGGAGTGGCCCTTGGGGAGGTCCGGCTCGCCCGCCGCCCACAGTGCGCCGAACAGCCGGTCGACCTCAGCCTGTTCGGCCTCCCCACCCCCGTCGAGCGCCTGCCGCAGGGCCGCGTACGCCTCCAGCTTGGAGCGCAGGCCCGCGTACGTGAACGGCTTCACCAGGTACTGGAGCGCGCCGTGCCGCATCGCGTCCTGCACGGTGGCCACATCGCGCGCGGCGGTCACCATGATCACGTCGACCTGACGGCCGAGGCGGCGCAGTTCCCGTACGACGGCGAGTCCGTTGCGGTCGGGGAGGTAGTGGTCCAGCAGGATGAGGTCCACCGGGACCTCCTCGACCCCGGCCAGCGCCTCGGCGGCCGAGTGGGCCCGCGCGGTCACCCGGAACCCGGGGACCTTGGCGACGTACGCCGCGTTGATCTGTGCCACCCGGACGTCGTCGTCCACGATCAGCACCTGGATCACCGGTTCTCTCCCGTCGTGGCTGTGCGGGCGGTCGTGCCCGGAGCCGTCGGCCCGGGTTCCGGTTCGGCCAGTGCCTCCGGGAGTACGACGGTGAACACCGCGCCGCCCTCCTCGGCCCCGGAGACCGTCACACTGCCTCCCTGCCGCTCCGCCAGCCGCCGTACGAGGGCGAGCCCCAGGCCGCGTTTGCCGTGTGCCGGGACGTCCTTGGTGGACCAGCCCTCGGTGAAGATCGACGTATGCCGCTCCGGCGGGATGCCGGGGCCGCTGTCGTGCACCCGCAGCACTACCGTACGGCCCTCGGCGCGCAGCCCGACCTCGATCCTCGCCCCGTCCGATCCGGCTGCCGCGTCCGTGGCGTTGTCGACGAGGTTGCCGACCACCGTGACCAGGCCCCGGGGGTCGATCACCCGGTCCGGGAGGAGCGTGCCGGGCGCCACCCGCAGCGAGACGCCGCGCTCGGCGGCGACCGTGGTCTTGCCGACGAGCAGGGCCGCCAGCAACGGGTCCCGGACCCTTTCGGTGACCTGCTCCGCCGTCGCCCGGTGAACGCCCACCGCCTCCGTGACGAACTCCATCGCGTCCTCGTGCATCTCCAGCTCCAGCAGCCCGAGCAGGGTGTGCAGCCGGTTCGCGTGCTCATGGTCCTGGGCGCGCAGGGCGTCGATCAGCCCGGTGGTGGAGTCGAGTTCCCGGCCGAGGCGCTCCAGCTCGGTCCGGTCGCGCAGGGTGACCACGGCTCCGCCGTCGTCCGTGGACATCCGGTTGGCCAGCAGCACACGGCTGCCCCGTACCGCCAGCAGATCGTCGCCGACCACGCGCCCGGCCAGCACGTCCGCGGTCCGGCCGCCGTGCAGCACTTCGTCCAGCGGCCGCCCCGCCGCCTCCGGGCCGAGGCCGAGCAGCCGCTGCGCCTCGTCGTTGAGCAGCCGGATGCGTCCGGTCCCGTCGAGCGCGACGACGCCCTCGCGGATGCCGTGCAGCATCGCCTCGCGTTCGGCCAGCAGCGCGGAGATGTCGGAGAACGCCAGGTCATGGGTCTGCCGTTGCAGACGGCGGGAGATCAGGTACGCGGCGAGGGCGCCCACGGCCAGGGCGGTGCCCGCGTACGCGAGCAGCCCCGGGATCGCCCCGAGGAGGCGGGCGCGGACGCTGTCGTACTCGATGCCGACCGACACCGCGCCGACCACCTCGCCGGAGGGGCCGAACAGCGGCACCTTGCCCCGCGCCGAGCGGCCGAGGGTCCCGCTGTCGATCTCCATCACCTCGCGGCCGCGCAGCGCGTCACCGGGGTCGGTGGAGACGACCTCCCCGATCCGCCGGGCCTCGGGATGCGACCAGCGCACGCCCCGCCGGTCCATGACGACGACGTACTCCGCGCCGGTGGCCCGTCTGACCCGCTCGGCGGCCCGCTGCACACGCCCCCGCTCCGACGGATCCGTGGTGCTCAGGCCCTCGGCGGTCCCCGGCTGGGCGGCCGTGCTCTGGGCGATGGCCAGCGCGCGGCGCATCGCCTGGTCGTCCAGCTGCGCGCTCAGGGGGGCCAGGAACAGGCCGGTGACCAGGACGGTGACACCGGTGATGATGGCCAGCTGCATCAGCAGCACCTGGGAGAAGACCCGCTGCGGCCAGCCGAACCGGAGCGGTCCCCGGCCAGGGGTCGGTGGGGCGTTCATCGTACGAACGGTAGAGGCCGAATCGGCGCGGCAGAAATCCGAGGGGCAGGCGGAGGCCGGGCCCCGCATTCGACGGGCGTACCCCCTTGCCCACCGGCGTCTCTCACGGTATGCCGGGCGTCTCCGACGCCACCGGGCAGGCCGTTCTCTCGGCGCTGGACGTCCTCGGATACGAGCGCCCGACCCAGCTGCGCGGCGAACGGGCCCGGCTGGTCGGGCCGGTCCTCGGTCCCTCGGGCCACGTGCCCTCGCGGCGCAAGCTGGCCGCGGCCCGGGCGCTCGCCGAGGAGGCGGGCACCAGCGTGCCGGACGAGTGGGTGGCCCGGGCGATGTTCTCGCTGGAGGGCGGCCAGGCCGCCGCGACGCGCCTCCTGGACCGGGGGCGTCACCGGCATCATCTGCGCCGGCGACCCGCTCGCGCTGGGCGCCGTGCGCGCCGCCCGCCGCCGCGGGCTCTCCGTGCTCGGAGACGTGTCGGTCGTGGGCAACGACGACTCGGCCTTCATGAACTGCACCGAGCCGCCCTGACCACCGTGCGCCAGCCCATCGAGGCCATGGGGCGGGCAGCCGTGGAGCTGCTCTCGGCGCAGATCGGCGGCCGGACCGTACCCTCGGACGAGCTGCTCTTTGAACCGGAGCTGGTGGTGCGCGGCTCCACCGCCCGGCCGCCGCGCGGGAATTCCCGGAGATCCGTCGCTGATGTGCGGCGGACCGGCCTCCGCGCCCGGACGAAGAAACCGACGAAACCGACGAAACCCAGGAAGGCTCTCCCGTTGACCCCGCCCCGTATCCCGCAGATCCCGGTCGTCGTCCTGGCGGGCTTCCTCGGCTCCGGCAAGACCACGCTCCTCAACCACCTCCTCCGCAACCGGGCGGGCACCCGGATCGGTGTGATCGTCAACGACTTCGGGGCCATCGAGATCGACGCCATGACCGTCTCGGGGCAGGTCGGCTCGACGGTCTCGCTGGGCAACGGCTGCCTGTGCTGCGCGGTCGACGCGAGCGAACTCGACACCTTCCTGGAGACGCTCACCCGGCCCTCCGCCCGGCTGGACGTGATCGTCATCGAGGCGAGCGGCCTGGCCGAACCCCAGGAACTCGTCCGTATGCTGCTGGCCAGCGACAACCCGCACATCCTGTACGGAGGTCTCGTCGAGGTCGTGGACGCGGCGGAGTTCGACCGCACCCGGGAGCGCCACCCCGAGCTCGACCGTCATCTCACCGTCGCGGACCTCGTCGTCCTGAACAAGACCGACCGGATCGGTGCGACGGAACACGAGGAGCTGCGCGAGCGGGTCGCGGCGCTGAGCGGGCCCGCCGCCGTGATCTCCGCCGAGCACGGCCGCATCGATCCCGAGCTGCTCTTCGACCCCGCGCTGCGGCCCGACGGCGAGGAGAAGATCCGTCAGCTGACCTTCGAGGATCTGCTGCGGGAGGAGGAGTGCGAGGGGCATGAGGGCCACGCCGGCCACCTCCACGCGGCGTACGAGAGCGTCGAGTTCACCTCGGACGTCCCCATGGACCCGCGCCGCTTCATCGCGTTCCTGGACTCCCGGCCCGAAGGCCTCTACCGGATCAAGGGGTTCGCGGACTTCGGCGCCGGCGACCGGGACAACAAGTACGCGCTGCACGCGGTCGGCCGGTTCCTCCGGTTCGTGCCGCAGCCGTGGGCGCGCGGCGAACAGCGGCTCACCCAGCTCGTCATGATCGGCGCGGGTATCGACGCCGAGGCGCTCCGCAGGGGGCTGGCCGCCTGCCGGGTCGAGAACCCGGAGCAGGCCCTGGCCGATGGCCTGGACACCTCTGACGCCGAACGCGGCATGTGGGGCGTGCTCCGGTACGTACACCAGGAGCCGGACCCCGTGGACGTACCGGACGCTTCCGATCCCGTGGACGTGCGAGAAGCGGCCGCGGAGGTGTGACACCCCCGGGCCGCTTCCCACCGTACGAAGAGGGGCCTACAGCGGGGGACCCGCGATCACGGCCACCGGCTGGAGCAGCGGCGTGCCCGAACCGTCGCGCCTCGGGTCCGGCTCCGGCAGCTTCGCCGGGGAGCCGTTCTTCTGGGCGGCCCTCGCCGGGGTGGCGCCCGCCCAGGCGAAGACCAGGACGTCCTCACCCTTCAGGAACCGCTGGCAGCGCACCCCGCCGGTCGCCCGGCCCTTGCGCGGATACTGGTCGAACGGGGTGAGCTTGCACGTCAGCACCGAGTCGTCGAGCGTGCCGTGCGAACCGGCCACCGTGAACACGACCGCGTCCGCCGCCGGGTCCACCGCCGTGAAGGACAGCACCTCGGCCCCGGCCCCCAGCTTGACGCCCGCCATGCCTCCGGCGGCCCGGCCCTGCGGCCGCACGGAGCCCGCCGGGTAGCGCAGGAGCTGGGCGTCGGAGGTGATGAAGACCAGGTCCTCCTCGCCCGTACGCAGCTCGGTCGCGCCCACGATGCGGTCACCGTCCTTGAGGGTGATGACCTCCAGCTCGTCCTTGTTGGCCGGATAGTCCGGCACGACGCGCTTCACCACACCCTGGAGCGTGCCGATCGCCAAGCCCGGCGAGGCCTCGTCGAGGGTGGTGAGGCAGATCAGCTCCTCGTCCGCCTCCAGCGTGAGGAACTCGGAGATCTGCGCGCCGCCCGAGAGATTCGGCTCCGCGTGGGTGTCCGGCAGCTGCGGCAGGTCGATCACCGAGAGCCGCAGCAGCCGCCCGGTGGAGGTCACCGCCCCGACGTCGCCGCGCGCCGTCGCCGCCACCGCCGACACGATCACGTCGTGCCTGGTCCGCCGGGCGTCCTCGGAGATCTCCACCGGCTCCGCGTTCGCCGTGCGGGCCAGCAGGCCCGTCGAGGAGAGCAGCACCCGGCACGGGTCGTCCGCCACCTCCAGCGGCACGGAGGCGATCTGCGAACCGGCCGACTCCAGCAGCACCGTGCGCCGGTCCGTGCCGAACTTCTTCGCCACGGCGGCCAGCTCCGAGGAGACCAGCTTGCGCAGCTCCGCGTCCGACTCCAGGATCGCGGTCAGCGCCTCGATCTCGCTGTTGAGCTTGTCCCGCTCGCTCTCCAGCTCGATCCGGTCGAAGCGGGTGAGCCGGCGCAGCGGGGTGTCCAGGATGTACTGCGTCTGGATCTCGCTCAGCGAGAAGTGCGCCATCAGGCGCTCCTTCGCCTGCGCCGAGTTGTCGCTGTCCCGGATGATCCGGATGACCTCGTCGATGTCGAGCAGCGCGACGATGAGCCCCTCGACCAAGTGCAGCCGGTCGCGGCGCTTGGTGCGGCGGAACTCGCTGCGGCGGCGCACGACCTCGAAGCGGTGGTCGAGATAGACCTCCAGCAGCTCCTTGAGCCCGAGGGTGAGGGGCTGGCCGTCGACCAGCGCCACGTTGTTGATGCCGAAGGACTCCTCCATCGGCGTCAGCTTGTAGAGCTGCTCCAGCACCGCTTCCGGCACGAAGCCGTTCTTCACCTCGATGACCAGGCGCAGTCCGTGCGCCCGGTCGGTGAGGTCCTTCACGTCCGCGATGCCCTGGAGCTTCTTCGCCGAGACGAGGTCCTTGATCTTGGCGATCACCTTCTCCGGGCCGACGGTGAAGGGCAGTTCGGTGACGACGAGACCCTTGCGGCGGGCCGTCACGTTCTCCACGGAGACGGTGGCACGGATCTTGAACGTGCCGCGGCCCGCGGTGTACGCGTCCTTGATGCCGGACAGGCCGACGATCCGGCCGCCGGTGGGCAGGTCGGGGCCGGGGACGAAACGCATCAGCGTCTCGACGTCGGCGCCCGGGTGCTTGATCAGGTGCCGGGCGGCGGCGATGACCTCGCCCAGGTTGTGCGGGGGCATGTTGGTCGCCATGCCCACGGCGATCCCGGACACCCCGTTGACCAGGAGGTTGGGGTAGGCCGCCGGGAGGACGACCGGCTCGCGCTCCTGACCGTCGTAGTTCGACTGGAAATCGACGGTGTTCTCGTCGATCGCCTCGGTCATCAACGACGTGGCGTCGGCCATCCGGCACTCGGTGTACCGCATGGCGGCCGGCGGGTCGTCGTTGCCGAGGGAGCCGAAGTTGCCGTGGCCGTCGACCAGGGGCAGCCGCATCGAGAAGGGCTGCGCCATCCGCACCAGGGCGTCGTAGATCGACGCGTCGCCGTGGGGGTGCAGCTTGCCCATGACCTCGCCGACGACGCGGGCGCACTTCACATAGCCGCGGTCGGGGCGCAGCCCCATCTCGTTCATCTGGGAGACGATGCGCCGGTGCACCGGCTTCATGCCGTCGCGGGCGTCGGGCAGGGCCCTGGAGTAGATCACCGAGTACGCGTACTCAAGGAAGGAGCCCTGCATTTCGTCGACGACGTCGATGTCGAGGATCTTCTCCTCGAAGTCGTCCGGCGGCGGGGTCTTCATGCTACGGCGGGCCATCGCGGCTGCGACTCCTTCTCGGATACACGGATTCTGATCGGACAACCTGGGGTACTGATGCGGACCATTGTGGACCGCCGCACCGACAACGCGGACCTCGACCCGTCCGAAGCGGTCCGAGGCGGCGCGGCCTGAGGCACCATCGACGGAAACTTCCGCGGAACGGGAACTTCGCCAGGTGCCGGTGCGCTTGCTTAGAGTGGCAGGTCTGGCAGGAAGTACCGGTCAGGAAGTCCAGTATCGCGATCGAAGGGACGTACATGCCCATGGGTCACACGGCCACCGCACAGGCCGGCTCCGGCGGCTTGACAGCGACCGAGCACCGCCTGGCCAACGGCCTGCGTGTGGTGCTCTCCGAGGACCATCTGACCCCGGTCGCCGCGGTCTGCCTCTGGTACGACGTCGGTTCGCGCCACGAGGTCAAGGGACGCACCGGTCTGGCTCACCTCTTCGAGCACCTGATGTTCCAGGGCTCGGGCCAGGTCAAGGGGAACGGCCACTTCGAGCTCGTCCAGGGGGCCGGCGGCTCGCTCAACGGGACGACCAGCTTCGAGCGGACCAACTACTTCGAGACCATGCCCACCCACCAGGTGGAGCTGGCCCTCTGGCTGGAAGCCGACCGTATGGGCTCCCTCCTCGCCGCGCTCGACGAGGAGTCCATGGAGAACCAGCGCGACGTCGTCAAGAACGAACGGCGCCAGCGTTACGACAACGTGCCCTACGGCACCGCGTTCGAGAAGCTCACCGCCCTCGCCTACCCCGAGGGCCACCCGTACCACCACACCCCGATCGGCTCCATGGCCGACCTGGACGCGGCCACCCTGGAGGACGCCCGCGCGTTCTTCCGTACGTACTACGCGCCCAACAACGCGGTGCTCTCCATCGTCGGGGACATCGACCCCGAGCAGACCCTCGCCTGGGTCGAGAAGTACTTCGGCTCCATCCCGTCCCACGACGGCAAGCAGCCGCCGCGCGACGGCACCCTGCCCGAGATCATCGGCGAGCAGCTGCGCGAAGTCGTCCACGAGGAGGTCCCGGCGCGTGCCCTGATGGCCGCCTACCGCCTCCCGCACGACGGCACCCGCGCCTGTGACGCGGCCGACCTGGCGCTGACCGTGCTCGGCGGCGGCGAGTCCTCCCGCCTGCACAACCGCCTGGTCCGCCGCGACCGTACGGCGGTGGCGGCAGGCTTCGGGCTGCTGCGGCTCGCCGGTGCGCCCTCGCTGGGCTGGCTGGATGTGAAGACCTCCGGCGGGGTCGAGGTGGAGCAGATCGAGGCCGCGGTCGACGAGGAGCTGGCCCGGTTCGCCGCCGAGGGGCCCACCCCGGAGGAGATGGAGCGCGCGCAGGCCCAGTTGGAGCGCGAGTGGCTGGACCGCCTGGGGACGGTCGCGGGCCGCGCCGACGAACTGTGCCGCTACGCGGTCCTGTTCGGCGACCCGCAGCTCGCCCTGAGCGCCGTGGGACGAGTCCTGGACATCACCGCGGAGGAGGTGCGCGAGGCGGCGCGGGCGGCCCTGCGCCCCGACAACCGGGCGGTGCTGGTCTACGAGCCCGTCGAGCCGGCCGAGGACGAGGGGGCCGTCGAGGACACGGCAGGCACCGAAGCACCCGAGGGGGCGGACAAGTGAGCGACGCCGCCGTGACTGGAGTAGCCATGGAGTACCACCCGCAGCCGACCCCGGGCACCGCCCGGCCGTGGGCCTTTCCCGCACCCGAGCGAGGCGCCCTGCCCAACGGGCTGACCGTGCTGCGCTGCCACCGCCCCGGCCAGCAGGTCGTCGCCGTGGAGATCTTCCTGGACGCGCCGCTGGAGGCCGAGCCCGAGGGCCTGGACGGCGTGGCCACGATCATGTCGCGGGCGCTGTCCGAGGGCACCGACAAGCACAGCGCCGAGGAGTTCGCCGCCGAGCTGGAGCGCTGCGGCGCCACCCTGGACGCGCACGCCGACCACCCCGGTGTCCGGGTCTCCCTGGAGGTCCCGGCCTCCCGGCTGGCCAAGGCCCTCGGTCTGGTCGCCGAGGCGCTGCGGGCCCCGGCCTTCGCCGAGAGCGAGATCGAGCGCCTCGTCGGCAACCGCCTCGACGAGATCCCGCACGAGCAGGCCAACCCGTCCCGGCGCGCCGCCAAGCAGCTCTCCAAGGAGCTCTTCCCGGCCACCGCCCGGATGTCCCGTCCGCGTCTGGGCACCGAGGAGACGGTGCGCCAGATCGACGCGGCCGCGGTGCGCGCGTTCTTCGACGCCCACGTCCGCCCGTCGACCGCGACCGCCGTGATCGTCGGTGACCTCACCGGCATCGACCTGGACGCGCTGCTGGCCGACACCCTCGGCGACTGGTCGGGCAACGCGGGCCAGGCCCGCCCGGTCCCGCCGATCACCGCGGACGACACCGGCCGTGTGGTCATCGTGGACCGCCCCGGCGCGGTCCAGACCCAGCTGCTGATCGGCCGGATCGGCGCCGACCGGCACGAGAGCGTGTGGCCCGCACAGGTGCTCGGCACGTACTGCCTGGGCGGGACCCTCACCTCCCGGCTGGACCGGGTCCTGCGCGAGGAGAAGGGCTACACCTACGGCGTGCGCGCCTTCGCCCAGGTGCTGCGCTCCAGCGGCCCCGACTCGGGCGGCGCGGCCATGCTCGCGATCAGCGGCTCGGTGGACACCGAGTCCACCGGACCGGCGCTGGAGGACCTCTGGAAGGTCCTGCGGACGCTGGCCGCCGAGGGGCTGACCGACGCCGAGCGCGAGACGGCCGTGCAGAACCTGGTGGGCGTCGCCCCGCTGAAGTTCGAGACCGCTGCCTCCGTCGCGAGCACCCTGGCCGACCAGGTCGAGCAGCACCTCCCCGACGACTACCAGGCCCGCCTCTACGCCCGGCTCGCCGAGACGGGCACGGTGGAGGCGACCGCCGCCGTCGTCAACGCCTTCCCGGTGGACCGGCTGGTCACGGTCCTGGTGGGGGATGCCGCTCAGATCGAGGAGCCCGTAAAGGCGCTCGGCATCGGAGAGGTCTCCGTCGTCACCGGCTGACGCAAGCGCACCGCAACGGGGCAAACGGGACCCCGACGAACAGCAGTTCGTCGGGGTCCTCCCTTTTTGCCCTATTGAGGCAGTTGGTCGGATTTGGTGGAGAGGTTGCCTGTCTGCCCTGTGGGATGTGCGACAAATCCCCTTGTCCGTTTGGTGATGGGAAGGCGGCCCGCTTAGCGTCGGCTCCGCTGTCCGTCACCCGTATGCCGCATCCGCGGCGCCGGGCAGCGATCGCCGAGTCCCCGTCAGGCGCGAGCCTGGGGAGCCGGGGACCCACGCAGTCCCTGGGGTGAATCGGAGATCCGCGCCACACCCGGCGCGGCGATCCGTAGGAGACCTTCCTGCTCCGAACCCGTCAGCTAACCCGGTAGGCGAGAGGGAAGGAAAGGATCAGCCCCTTCATGGCGTTCACCCGTGCCACCGGGAAGCACCGTGCCCCGAGCCGCCTCACGCGCCGGAGCGCCCAGGCCGCCGGAATCGCGGCTCTGACCACCACCGGAGTCCTCGGCTCGCTGGCCTCTCCGGCCCTCGCCGCGGACGCCGAGGCGCCCAAGGTCGTCGACACCGGCCTCACCCAGGCCATCGCCCTCGACGCCACCCTCGCCGAGCAGATCGACGCCCAGGCGAAGGCGCAGCAGCAGCAGGCCGAAGCGATCGCGAAGGCGAAGGCCAAGGCCGCCGCCGAAGCCAAGGCCAAGGCGAAGGCGGAGGCCGAGCGCAAGGCCGAGGCCCGTGCCAAGGAGATCCGCGAGGAGAAGGCCCGCGCCGCCCGCGCCGCCGAGCGCGCCCGCCTGAACGCCTTCCACCTCCCGGTCGCCGGATCCCACGTCACCACCGGCTACAAGGCGGGCGGTTCGCTCTGGTCCTCCGGCAGCCACTCCGGCGTGGACTTCATGGCCCCCTCCGGCAGCTCCGTCGTCGCGGTCGGCGCCGGCACGGTCGTCGAGGCCGGCTGGGGCGGCGCGTACGGCAACAACATCGTGCTCCGGATGGCTGACGGCACGTACACCCAGTACGGCCACCTCTCCTCGATCGGCGTCTCCGTCGGCCAGAGCGTCGCCTCCGGCCAGCAGATCGGCCTGTCCGGCTCCACCGGCAACTCCACCGGCCCGCACCTGCACTTCGAGGCCCGGACCACCCCCGACTACGGCTCCGACATGGACCCCGTCGGCTACCTGCGCTCCCACGGTCTGAACGTCTGACCCCACCCGCGCACCCCGCTTCCCGAAGGCCCCGGCTCCCCGCCGGGGCCTTCGGCAATTCCGGCGGAATCCCTCGTACCGGGGTGTGCGACAGGCCTTCTCCGGCCAGTTGATATCCATGGATTCCGGCCTGCCGTCGGAAATTCCGGCGGATTGCAATAGAGTCACGGAACAGACGTCGGGCGGCCGCGTTTCGCGGGGATTAAGGCGGAGGTTCGGACATGCGCATTCCCGCGCATTCGGTATGCACGGCAATCCGTGACGACATCGTCTCCGGTGTCTACGAGCGCGGCAGCCGCCTCACCGAGGAGCTGCTGGCCCGGCGGTACGGGGTCTCCCGCGTCCCGGTCCGTGAGGCGCTGCGCACCCTGGAGTCCGAGGGCTTCGTCGTCACCCGCAGGCACGCCGGCGCCTGTGTCGCCGAGCCCACCGAGCAGGAGGCGGCCGACCTGCTGGAGGTGCGGATGCTCCTGGAGCCGCTGGGTGCCGCGCGCGCCGCCCAGCGCCGTACGGACGCCCACCTCAAGGTGCTCCGCGGGCTGGTGAGGCTCGGTCAGGAGCGGGCCCGCCGGGGCGAGGGCGAGGATCTGCGCTCGCTGGGCGGCTGGTTCCACGAGACCCTCGCCCAGGCCTCCGGGAGCCCTGGCCTGATCGCGCTGCTCACCCAGCTCCGGCACAAGATCGCCTGGATGTACGCGGTCGAACAGCCGGTCCGCCCGGCCGACTCCTGGGCCGAGCACGGCGCCATCGTGGACGCCGTGGCACGGGGCGACGCCGAGCGGGCCAGGGCGCTCACCGCCCAGCACGCGGAACGCGCGGTGGCGGCCCACCGGCTCCGCCGCCCGGACCGGCCCGGCCACCGCGCGGCCGCCGGGCCCCGGGTGAGCACTTCGCAACCTGGCGTAAACATCGCGAGTGCCCGTCATTAACAATCGCGCCGTATACAAAGGGGGAGTAATTGCGGAGGGTGGTATTCGTGCTGCCCGAATTCCCGGTGCACGGATATCTCCGGGAAAGCGAAAGAGCCGCAGCCCCGGCAAGGGGTCGCGGCTCTCACGTATTTCCGTCCGGTGGGGGCGGGCGGATCGCCCGTGGGGCGGGCGGGACGGGTCAGACGGTCTCGGGAAGCTCTTCCAGCCCCTCGGCGACCAGCTTCGCCAGCCGGTCCAGAGCGGCCTCGGCGTCATCCGCGTCGGACGCGAGGACGATCTCCTCGCCGCCCTGTGCGCCCAGGCCGAGCACGGCGAGCATGGAGGCGGCGTTCACCGGGCTGCTGTCGGCCTTGGCGATCGTCACCGGCACGCCGGACGCCGTGGCGGCACGGACGAAGATGGAAGCGGGGCGGGCGTGCAGGCCCTCGGCCCAACCGACGTTTACGCGGCGCTCAGCCATGGTTCTGCCCTTCACATATCAACGGTTGTCTAGACCAGTCTCTCATGCGGTGCGCAGTGCTGTGCCCGGCCTCCCGTCCGGGCCCCGCGCCCCGGCCGCCCTCGGCCGGGCCTCATCAGACTGCCCCGGTACCGATCCCTCCGCGACCGGGATGCCCGCCGTAGGCTTTGTCCATGCAGCCCACGCCGGAGCAGAGTCCGCATCACGCGTACCCCGACCACTGGGAAGCGGACGTGGTGCTCCGCGACGGTGGCACCGCGCGCATCAGGCCGATCACCACGGACGACGCCGAGCGACTTGTCAGCTTCTACGAGCAGGTGTCCGACGAGTCGAAGTACTACCGGTTCTTCGCCCCGTATCCCCGGCTATCCGACCGGGATGTGCACCGCTTCACCCATCACGACTACGTCGACCGGGTGGGACTGGCCGTCACGATCGGCGGCGAGTTCATCGGCACGGTCCGCTACGACCGCATCGACGACCGGGGCCGCCCCGCCTCCGCCCCCGCCGACGAGGCCGAGGTCGCCTTCCTCGTCCAGGACGCCCACCAGGGCCGTGGCGTCGCCTCCGCCCTGCTCGAACACATCGCCGCGGTCGCCCGCGAACGCGGCATCCGGCGTTTCGCCGCCGAGGTGCTCCCCGCCAACAACAAAATGATCAAGGTGTTCCGGGACGCCGGATACACCCAGCGCCGCAGCTTCGAGGACGGCTCCGTCCACCTCACCCTCGACCTCGAACCCACCGAGAAGTCCCTCGCCGTCCAGCGCGGCCGCGAACAGCGCGCCGAGGCCCGCTCGGTCCAGCGCCTGCTCGACCCCGGGTCCGTCGCGGTCATCGGTACCGGACGCACCACCGGCGGGGTGGGCCGCACCGTCCTGCGCAACCTCCTCGCCTCCGGCTTCACCGGCCGTACGTACGCGGTGAACCGGGCCTTCGACGAGGGCCTGGCCACCCTCGACGGGGTCCCCGCCCACCGCTCGCTCGGCGAGATCGACGAGCAGGTCGACCTCGCGGTCATCGCCGTCCCCGCCCACCGGGTCCCCGAGGCCGTCGCCGACTGCGGGGAGCACGGCGTCCAGGGCCTCGTCGTCCTCTCCGCCGGCTACGCCGAACGCGGCTCCGAGGGCCGCGAGCTCCAGCGCGAACTGGTCCGCCAGGCCCGCTCGTACGGCATGCGGATCATCGGCCCGAACGCCTTCGGCATCATCAACACCGCCGAGACCGTCCGGCTCAACGCCTCCCTCGCCCCCGAGTCGCCGGCCCGCGGCCGGATCGGCCTGTTCACCCAGTCCGGGGCGATCGGCATCGCCCTGCTCTCCGGCCTCCACCGGCGCGGCGCCGGGCTGTCCTCGTTCATCTCGGCGGGCAACCGGGCCGATGTCTCCGGCAACGACTTCCTCCAGTACTCCTTCGAGGACCCGGACACCGACGTGGCCCTGCTCTACCTCGAATCGCTCGGCAACCCCCGCAAGTTCACCCGCCTCGCCCGCCGCACCGGCGCCGTGAAGCCCGTCGTCGTGGTGAAGGGCGCCCGGCACAGCGGCACCAGCCCGCCCGGCCACGCCGTCCCCGTCAGCCGCATCCCCGACACCACGGTCTCCGCCCTGATGCGGCAGGCGGGCGTGATCCGCGTCGACACCGTGACCGAGATGGTCGATGCCGGGCTCCTCCTGGCCGACCAGCCGCTCCCGGCGGGCCCCCGGGTCGCGATCCTCGGCAACTCCGAGTCCCTCGGCCTCCTCACGTACGACGCCTGCCTCGCCGAGGGGCTCCGCCCGCGCCCGCCGCGCGACCTCACCACGGCAGCCTCCCCGCAGGACTTCCGGGACGCGCTGGCCGAGGCGCTGGCCGACGGGACGTGCGACGCCGTGATCGTCACCGCCATCCCGTGGGTGGGGGAGAACGGCGAGGCCGAATCCGGCGACGGCGAGGTGCTGGCCGCCGCCCTGCGCGGAGCCGCGGCCGGGGGCCCGGCCAAGCCGGTGGCCGTCGTCCACGTCGAGATCGGCGGCCTCGCCGAGGCCCTGGCCGCCGCGAGCAGCACGGCCGCGCCCCGCCCCGGGTCGCCGCCCCTTGCCGCAGCCCGGACCACCGCCCCGGGAACGGCCACCGGGCCGGGAACGGCCACCGCCCCGGGAACGGCCACCGCCCCGGGAACGCCCACCGCCCCGGGAACGCCCACCACGCCGGGAACGCCCGCTGCCCCGCCCACCCCCACCGCCCCCCGAACACCGGCCACGGCGCCCTCGGCCGTCCGGGCCGACCGACCCGCCGGGCCCGTGTCGCAGCCGGACGCGGCGGCCGGGGCGCGTACCGGCGCCGAGCAGCCGCAGCCCGCCCGCGTCGGCCGCATCCCCGCCTACCCCGCCGCCGAACGCGCCGTACGCGCCCTCGCCGAGGCCGTGAAGTACGCCCAGTGGCGACGGCAGGCGGCCGTGCCGGGCAAGGTCCCCGAATTCCTCGACGACACCATCGACGAGGCCGGGGCCGCCGCCCTGATCGAGGCGCAGCTCGCCACCGCCCCCGACCCGCGCGGACGCCCGCTCACCCACGACGAGGCCCGCGAGCTGCTCGGCCGCTACGGCATCCCCGTACGTCCCACGCTCCCCGCCCCGGGCCCAGAGGCAGCCGTCGCCGCGGCCGCCGTGCTCGGCTACCCGGTGGCGCTGAAGACCACCGCACCCCACCTCCGCCACCGCGCCGACCTCGGCGGGGTCCGTCTGGACCTCGCCGACGAGGAGGCGCTGCGCCGGGCGTACGGAGACCTCACCGACCTCCTCGGCAAGCCCGCCGAACTGCTCCCCGTCGTCCAGGCGATGGTCCCGCGCGGTGTGGACACCGTCGTGCGGGCCTCCATCGACGCGGCCGCCGGGGCCGTGCTCTCCTTCGGCCTGGCGGGCGCACCCTCCGAACTGCTCGGCGACACCGCGCACCGGCTGGTCCCGGTCACCGACCGCGACGCCGCCGAGCTGATCCGGTCGATCAAGGCGGCCCCGGTGCTGTTCGGCTGGCGCGGCTCCGCCCCGGTGGACACGGCGGCGCTGGAGGAGCTGCTGCTGCGGCTGTCCCGGCTGGTCGACGACCACCCCGAGGTGGTCTCCGTGGCGCTGGAACCCGTGGTCGTGGCCCCTCAGGGCATCGCCGTGCTCGGCGCGAGCGTCCGGCTGGCCCCACCGCCGCCGCGCGGTGACCTCGGCCCCCGCCGCCTCCCGAACTACTGAGGGCCCCGGTGTCTGCCGGGGCGTCCCCGGCAGTCACCGGCCCGCCGTAGGATGGTGCTCATGGCAAAGACCGGTACGACGACCCAGGGGCTGCGCGCGGCGATCGAGCGCAGCGGCTACTACCCGGCCCTCGTGGCCGAGGCGGTGGAGGCCGCCGTCGGCGGAGAGCCGGTCGCTTCGTACCTGGTGCACCAGGAGACCACCTTCGACTCCAACGAGGTGCGCCGTCATGTGACGGTGCTGGTCCTGACCGAGCACCGGTTCATCGTCAGCCACACCGACGAGCAGGCCGCCGACAGCGGCTCGCCCACGGCGCACGCCACCACCTCCACCGAGTCGGTCAAGCTCGACCGGATCTCCTCCGTCGTGGTCAGCCGGGTGGTGGCCGACCCGGAGAAGTACGTCCCGGGCACCCTGCCCCGCGAGGTCGTCCTCACCATCGGCTGGGGCGCGGTCTCCCGGATCGACCTGGAGCCCGCCGCCTGCGGCGACCCCAACTGCGAGGCCGACCACGGCTATACGGGCAGCTCCACCGCCGACGACCTGAGCCTGCGGGTCAGCGAGGCCGGTGACGGCCCCGACGCGGTCCGTCAGACCCTCGCCTTCGCCCAGTCGCTCTCCGAGGCCACGGCCGCGACCGCGGCGACCGGCCGCTGATGGCCCAGCCCGCCTGGCAGGACCCCGTCCCGCTTGCCCTGGACACCGCGCCCGTCCCCGAGTACGGCAGCGGCTCGCTCGCCGATCTGCTGCCGACGCTCGTCGCCGGACAGGGGGTGCCGGGCTTTGCCGCCGCGATGCCCGAGTTGACCCCGGCCGACCGGAACTGCGTCTTCCTGATCGACGGTCTCGGCTGGGAGCAGATCACCGCCCACCCCGACGAGGCCCCCTTCCTGCACTCGCTCCTCCCCACCTCGCGCGGCGGCACCGGCCGCCCGCTCACCGCGGGTTTCCCCTCCACCACCGCGACCTCTCTCGCCTCGGTGGGTACGGGCCTGCCGCCCGGCGAGCACGGCCTGCCCGGCTACACCGCGCGCAACCCGCAGACCGGCGAGCTGATGAACCAGCTCCGCTGGAAGCCGTGGACCGCGCCGAAGGTCTGGCAGCCGTATCCCACCGTCTTCCAGCTCGCGGACGCGGCGGGCGTGCACACCGCACAGGTCTCCGCCCCGGACTTCGAGCAGACACCCCTCACCAAGGTCGCGCTCAGCGGCGGCTCGTTCCTCGGCCGGCTCTCCGGCGAGGACCGGATGGACGTCACCGCCCAGCGCCTCGCCGCCGGTGACCGCTCGCTCGTCTACACGTACTACAGCGAGGTCGACGGCAAGGGCCACCGCTTCGGCGTCGACTCCGACGCCTGGCGCGGCCAGCTGATGTACGTCGACGGGCTCGCCCAGCGCCTCGCCGAGCAGCTCCCGCCGCGCTCCGCGCTCTACATCACCGCCGACCACGGCATGATCGACATCCCCTTCGACGAGCAGTCCCGGATCGACTTCGACGAGGACTGGGAGCTGCGCGCGGGCGTCGCCCTCCTCGGCGGCGAGGGCCGGGCCCGCCACGTCTACGCCGTCCCCGGCGCGCAGGCCGACGTGCTGGCCGTCTGGCGCGAGGTGCTCGGCGAGCAGTTCTGGGTGGCCGGCCGGGACGAGGCGATCGCGGCGGGCTGGTTCGGGCCGACGATCGACGAGCGGGTCTACGGACGGATCGGCGACGTGGTCGCCGCCGCCCACGACGACGTGATCATCACCGCCTCGGTCAACGAGCCGCACGAGTCGGCGATGACGGGCGTGCACGGCTCCCTGACCCCCGTGGAACAGCTCGTCCCCCTCCTCGAAGTACGCTCCTGACCCCTCCCGCCGTGCCCACCCCCCTCCGAAAGGTGCTCGACCTCTCATGCCCGAGCTGGTGTTCTTCTCCGGAACCATGGACTGCGGAAAGAGCACGCTGGCCCTGCAGATCGGTCACAACCGCTCGGCGCGCGGGCTCCAGGGCGTGATCTTCACCCGGGACGACCGCGCGGGAGAGGGCAAGCTCTCCTCCCGGCTCGGCCTGGTGACGGACGCCGTCGAGGCGGACGAGGGCATGGACGTGTACGCGCACATCGTCGACCGGGTCAGCCGCGGCGGCCGGGTCGACTACGTGATCGTGGACGAGGCGCAGTTCCTCGCCCCGGTCCAGATCGACCAGCTCGCCCGCGTCGTGGACGACCTCGGGCTCGACGTCTTCGCCTTCGGCATCACCACGGACTTCCGCACCAAGCTCTTCCCGGGCTCCCAGCGCCTGATCGAACTGGCCGACCGGATAGAGGCCCTTCAGGTGGAGGCCCTCTGCTGGTGCGGCGCCCGCGCCACGCACAACGCCCGTACGGTGGACGGCGCGATGGTCGTCGAGGGCGCCCAGGTCGTCGTCGGCGACGTCAACCGGCAGGCGGGCGAGGTCGGTTACGAGGTGTTGTGCCGACGCCACCACCGCCGCCGGATGACCGCGGAGACGGCCCGTGCGGGCGCTCTCTCCCCGGATGTGCTGCCGGTCGCGTCGGACGGCTGAGGGCTGCCTCGCAACCCCTGGTGGGCGCGGGATGACGGGACGGCCCTCAGGAGGGGGACTCCAGCGAGGACCGGATGACCGTGAACACGGCCCCTTCCGGATCGGCGACCGTCGCCAGCCTCCCGCTCGACGCCTCGCGCGGCGGCTGCACAACGCGTCCGCCCAGCTCCACCACCCGGACCACCGCCTCATCGGTGTCGGCCACCTCGAAGTACGTCATCCAGTGCGGACCGCGGTCGCGCGGCAGGGCGTGGCCGACGCCGTGCAGTGAGGCCACCGGGGTGCCGTCCAGGTGCAGGGTCTGGTAGTCGAAGTCGGCGGAGACCACCGCTTGCGTCTCGTAGCCGAAGACCGTCTGGTAGAACTTCGCGACCATCGAGGTCTCCTGGGTCACCAGCTCGTTCCAGACCGGTGTACCCGGGACGCCCGCCGTCATGGTGCCGATGTGGTCCGCGGCCTGCCAGATGCCGAACACGGCCCCGCTCGGGTCGGAGGCGATCGCCATCCGTCCCGCCTCGTCCGCGTCCAGCGGGCCGACCGCGACCGTACCGCCGCACGAGCGGATCGTCTCGGCGGTCATGTCCGCGTCGTCCGTCGCCAGATAGGTGGTCCAGGCGATCGGGAGGTGCCGGTCGGGCGGCAGCTGACCGATCCCCGCCACCTCCTTCCCGTCCAGCAGCCCGCGGACGTACGGGCCCAGTTGGTCGGGGCCCGGCCGGAACTCCCAGTCGAACAGGGCTCCGTAGAACTCCTGGGTCGTGGTCAGGCCGTGCACGATCAGACTCACCCAGCAAGGTGTTCCGGGCGTGCGCCGAGCGGCAGCCTCGGTCATCGTCGTCTCTCTCCTCGGACCGTTGTGGTGGTCGTACGGGGGATGGGGGCAGGCATGCCGTCCCGGGTCAGGACGGGGCCCGCATGCCCCGTGCAGATGCTCGCACCACCCGGCGTCCGAGGCGCTCCGGCCGCGCCGCGTCCTCCGGGTTCTCCGCCTTCTCCACGGAGGAAGGCCGCCGTTCCGCCGGACGTCCGTCCCGCCGCTGTTACGGGGGCCGGGGCCGCTGCGCGAGGATGGCACCCATGAAGCCCATCATCACCGCATCCGAATACGCGAGCGAGTCGGCGGGTCCGCGGCCGCCGGTGCTCCTGGACGTGCGCTGGCAGCTCGGCGGCCCGCCCGGCCGCCCCGACTACGAGGCCGGTCATCTGCCCGGCGCGGTCTTCGTCGACCTCGATACGGAGCTGGCGGGGCCGGCGGGCAGCGGCGGCCGCCACCCCCTCCCGGACCCGGAGGCCTTCGGAGCCGCGATGCGTCGTGCGGGGGTCGGCCAGGACACCCCCGTCGTGGTGTACGACGGGGGGCTGGGCTGGGCCGCGGCCCGTGCCTGGTGGCTGCTGCGCTGGACGGGACACGGGGACGTACGGGTGCTGGACGGCGGCCTCGCCGCCTGGACGGGGGACCTCACCACCGAGATCCCGCACCCTCCCGAGGGTGACTTCCGGCCGAAGCCGGGCGCCCTGCCGACGCTGGACGCGGAAAGCGCGGCGGCCTTCGCCCGGTCGGGTCTGCTGCTCGACGCCCGGGCGGCGGAGCGCTACCGGGGCGATGTCGAGCCGATCGACCGCGTCGGCGGCCATATCCCCGGGGCCGTCTCCGCGCCGACCACGGAGAACGTGGCCGAGGACGGGCGCTACCTGCCGACCGAGCGGCTCGCCGCCCGGTTCGAGGCGCTGGGCGCGGAGGGCGGCACCGAGGGCGTGGGCGTCTACTGCGGCTCCGGGGTCTCCGGCGCCCATCAGGTGCTGGCCCTGGAGATCGCGGGCTTCCGCGGCGTCCTGTACCCGGGCTCCTGGTCCGAGTGGTCCTCGGACCCGTCCCGGCCGGTCGCTACGGGCCCCGACCCCCAGTAAGGGCGAATCTGCCGAGCGGGGGGACGGCGACGGAGCGGGGGCCGTACGCAGCTGCGTACGGCCCCCGCTCCCGCCGGTCGTCATCTCCCGGTCAGTCCTGCTTCTTGCGGCGGGTACCGAAGACGATCTCGTCCCAGCTCGGCACGGCGGCCCGGCGGCCCGGCCGGACCCCGTCCGCCTCGGCCTGACGGTCCGTCGTCCCGGTGAGCCGGTCGCGGTGACCGGCCACGGCCCGGGGCATCAGCACATCCGCGTACGCCGATCCCGCTCCGGCCGACGCGGCGGCCGCGGGCGGCTCGTCCGCCTCGGCCTCCTCCACCGCGGGTTCCAGGGCGGGCGGCTCGGGCTGTGTGGGCCGCTCGGGCACCACCATGTCGCCGCGGAAGCTCGGCACCGCCTCCAGCAGGCTGGTCAGCGAGTCGCGCTCACCGGCCGATGCGCTGCTCACGTACTCCTCGGGCTCGGCGGCCGGGGCGGGCCGCTCGATCTGCCGGTCGAGGGCCCGGTCCAGCGGGCGGTCGCGCGGCAGCCGGGCGATCCGCGGCACGAACGGGAAGCTGGGCTCGGGCGCGGCCATGTCATCGGTCTCGCCGATCAGCGAGCGCGCCTCGTCGTCCACGGCCTGGACCAGCCGCCGGGGCGGGTCGTACGTCCAGCTCGCCGAGTGCGGTTCGCCCGCGACGCGGTAGACGAGCAGGACCTCCCAGGTGCCGTCGTCGCGGCGCCAGGAGTCCCACTGGACGGTTTCCTTGTCGGCGCCGCGCAGCAGGAGACGCTCCTGCACCGCCTCGCCGAGCTGGGGGCCGGTGTTCTCGCCGGGACGGCGCACAGGAGTCTTCCGGGCCCGCTCGGCCATGAAGGCGCGCTCCGCGAGTACAGGGCCCTCGAAGCGGCGTACACGGTCGACGGGGATGCCCGCGAACTGAGCGACCTCCTCCGCCGAGGCACCGGCCCGTATACGGGCCTGGATGTCGCGGGGCCGGAGGTGGCTCTCCACCTCGATCTCGATCTGGCCGAGCCGGGCGCGGTCGTTGCGCACGGCGGCGCGCAGCCGCTCATCGATCGGAAGCGTGTACTCCGTGCTGTCCGCAGCCTTGAGCACCAGTCGTGTGCCGTCGTTGGAGACGGCCACGACACGCAGTTCGGGCATGGGGACCTCCCGGGTGGTGCCTGCCGACGTCACGTGCGTCGCTGCTTCCGCTAGTCGAGTGTGACCTGCCCGGGTGCAGCCTGCCACAACCTTGCCAAGTTGCCCGGCGTGTCGGGCGCTCGTCCTGGAACGCCACCATGACACGGTTGCCCATTGCGACCCAAAGTGGCCGATTTGGCCGCTCTGTGCAGCAAGCACCCGCGCGATGCCTTGGCGCCGCCGGATCGAGTGCCGCCGTCGGCCCCCTTCCGTAGCCACGGATTCCCACGTGGGAGTCCGCCCCAGGGCTCGTCACAGTACTCCATTCGGGCCACCGGGGTGGACCGGCGCGCCGTCGAAGTTCTCGCAAGGTACGGGAGTTGGGTTACCCAGTTCTTCGTGAAACGCCCCTGATGCGTGTCGTGCTTCACACAATCACCGGAAACGGAACTATCCACTTCGCTCATTTGTCCCTTCTTTGTGCATGGTGGGAGAGATGTCAAGCAGGGGCTGGTAATGGTTCAGAAGCCGGAAAACGACACAGAACCAAAGGAAAGGCGCATAGATCTGAGTCTGCCGCAGGTCGCCGGCAGTGCCGTGGCGGCCGTCGCGGCAGCCGTGCTGGCCTCGCAGCTGGGCGTGTACGGCACGATCGCCGGAGCGGGCGTGATGAGCGTCGTCGCCACCTGCGGCGGTTCGGTCTTCCAGCACTTCTTCCGACGTACCGGCGAGCAGATCCGCGAGGTGACGGTCCAGGTGACCCACCCGGAGGGCCGCCAAGTGACGGTGCACACCAAGGAGACGACGCCCTCGGGGCGCGGGAACACCGAGCGTCTGACCGGTCCGGAGCCTGCCGAGGACGCCACCACGGTGCTGCCGGCCGTCGGCCCGGAGCCCGCGAGCACGCAGGTGCTGAGGCCCGACCCCGACCGGACCCAGCTGCTGCCGCGAGCGGCGGTCGGCCCGGCAGGCGCCGACGACGCGTTCAGCGACGGCGTCACGCACGGCACCCGGCTGCGCGGCTGGAGGCGTCCCGCGCTCGCGGCCGCCGTCGTCTTCGGCGTCTCGATGGGCGGGATCACCGCCTACGAGATGATCTCGGGCAGCGAGCTCAGCGGCGGCCAGGGCACCACGCTCAGCTCCGTCGTACGGGGCGGCGGCGACCGGGACCCCGGACCGGCCGGTCCCACGCCCTCGGGCGACACCGGTCAGGACGGGGAGCGGGGAGAGCGGCGGGAGACCCCCGGCGACGACGGCACCGGTTCCACCCCCGCCCCGGACCAGGGCGACGGCAGCAGCGAGAGCCCCGACCCCGGGACGGGCACGGGCGGCGAGGACCCGAGCGCCGAGCCCACCCCCACACCGACGCCCTCGCGCTCTACCGGCGACGAGACCGTGCCCTCCCCGACGCCGACCCCCTCGGACCCCGGCGGCGAGACCGGCGCGCCCCCGCCGACCGGTACGGGCGGCGCCCCCGGCCTGGGGGAGCAGGCCCCGCCCGACGCCGAGTGACGTACCGGGACGCGGGCAAGGTTCAGTCGCCGAGCACGCGCCGCAGATAGTCGTTGCCGAACAGCCGGTCCGGGTCCAGCCGGTCGCGCAGCGCGGTGAACTCGCCGAAGCGGGGGTAGACCTCCGCCAGATAGGCGGCGTCCCGGGTGTGGATCTTTCCCCAGTGCGGGCGGCCGGCGTGCGCGGTCATGATGCGCTCGACCGCGGTGAAGTACGAGCGGTGGGGCGTGCCCCTGTAGAGGTGGACGGCGATGTACGCGGTGTCCCGGCCCGAGGCCGTCGACAGCGTCATGTCGTCGGCGGGCGCGGTGCGCACCTCGACCGGGAAGCTGATCTTCAGCGGTGACCGCTCGACCATGGCTTTGAGTTCTCGCAGCGCAGCCACCGCCTGCTCACGCGGAACGGCGTACTCCATCTCCACGAACCGCACCCGGCGCGGGCTCGTGAACACCTTGTAGGGGATGTCGGTGTACGTACGCGCCGACAGCGCCCGGCTGGAGAGCCTGGCGATCGAGGGGATCGTGGCCGGGACCGCGCGGCCCAGCGAACAGGCGACCTGGAAGACCCCGTTGGACAGCAGCTCGTCGTCGATCCAGCCGCTCACCTTCCCGGGCGGGGCGGCAGGGCCCGCGCTGCGGTTGTTGCGCTTGGTGTTGCAGTTGCCGGTGTGCGGGAACCAGTAGAACTCGAAGTGCTCGTTCTCGGTGACCAGGGAATCGAAGTCCGCGGTGACCCGGTCGAAGGTCATCGGCTCCTCACGGGCCGTCAGCAGGAAGATCGGCTCCACGGCGAGGGTGACGGCGGTGATCACCCCGAGGGCGCCGAGCCCGATCCGGGCCGCGGCGAACACCTCCGCGTTCTCCTCGGGCGAGCAGCACAGCACCGTACCGTCGGCGGTGACCAGCTCCAGGGCGCGGATCTGCGCGGATACCGACGCCGAGTCGCGGCCCGTGCCGTGCGTCCCGGTGGAGGCCGCCCCGGCGATCGTCTGCTCCATGATGTCGCCCATGTTCGTGAGCGACAGGCCCTCGCGGGCGAGCGCGGCGTTGAGCCGCTTGAGCGGAGTGCCCGCCTCCACCGTGACGGTCATCGCCGTACGGTCGATGTCCCGGATCCCGGTGAGCAGATCGGGGCGTATCAGCACCCCGTCGGTGGCGGCCGTCGCCGTGAAGGAGTGGCCGGTGCCCACCGGCTTCACCCTCAGGCCCTCCGCGCTCGCCCGGCGCAGCACGTCCGCGAGTTCGTCCACGGACGCGGGGGACTCGGTGCGGGCCGGCCGGGCGGTGACGTTGCCCGCCCAGTTACGCCACGTGCTCGTCGTCGTCCGTGCGTAGGTGTCGGTCATCTTCCCCGCGCCCTCCCGTCGCAGCCGGCCCGGCCAGCCGGCGATACCCCAGGAACGCCACCGCCGCCGCGAGAGCTCCCGCCACGGCGGGCACCGCGTACCCCGCCTTCGCCCCGGCGGCGTCGACCACCCAGCCGGCGGCCGAGGAGCCGAGCGCCACTCCGACCGCGAGCCCTGTACTGGTCCAGGTCATGCCCTCGGTCAGCTTGGTGCGCGGTACGTGCGCTTCGACGAGGGCCATGGTGGTGACCATCGTCGGTGCGACGGCGAGGCCCGCGACAAAGAGCGCCACGGCCAGCAACGGAAGGTTCCCGGCCAGTTGGAGGGGGATCATACTCACGGCCATCGCGCAGACACCCACCAGCCACCTTCTCGCGGGCTTCCCCGCGAGATGCAGCAGCCCGAACACGGCTCCCGCGAGGCAGGAGCCGAGCGCGTAGACGGCCAGCACCAGGGAGGCGGCGGCCTTGTGGCCGCGTTCCTCGGCGAAGGCCACGGTCACCACGTCCACGGCCCCGAAGATCGCGCCCGTCGCCACGAAGGCGGCCACCAGGACCTGGAGCCCCGGCGAGCGCAGCGCCGAGCCGCCGGTGTGCTGGGTCTTCGGGTGCGGCACCGGTTCGGTCGCGCGCTGCGAGGTCAGCCAGAAGACGCCGACCAGCAGGAACGCGGCGGCGATCAGCGGACCCGCCTCCGGGAACCAGGCGGTGGACAGACCGATCGAGATGATCGGGCCGAAGATGAAGCACACCTCGTCGACGATCGACTCCCACGAGTACGCGGTGTGCAGATCGCGTCCGGCACCCCGGTATATCTCCGCCCAGCGGGCCCGGACCATCGACCCCACGCTCGGCACACAGCCCGCGCCCGCCGCGAAGACGAACAGCGTCCAGTCCGGCATCCCCCGCTGGGCGCAGATCAGCAGTCCCGCGACCGCCGCCACCGCGACCAGCGTGACCGGGCGCAGCACCCGCCGCTGCCCGTAGCGGTCCACCAGCCGGGAGACCTGGGGGCCGCAGACCGCGGCCGCCATCGCCAGAGTCGCGGAGAGCGCCCCGGCCAGCCCGTAGCGGCCGGTGAGCTGGGAGACCATCGTCACGACGCCGATGCCCATCATGGACAGCGGCATCCGGCCGAAGAAGCCTGCCGCGGAGAACCCCTTGGAACCGGGGGCGGAGAAGATGGCGCGGTAGGGGCTGGGCAAGGGGTACTCCGGTCATGCCTGTCAGGCGTATAGCTGGCCGATACAGCTTACGGTCGGGCGGAGGTGCCGGACACCGGATTTCGGGGCGGCCGCGGGGGAGCGGAACAGGCCACGTGAGCTCCGGGTTCCCGCCCTTCCCGACGGGGTGTCGGACGTCGGTTTCCCGTCTTCCCGACGGGGCGTCGGATGTCGGTTGCCGCCCTGTCAGTGTCGGGTGGCAGGATCGACGGCATGTCCGATCTGCGCGATCCCGCTCCTTACGACGCCCTGCTGCTGCTCTCCTTCGGCGGTCCCGAGGGCCCGGACGACGTGGTTCCGTTCCTGGCGAACGTGACCCGGGGCCGGGGCATCCCCGAGGAACGCCTCAAGGAGGTCGGTCAGCACTACTTCCTGTTCGGCGGGGTCAGCCCGATCAACGCACAGAACCGCGCGCTGCTCGACGCGCTGCGCAAGGACTTCGCCGAGCACGGCCTCGACCTGCCCGTCTACTGGGGCAACCGCAACTGGGCGCCGTATCTGACCGACGTCCTGCGCGAGATGGCCACCGCCGGGCACCGCCGGATCGCGGTCCTCGCCACCAGCGCCTACGCCTCGTACTCCGGCTGCCGCCAGTACCGCGAGAACCTCGCCGAGTCGCTGGCCGTCCTGGCGGCCGAGGGGCTGCCGGTGCCCCGGGTCGACAAGCTGCGGCACTACTTCAACCACTCCGGCTTCGTGACCCCCATGGTGGACGGCGTCCTCGCCTCGCTCGCCGACCTCCCCGAGGACCTGCGCGCGGGCGCCCACATCGCGTTCACCACCCACTCCATCCCGACCTCCGCAGCCGACGCCTCCGGCCCCGTCGAGGCGCACGGGGAGGGCGGGGCGTATGTCGCCGAGCACCTGGACGTGGCCCGGCTGATCGTCGAGGCGGTGCGCGAGGCGACCGGCGTCGAGCATCCCTGGCAGCTCGTCTACCAGTCCCGCAGCGGCGCCCCGCACATCCCGTGGCTGGAGCCCGACATCTGCGACCACCTGGAGGCCCTGGACGCCGAGGACGTCCCGGCCGTCGTGATGGCGCCCATCGGCTTCGTCTCCGACCACATGGAGGTCCTGTACGACCTCGACACCGAGGCCACCGCCAAGGCCGCCGAGCTCGGCCTGCCGGTCCGCCGGTCCGCGACGGTGGGCGACGACCCGCGCTTCGCCGCCGCCGTACGGGACCTGCTCCTGGAGCGCGCCGGGGCCGAGCGGGGGCTGCCGGTGCGGCCCTGCGCCCTGGGCTCCCTCGGGCCCTCCCACGACCTCTGTCCGGTCGGCTGCTGTCCCGCCAGGGCCCCGAAACCGGCCGCGGCGGGCGCGGACAGCCCGTACGCGTAGCCCGTACGACTGCCTGCCCGTACGACCGCCTGCCCGTACGCACCGACCTCTTGGGAGCACCGTGACCGACCCCGCCCTGTCCGAACTGCTCGACCTCGCCCTGGAGGCCGCCCGCCGCGCCGGGGCCCTGCTGCGCGACGGCCGCCCCGCCGACCTGGGGGTGGCCGCCACCAAGTCCAGCCCCATCGACGTGGTCACCGAGATGGACATCGCCGCCGAGAAGCTGATCGTCGGCTACCTCTCCGACCTCCGCCCCGACGACGGCTTCCTCGGCGAGGAGGGCGCCGGCTCCCCGGGCAGCACCGGCATCCGCTGGGTCATCGACCCCCTGGACGGCACCGTGAACTACCTGTACGGCCTGCCCACCTGGGCCGTCTCCATCGCCGCCGAGCGCGACGGCGAGCGCGTCGTGGGCGTCGTCGAGGCCCCGATGCGCCGGGAGACGTACCAGGCGGTCCTCGGCGGCGGTGCGTACGCGAACGGCGAAGCCCTGCGCTGCCGCCCCGCCCCTCCGCTGGACCAGGCCCTCGTCTCGACCGGCTTCAACTACGTCGCCCACGTCCGCGCCCACCAGGCGGACGTCGCCCAGCGGCTGATCCCCAGGCTCCGGGACATCCGGCGCAGCGGATCGGCGGCCGTCGACCTCTGCGACGTGGCGGCGGGCCGCCTGGACGGCTATTACGAGCGCGGACTGCACCCCTGGGACCTGGCCGCTGGCGACCTCATCGCCCGGGAGGCGGGTGCGCTGACCGGCGGCCGCCCCGGACTGCCCGCCGACGGCGACCTGACTGTGGCCGCGACCCCGGGGGTCTTCGAGCCGCTCCAGGCCGCGCTGGACGAGCTGGGCGCCTGGCACGACTGACCCCCGAAGCCCTGGTGAGGGCCGTGAGGGCCGGACGGCACAGCGGAGGGCCCCGGATGCCTGGACAGCATCCGGGGCCCTCCGCCGTACGACTCAGACGCTTGTGGCGCCGATTTCCACGCCGTGCTCGGCGGCCAGGCGGTGCAGATCGTCCAGCTCGCCCTGCTCGACATCCGCCAGGAAGTCGTCGCCGTCCTCGCGAGCCCGCGTGAGGTCGTACTCGGTCGTCTTGATGCGTTGCAGCAGACCTGCGGTGAAAGCGTCCATGATGCGCCCCCTCATCGTGGGTCGGTGGCACGGGGGTGTGCCCGGGATCCCTCCGGCGGGAGAGCCGGAGGAGCGGGTGATCTCGCCGCTGCCCCCCGGAAAGGAGCGGGCCGTGGCATGCCACGGGACGGGCGTGATCGCGGGTGTGAACCCCTCTTCCCCACGCGCGAGCACACAGAAACCTCAACTGGCCGGTAAATCCGCCGCATTCCGCCGGGGCCTGTCGGCCCAGCGCCGTCTTACCGCCGGTTTATACGCGTTGCGGGCAGGATGGAAGCACACAGTCGGCCTCCCCCGGGGGCCGTTCGCTGTGTGAACCCGTAGTGAATCCGTAGAAGGACCTAAGGAAGGACTGCGCCGTGCGCGTACTCGTCGTCGAGGACGAGCAGCTGCTCGCCGATGCGGTGGCCACCGGACTGCGCCGGGAGGCCATGGCCGTCGACGTCGTCTACGACGGTGCCGCGGCCCTGGAGCGCATCGGGGTCAACGACTACGACGTCGTCGTGCTGGACCGGGACCTCCCGGTGGTGCACGGGGACGACGTCTGCCGCAGGATCGTCGAGCTCGGCATGCCCACCCGGGTGCTCATGCTCACCGCGTCCGGCGACGTCAGCGACCGGGTCGAGGGCCTGGAGCTGGGCGCCGACGACTACCTCCCCAAGCCCTTCGCCTTCAGCGAGCTGACCGCCCGGGTGCGCGCGCTGGGCCGCCGTACGACGGTCGCGCTGCCGCCCGTCCTGGAGCGGGCGGGCATCAAGCTCGACCCGAACCGCCGCGAGGTCTTCCGCGACGAGGTGGAGATCCAGCTCGCCCCGAAGGAGTTCGCGGTGCTGGAGGTCCTGATGCGCAGCGAGGGCGCGGTCGTCTCGGCCGAGCAGCTGCTGGAGAAGGCCTGGGACGAGAACACCGACCCCTTCACCAACGTGGTGCGGGTCACGGTCATGACGCTCCGCCGCAAGCTCGGCGAACCGCCCGTGATCGTCACCGTGCCGGGTTCCGGATACCGGATCTGAGGACCGTGGCCACCACCCCCGAGCCCCCCGCGGCGCCTCCGAAGCCCACCTGGGAGCCCAAGCAGCAGGAGCCCCCGTACCCCTGGCTGCGCCCGACCATCCGGATACGGCTCACCCTGCTCTACGGCGGGATGTTCCTGATCGCGGGCATCGTGCTGCTGTCGATCATCTACATGCTGGCCGCGCAGGCGCTGAGCGTCGGCACGGATCTGCCGTTCGAGATCGTGAGCGGCAAGGTGACCAGCGAGATCTGCGACCTGCCCCCGAACGCCAGCCCTGACGCCTTCAACGCCGCGGTGAACACCTGCGTCAACCACCAGCGCAAGGCGGCGCTGGACACCCTGCTCAACCGCTCGCTCCTCGCCCTGGTCGGTCTCAGCGTCATCGCCTTCGCCTTCGGTTACGCCATGGCGGGCCGCGTCCTGTCCCCGCTCGGCCGGATCACCCGGACCGCGCGCCGGGTGGCCGGGACCGACCTCACCCGGCGGATCGAGCTGGACGGCCCGGACGACGAGCTCAAGGAGCTGGCCGACACCTTCGACGACATGCTGGACCGGCTGGAGCGGGCCTTCACCGCACAGCAGCGGTTCGTCGGCAACGCCTCGCACGAGCTGCGCACCCCGCTGGCGATCAACCGCACGCTGCTGGAGGTCCACCTCTCCGACCCGGAGGCCCCGCCGGAGCTGCACCAGCTCGGCAAGACCCTCCTGGCCACCAACGAGCGCAGCGAGCAGCTGGTCGAGGGGCTGCTGCTGCTGGCGCGCAGCGACAACCAGATCGTCGAGCGCAAGCCGGTCGACCTCGCCGAGGTCGCCGAGCGCGCCATCGACCAGGCGCGGTCGGAGGCGGTGGCGAAGAACGTGGAGATCCGCGGCGAGCGGGCCGGGGCCGTCGTCCAGGGCAACGGGGTCCTGCTGGAGCGGATCGCGCTGAACCTCGTACAGAACGCCGTGCGCTACAACGTGCCCGAGGACGGCTGGGTGGAGGTCACCACCGAGCTCCAGCCGGGGCAGGCCGTGCTCGTCGTCTCCAACACCGGCCCGATGGTCCCGGCGTACGAGATCGACAACCTCTTCGAGCCCTTCACCCGGCTGCGTACGGAGCGCACGGGCAGCGACAAGGGGGTCGGGCTCGGCCTGTCGATCGCGCGATCCGTCGCGCGGGCCCATGGAGGCCGTATCATCGCGGAGCCCCGCGAGGGCGGCGGTCTCGTGATGCGCGTCACCCTGCCGGTCTGAGAAGCTGCATGAAGTGACTCTGCACCGAATCTCCATGTTCGCTTTGGGCGGAATTTTCAGGACCCGCTCCCGGGTGGGCCATGTGTGATCGATCACAGGGCCGATTTTTGGATCATCTACTCTCCGTGATGGCGAATCCTGCGAAAAGCCGGTAAACGTCCGGGTTTTTGGCGGTCGATATCACGGGAAGTAAACGGGGTGGCGCCCGTGAACTGCACAGACGGGACCGTGTACGGTCCCCATCGCCACCCAAGCAGAGCCTCCCCGAGGTGTCCGGTTGGGTGTCGATTGAGTAACAGACCTTGATGTGAGGCAAAATCTCCGCCTCAGGTCGGGCACAAGTCCGGCCTCTCACGCGTTACGTGCGCTGAGACACCCGCAGACACCCAAGAGGGGGAGAGCGACATGGCAACGGATTACGACACCCCACGCAAGACCGACGACGACGTGGACCAGGACAGCCTCGAAGAGCTCAAGGCTCGTCGGAGCGACAAGACGGCCTCCGCCGTCGACGTCGACGAGTTCGACGCGGCCGAGGGCCTCGAACTGCCCGGTGCGGACCTCTCCAACGAGGAGCTGGCCGTCCGGGTGCTGCCCAAGCAGGCCGACGAGTTCACCTGCATGAGCTGCTTCCTGGTGCACCACCGCAGCCAGCTGGCCCGCGAGAAGAACGGTCAGCCCATCTGCCGCGACTGCGACTGAGGCCGGGTCGGCCGTGGCAGGCGACACACCGTTCCGGAAGCGGCGCCCCTGGCGCCGGCACGGCCCGGAGGCCCATCAGGGCGGTACAGGCGGCACAGGCCCGGCAGAAGGCGTTCACGCGTCTGCCGAGCGGTCCGCCGCCCTGTCTGATGCCTCCGGTATCTCCGACGACGGGCGGGGCCGGTCGGCCTCGCTCGAAGTGGCCGGGGCCCCGGCCCCGGTGGTCAGGACCGGAGAAGCGGATCAGCAGGACCAGGCGGGGCCCGTGACCGGGGCAGGCCGCCTGTACGCAGTGAAACGGGGTGTACGCAAGGGCGGGGAGAGCGCGAAGGCCATGGCCGGCCTGCTGGCCGACCGGATCATCGAGACGGCTCCCCGCGTCCCGGTGCGCGACCTCGCCACCCTGCGGAAGCAGTTCCCCGGGCTGGGGCCCGAGGAGCTCGCCGACAAGCTCGTGGCGGGCGCGAGCCGGGCCACCGCGACCGTCGGCGCAGGCATCGGAGCGGCCGCCATGATGCCCGTACCGCCCGCCATGCTCGCCGAGCTGGCGGCCGAGGTCACCGGCGTCGCCGCGATCGAGATGAAGCTCGTCGCCGAGCTCCACGAGGTCTACGGCCGCCGCCCGCCGGGCCACCTCGTCCAGCGCAGCACCGCCTATCTGACCTCGTGGACGGAGGAGCGCGGCATCGACGTCACCCGTCCCACCACACTCAACGCCGCCCTCGGCGGCCAGATGAAGCGCGAACTGCGCCAGCAGATCATGAAGCGCATGGCGCGCAATCTGCCCAACCTGATCCCGTTCATGATCGGCGCCGCAGTCGGCGCCACGATGAACCGCCGCGACACCCGCAAGCTCGCCGACCGGGTCAGGGGTGACCTGCGCAGGCAGCAGATCCCCTGGGACCGGCTCGACGCACTGCCCCCGCTGGAACAGCCCGCGCTGCCCGCTGTGCTGCCCAAGGAGGCCGAGGGCTTCTGAGGTGGGCCCCGGTGCGTGCTCAGGCCGCCGGTACGGCGCTCAGCGCCGCCGCCAGGCCCTGCGGGTCCCGGGTGGAGAGATAGACGTACGGAGTCGGGTCCTCGGGATCCGTGACCTCCACCCGCACCGCCGTCTCCACATAGCTGCGCAGCAGCATGAAGGCGCGCGCGTCCGCCCGGTGCGTACGCCAGGCCCGCGCCTCCTCCGCGTCCAGCACCTCGGGCTCCCCGAGCGCCGACAGCGGAATCCGCGCGTCCCCCGCCACCAGCGCACCGGCGACGACCCGGATCCGGGCGGAGCCGTAGCTGCTCACCACGACCGCCGCCGCCGCGGTGCCGCCGACCAGTCCGGCGAGCAGCGGCAGGGTGCCGAGCGGCAGGAGCATCAGCGCGCAGGCGAGTCCGACCCCGAAGGCGATGAACCACCAGGACCGGGGAGCGGTGAGACGTTCGTCGAAGGGCGGTGCGGAAGGCTGCATGGAACCAAGCTTGGCACGGCGTCCCCGGCACTCCGCCGCGCGGGTAAGGTCTGCGCCTGTGAGTGGAACATCAGCAGCTCTGACACCCCCGGCCGACGCCGCGGCGCCGGTCCGGCACCCGGACGCGCCCGCCCCCGGCGAGCCCCTCGGGGCGCACTACGAACACTGTTTCGGCTGCGGCGGGGGACAGCCGCACGGATTGCAGCTGATGGCGCGGGCCGGTGAGGGCGTGAGCGTCACCGCCGAGTTCACCGTCAAGCCCGCCCACCAGGGCGCCCCCGGCCTCGCCCACGGCGGCGTGCTCGCCACCGCGCTGGACGAGACGCTCGGCTCGCTGAACTGGCTGCTGCGCACCATCGCGGTGACCGGACGGCTGGAGACCGACTTCGTGCGGCCCGTCCCCGTGGACACCGTGCTGCATCTGGACGCCCGGATCACCGCCGTGCACGGCCGCAAGATCTACTCCACCGCCACCGGCCGGATCGGCGGCCCCGAAGGCCCCGTAGCGGTCCGCGCCGACGCCCTCTTCATCGAGGTGAAGGTCGACCACTTCATCGCGAACGGCCGTCCCGCCGAGATCCAGGCCGCCATGTCCGACCCCGACCAGGTCAGGCGCGCCCGCGCCTTCGAGGTGAACCCCTGATGCGTAACCCCGTCGACGTACTGATCCGCCTGCTCGACCCGGAGGTGCCGATTCCGGCGTACGGACACCCGGGGGACGCCGGGGCCGACCTGGTGACCACCGAGGCCGCCGAGCTCGCGCCCGGCGAGCGCGCGGTGCTGCCCACCGGCGTCTCGATCGCCCTTCCCGACGGGTACGCCGCGTTCGTGCACCCGCGCTCGGGCCTCGCAGCCCGCTGCGGAGTGGCCCTCGTGAATGCCCCAGGGACGGTGGATGCCGGGTACCGTGGGGAGATCAAGGTGATCGTGGTCAACCTCGATCCGCGCGAGAGCGTGCGATTCGAACGGTTCGACCGGATTGCCCAATTGGTTGTCCAGCAGGTCGAGAAGGTGCGCTTCCACGAGGTGGCGGAACTTCCCGGCTCGGCGCGGGCCGAAGGGGGCTTCGGGTCCACCGGCGGCCACGTGTCGGTGGACGGCGCCGAGGGCGGGATCACCCACGGTGGGAACAGCTACGCTTCGGTCGTATCCGACCGGGAAGGACAGTGACGTGTTCGGACGTCGCAAGAAGAGTGGTTCCGCCGAGGACGCGGCGGACGAGGTGCGCGAGACCGAGCAGGTCGCCGACGAGCTCGACGGTACCGACGGGGACGCCCCCCGCCGGATGAACCTCCCGCCGGCCCCCCGGCCGGACGGGCCCTGGGACAGCTCCGAGGTCTCCCAGCCCGGCGAGGGCCGGGTCGACCTGGGCGGCATCTTCGTCCCCGGGGTCGAGGGCATGGAGCTGCGCGTCGAGGTGGCCGGGGACGCGATCGTCGCCGCCACCGTGGTGCTGCGCGACAGCGCCATCCAGTTGCAGGCCTTCGCCGCCCCCAAGAAGGAGGGCATCTGGGGCGAGGTCCGCGAGGAGATCGCCTCGGGCATCACCCAGCAGGGCGGCGTCATCGACGAGGTCGACGGCCCGCTGGGCTGGGAGCTGCGCGCCCAGGTCCCGGTGCAGCTCCCCGACGGCACGGGCGGCGTGCAGCTGGTGCGCTTCGTCGGCGTCGACGGTCCCCGCTGGTTCCTGCGCGGTGTGATCTCCGGCCAGGGCGCCGTGCAGCCGGAGGCCGCCGGACTGCTGGAGACGGTCTTCCGGGACACCGTGGTCGTCCGCGGAGACGGGCCGATGGCCCCCCGCGACCCGATCGTCCTCAAGCTCCCCAACGACGCCCAGATGGTGCCCGAGGGTATCCAGCAGGAGGAGCAGGAGGGCTCGAAGTTCTCCGGCGGCATGGGCCAGCTCCAGCGCGGCCCCGAGATCACCGAGGTCCGCTAGCGGCACCCGCACAGCGAAGGCCGGTGGGCCGCGCCCCTTCCCGGGCGTGGCCCACCGGCCTTCGTACGCACCCACCGCCGGCCATTGCCCGGCCGTGTGCGCCACGCACATACTTGGCGGGCGACGAAGCGGGCCACGTACGTACACGGGGGAGCGGTATGACCGAGAGCACCAGCGGGCAGTCCGGCACGGCCCTGGCCGAGGGCCCCGCCCGTACGGCCATGGTCCGGGTCGAGGACCTGCACCGCTCGTACGGCAGCGGAGCCGCGGCCGTGCACGCCCTGCGCGGGGTCTCCTTCGAGATCCCCCGCGGCGAGCTGGTCGCGCTCAAGGGCCGCTCCGGCTCAGGCAAGACCACGCTGCTCAACCTGGTCGGCGGTCTGGACACCCCGGACGGCGGCCGGATCACGGTGGACGGCACCGAGCTGGCCGGGCTGGGCGAGAAGGGCCTGCTGGAGCTGCGCCGCGACCGGGTCGGCTTCATCTTCCAGTCCTTCGGTCTGATCCCGATCCTGACCGCCGCCGAGAACGTCGGCGTACCCCTGCGGCTGCGCCGGGCCGACCCGGCCGAGCGCGACGAGCGGGTCGCGCTGCTGCTCTCCCTCGTCGGCCTCGCCGACCACGCCGAGCAGCGCCCCGGCGAGCTCTCCGGGGGCCAGCAGCAGCGCGTCGCCATCGCCCGCGCCCTCGCCAACCGCCCCGCCCTCCTGATCGCCGACGAGCCCACCGGGCAGCTGGACGCCGAGACCGGGCTCGCCGTGATGGAACTGCTCCGCGCGGTCGTGCGCAGCGAGAACGTCACCGCCCTCGTCGCCACCCACGACCCACAGCTGCTGGGCCTGGCCGACCGGGTCCTGGAGCTGAGCGACGGCCACGTCGTCGAACAGGCGGAGTAGCGTCTAGGGTGGCAGCCGCATTGGCTGCCACCGGCCGTCGTCAGACTCCGCCGGGCGGAAGAAGACGATGGGGCCATGGGACGCGGCACACTCCGGATCTACCTGGGCGCGGCACCGGGCGTCGGCAAGACGTACGCGATGCTCAGCGAGGCCCACCGCAGGGTCGAACGCGGTACCGACTGCGTGGTGGCCTTCGTGGAGCACCACGGCAGGCCGCGCACCGAGGCGCTGCTGGACGGTCTGGAACAGGCCCCGCGCAGCGAGATCGTCCACGGCTCGGAGCTCCGCACCGAGATGGACGTCGACGCGGTCCTTGAGCGTGCCCCGGCCGTGGCCCTGGTCGACGAGCTGGCGCACACCAATGTGCCCGGCTCGCGCAACGCCAAGCGGTGGCAGGACGTCGAGGAGCTGCTCAGGGCCGGGATCGACGTCATATCCACGGTCAACATCCAGCATCTGGAGTCGCTGGGCGACGTCGTGGAGTCGATCACCGGGGTCCGGCAGCGCGAGACCGTCCCCGACGAGGTGGTGCGCCGGGCCGATCAGATCGAGCTGGTCGACATGTCGCCCCAGGCGCTGCGCCGCCGGATGGCGCACGGCAACATCTACCAGCCCGACAAGATGGACGCCGCCCTCTCCAACTACTTCCGCCCCGGCAACCTCACCGCCCTGCGCGAGCTGGCGCTCCTGTGGACCGCCGACCGGGTCGACGAGTACCTCCAGCAGTACCGGGGCGAGCACGACATCCGCACCACCTGGCAGGCCCGCGAACGCATCGTCGTCGGCCTCACCGGCGGACCCGAGGGCCGCACCCTCATCCGCCGCGCCTCCCGGATCGCGGCCAAGGGCTCCGGCAGCGAGATCCTCGCCGTCTACATCGCCCGCAGCGACGGCCTGACCTCCGTGTCGCCGAAGGAGCTGGCCGTCCAGCGCACCCTGGTCGAGGACCTCGGCGGCACCTTCCACCACGTCATCGGCGACGACATACCGGCAGCCCTGCTGGAGTTCGCGCGCGGCGTCAACGCCACCCAGATCGTGCTGGGCTCCAGCCGCCGCAAGACCTGGCAGTACATCTACGGACCCGGGGTCGGCGCGACCGTCGCCCGCGAGTCCCGCCCCGACCTCGACGTCCACATTGTCACCCACGAGGAGGTCGCCAAGGGCCGCGGTCTGCCCATGGCCCGCGGCGCCCGGCTCGGCCGCGCCCGGCTCGTCTGGGGCTGGCTCGTCGGCGTCGTCGGCCCCGTCCTGCTCGCGGTGGTGCTGCGCGGCATGGAGGACGCGCCCGGCCTCGCCAACGACGTCCTGCTCTTCCTCTTCCTGACAGTGGTCGCCGCCCTGCTCGGCGGAGTGCGGCCCGCGCTCGCCTCGGCGGCCGTCGGCTCCCTGCTGCTGAACTACTGGTTCACCCCGCCCACCCACACGCTGACCGTCCAGGACCCGGAGAACCTCGTCGCCATCGTGATCTTCTTCGCGGTGGCGGTGGCGGTCTCCTCCGTCGTCGACCTCGCGGCCCGGCGCACCCACCAGGCCGCCCGGCTGCGCGCCGAGTCGGAGATCCTCTCCTTCCTCGCGGGCAGCGTGCTGCGCGGCGAGACCGCCCTGGACGCACTGCTGGAGCGGGTCCGCGAGACCTTCGCCATGGAGTCCGTCGCCCTGCTGGAGCGCGGCAGCGACGTGGAGCCGTGGACCTGCGCCGGATCGGTCGGACCGGCCCCGGTGGCCCGCCCCGAGGACGCGGACGTGGACATGCCGGTCGGCGACAACATGGCCCTCGCGCTGTCCGGCCGGGTGCTGCCCGCCGAGGACCGCCGGGTGCTCGGCGCGTTCGCCGCCCAGGCGGCCGTCGTCCTGGACCGCCAGCGCCTGGTGGGGGAGGCCGAACAGGCCCGCAGGCTCGCCGAGGGCAACCGGATCAGGACCGCCCTGCTCGCCGCCGTCAGCCACGACCTGCGCACCCCGCTGGCCGGCATCAAGGCGGCCGTCACCTCCCTGCGCTCCGACGACGTCGCCTGGTCCGAGCAGGACCGGGCGGAGCTCCTCGAAGGCATCGAGGACGGCGCCGACCGGCTCGGCCACCTGGTCGGCAACCTGCTGGACATGTCCCGCCTCCGGACCGGCACCGTGACCCCGCTGATCCGCGGGATCGACCTCGACGAGGTGGTCCCCATGGCCCTCGGCGGGGTTCCCGAGGGCAGCGTCGACCTCGACATCCCCGAGACGCTGCCCATGGTCGCCGTCGACCCGGGGCTCCTGGAGCGGGTCGTCGCCAACATCGTGGAGAACGCTGTCAAGTACCACTCCGGCCAGGAGCCCGTCCACGTCGCCGCCAGCGCGCTCGGCGGCCGGGTGGAGCTACGGGTCGTGGACCGCGGCCGGGGCGTCCCCGAAGAGGCCAAGGAGAGCATCTTTGAACCCTTCCAGCGGTACGGGGACGCCCCGCGCGGCGCCGGGGTGGGCCTCGGCCTCGCCGTCTCCCGGGGCTTCGCGGAGGCGATGGGCGGCACGCTGGACGCCGAGGACACCCCGGGCGGCGGGCTGACCATGGTGCTGACCCTCGCCGCGGCGCCGGGCGGCGCCCGCGTCGACGCCGACCTCCCCGCGCAGGTCACCTCGTGACACACCCCAGGGCGTACGCCGCCCGCTCGCACACGTTTGCTTCCCCCTCCCCGTACAGAAAGGCAGGTCCGCGATGACCAGGGTGCTTGTGGTCGACGACGAGCCGCAGATCGTCCGCGCCCTCGTGATCAACCTGAAGGCTCGCCAGTACGAGGTCGACGCCGCTCCCGACGGGGCGACCGCCCTCCAGCTGGCCGCCGCCCGCCACCCCGACGTCGTCGTCCTGGACCTCGGGCTGCCCGACATGGACGGGGTCGAGGTGATCAAGGGGCTGCGCGGCTGGACCCGGGTCCCGATCCTCGTCCTCTCGGCGCGCCACACCTCCGACGAGAAGGTGGAGGCCCTGGACGCGGGCGCCGACGACTACGTCACCAAGCCCTTCGGCATGGACGAGCTGCTGGCCCGGCTGCGCGCCTCCGTACGCCGTGCGGAGCCGGTCGGCCAGGAGGGCGGCGCCGAAGACATCGCGATCGTCGAGACGGCCGAATTCACCGTCGACCTGGCCGCGAAGAAGGTGCACCGGGCGGGCCGCGACGTACGGCTCACCCCCACCGAATGGCACCTGCTGGAGGTGCTCGTCCGCAACGGCGGCCGTCTGGTCGGCCAGAAGCAGCTCCTCCAGGAGGTCTGGGGGCCTTCCTACGGCACCGAGACCAACTACCTGCGGGTCTACATGGCCCAGCTCCGCCGCAAGCTGGAGGCGGACCCCTCGCACCCCCGGCACTTCGTCACCGAGCCGGGGATGGGCTACCGCTTCGAACGCGGCTGAGACCCGGCGGGACGCCGCGCCGGTCACCCCGGCGCCATCCATTCGAGTGGTCACCCGGACCCCCGGCTGCGGTGGCCGGGACCGGTACCCTTCGGGTATGAGTGCTGTTCCCCGATCCGAGAAAGCCGGGAAGGCCGGGAAGGCGGCGAGGCCTTCCGGGCGCTTCCGCCGCATGCTCGACCGGCTCTCCAGCTCCCAGGAGGACCTGGAGTCCCAGGAGCTGCGGCAGGACGCGCAGGTCACCGGATGCACCCGGATCTCCGAGTGCTCCGACCGGCAGATCGTGAAGGTGGCTGGTACGTTGCGGACCGTCACCCTCCGCCCCCGGGCCGGAGTGCCCGCCCTGGAGGCGGAGCTCTTCGACGGCACCGAGCCGCTGGACGTGGTCTGGCTCGGCCGGCGCTCCATAGTCGGCATAGAGCCCGGCCGCAGGATCATCGCATCGGGGCGGGTCGCCATGAGCCACGGCCGCCGGGTGCTGTTCAACCCCACATACGAACTCCGACCGCTCGGCAAGGAGTAGCCGGTGACGTCTCTGGACAAGCCGACGTCCGAAACGGACCAGTCCCACCGCACCGCACAGCAGGACGCAGGGGGCAAGCACGCCGCTCAGCAGGACGCCGAGTCGAAGGCGGTCACCGAGGCCGCCCTCTTCGAGGCCTTCGGCGGCGTACGCGGCATGGTGGAGACAGTCCTCCCCGGGCTGCTCTTCGTCACGATCTTCACCATCAACAAGGACCTGCACATCTCGGCCATCGCGGCCCTGGCCGTGTCCCTGGCCCTGGTCGCCGTCCGGCTGATCCGCAGGGACACCGTCAAGCACGCCTTCAGCGGCGTCTTCGGGGTGGCCTTCGGTGTGGTCTTCGCGATGATGACGGGCAACGCCAAGGACTTCTACCTGCCGGGCATGCTCTACACGCTGGGCCTGGCCATCGCCTATCTCGGCACCGCAGCCGCGGGCGTACCACTGATCGGGCTGATCCTCGGCCCGGTCTTCAAGGAGAACCTCTCCTGGCGGACCCGCAACCCGGGCCGGAAGAAGGCGTACACCAAGGCCAGCTACGCCTGGGGATTCATCCTGCTGGCCAAGTGCGCGATCCTCTTCCCGCTCTACTGGTGGGCCGACACCACCCAGTTCGGCTGGGTGCTGGTCGCCCTGAAGATCCCGCCGTTCCTGCTTGCGGTGTATCTGACCTGGGTCTTCCTCGCGAAGGCGCCGCCGCCCATCGACGTCTTCGCCGAGATGGAGGCCGAGGAGCAGGCCGAGAAGGAGCGCGCGGCACAGGCCGCGGCCGCGCTGCGCAACCCGGAGGCGTGACCTCGTAACGGACGGACGTACGGACGAAACGGACGTACGTGAAGGGGCCCGGAACCCAAGCGGTTCCGGGCCCCTTCACGTACAGGTGACTCTCCGGGTCAGTCGTCCGAGGGGCCGCGGCGGACCGACAACAGGTCCTCCAACTGCTCCTCACGCGCCTGGGCGGCCACGAACAGCAGCTCGTCACCGGCCTCCAGGGACTCCTCCGGGCTCGGCGTCAGCACCCGCGACCCGCGGATGATGGTCACCAGCGAGGTGTCCTCGGGCCACGCGACCTCCCCCACGCGGGTACCGGCCAGGGCCGATTCCGGCGGCAGCGTCAGCTCGACCAGGTTGGCGTCGCCGTGGCTGAAGCGCAGCAGCCGGACCAGATCGCCGACGCTCACCGCCTCCTCGACCAGGGCCGACATCAGACGCGGCGTCGAGACGGCGACGTCCACGCCCCAGGACTCGTTGAACAGCCACTCGTTCTTCGGATGGTTCACCCGGGCCACCACACGCGGTACGCCGTACTCGGTCTTGGCGAGCAGGGAGACGACCAGGTTCACCTTGTCGTCCCCGGTCGCGGCGATCACCACGTTGCACCGTTGCAGTGCCGCCTCGTCCAGCGACGTGATCTCACAGGCGTCCGCGAGCAGCCACTCGGCCATCGGGACCCGCTCCACCGAGATGGCGCTCGGCGCCTTGTCGATCAGCAGCACCTCGTGCCCGTTCTCCAGCAGCTCGGTGGCGATGGAACGGCCCACCGCGCCCGCCCCGGCAATCGACACACGCATCAGTGACCTTCCTCCTCGGGACCCTGGGCGAAGGCCTCTTCGACCTTGGCGATCTCGTCCGTACGCATCATCACGTGCACCAGATCGCCCTCCTGGAGAACCGTCTGCGAGGTCGGCAGAATGGCCTCACCCAGCCGGGTGAGGAAGGCCACGCGGACCCCCGTCTCCTCCTGGAGCGTGCTGATCTTGTGGCCGATCCAGGACGGCGTCGTGTGCACCTCGGCGAGCTGCACACCCCCGCTCGGATCGCGCCACAGCGGCTCCGCGCCCGAGGGCAGCAGCCGGCGCAGCATCTGGTCCGCCGTCCAGCGCACCGTCGCCACCGTGGGAATGCCGAGACGCTGGTAGACCTCGGCGCGCTTCGGGTCGTAGATCCGCGCCGCGACGTTCTCGATGGAGAACGTCTCGCGCGCCACCCGGGCCGCGATGATGTTGGAGTTGTCGCCACTGCTGACCGCGGCGAAAGCCCCGGCCTCCTCGATGCCCGCCTCGCGGAGGGTGTCCTGGTCGAAGCCGACTCCGGTGACCCGTCGCCCGCCGAATCCGGACCCGAGACGGCGGAAGGCCGTAGGGTCCTGGTCGATCACCGCGACCGTGTGCCCCTGCTGTTCGAGGGTCTGCGCGAGAGCGGCTCCGACGCGCCCGCAGCCCATGATGACGATGTGCACTGTGCGCCTACCCCGCCGTCCTGGTCATCCGGCTGACCTGCGAAAACACGCTGCTCACACTTCTCTCTCAGCTTGCCGGGCAAACAACGGGCCCGCACCCGCGGCGCGGCCCGGGGATGAGCTTATGCGCCAGGGACGCCCCCGCCTCATCCGAGTGGCCCCGTCCTCGGGACACTCCGGCAAAGGAAAAGCAAAATGGTCCGAGCGGGCGCAAGGATTTCGTTAAAGAAGGCGCGGCATTCTCCGCCGACCGCAGGAGATTGCGGGGCCACGTGAAAAGGGCGTTCGTCCCGGGCCCGGGCTCCGCTTACGATCCTCAGCGTGTCCAAACTGACCGACCTGCCCAAACGGATCCTGATCGGCCGGGCGCTGCGCAGCGACAAGCTGGGAGAAACGCTCCTCCCGAAGCGCATCGCGCTTCCCGTCTTCGCATCCGACCCGTTGTCCTCGGTGGCGTACGCACCCGGAGAAGTCCTCCTCGTGCTGTCCGTCGCGGGAGTGTCGGCGTACCACTTCAGCCCCTGGATCGCGCTCGCCGTCGTCGTCCTCATGTTCACGGTCGTCGCCTCCTACCGGCAGAACGTCCGCGCCTACCCGAGCGGCGGTGGCGACTACGAGGTCGCCAACACCAACCTCGGGCCCAAGGCCGGACTGACCGTCGCCAGCGCCCTGCTCGTCGACTACGTCCTCACCGTCGCCGTGTCGATCTCCTCGGGTGTGGAGAACCTGGGCTCCGCCATTCCGTTCGTCATCGAGCACAAGACGTTCTGTGCCATAGGCGCCATCGTCCTGCTCACCCTGATGAATCTGCGCGGTGTGAAGGAATCGGGGAAGCTGTTCGCCATCCCCACCTACCTCTTCGTGGCCGGTGTCTTCGGGATGATCCTGTGGGGCGCGTTCCGGGGGCTGGTCCTCGGCGACACGATGCACGCCCCCACCTCCGATTTCGAGATCAAGCCCGAACACGAAGGGCTCGCGGGCTTCGCCCTGGTCTTCCTCCTCCTGCGCGCGTTCTCCTCCGGCTGCGCCGCCCTCACCGGCGTCGAGGCGATCAGCAACGGGGTCCCCGCGTTCCGCAAGCCCAAGAGCAGGAACGCCGCGACCACGCTGGCCGCGATGGGCCTGCTCGCCGTCACCATGTTCTGCGGGATCATCGGGCTCGCCATGGCCACCGACGTCAAGATGGCCGAGAACCCGGCCGTGGACCTGATCCGCGACGGCTCCCCGGTCGGTGAGAACTTCACCCAGGACCCGGTGATCTCCCAGGTCGCCGAGGCGGTCTTCGGCCATGGCTCGTTCCTCTTCATGGCCCTCGCCGCGGCGACCGCACTCGTGCTCTTCCTGGCCGCGAACACCGCGTACAACGGTTTCCCGCTGCTCGGCTCGATCCTCGCCCAGGACCGCTACCTGCCGCGCCAGCTGCACACCCGCGGCGACCGCCTCGCCTTCTCCAACGGCATCGTCCTGCTGGCCGGGGCCGCGATCCTGCTCGTCTGGATCTACGACGCCGACTCCACGCACCTGATCCAGCTCTACATCGTCGGGGTCTTCGTCTCCTTCACCCTCAGCCAGACCGGCATGGTCCGGCACTGGAACCGCCATCTGAGCACCGAGGAGGACCCCGCCCGGCGCCGCCACATGATCCGCTCCCGGGCCATCAACGCCTTCGGCGCCACCTTCACCGGGCTGGTCCTGGTCGTCGTCCTCGCCACCAAGTTCACCCACGGCGCCTGGGTCGCCCTGCTCGGCATGGTGATCTTCTACGGCACGATGACCGCCATCCGGAAGCACTACGACCGGGTCGCCGACGAGATCGCCGCCGACGAGGCCCCCGCGGACGAGGGCCTGCGCCCCTCCCGCGTCCACGCGATCGTGCTGGTCTCCAAGCTCCACCGCCCCACGCTGCGCGCCCTCGCCTACGCGAAACTGATCCGCGCCGACCGTCTGGAGGCCCTCTCCATCAGCGTCGACCCGGACGAGACGAAGGCGCTCCGCGAGGATTGGGAGCGGCGCGGCATCAACGTACCGCTCAAGATCCTCGACTCGCCCTACCGCGAGGTGACCCGCCCGGTCATCGACTACGTCAAGAGCCTGCGCCGCGAGAGCCCGCGCGACGTGGTCAGCGTCTACATCCCCGAGTACGTCGTCGGCCACTGGTACGAGCACCTGCTCCACAACCAGAGCGCCCTGCGTCTGAAGGGCCGCCTGCTGTTCACCCCGGGCGTCATGGTCACGTCCGTCCCCTACCAGCTCCAGTCCTCCGAGGTCGCGAAGAGGCGGGCGAGGAAGCGCGCGGAATGGAACGCTCCGGGGGCGGTGCGCCGGGGCCCGGTGGAACGCAGGAACAGCAGGAGCAAGGAGCCGGACCCCAAGAAGTGAGCGGCGGCGGCCGGTCGCACGACGGGTGTTCCCACGACGTGGGCCTCGCTCGTGGTCGGCGCCCCGCCCGCGCCCACGTAGACTGGTGGGCTGTTGTCCTGCGCACAAGGCGCGACTGCCCGCCCGCCACCACCCCCCTTCGCCGCCACCCCGCCCCTGGAGCCTCCCCTCATGCAGAACGCACCCACGTCGTCACTGGTCGGGGAGGAGTACGAGGTCGAGGTCGGGCCCGTCGCGCACGGCGGCCACTGCATCGCCCGTACCGCCGGCAACCAGGTCCTCTTCGTCCGTCATACGCTTCCCGGCGAGAAGATCATCGCGAAGGTGACCGAGGGCGACACCGACTCCCGCTTCCTGCGCGCCGACGCCGTACGGATCCTCGAACCGTCCAAGGACCGCGTCGAGGCCCCCTGCCCGTACGCGGGCCCCGGCATGTGCGGCGGCTGCGACTGGCAGCACGCCAAGCCGGGCGCGCAGCGCCGCCTCAAGGGCGAGGTCATCGCCGAGCAGCTCCAGCGCTTGGCGGGCCTGACCCCCGAGGAGGCGGGCTGGGACGGCACGGTCATGCCGGCCGAGGGCGACAAGCTTCCGGCGGGCGAGGTCCCCGCCTGGCGCACCCGCGTCCAGTACGCCGTCGACGCCGACGGCAACGCGGGCCTGCGCAAGCACCGCTCGCACGACGTGCAGCCGGTCGACCACTGCCTGATCGCGGCCCCCGGGGTCTCGGAACTGGGCGTCGAGAAGCGCGAGTGGCCTCAGATGGCCGCGGTGGAGGCCATCACCGCCACCGGCTCCAACGACCGCCAGGTCATCCTCACCCCGAAGCCCGGCGGCCGCCTCCCCCTGGTCGAACTCGACAAGCCGGTCTCGGTGCTCCGCGTGGACGAGAAGGACGGCGGCGTCCACCGCGTCCACGGCCGCGCCTTCGTCCGCGAACGCGCCGACGACCGCACCTACCGCGTCGGCTCCGGGGGCTTCTGGCAGGTCCACCCCCAGGCCGCCAACACCCTCGTCCGCGCCGTCATGCAGGGCCTTCTGCCCCGCAAGAACGACACGGCCCTCGACCTCTACTGCGGGGTAGGCCTCTTCGCCGGCGCCATCGGCCAGCGCATCGGCGAAAAGGGCGCGGTCCTCGGCATCGAGTCCGGCAAGCGAGCGGTCGAGGACGCCCGCCACAACCTCAAGGACCTCGACCGCGTCCGCATCGAGCACGGCAAGGTCGACCAGATCCTGCCCCGTACCGGCATCACCGAATGCGACCTGATCGTCCTGGACCCGCCGCGCGCGGGCGCGGGCAAGCAGGTCGTCAAGCACCTCTCGGGCCTGGGCGCGCGTCGTATCGCCTACGTCGCGTGCGACCCGGCGGCGCTGGCACGCGACCTGGCGTACTTCGCGGAGGGCGGATACCGGGTGCGGACGCTGCGGGCGTTCGATCTGTTTCCGATGACGCATCATGTGGAGTGCGTGGCGATCCTGGAGCCGGTGGCTAAGGGCGCCTGACCTGCAGGTTTGTCGATGCGCATGATGTGCACTGTGGGCGTTACACGCGATATCTCGACGCTGAAATGACGCTCGTGACGCTCGTCCCAAGTGGATCCTGATGGGATCTCAGCGAGGGAAGCCGCTTCCCGAACCAGGTGGGACCTGCTTCGGGAAGCGGCTTGGATTGTGCGCTGGGCGAAGGTCAGCGCGGAGTGGGTGTCGGGCCTGCAACGGCCCAACGTGCGGAGCGGGGTCGTCCACGGGGTGGCTACTAGCGGGTTGTCATGAGCTACGCGCGCTGCGTGCGAGCCAGGGAGTGAGAGTGGTGTCCGCGATCAGTTCCTTGTAGGTCTCGTCGCCGGGGAGGGGGACGATGAGCCACTGGCCCGGGGGGAAGAACCGGCCCTTCGTGTGGGCGAGTCCGCCGTACACGGAGCGGAGGAACGCCGGGACGGAGTCCCGGGGCACGTCGTGGAACTCGACGTGATCCACGGTGATTTTCGCATCGTCCTCGGGAAAGACCCGGACGCTCACGGCGGGGGAGCCGGCCAGTTCGACGAATGCCTCGTGCGGCAATGAGCCGTCGGGGTCGAGGGTCGCGAAGACGCCCGCCGAGGTGCGGCGTGACGTCTGGTCGGCGCCGATGTCGTCGGTGACGGTCATCGTCAGGCGGTAGTCGTCCGCAATCTTGCGTATCGCGGTGACGGCGGCCTCGGTGGTCGGCAGGTGGGGGTGTTCCATGGTCACGATTCTTCCTCACTGGGGGTGGGCCGCGTCATAGGGGCGCGTCGTCGCCGGTCTGCCTCAGAACGCGTTGGCGGGTCCGCGCCAGAGCGGCGGGGTGGGCGCGTTCCGCGTGCCAGGGCCGGTGCAGGTGGTCGGACTCGCACCGGGGCACGAGGTGGACGTGGAGGTGGAAGACGTCCTGCCAGCCCGCCGGACGGTTGGCCTGGAACAGTGTCATGCCGTCCGGGGTGAACACGCCGTCGAGGAGCGCGGCCATGCGGTGCGCGGTGCGCATCACAGCCGCCGCGTCGTCCTCGGCAATGGCCCAGATGTCGGTGGCGTGGACCTTGGGGATGACGAGGGTGTGCCCTTCCATCACCGCGGTGTTGTCGAGGAAGGCGACGGTCGACTCGTCCTCGAACAGGATCTCGGCGTGGAGCCGGCCGGTGACGATGGCACAGAACTCGCAGGTTGTCTCAGAGGTCATCGCGGTCAGGCTGTCCCGGGTCGGTCTCGATGAGCTGCCGCCACCGTCGCACGGCGGCCCGGTCGATCGGCGTGTCCCAGCCGCCGTGGCGCACGGACGTGCCGACGTGGAAGGTGTCGAGGCCGTGGGCGCGCAGGATCGGTACGTGGCGTGTCATCAGGCCGCCACCGGCCATGACGTTCACCTCATAGCCGCGCTCGCCCTGCCGGCCGGCTTCCGCGGTCAGGACGTCCAGTCCGCGCTCGACGCCGGGGACGGAGCCCGCCGTCAGTACGGTGTCCAGGCCCGGCAGTCCGTGGAGGGCGCGGCGCAGGGCGTCACGGTCGCTCGCGTGGTCCAGGGCGCGGTGGAACGTCCAGCGACAGCCCGGCACCGACGCGAGGAGGGCGGTGACCGAGGGCAGGTCCAGAGTTCCCTCCGGGGTGAGGAAGCCGAGTACGAAGGCATCGGCTCCCGCCGCCCGGAGTGCCGAGGCCGCTTCGCCGAGCCGGTCCAGGTCGGTCGGCTGGAATCCGTTGCTGTCCCGCAGCATGATCCGCAGGGGGACGGTGACGGCCTCGCGCACGCGGAGGAAGTCGGGCAATGAGGGGGTCAGGCCGTCGGAGGCCATGTCCGTGGCCAGTTCCAGGCGGTTGGCGCCGCCCGCCACGGCGTCCATGGCCTCCTGCGCGGAGGTGACGACCACTTCCAGGATGGGTTCCGTCATGATCCTCAGCCCTCCGAACCCGCGACGGCGGCCACCGGCCGGAACCGCGGGGGCCACACGATGTCGGTGAGGTCGGGAACGATCAGATCCGCCGCGGCGAGCGCCTCGGGCGGCTGCCCGGCGGAGATCGCGATGCAACGGGCGCCCGCAGCCTTGGCCGCGGCCACTCCGGCTGGCGCGTCCTCGAACACCACCGTGGCCGAGGGCTCGACACCCAGGGCGGCGCAGCCGGCGAGGTAGCCCTGTGGATCGGGCTTCCCCCTGGTCACGTCGTCGGCCGTGACCATGACGTCGAAGAGGTGCAGCGCTCCCAGGGCGCCGAGCTCGTGACGGGCGTATTCCCTCGTGCCCGACGTGACCAGTCCCACCGGTACGCCCGACGCGCGGAGCCGGGAGACCAGCTCCAGGGCACCCGGGACGGTATCGACGGCGGGCATGTCGGCGAGCGTCGTGTAGTGGATCGCCTCGGCGAAGAGCTCGTCGACCGTGCGGCCGGAGAAGCGGTGGACGTGGTCGCCCAGCGCCTCCCTCGCGGGGCGCCCGGCGAAGCCCCTGATGGTGGCGTCGTCGTACGGGACGGCGTGGCCGCGGAACAGCCGCGACCAGGCCTCCCGGCTCCGCGGCTCGGTGTCGATCAGTGTGCCGTCCAGGTCGAAGAGTGCGGCTGCGTACATGTGGGGGTCCTTCTGTGTCGGCGTCGGCGGGAGTGCGGGCGCGGCTTCAGGAATCCGAGGAGGCGGGCGCGGGGTTCAGCGCACCTGGCAGGTGAGCGCGGTCAGTTCGTCCGCGGTTCTGGACAGTGGGAACCGCGCCGCGTTCCGGTGGCCCGCGGCGCGCAGGTGTTCCAGGGCGCCGCGGTCCGCGGCCAGCCGGACCAGGGTCTCGCGCGTCCGCCCGGCGTGGGCGAAGAGGTCCAGCGGCAGGGCGGAATCGCCCAGTACGTCGGTCAGTCCCGGCACTGGCTGGTAGGCCACCGGAAGACCGCAGGCCTGCGCCTCGATGGCCACGAGGCCGAAGGCCTCCAGCCTGGCCGACGGAATCACCAGGAGGTCGTGCTCCGCGAAGGCCGCCCACAGGTCCGGGCGGCTCAGCCAGCCCAGGTAGCGGATCGTGGAGAGGTCCATGACCTCGGACAGCCGTCGGAACTCGTCGGCCGGTGCCGCCATGCTCAGCTGAACGCCGACCGTCCCGGACACGGCGGCGACCAGTTCGGCGGCGCCCTTCTCCGCGGTCAGTCGACCGGCGTACAGGACGCGGAGGTTGCCGTCGGGGGAGGGGGTCCGCACGGGCGGGCGGGTCAGCAAGTGGTCGGGGACGCCCCAGGGGATGTGGACGATACGGTCGCTCTCGACAGGGGTCAGCAGGCGCAGCCGGTCGGCCATCGCCGCCGACGGCACCACGACAGCCCGGGCGGCGGCTGCGGCCTCGTGGAGCACGTCGTGCTGCGTCGGGAACTCCTCGGCGAAGAGGAGGTCCGTGCCGTGTACGAGGGCGATCCCCGGGTGCTTCGGATAGCCGCGCAGCAGCGCCGGAGTGGCGCCGAAGGCGAGATGCTGGAGGTGGAGCACGTCCTGGTCCCCGGGCGGGAAGCGCGTCGTGATCGCGCGGGTGAGCCCGTCGACGTAGGACCAGAACCCCTCGCCGCTCAGCTGCTTGCCCGGTACGTCGAGCAGCGCGGGCAGCCCCTCGCCGGAGGGGGCGGGCGCCGCGTCCGTACCCAGCATGAACGTGTCGGCGGCCAGGGGGGCCCGCGGCCCCAGGTAGAGGTCCTTGAGCAGCTCGACGCTACCGCCGGGGCTGCCCCAGGGCAGATCGAGCCCGGTCAGTACCTTCGCCGCGCTCACCGAAGCTCTTCGTACAGCCGTGAGATGTCGATCCCGCTCGTCCGCGTGTACTTGTGCCCCAGGTGCTGGTAGCTGGCAGTCGCTCCGGCCGTGGACAAGAAGACGATCTTCCCGAAGGGCATCAGCGGGTAGACCTTGACGGGCTGTGCGACGCGGATCTCCAGGGTCCAGCGGATGGCGTGGCCGACGTGTCCCAGCGGAGCCGAGACGTGCACCCAGATCCCCAGCGCGCCCAGGCTGCGGTCTCCGTTGATCATCTGGGCGTAGCGCTCCGAGTGCGTGCGCTCGTGGGTGACTCCGAGGTAGAGCCGCCCCGGCCGGAGGACCATGCCCTCCGCGGGGATCACGTGTTCGGTGACCCGGGTGGCGGCTGCCGCGTCCAGCTCGTCGCCCTCGCATACGCGGATCCGGTCGCCCAGGTGCCAGTCGTAGGCGTTCGGGGAGACGCGCTCCGGGGCGAAGGGCTCGATGACGATGTCGCCCCGCTCCACGGCGGTGGTGATGGCTTCACGGGTGAGGATCATGTCGCCGGTACCGCCACGTCTCTCCAGTAGCGGGATTCCTGCGGGCCCGCCGAGGACTGGTACTTGCCCTCGTAGAGGTCGACCTGGCCGAGCGATACGAAGAACATGATCTGGCCGATCTTCATCCCGGGGTAGACCCGCAGGGGCATGACCGGAGAGAGCATCAGCGTCCACTGGCCGTGGAAACCGATGTCGCCGATCGGCGCGGTGATCTCGACGAACAGCCCGAGCCGGCCGACCGAGGAGCGCCCGAACAACAGCGGTACGTAGAGGTCGGAGCCGACGCGCTCCACGGTGTGGCCGAGGTAGAGGCGGCCCGGCTGCAGGACATAGCCCTCCTCCCCGATGGTGATCTCCTGGGTCGGGTTGGGGCGGTAGGGGTCGATGACCTCGTCGGTGTACGTCAACAGCCTGTCTCCGAGACAGATGTTGTAGCTGTTGGGGTTGACCTGGTCCGGTCGGAAGGGCGAAATGACGATGCGTCCGTCCGCCGCCGCGTCGGTGATCTCGGGACCGGTGAGGATCATGCGGCACTCCCCAGCCGAGCGGCGTCGTCGGCCGCGAAGTCGAAGGCCACCCGGTCTTCTATGCCGAGCTCGCGGCACAGGCGCCGCACACCGGAGAAGTCGTTGACGAGCAGGTTGCCGTGCGGGCCGCCGCCGGCGCTCCTGGAGTCCTCGATGATGTCCCTGGCCTTGGGCACTCCCGCGAACTCCAGCACCTTCAGCCACCAGTCGAAGTCCTCCGCGCAGAACGCGGTGATGCCCGAGGGCAGGGACGCGATGAAGAAGTCCTGCTGTTTCCTGCTCAGGTGGGTGTAGACGTCCCTCATGATCTCGATCAAGACCGGGCCGTGCGCCGACTCGTCCCGCGCGTGCAGCCGTGCGATCAGAGAGTGCATCGGCTGGACGGTGGTGTCCCGCGCCATGAGGTCGAGGAAGGCGTTGACGCTGACCTCGCCGACCGTGGTCCACAGCAGGTAGAGGAGGTCCGTCTGCCAACGCTCGCCCGCCTCGGCCTGCGCCTCGTACAGCAGACGGTTCGTCACCGGGTGCGTGGCCGCGGGTTCCGCCGTGACCTGCCGGGCCTCCCGGGTGCGCTGCATGCCCAGCATGTGCATGTACGTGTGCCACACCTCGTCGATGTGGGACTGCCGCACGATCTCCTTGACCTCGAACCGGTCCACGCCGGGGAACACCGCGTGGCCGAGCTTCTCGAAGGTCGGGTTGACCACGTACTCCTCGGCCGCGACGACGCGTTCGTTGTACGCGATCCAGCCGAGGGTGTTCACCGTACGGCGCTTCTCCTCGGACGTGCCCTGGAAGTCGGGGTGTTCACCGAACGGCATCAGGGAGACCGGGTAGTCGAGCAGCTCGGGGTCGTACGCCTCGGTGCCGGTGACCTTGTCCATGTCGGTGCGCACCGTGGCCCGCCTGGGCCAGGCCGCGGCGAGCCGGCGGAGCGTGCCGGGTCCCACGTTCTGGTGGGAGTCCTCGACGGGGCTCGCTGCCCGGGATCCCTCGGTCGTCTTCACGCCGCACCGCCTTCCGTGGCCGCCGGGCGTGCTTCGATCGTCCGGTACCCGTTGAAGCCCACCGGATCGCCGACGCCCGTCAACCGGAGACCGGCCTCCTCCAGGAGGTGGGCGAACTCCTCCTGCGTCCGTTCGCGGCCGCGGGTGAGGACCAGCAGGTTGAGGTCGCTCGCCGTGAGGAACGGATCGGTCGTGGGGTCCACGACGGCGGGCGCGATGACCTCGACGATCAGGACGCGGGCCGTGTCGTCCATGGCCCGGCGGCAGTTCCGCAGGATGCGGACGCACTCCTCGTCGTCCCAGTCGTGCAGGACACTCTTGATCACGTAGAGGTCGCCGCCCCCGGGCACCGACGTGAAGAAGTCCCCGGCGGTGATCTCGCAGCGGTCCGCCACACCCGCCTCGGCGAAGGCGGCCGGGGCGTCGGACACTCCCGCGGGGGTGTCGACCAGGATGCCGCGCAGTTCGGGATGGTGTCCCAGGAGCACTGCCAGGAGCGCGCCCGATCCGCCACCGATGTCCACGACGGTCCGCACGCCGGTGAAGTCGAGTGACTTGGCCAGGCTCCAGGCCTCTGCGCCGCCGCTCACCGCCATGGCGGCGTTGAACTCGGCGGCCAGCTCCGGGTCGGCCGCGAAGTGGGCGAACACCGAACCTCCGGTGACCGACTCGACCGGGGGCCGGCCTGTGCGCACGGACTCCAGGAACCGTCCCCACGAAGCCCAGATGCCCTCGTCGAAGTACGGCATCAGCATGGGGCGGACGGAGCCGGGCACGTCGGACCGAAGAGGTACACCGGCCGGGGTCAGCCCGAAGGCACCCCCCTCGGCCTCCTCGACCAGGCCGATCGAGGCGAGGCCGCGCAGCAGCCGGCGCAGCGAGGGGGCGTGGGTACCGGTCAGGTCCGCCAACTCCTCGGTGGTCAGGCTCCGCTCGGCCAGCAGATCGGGGAGGCGGAACCTGGCAGCGGCATGGATCATCTGGGCGGGAATGAAACCGAAGGTGAGGCGGTAGAGATGGGCCGCCGCCATCGGATCGGGGATCGTCACGTACGACTCGTTTCACGAAAAACGGGATCAAAGGAGAGGGGAAGTGCGGTGAGGCCGCACAGGATGCTGATCTGTCGCCAGCGCAGCTCGTCGGGCGACACGGTCAGTGCGAGGCCGCGGAACCGCTCCAGCAGGGCGCCGAGGGCCGCGGTCGCCAGCATGCGGGCCAGGGGCGCGCCGAGGCAGAAGTGGACGCCGTGCCCGAACGCCAGGTGGGGATTGGGCTCCCGCCGGACGTCGAGGGTGCCGGAGTCCGGGAAGACGCCGGGGTCCCGGTTGGCGAGGGACAGGCCGATGTTGACGACGGACCCCCGGGGAATCAGGGTTCCCCCGATGAGGGTGTCCTCGACCGCCACGCGCAAGGAGGATTGCCCGGCGGAGCCTTCGTATCTGAGTAGTTCCTCCACCGCGGTGGGCAGCAGCTGCGGCTCCTCCTGGAGGAGCCGCAGCTGCTCCGGGTGGAGCAGCAGGGTCAGCAGCCCGTTGCCGATCAGGTTGGTCGTCGTCTCGTGCCCGGCGACCAGCAACAGAACGGCCAGACCGACGAGTTCGTCGTCCGTGAGGCTGTTGTCCTGTTCCTGTGCCGCGATGAGGGCGCTGAGCAGGTCCGGCTGTTCGTCGGGCGGCACGGCGGTCCGCACGGTGTCGCGCTTGGCCGCGATCAGCCGGGTGAAGTACGTGCGCAGCCTGCGGGAACGTTCCTCCCGGGTCCGCGGGCCCACCGCCGTCGAGAGGGTGTGCTCCGCCCAGGTGCGCAGGGCCGCGCGGTCCCGGCCCGGTACCCCGAGCAGCGCGCAGATGACCAGGACGGGCAAGGGGAACGCGAGGTCCGCGATCACGTCGGTGCGGCCGGACGGTCCGACGTCGCCGAGCAGTTCGTCGACGATGCGGTCGACCTCGGGCTCCAGAGCGGCCACCCGGCGCCGGGTGAACCCGTGGGAGACGAGCCTGCGCAGCCGGGTGTGGTCCGGCGGGTCGTTGTTCGCCATGGGGGAGTAGGCGTTGTGGGCGTCGACCGCGTGCCCCAGGCGGCGCGGGTCGTTCGAGAGCCCCGGCGCGCCGAGTGCCTCACGGGCCTCGGCGTAGCGGGAGATCAGCCAGTACGAGAACCCGCTCTCCTCGCGTACGTAGCGCACCGGCGGCTCCGCACGCATACTGCGGTGGACGGCCTCCGGTTCCGTGAGCAGCCGGTAGGGGCTGAAGTCGAGCAACGGAGCTGCTTCCGCCGGTATTTGCACCTGTACCCCCCTGAACTGACTGACGGGGACCACCCTGACACCGGCGTGGAACGATGTCGTCCGCCCGTCGGCCAGTCTTGTTCCCCCGCCTGCGGGTTGAGTCCGGAGCCCGTCTCACCCTTTGGGCTCGCGTGTGACGCAAACCGGAGTGCAACCTGCTGGCCCTCATACCGACATGTCGGTAGTCTCTTCAGTGGTCCAGACCAGTCGAATCGCCAATTCTTAGGCGATCTCGGCAGGAGTTCATGCATTTACGGGGGTAAGTCGCACTGTGGCGAATGATGTTGGGGCTGACTGTATCCGGGTCCTTCTGTGTGACCCGAACCATCTGATGCGCGTGGGCCTGGCCAGCGTTCTGGAACGCGAGCCCGACATGGCAGTGGTCGGTGAGGCGCTGCACACGCGTGAGGTGGAGGCGGCCGTACGGGAACTGCGACCTCATGTCGCGTTGGTCAGCCATGATCCGGATGCCATGGATGGCATCGCGATTGCAATGATTCTGAGGAGGGTGGGCTGGGCTGCCGCGCCCGGGGTCCTCATGCTCAGCTCCGCCACCGAGGACGACGAAATGCTCGCGGCGCTACGGGGCGGGGTCCGGGGGCTGCTGCCCGGGAACTGTGACCCGCAGTCGCTCCCCGCGGCCATCCGTGACATCGCTGACGGGGCGATGGTGCTGAAGTCGCCGCCCGCGGTCCAGCTGATCCGGCTGCTGCTCAACCGGGCGCCGGAGATGGCCCCCGCGACCGCCTCGCAGCTCTCGCTGCTCACCGGTCGTGAGCGTGATGTCCTCGCGCTCGTCGCCAACGGTCACTCCAACCTGGTGATCGCCAAGATGCTGTCGCTCAGCGAGGCCACGGTCAAATCGCACCTCTATCACCTGTGCCAGAAGCTCGGGCTGCGCGACCGGACCCAAGCGGTGATCCTCGCCTACGAGACGGGGCTGGTGAGGGCCTCCGCGGCGTGACCGGTGAGGGGGTTCCCGGTCGGCTGCGGCCGTCGGGGACCCCTCACCCCGTGGTGGGGACCAGCAGAGAGGGATCGATGTGGCTCACCGCCACCGACAGGAACGCTTCGGTGGACGCCTGGTCGCCGGAGATCCAGCGGGTGAACTCCAGTCGCTCCGCGCTCACTTCGAGTCGTGCGCTCTGGAGCGCCGTCTCGTAGCGCGGTTCCAGGAGGCGCTGGTGGCCGGCCGCGTACCGCTCCAGCGCGGCGGCCGTCGCGTGCTCGTCGTGCAGCGACCCGCCTACGGATCCGGCGAGCAGTGATGCCTGCTCGAAGGCGTCACTGATACCGGTTCCGGTGATCGAATCCTTGTGGCACGCGGCATCGCCGACCAGGGCCCAGCCCGGTCCGGTGGTCTCGCGGAAGAAGTTGAGCTGGCTCCCCGTGCCCCGCAGGTGCTCCACCCGGCGCGCCGACGCGGCGCGCTCGGCCAGTTCCGGGGCGGTTGTGCGGAGCGCCTCCAGGTAGGCCCCTTGCGGGTCCTTCCGTATTCGGGGGAACTCCTCCTGCGGGAAGTAGGCGGCCACCAAGGTGAGTTCGTCATGGGTGCCGACGACGCCGATCAGTCGGCCGGTCCGCTCGTACACATCGAACTCCGCGGGCAGGCCTTCCCAGTAGCCGTAGTAGACGCAGGTGCGCGGAGCGTTCTCCCGCACCGTACGGGCGCCGACGTGCTGGGCCATGGTCGAGCGCATCCCGTCCGCGCCGACCACCAGCCGGGCGTGCGCCCGGCCCGTGGACCCCGCGGCCGTACGCCACTCCACACCGGACACCCTGCCGGCGTCGGACAGCACGCCGGTCACGGTGCACCCCTCGCGGAACTCCACGCCGGACTCGACCGCGCCGTCGATCAGGAGGCTGTCAAGGACGAACCGGCGCGGCGCATAGACCGCGTCGATGCCTTCCTCCACCGGTACGGCCCCCTCCAGCCGGAGGTCTCCCAGGGTGTAGGAGATCCGGCGCACCGGCGGGCAGCCGGTGTCCGCCAGCCGCCCCAGCAGGCCCCACCGGTTGAGCAGCCGCAGCCCGGGCCGGTGGACGTGCTGCGTGGAGAGCGTGTCGCTGGGGAAGCGCATCCGGTCCAGGAGGAGGACCCGGTAGCCGGCGCGTGCGAAGAGCATCGCGGTGGAGGCTCCCGCGCTCCGGGCGCCTACGACCACGACATCGTAGAGAGCCATCAGTTGGTGTCCTTCCGTCTGCCGGGCAGGGGTGCGGGTGGGGTTCTCATGCCTGGCTCCGAAGCGGCAGCTGCGGGTCCGAGTGCTGCGGGGACGGGGGCCCCACGGTCACCACCACCAGCGGCTGGAGCGCTCCGGGACCAGGGCCGAGGCCGAGGGCCGAGGCGGCGCGGTCCGGGTCGAAGTCGCAGTGCACGTGGCTTTCCAGCCCGACCGCGGCCGCGGCCAGTGCGACGCGCTGGGCGAGGGCTCCTGCAGCGATGTTCTGCGTCCGGTACCAGCGGTCGCCGAACCGCTCGATGCCCGCCCGCAGATCACCGCAGGGCGCCAGGGTCGCGGTGGCGGTGCGGCACTCGTCGGCCAGCATGGGGCTCTTGGCCGCGCCGATCATCGCCCGCACGGCCTCCGCGGGCCGGGTGGGGATCAGCGCGTGCCCGACGGGGTCGTACACATGGGCGCCCGTCGCCACCGCGTGGACGCGCTGCACCACCCCGGCGAGCCGCAGGGCAGGTGCGTCCGCCCTGTCCGGCGTGTCCGTGGGGAGAGGCGCGGCGGCCGCGGCGAGCAGAGCCGCGAGCGTGTGCTCCGGCACCGGAGCGGGCCGGTAGCCGTAGACGGTACGCCGTCCGGCGAAGCCGTCGGCAAGGTTCAGGTCCGCCGTCGGCAGTGCGTGCGGGAGCGCACCGGCATCAGGTGACCACGCCGGGAGCCACCCCCGGGAACCGGGCGCCGCGGCGCGGATCGCGGAGTGCAGGGCGGCCGCCTCCGCCATCTCGGGGACTGCGGAGATCGAAGCCGGTCCGGGTACGGCCTCGGGCACGGGGCCGTACCACGGGGCGTTCCGCTCCGCGGGGGGCGCGGGCCGGTCCTCCGCCCGGTGCAGGGTGACCACCGCGAAGACGCTCTCGGCGAAGGGGGACAAGCCGAGGACCTCGTCCAGGGCCGTGTCGTCGTAGTGCAGGTGGATGGTGGCCGTCAGCCCTGTCGCCTCCGCGGCGGCCACTGCCTGGGCAGCCACGACCCCGACGTCCAGGCTCTGCAGCCGGTAGCCGAACACGCCGTACTTGGCCGCGTTGCGCCACAGCACGCTCGTCAGGAGCAGTACCAACTCGGGCTCCCGCTCCGGCGGCGTGCTCAGCAGGCCGAGCAGCCGGGCCCGGCCGTCACCGTCCCGCAGGCGTTCCAGTACGTGGTGCACGGGGTCGTAGTGGGCGAGCCCGGCCGGGAGACCGTCCGACGCGCCGTGCGCGACGTAGACCTCCACGGGGTAGCGCGAGCCGGAGGCCGCCCCTATCCGGCCGGGGGAGAGGAGCACCCGCCGGTCCCGCGGCTCACCGGAGCCGCTCAGACCGAGCGGCATGAGACCGCTCATCCAGCGCATCCTGGTGAGCCCGGCGGTCTGCCGCAGCAGCCAGGACAGGCGGGGGAGCGAGGCGTCCACCGACGGCTCGCCGCCGGACGGGAGGGGCACCGAGGGGGCCGACGGGTAGCGCTTGTGGACCGGCGGGAGGCGGGCAGGGTCCGCCGCGGGCAGGGCGTCCGGCGGCTGATGGCCGGAGCGCAGGAATCCCAGTGCTGTCGCGCCGACGGACGGAGCGTATGCGGTCATGCGGTGTGTACCTCGTTCCGTGTCGGTGCGGCAGCGGTGGGCCCGCCGGGGTGTCCGGGCCGCTGAGCGGTCGTCGAGAGCCGGGTGACCGGCATCAGATAGCGTTCGTCGGGCCCAGGCACGCCGAGCGCGATCTGGAACAGTGGCTCGTGCCCCGGAGGCAGCTCCAGTACCCCGGACAACGTCCGCGCCGCGTAGCCGTTGTGGATCCTGGCGGCGAGCCCCTCGGCGGCGCTCCGTACGCAAAGCCGCTGCGCGACGGCTCCGGCCTCGTGGTGCAGGACGCGGAACGCCCGGTCACCGAAGACCTCCTGGGCGACCGCGCGCGGGGCCGAGAGGAACACCACGGCCGCGACGGCCCGGTAGTTGATGTTGGCCGCCTCCATGCCGATGTCCCGGGCGCGGAGGGGGGCGGCGGACCCGAGCCGGTGGAGTCCGTCCGGTGCCACCCGGTGCACTCCGTCGGCGAGCCCGCTGACGTTGACCGCCCAGAGATGGGCGGTGACGGGCGGCGCCGCGCCGTCAGGCACCGCATCGGACGGCCAGGGGTCGAACAGCGGACCGAGCACGCGGCGGATCCCGTCCAAGGGGACGGGCTGACGGGCCGGGTTGAAGGCGGGACTGCCCGAGGTGCGAAGCCGCAGGCAGTGTGCCAGATCGGGGGTCCGGGCCCCCGCGTCGCCCGTCCGCCGTGCGGGAGCCGGACCGGCGGGCAGCCGGGAGAAGGACGCCGTTTCCGTGAGCCGGGCAGCCGCGTCCATCCCGGTCAGTTCCGCCAGCGCATCGATTCCGGTCGTCGGCGGCGCGGGCCGGCCGTGCGCGGCCCCGAGGAGAGCGGCCAGGGCCTCCCCGGTGTACGTGGCCTCGCTCCGCAGGACCGGTCTGTGCCCCGAGTCCCGCCGGGAGTACAAGGGGAGGACGGCGGCCACGCTCTCCTGCGGGCCCGGGGCTCCGACGAGCCGCTCCAGGGGGCCGTCGAGGAACTGGTGGTGCAGGTGCGCCTGCATGCCGAGGGCGTCCGCGACCATCATCACGTTCCCCGCGACCAGTCCCGTCTCCTGCGCGCACAGCCGGTAGGCGTAGTCGCCGTAGCGGAAGGCCGTCCGCCAGAAGACCGTGGAGAGCAGCAGCGCCCCCACCGCGTCGTCGAGGTCCGCGCCCAACGCCGCACTCAGGAAGGCCCGGTGGTCCCCGGCACGCACCAGCACGAGCGTGTGATGCGCCGGATCGTAGGCGTAGACACCCGCCTGGAGCCCCTCGTGCCCGGGGGTCCAGAGGTACGTCTCGACGGGGGCGAAGCACCGGGCGGAGGGCGTTGCCCGGTGATAGGGCCAGCGGGCCGTCGGACCGAACTCGGTCCGCAGCACACCGCAGGAGTAGTGGAGCAGCGCCGAGTGGAAGGTGGCGTCCGGGGCGGTCACAGGGAGCGGGGCGAGTTCCCCTACGGGCGCGGGCAGCGGGTACCGCGGCAGCGCGCCGAACCGGGTGAACCGCGCGGGCTCCGCGGGACCGCCCTCGCGGCCCCGCGGAGCTCCCGCCGTCATAGCGGCGTAGTCGTGCAGGGACCGGTGCCAGTACCGGGCACCTGGCGACGCGGTGTGCCCGTCCCGCCGTTCGATGGCCGTCATCCGTGCAGTCCTCAGGGGAAGGGGTGGGGATGGGGATTGATGTCCCCGGGAGTCAGGACCCGGTCGCGGTAACCCAGTTCGTACGGAACGTTCAAGAGCCGCGGCAGCCCGTCGACACGCCTGTTCCGGTGTCCGAAGGTCATCGGCAGGGTGCCGGGCACCATCACCTTCACGCAGGCGAATCCGCCTGCCCGGTGTTCCGGTGTCGTCTGGTCGACGACGAGGACGTCCAGGCCGCGGTCCAGGTAGCGGCGCACCATCTCGTCCAGGTCGGACCGCAGATCGGTGTGGACGGGCCACCGCCACTGTTCCTCGAAGTCGGCGAACGGCCGCGCCTTGCGCTCCGACAACAGGAAGTCGAACCGGTCGAACGCGTCCCGGTGGCTGTAGAGCACCGAGTGGTCGCCCATCACCTTGACCAGCGACGGGTCCGCCACCATGCGGGCGGCGCGGTCCCGTTCCGCGGAGTCGTAGAGCTTCGCGTGTTCCAGCAGGTGCCCCATCTCGTGCAGGACGTTGACCACGGCCTTCTCGGGCTGGAGCGCGGAGCCGCCCGCGCACAGGATCCGGGGCCTGCCCGGGTCGCCGAGGGTATCGAGCCCCACCGCCCAGAAGCACGGGACGCCCTGCTCCAGCGTGGCCGAGTAGAGCTGGATCTCGTACCCCGTCCGGTGACGCAGGTGCTCGATCATCATCGGGATGGAGCGGTCCCGCGCGCTGGCGGGGTCGACCCGGGGGATGGGCATCCGTCCGTACCAGGTCATCAGGAAGGCGTCCCGTTCGGCGACTTCCAGCAGACCGCACAGGACGGCCTCCTCCAGACAGCCGCCCATGGCGCAGCCGTTGGAGATCTCGTACACGAACCGGGGTTCCTCGTGGCTGTGCGCGGCGTAGTAGGCGTACCGCTCCGGCACCAGTACCGCTTCGCCCCGGGCGAAGGAGTACCCCCACACCCAGGGCATCACCAGGTCCTCGTCGTACCGGGTGTAGGGGAAGTCCGGCAGTTCGTGGCGCTCGTCCGGATAGAGGCCGAAGGCGCGCGGGTCGACGGCGCGCTCGCCCAGCTCGCGGCGGCTGGCCGTGACCGATGTACGACGGCCGCGGGGCTCCTCGCCGCCGAAGCGCTCCAGGGCCTCCAGGACGGCGGTGATGCGGGAGGACCGGTAGTCGGTCGTACGGCCCCAGCCATTCTGGGAGTTGTTGCCGCGCAGCGAGCTCAGCGGGGCCATGGCGCGCGGCAGGGGGCCTCCCCGTTCGTCCTCCACCGAGGGGACCACACCGGCGGTTCCGTCGACGTACAGGTCGTACAGCTCCTGCTCGCGGGCCACCACGTTCTGTACGCGGAATACATCGGGCGCGGGCTTGGGGCGGGAGACCGGGACGATGCGCGCCGGCCCGGCGTCGTCGTCGGGCAGGCCTCCGCAGTCCTCACAGAGGGAGTAGGGCAGGTAGCGGTGGGAGGTGATGGCGAGCGAGCCCAACTCGACCCGCAGGAACACGTCTCCCGGACGGCGGACCTCCGCGCCCTCCGTACCGGCGTCGCTGTCCCGGCGCGGGACGCCGGACAGGGCGGATTCCAGCAGGGAGACCGCGAGTTCCGCGGCCACGGCCGCGGCCGGCCGGGTACGGAGCCGGGAGGGCAGGGCCGCCAACGCGGAGCCGTGGCGGGCGCGGAGGGTCTCGTGGTGCCCCGCCTGGTCCCGCGCGAGACGGCGGCGCCAGTCCGCGCAGGTCGGACAGGCCTGCCCGGTGCCCGCGGCCACCGGCCCCACATGGATGGCGTCCGCGTCGGTGCCGACCGGGATCCAGGGGATGCCGACGGCCTCGGCGGCCGCGCGCACATCGGAGTACCGGGCGGTGCTCGCGCTGTCGCTCGGGAGCAGGACGGCCGCGCACGAGCGGAGTTCGTCGGTGATCGGCGCGTCGCCCGGGCGCAGCACACGGAACCCGCGTGACGCGACCCGGGCGACGGCCGCGTCGAGCAGGCCGCCGTCACCGATGACGGCGACCGTGCGCGGGGGAACGGGGTTCGAGATCGGCTCAGACATCGAGGAGCACCACCCTGACCAGGTAGGGGAGTACCTCACGGACGGCCGGGTCGTCGTCGAGGGGTACCGCGACCGCCGCGGATCCGGCGAGGTGCAGAGCCTCGACCAAGGCGCGGTAGCGCGGTTCGTCCGCACGCGTGTCGGCCACGGAGGAAGTGCGCAGGTTCACGGCGGGGGAGGGCGCGTACTCGGACTGCCCCGAGTTACGGGCCTGCCAGGCCAGCAGGAGCCGGCCGAGCCCCGCCTCGACGGCCTCGGCCGCCGTGAACCCCGCGCCGTGCTCGACGAGGCCCGCCTGGTCGGCGCCGAGCCGGAAGGCGTACAGGTGGACCCCCGCAGGCGCGTCCACGGTGTGCGCCGTGAGCGTCTCGCCCGATGCCGCGAGCAGGTCCAGGAACCGCCGTGCCCCGGCGGTCAGATCGAGCTGCTCCGTGGTCCGGTGGTCCGGCGCCTTCAAGGCGGCCCCGGCGGGCGCGCCACGCAGGACGTGGTCGAGCAGGCCCTGCTCGACGGCGGCCGCCCAGGTGGCCGCGCCGGCCGTACCGACCGGAAGGGAGCCGGGCACGGCGCTGTCCCCCGCAGCGACGAAGACGCGCGGCGCCGGTACCGCCCGGTCGGCGCCGTCCAGGAGACTGACGCCGCGCACGCTGTCGGCGCGCGTCGTCGTGGCGGCGGAGCGGACGGCATGGGCGGCGAGCCCGTGGCGCAGGGCGGCGTCCTGGGACTGCGGGAAATCGGATCCGGCGCCCCATACGGTGAACGGCGTGCCGGGCCGGTGCGGATCCGTCACCGCGAGACGGACCACGCGCAGCGGGAACTGTTCGAGGTGCGCCTCCGACACGGGGCCGAGGACACCGAGCCGGACGTCGGTCAGGGGAACGACGCGTGCGGCGAGTTCGGCCGCGTCCACGGCCGCTCCGTCGGCGAGGTCCCGGATCCGCCGCTCATCAGCGCTTCCGTCGGCCGCCCCGGGCACCAGCGGATGCGGTGCCAGCTCGTGGGCCGAGGTCTGGAGGGTCTCCAGGTCCAGGCGTACGGCGCCGGACGCCCGGCCGGGGTGGTCCTCGTCCGCGGCCGTCGCGTCCGCCCCGCCGGTGAGGTGCTCGAACGCGCGGAAGACCAGGTGGTTGGCGACGATGCCGGGCACGGGACCGGTGAGGAACCGGGTCCGCTCCCGTTCGCCGTCGGGCCGGTCGCCCAGCCGAAGCCACAGACTCTCCCACCGCACCCCGGGCCGGTCCGCGGCACACGTCGGCCCCACCCACGCCGCGTCCCCGTACAGCGTGACGGGGATGAGGGTCCGGCCGAGGTCGGCGCAGATCCCGTCGAGCGCGCGCAGTGCGCCGGGGTCGGTGCGGTCAGCCGCGTACAGGACCAGATCGGCGGCCCCGACCGCGTCGCGCAGCGCCACAGGATCGGCGGGATCGAGCGCCGCCGTCTCCAGCCGCTGACCGGGATCGCGCCGCCGCGCCTCGGCGGCGAGTTCATCGAGACGCTCCCGTACGGCGCGGTCCTCGGGGCCGCGCTCGGGGGCGGGCCGCGCCGACAGCCGGGCGACGCCCGTCAGCAGCGCGCCCTCGACGGCCGCGGCGAAGACCGCGCCCGACCCGATGACGGAGATCCGGGTCTCTCGGTAGCGCTGGAAGCGCAGGGCGGGCGAGGTGTGGAAGGCCTCGATGAACGCGATCTCGGAGGCGTAGCGCTCCAGTTCGTCCGGATTCAGGGAATGGGCCATGTCCTGGCTGACGTCACGGACCAGACCGGCGTCGTGGAGAGCGCCGACGAGCTTCTCCACCATCTTCCGGGGCGCGGGCGGCAGGCTGGCCGTCAGATCGGCCACGCGGTGCGAGCCGTCGAGGTGCGGAGCGAGTCTGTCCAGCCAGGCGTAGGTGGAGGCGCCCAGGAAGGACACGACCTCACTGCCGTTGGTCAGGAGGACACCGTCGCCTTCGGTGGTGGGGGTGAAGAAGATCCCGGTTCTCATCCGCGGGTACATGGCCGCGATGGTGTTGTGCATGGTGGGGCTCCGCGTTCGGCTGGTCGTGAAGGTCGTGCCCGCGTCGAATCGTGAGGTCGATCGTGTCAAGGACCCCGGTGCGCGGTCGTCCGTCCCGGGACTGCTTTCCTGCCTCCGCCACGGGCCCGCGGGCGGGGCCGGACTACGACTGGAGTGGGGCCGCTCGTCTCAGATCCGCTGGTGGAGGCCGGTCAGTCGCTCCAGCACGGGTACGAGCGCGGAGGGCCCCGGCAGCATCGCGAGTTCGTCGCGCAGGGCCCTGGCCTGCTCGTGGACGCGGCGGTCCGCCAGCAGGGCCGACAGCGCGTCACGCAGGGTCGTGGCATCCCACCGGGCAGGGTCCAGCACCCGTCCCGCGTTGCGGTGTTCGAGGTACCCCGCCGTCCCTTCCTCGTCCCAGAACGACGTCGGAACCACGAGCTGGGGTACGCCGTGCGCCGCGGCCGCGGAGAACACAGTGCTGCCGCCCTGGTGGACGACCGCGGAGCACCCCGGGAGCAACTGGCTGAGCGGAAGCCGGTCCAGCAGGCGCACCCGGCCCGGTACGTCGACGGGCGGGGCCGCAAGCCCGCTGCGCGCGGAGACCAGTTCCACGTCGAGTTCCGCGAGGGCGCCGAGCACCTCGGAGAGGGGCGCCCCGCCCCCCGGCCGCGGCTGCGCACCCGGCTCCCCGGTTCCCCACGACAGGCAGACGCGCGGGCGGACGGGCTTCGTGTGCAGCCAGTCGGGCACGGGGCCGCCTCCGCTGTAGGACGCCCACCGCATGCCCTCGTACCGGACGTCCGGCGCCGGCAGTCTCACCCCGGGGGGCAGGGGATCGATCGTCCACTGGCCGAGGAGCAGCTCCTCCTCGTAGGGCAGTCCGTACGGCTCCAGCAGCTGCTGCATGACCTCCTCCAGCGGGTCCGGCCAGGTCCCGCCCTGAGCCTGTGCCAGATAGCGTCGGGACCTCTGCCGGAGCCAGGCGATGTTGTCGCGCCCCCACAGCACTCGGGCGTGTGCGGCGCCGCTCAGCCGCGCCGCGACGGCGGCCGGCAGGCAGAAGGGGTCCCACAGGACCAGATCGGGGCGCCAGCGCACGGCGACACCGGTGAGTTCCTCCAAGAGGGGTCGCAGACCGGCGAACACGCGGGTCATCCGGAACCACTTCGGACCCCAGTCGGGGCAGTCGGGGGAGGCGACGGAGAGGTTTCCGCCGAGGTGGCCGAGCAGGGCGGGGTTGCGGCTGAAGTCGGCGAGTTCGCGAAGATCCTCCGATCCGCCGACGGGCACGGCGGCGAGCCCCGCCTGCGTCGCCGCCCCCGCGGCGTCGGGGTGGGTGGCGATCCGGACCTCGTGTCCCGCGTTCTGCAGCGCCCAGGCGAGCGGGATGACGGGGAGGGTGTGGGCCGTCGCGGGAAAGACGGAGAACAGGACGCGCACGGAGATTCCTTCTGAAGCTGCGAGCCCTGAACGCGGAGCCCGATCGGCGTGACGGAGTGGTGGAGGGAGCGGGACGGTCGGCGCGGGCCGCGTCGTCAGCGGTGGGCGGGCGTGGCCGCGTACCAGCCGACGGTCTCGGCCAGGCCCTCCGCGAGGGGGACGAGAGGTCGGTATCCGAGGCGCCGCAGTTTCCCGTCGTCGACGCAGTAGCGGCGGTCGTGCCCCTTGCGGTCCTTGACGTGGCGGACCGCGCTCCAGTCGGCCCCACAGGCGTCCAGGAGCATCCCCGTCAGCTGGCGGTTGGTCAACTCGGTGCCACTCCCGATGTTGTACACCTCGCCGGCCCGGCCGCGATCCAGCACGAGCCGGATGCCGCGGCAATGGTCGGAGACGTGCAGCCAGTCGCGTACGTTCCCCCCGTCGCCGTAGAGCGGCACCGCCCCGCCCGCCAGCAGAGTGGTGACGAAGAGCGGGATCAGCTTCTCGGGGTGCTGGCGCGGGCCGTAGTTGTTGCTGCAGCGGGTGACCCGCACGTCAAGGCCGTGCGTCCGGGCGTATGAGAGCGCCAGCAGGTCGGCGGCGGCTTTGGTGGCCGCGTAGGGCGAGTTCGGGGAGACGGGCGATTCCTCGGTCCAGGCACCGTGGTCGATGGATCCGTACACCTCGTCGGTCGAGACTTGGAGGAAGCAGCGGGCGCCCGCTGAGAGCGCCGCGTCGAGGAGCACGTGCGTCCCCGTGACATTGGTGCGGACGAAGGCTCCCGCGTCCGCGATGGAGCGGTCCACGTGGCTTTCGGCGGCGAAGTTGACCACCACACACCCGGGCTCCATCAGGGTGCGGACGAGCGGGACGTCGGTGATGTCCCCCTGGACGAAGCGGAACCGGGGGTCGCCGGAGAGCGGGGCGAGGTGCGCCGGATCGCCCGCGTAGGTGAGCGCGTCCAGGACGGTGACACGGACGTCCGGCGGCGATCCGGGCCCCAGCAGGTCGCTGACGAAGTGCGAGCCGATGAACCCGGCGGCGCCCGTGACGAGGTAGTGCCGACCGCTCATGAGGAGATCCGTATCTTGCTGTGGTCACCCAGGACGAAACGGTGCGACATCGGTACGCGGGGCGCCGGGGCGACCTCGACGTGGCAACCGATCAGCGACGCGTCGATACGGCGGACTCCGGTGATGGAGGCGTGGTCCAGGACGATCGAGAACTCGATCTCGCTGTCGGTGATTCGGCAGTTCTCGGCGATCGAGGTCGACGGGCCCACGTAGGAGTCGACGACGACCGACCCCGCGCCGATCAGGGCGGGGCCGACGATGCGGGAGCCGCGTACTTCGGCTCCCGCGCAGACCCTGACCCTCCCGATCAGTTCGCTGTCGGTGCTGACGGTGCCGTCCACGGCCGGCTCCAGGACCTCAAGAACGCGCCGGTTCGCCTCAAGCATGTCCGCGACGTTGCCCGTGTCCTTCCAGTAGCCAGTGATCACCGTCGGCCTGACGTCCCGGTCGTGGTCGAGCATCCACTGGAGGGCATCGGTGATCTCCAACTCGCCCCGCTCGGAAGGGGCGATGGCGCGGACGGCCTCGTGGACGGCCCGCGTGAAGAGATAGGCGCCGACCACCGCCAGATCGCTCCGGGGCCGCTCCGGCTTCTCCTCCAGGGCGGCCACCCTGCCCGCGGCGGTGAGGGTGGCGACGCCGTAGGCGCTGGGATTCGCGACCCGCGTCAGCATCAGCTGGACGTCCGGGCGGTTCGCGCGGAACCCGTCGACGAGCGAGGTGATCCCGCCCAGGATGAAGTTGTCGCCGAGGTAGAGGAGGAAGTCGTCGTCCCCCAGGAACTCGCGGGCGATCAGCACGGCGTGGGCGAGCCCCAGCGGCTGGGACTGCGCTATGTAGGTCACGTTCAGCCCGAAGGCGGAACCGTCGCCGACGGCCCGCTCGATCTCGGCGGCCGTCTCGCCGACGATGACGCCGACGTCCTTGATCCCGGCGTCGGCTATCGCCTCCAGCCCGTAGTAGAGGACGGGCTTGTTGGCGATGGGGACGAGCTGCTTGGCGGAGGTGTGGGTGATGGGTCGCAGCCGCGTACCCGAACCCCCCGCCAGAACAAGGGCTTTCATGACATCTCTCCAGTGGTCAGTGCTTCGGCGAGCGGAAGGCCGAGATGGTGAGGGGGCCGAAGACGGCGAGCAGCAGGAGCGACCAACCGAGCGTGGCGGCCACCGGGTGCACGATCGGCCAAGCCGCGTCGGGGGACAGACCGACGGGGTTGCCGAAGAGTTCCCGTACCGCGGACACCACCGCACTCACGGGATTCCATTCGGCGGCCAGGCGCAGGCCCGCGGGCAGGCCGTCGGACGGCACGAAGATGTTGGAGACCATCGTCAGCGGGAAGGTCAGCATGCCGATGAGGTCCGTGGCCGACCGGGACGGAAGGACCAGGCCGAGCCACATGCCGAGCCAGCTGAACGCGTACCGGGCGACCAGCAGCAGCGCGAGTCCCGCCACGACGTGCGTCACGGAAGCGCCCGGACGCCAGCCGACCAGGAGCCCGCAGCCCGCCATGACCAGCAGGGTGATCAGCCCGCCCAGGTTCTCGGCCAACGACTGCCCGACGGGTACTCCGGTCCGGCTCATAGGCAGGGAGCGGAGCCGGTCGGTGATCCCCTTGTCCCGGTCGTCGGCGACGGCTGAGGCGCTCGCCGCGATGCCGAAGACCGTCATCTGTGCCAGCATCCCCGGGATCAGGAAGTTGACGTACGAATCACCCGCCGGGACGCGCATGTTGCTGCCGAGCACATAGACGAAGAGCAGGGTGAAGACCAGGGGCAGCAGCAGGGCCATCGCTGCCCGCTCGGGGGCGCCGCGCAGATGGATCAGGTAGCGGCGGGTGATGGTCGCCGCGTCGCCCGCGCCCCAGCGCAGCCGGGAGAGCAGGGGTTCGTCCCGGCACGTACGGGCCGATCGCGCCCCGGTTCCCCCGGTCGTCGCCGACGCCGTCGCCGCGGGGCCGGCCGGGCGGGGGCTCACGCGGCCTCCTCGGTGGTGGTCGCGGGTGTGGTCACCAGGCCGATGAACACCTCGTCCAGCGTCGGACGGCGCAGCGCGAGGTCCTCCACCGCGATGCCCGACGCTTCCAGTTCGCGCAGCGCGGCGGTGAGCACGGCGGTGCCGGGACCGGTGGAGCGTCCGGTGGCCAGGGTGACCCTCCGCAGCTCGCGGTGGACCTCGACCGCTCCGGCCCCCGTGCGGACCAGGGCTTCGGCGGCGAGTGCCAGCTGGTCGGCGTGGCGCACGGTGAGGTCGATGCACCCGCGGCCGAGCGCGGACTTGAGGGCGGAGGGCGTGCCTTCGGCGATCACCCGGCCGCCCGCGCCGTCCGGGTTGCCCAGTATGGCGATCCGGTCGGAGAGGTGGTCGGCCTCGTCCAGGTACTGGGAGGTGAGCAGGATGGTGGTGCCGGCCCGGACGAGCTCGCGCACGCTGTCCCAGAGGGCGTACCGGCTCTGCGGGTCGAGGCCGGTCGTCGGCTCGTCGAGGAAGATCACCGCAGGGGGGACCACCAGGCTCACGGCGAGATCCAGTTTGCGGCGCATGCCGCCGGAGTACGTGCGCACGGCGCGACCGGCGGCGTCCTGGAGGCCGAACCGTTCGAGAAGTTCCTCGGCGCGCCGGCGGACGACGGGGCCGCGCATCCGGTGAAGCCGGGCGAACATCTCCAGGTTCTCGCGCCCGCTCATCAGCTCGTCCACCGAGGCGTACTGGCCGGTCAGCGCGATGTTGGCACGCACCCGGGCGGGGTCGAGGACGACATCGAGGCCGGCCACACGGGCGCGCCCGCCGTCCGGCGGCGACAGGGTCGCCAGAATCCGCACCAGGGTGGTCTTACCGGCTCCGTTGGGTCCGAGTAGACCGCAGACGGTACCGGGCGCGACGGTCAGGTCGACGCCGTCCAGGGCGGACGTCTTCCCGAACCGCTTGCGCAGGCCGCAGACTTCGATCGCCGCCTCGGGGGGTCGGGCGCCGGTGGCGTGTGGGAGCACGGGTTCCTCTTCTGCCGGACGGGGGTGGTCGGGACGGTGCGGCACGCTCACGCGGTGCCTGCCGGGTACGCGGCGGGACGGCCGGGGACGGGCCGCGCGGGTGCGCGGGGCCCGAGGCGCACGGGGAGCGTGAGCAGGCCCCGCATGTCACCGATCGGACGCCATGACTGCGGCTGGTCCGGGTCGGCGGGCGCGAGGTCCGGATAGCGGCCGAACAGGGCGGTGAGCACCGTCTCCGTCTGCAGCCGGGCCAGCGGCGCGCCGAGGCAGAAATGGATGCCGTGGCCGAAAGCGAGGTGGGGGCCGCGCTCGCGGGTGATGTCGAGCCGGTCCGGCAGGGGGAAGACGTCCGGGTCCCGGTTGGCCGCGGCGAGCGCCACGCTGACGATGCCGCCCGCCGGGATGACCGTTCCTCCGAGTTCGACGTCCTGCGTCGCGACCCTCAGGGTCGTTCGGGCCAAGGAGGTCTCGTAGCGGAGGAGTTCATCGATCGCCGAGGGGGTCAGCTCGGGACGCTTGCGCAGCAGCGCGAGCTGGTCGGGATGCCGGAGCAGGGTGTCGACGGCGTTGCCCAGCATCCCCGTGGTCGTCTCGTGCCCCGCCAGCAACAGCAGGACGAGGAGGCTGACGAGCTCCTCGTCGCTCAGCCGCTGCTCTTGCGCGTGGGCCGCCACGAGCGCCGAGAGGAGGTCCGGCTGCTCGTCCGCGGGTACGTCGGTGCGGACCAGGGGCCGCTTGGCAGCGACCAGGGAGGCGAACCACTGGTGGAGTCTGCGGGTGCGCTCCGCCGGCCCCGAGGCAGGTGTCGCTCCCGGTCCCGACACGGTGAGCATCCGCGCGGCCCAGGTCAGCAGTGCGCCACGATTGCCGTGAGGAACACCGATGAGTTCGCTGATCACCAGGACCGGCAGGGGGAAGGCGAGGGCCGCCATGAGGTCGACGGGCTCTGCCCCCGCGTCCGGCCCGGCGGGGCCCGCGTCCCGCTCCGCCATCGCGTCCAGGAGTTCGTGGGTGAGGCGCTCGACCGCGGGCCCCAGCGCCGCGACCCGACGCGGGGTGAACGCTCCCGAGACGAGCCGCCGCAGCCGTGTGTGGTCGGGCGGGTCGCTGTTCACCAGGGGCAGGAAGAAGCTTCCCGCGCCGGAGACCCCGTACCCGGCCGCGCTCAAGGCGACCGACGCGCGCTGCGGATCCTTGGAGAACCGGGCGTCGAGCAGCACCGTCCGGGCCTCGTCGTGCCGCGTGACCAGCCAGTACTCCAGCCCCTGCGGATTGCGTACCCGGCGCGGCCCCGACGATTCCCGGATCCGCCCGTAGTGCCCGTGCTGGTCGGCGAAGAAGGACGGCGTGTCGATCTCGACGGGCGGAACCGTGGGCCCCGTCACCCGCGGACGTCCTGTGCGGCGGACACCGGGGTCACCAGCGATTCGAGGAAGTCTGCGGCGGCGGGTGCGCCGCCGGCGTGGGTGATGTGGTGGCGCATGGTGTGGGTGTTGTTGCGGTAGGTGGGGTCGGTGAGGACGTGGTGGGCGGTGTCGCGGAGGGTGTGGGGGGTGGTCTGGTCGCGGTGGAGGAGTTGGCCGAGTCCGAGTTGGGTGAGGCGGTCGGCGTTGGCGCGTTGTTCGCTCATTTGGGGGATGGCGACCATGGGGACTCCGAAGGAGAGGGCTTCCATGACGCTGCCCATGCCTGCGTGGGTGATGAAGAGGTCTGCTTGGCGCAGGATTTGGAGTTGGGGTACGTGGGGGCGGATGTCGATGTGGTCGGGGATGTTGGTGAGGGTGGTGGGGGTGATCTGGTCGCCGACGGCCATGACGATGTCCCAGGGGAGTTCGGCGAAGGCGTCGATGCAGGTCTGGAAGAAGGCGGCGTTGTCGTTGTGGATGGTGCCGAGTGAGACGAGGACCAGGGGGCGGTCGCTCGCGCCGTCGCCCCCGCGGGCCCACTCGCCGTCGGAGGCTCGCCGGGCGAGGCAGGGGCCCGCGAAGTGGACGTCCTCGCCGAACGTCTCGCCCTTGAACTGGAACTCGCGCGGTACGAAGACGAGCGCGGGGCCCGCCTCGTTGCCGGTCATCAGGGCCTTGGGGCTCAGGGGAACCTTCAGACGGTCCAGGAGGTTCGCGATGCCGTGGAAGATGCGCACGATCTCGGGGTCGAGCGGATCGACGTCCGTCTGATGGGTGGCGAGGGACCACTCGGTGCTCGCGGCGAAGGTGGTCCGGTACGGCACGGCCGGGATGCCGCGGCGCGCCGCGATCAGCCGGGCCGCCCAGCCGGACGGATCGTCGTACACCACCAGATCGGGGCGGTCCGCGGCGAAGGCGCGGTCCAGTGGGGTGAGGGCGGCCAGGGTCTCGCGCAACAGATCGCGCAGCACCACGGCGAGGTCGCCGCTGCCGAAGCGGTCGGCGCGCTCCGCCGCAGTGTCCTTGGCGGGCAGACCGTCCATGGTCGACTCGTACCGCACCGGCGTCGCTCCGGCCTCGGCGACCACGCCTTCGAACCGCTCGGTCGTCGCGAAGCTGACTCGGTGACCGCGCGCCGTCAGCTCCTCCACGACCCCGAGGGTGGGATTCACGTGCCCGTGACCCGGAAGCGCGAAGAACGCGATGTGTGCCGTGCCGACGCCGTTCACCGCTGTCCCCGCGCATCCGTGAGCAGGGCTTCCACGACGTCTGCGGCGGCGGGTGCGCCGCCGGCGTGGGTGATGTGGTGGCGCATGGTGTGGGTGTTGTTGCGGTAGGTGGGGTCGGTGAGGACGTGGTGGGCGGTGTCGCGGAGGGTGTGGGGGGTGGTCTGGTCGCGGTGGAGGAGTTGGCCGAGTCCGAGTTGGGTGAGGCGGTCGGCGTTGGCGCGTTGTTCGCTCATTTGGGGGATGGCGACCATGGGGACTCCGAAGGAGAGGGCTTCCATGACGCTGCCCATGCCTGCGTGGGTGATGAAGAGGTCTGCTTGGCGCAGGATTTGGAGTTGGGGTACGTGGGGGCGGATGTCGATGTGGTCGGGGATGTTGGTGAGGGTGGTGGGGGTGATCTGGTCGCCGACGGCCATGACGATGTCCCAGGGGAGTTCGGCGAAGGCGTCGATGCAGGTCTGGAAGAAGGCGGCGTTGTCGTTGTGGATGGTGCCGAGTGAGACGAGGACCAGGGGGCGGTCGCTCGCGCCGTCGCCCCCGCGGGCCCACTCGCCGTCGAACCGGCGCTCCGACCAGCACGGCCCGACGAAGTGGAAGTCCTCTCCGAACGTCTCGCCCTTGAACTGGAACTCGCGCGGTATGTAGACGAGGGCCGGCCCCGACTCGCTGCTCCCGAAGAACTCCTGGGCAGAGCACTCCACTCCGATGTCCGCCAGCATCGCGCCGATCTCCTCGTATACGGCGTTGAGCCCCGGGTGGTCGGGCTCGAACTCCGCGTACTCGCCGTCCGAGCCGAGGGACCAGTGCTCGTTCGCCGCCAGTGTCGGGATGCTGCGTACGGCGGGTATGCCCCAGTTCTCCGCGAGGAGTCGGCCCGTCCAGCCGGAGAGCCCGTCGTAGATCAGGACGTCGGGACGGTCGTCGGCGAAGGCCCGTTGCAGCTGGGGGTAAAGCGTCACGGTCTCCTGGACCAGTCCGCGGAGGACCTGGACGAAGTCGCCCGTCGTGAAACGGTCGTTGTTCTCCAAGTCCGTCATGGTGGACCGGAACCTCCCCATCACGGACTCGTAGGGAACCAGCGTGGCACCGGCCTTCTCGACCTCGGCGCCCTGGGGGGGGGGGGGGGGGGGGGGGGGGGGGGGGGGGGGGGGGGAGGGGGGGGGGGGGGGGGGGGGCAGCGTCACGGCGGTGCTTGTTTGTGGTGGGTGGGGGGGGGGGGAA
>NZ_JBVIPK010000004.1:124922-149215 GCF_055577965.1 Streptomyces sp. NPDC033165
CGCTTCCCGACCCCTCCTTCCCCCTCTCCCCCCCACCTTCGACAAAGGGACGCCGATCCCCCCCCCCCCCCCCCCCCCCCCCCCCCCCCCTCTCCCCCCTCCCCCCCCCCCCCCCCCCCCCCCCCCCCCCCCCCCCGAGCCACGAGTTCCGCGACGATCCCCGCCGTCGGATTGACGTGGCCGGTGCCAGGAATATTGAAGAAGGCGATATGGGACATCGAACCACCGCTTTTCCGGACGGGCAGAAATTTGATCGGAAGCGCACCGTAGCAAATGACCCGGCCTGTTCGGTACGTGAAAGTGGGCGCAAGTGCAGGGAGGGGGCGATGGTTGAGGCCCCGTCTCGAACCCGGGTGTGAGGTGAGGTGGTCGACTCATACCGGCAGGGTGGCTGGGAAACCAGTTAGGGGGCTGAAGAATTCGAGGGCGTGCCTCGGACACGATGGCGTCGGCTGTCCGGTTCCACGGCAGTCCTGCTGGTTCTTCGGATCCGGCAGAATTAATTCACTATTCAAGGAGGCACCCCATGCCCGTCGCCGAGCTGCTCGCCGATGACCTTCTCGAGCTGGACGCGCTGACCGAGGACGACCTCCTCGTCGAGGCCGACGACAAGGAAGCCCAGGCTGTCCTGTGTGCTTGCTGCTGCTCCTGGTGCGGTTGCTGAGTATCGGTCTGATGGACGTCTCCCGGGAGGCTTCGGCCTCCCGGGAGGTGCAACGAGGTCGGAGTGCGACATGCCAAATGAAGAGAATTGGGGAATGCCTTCGATGAAGGTTCCCCCTGTCGGGATGAAGCGACTTCTCCTGATCGGAACCGGATCATCCAATGTCGCGTTCCTTCCTCTCTGGGTCAACTGGTTCCAGGTAAGTTACCCGGATGTGGAAATGCGCATTGTTCTCACCCGGTCCGCGCAGCGGTTCGTGACACGTGAAGGGCTTTCCGTCCTCACGAATCGCCTCGTGTTCGAGGATTCCTGGTCCGAGGAGCCACAATCACGCAAACTCCACGTGGAGCTGGCCAGCTGGCCGGACGCGATCGCCGTTTATCCGGCCGGAATGCATTTCATCGCGCGACTGGCACAAGGCCTCGCGGACACCCCCGCGACCATGGCTCTCCAGTGCACGCAGGCCCCCATCGCGCTCGCCGCGGCGCTGCCGCCCGGGGGCTGGGAGAGCGCCGCGATGCGGGATCACCGGGCCCGCCTGGCGGACCGCGAGAACGTCGTGCTTCAGCCGCCGGTCATAGGGCTCAGCATGACGACGGGCCGCAACGACGGGAACCAGCCCGAAACGCTACCCAACCTCCTGCGGAGCCTCGAAGAACTGCGCGCACGGCGTGCCGCCGGGCACGAGCGGCCGCGAGAGGACTCCGGGGCGATGCGTGGTGGCGATGTCGCCTGACAAACGCGCGGCAGGACACCGGCAGGGTGATGGCCGCCACGTGGCGATCGTCACCGCCGCTGCCCACAGCCACATCAGCCCGCTGCTGGGCACGGTCTCCGAGCTGGTGAGCCGGGGCGTTCGGGTCAGCTACGCCACCACGGAGCGGTTCGCACCGCTCGTGGAGGCGGCGGGGGCCACGGCCGTGGTCTTCCGGTCGTCCCTGCCCGCGGACCCGGCCCATTGGCCGACCGACGTCCGGCGGTTGCCGCTCCTCTACCTCGCCGACGCCCGAGCGGTACTGCCCCTTCTGGAGGCGCACTTCGGCGGCGACCGCCCAGATCTCGTCCTCACCGAGGATCCGGCGGGCGCCGGGAGCGTGCTTGCCGCGAAGTGGGGCATCCCGTCGATGCAGGTGTGGACGTACCTCGCCGCCCGTCGGCACTGGTCCCTCGCCGCACCGGATGCGCCCGGCGCCAACCCCGTTGCCGGGGAGTTCCTGTCCGGGCTCGCCTCGTTCCTGGCCGAAGAGGGCATCCGGACCGAGGTGAGCGCACACCTGGACGCGGCCCTCTCGGGAGGGCTCGTCCTGGTCCCGCGCTCCTTCCAGCCGGACGGTGACGGCTTTGGCGAGTCGTACACCTTCGCTGGGCCGGCCCTCCCGCCCGCACCGGACTCCTCGCGGTGGGCACCGCCATCAGGCGGTGCCCCGGTCGCACTGGTCACCCTGGGCTCCCTCGACCACGGCCACCCGGAGTTCTTCGCCACCGCGGCGGAGGCGTTCGCCGGTCTCGACTGGCACCTGGTGATGGCGATCGGCGACCGCACCGACCCCGCCGCGCTCTCCACTCTGCCCCCGAACGTGGAAGCGCACCGCTGGGTTCCGCTGCGGGCCGTCATGGCGCACGCCTCGCTGGTCATCCACCACGGGGGAATGGCCACGATGATGGAGAGCCTGCACCACGGCGTGCCGTCCTTGGTCGTTCCGCGGCTCCGGGAGCAGGCCGACACCGCCAGGCGGGTGCGGGAGCTCGGGCTCGGCACGGCCATCCCCCTCCGATCGGTCACGGCCGACCTCCTGCGCAGGTCGGCGCTCGCCGTGCACGCCCACGACGGCGTACGCCGCCGGGTGCGCGCGATGCGCGACGAGATCCGGAGCCTTGGCGGAGCGGGGGCAGCGGCCGGCGCCGTAGTGCGACGGCTCCCGGCGGCGGCATGACGAGGGAAGTCATCGGCCGGGGCTTCCTCGCGGAGTACCTCCGTCAGCACCTCCCCCCAGACGCGTCGGCGACCATCCTGGCCGCCGGTGTCTCGGACACATCGGAGACATCACCAGAGCGGTTCCGCCGCGAGGCCGCGATGGTGTCCGAGACCGCACTGCGGTGCAGAGAGGGTGGTCGGCTGCTGGTGTTCCTCTCCTCTGCGGCCACTGGGCTCTACGGAAGGGAGGGTGAGGGCCGTGAAGACTCCCGGGTGGCCCCTGTCTCCCCGTACGGGCGGCACAAGTTGGCCATGGAGCGGCTCGTGGCCAACTCCGGGGCGCACTGGCTGACGCTCAGGCTCAGCCACGTTGTCGGCCCGCGCCAGAACCCGGCGCAGTTGTTCCCCTCCCTTCTCCGCCAGATCCACTCGGGCACGGTCGTGGTGCACCGCGGGGCCCGCCGAGACTTGATGGGCGTGCATCATTTCGCCACGGTGCTCGACCGGTTGCTCGCTCTGGGTGTGCGCGACCGTACCGTCAATGTGGCTTCCGGGATGGCCTTTCCTGTCGACCAGATCGTCACGGCCCTTGAGTCGGAGATGGGCAGATCCGCGAACCGGACCTTTTTGGATGTGCCGTCCGAGACCCTGCGCATCTCCAACCAGCTCATGCGGGCTCTAGTCCCCGAAGTAGCCGATTTCGGGTTCGGCCCCCGATACCTGGACAGCTTGGTCGGCCGCTACGTAGGACGCCAGGCGGGTGGGTACGTTGAGAAGTCCCCCACACGGACATGGTGACTGGGGGACAGTAGCGGCCAGAGCGAGGCGTGTAGGCGGAGTTGGGCCAGGGCGCCCGCTGGGGCGGATAGGCCGGTCCGGCGGTGTCTGCAGGCTGCCGTGTCCGGCGAGGCGGGGAGGGCCGCTGCGAGCCAGCGTCGCGCTTCCGTACGCAGCGCCCATGGAGCACACCACTCACGCCATGAAGCCCGGTTCACAAGTCCCTGATCTGTGACTCTCCTTCACCTGTTTTGGCTCGATCTGTTCCTTGGGGCGCATCATGTGGAGTGCGTGGCGATCCTTGAACCGGTCGCGAAGGGCTCCTGACCTGCGGTTTTGTCTGTGCGCATTATGTGCAGTGTGGGCGCTACGGGCGATATCTTGACGCTGAAATGACGCCCTCCGAGGCATCGTGACGCTCGTTTGACGTTCGTTCTGATGGGGTATCAGGCGACCTGTTGGGCAGGTCAGGCCCTCTCGGCGTTGGGCTTGATCCGCTTTGACGGACATTCGAGATCAGGGGTTCGTCCCCGGAAGGATGTCCATCGTGGAGAGCATGGGGAAGAAGAAGCCTCGTCCTCGCCGTTCGTTCACGTCGGAGTTCAAGGCCGAGATCGTAGAGCTGTGCCGGCGCGGTGACCGCTCGGTCGGTCAGATAGCCAAGGACTTCGACCTGGCCGAGACCGCGGTGCGGGACTGGGTCAAGCAGGCCGAGGTCGACGCGGGCGAGCGGGACGGGCTGACCAGCAGCGAACGCGAGGAGCTGGCCGCACTGCGGCGGGAGAACCGCCGCCTACGCGAGGACGTCGACATCCTCAAGCGGGCCACGGCCTTCTTCGCGAAGGAGACCCGGTGGCGGTGCACCCGTTCATCGAGGCGGAGAAGCACGCAGGTCACAGCGTCAAGCGCGCCTGTGCGGACGGCGCCGCGTCGCCAGGCTCATGCGGGATGCCGGACTTCAAGGCCGGCACCGCAGGCGGCGACACGTGACCACCATCCCCGACCCGCGGGCCGCCGTCAGGCCCGACCTCATCGGGCGCGACTTCGCACCCGACGCGGCCGCACTCGACATCCGCTGGTGCGGCGACATCACGTACATCCCGACCGATCAGGGCCGGCTCTACCTGGCCACCGTCATCGACATCGCCTCCCGCCGTGTCGTCGGCCGGGCAACGCCGATCATCTGCGGACCGATCTGGTCGCCGACGCCCTCAAGGCCGCCTGCCGACGGCGCCGCACCCGTCCGGTGTTCTCCCACTCGGACCGCGGGTGCCAGTGCGCCAGCCAGCAATTCACTTCCCTGGCAGCCGAGTTCGACGTCCGGCTATCGGTCGGTCGCACCGGACAGTGCGGGGACAACGCCCTCGCCGGGTCCTTCTTCGCGACGATCAAACGGGAACTGCTTGGCAGGAAACCCTGGCCCAGCAGGGCTCTCGCCCGCACCGCGATCCTCGCCCGCACCGCGATCTTCGAGTGGATCGAGAGCTGGTACAACTTGCAGCGGCTGCACAGCAGCCTCGGCTACCGCAGCCCGCCGAATACGAGACCGCACTCGCAGCCTGACCACCACACCAATGGCGTCCGTGAAAGCGGAGCAAGCTCAACCCATCGTTCCCGGGCACACCGTATGCCGCCCTCCGCCGTCAGGAGCCCTCGGGGAAGTGGCAGGCGACCCGGTGGGTCTCGCCCGGGGCGTCGGTCCGCAGCAGTGGGGCTTCGGTACGGCAGACCGGCTGCGCCTTCGGGCAGCGCGGGTGGAAGGTGCAGCCGGGCGGGGGAGCGGCCGGGCTCGGCGGGTCGCCGAGCAGGGTGATGCGTTCCCGGGTCCGCTCGGCGACCGGGTCGGGCAGGGGCACGGCGGAGAGCAGGGCCCGCGTGTAGGGGTGCGCGGGGGCCGCGTACACCCGTTCCTTGTCCCCGATCTCGACGATCCGGCCCAGGTACATCACGGCGACCCGGTCGCAGACCCGCTTCACGACGGAGAGGTCGTGGGCGATGAAGAGGTAGGCGAGGCCGAGTTCGCGCTGGAGGCGCTCCATCAGGTTGACGATCTGGGCCTGGACGGAGACGTCGAGGGCGGAGACCGGTTCGTCGGCGACGACGAGCCGGGGGCTGGTGGCCAGGGCGCGGGCGATGCCGATGCGCTGGGCCTGGCCGCCGGAGAACTCGTGCGGGTAGCGGTCGATGTGTTCCGGGATGAGGCCTACCAGTTCCATCAGTTCCACGGCCCGCTTGCGTGCGTCGGCCGCCGAACTCCCCTGCACGAGCAGGGGGTCGGAGATGATGCGAGACACCGTCTGCCGCGGGTTGAGGGAGGAGTGCGGGTCCTGGAAGACCATCTGGAGGTCCTTTCGCAGCGGCTTCAGCTCGCGCTGCGACAGATGTCCGATGTCACGGCCGTCGTAGCGGACGGACCCGGAGGACGGCTCCAGGAGGCGGACGATCGTGCGCCCGGTGGTGGACTTGCCGCAGCCCGACTCGCCCACCAGGCCCAGCGTCTCGCCGGCCGCGATGTCGAAGCTGACGCCGTCGACGGCCCGGATCGGGGCGGCGCGCCGCCGCCCGGGGTAGGTGGTCGTCAGCTCCTGTACGGAGAGGAGGGGTTCCGCCTTCGTGGGCTTCATGGGGCGACACCTTCGTACGCGGGGAAGTGGCAGGCGACCGGGTGCCCGGCAGGTCCGCCGAGCGCGGGGCGCTCGGTACGGCAGTGGGAGCGCTCGTCGTCCGGTGCCTCCGCGGCCCGTGGACAGCGAGGGGCGAACGCGCACCCGGGCGCGGGGGCGAGCAGGGACGGCGGGCTGCCGGGGATCGCCCGCAGCGGGGCGTCGTCGCGGTCGTCGAGGCGCGGCAGGGAGTCGAGCAGTCCTCGGGTGTACGGGTGGGACGGTGTGGCGAACAGGGCGTCCACCGGGGCATGTTCGGCGGCCCTGCCGCCGTACATCACCAGGACGTCGTGGGCCACCCGGGCGATGACCCCGAGATCGTGCGTGATCATCACGACGGCGAGCCCGCGCTCCTCCTGGATCTGGGCGATCAGTTCCAGGATCTGGGCCTGGACGGTGACGTCGAGGGCCGTGGTCGGCTCGTCGGCAATGAGGAGTTCCGGTTCGCAGGCGAGCGCCATCGCGATCATCACGCGCTGGCGCATGCCGCCGGAGAACTGGTGCGGGTACTCGCGGGCCCGGCGCCGCGGCTCGGGGATGCCGACTTCGGCGAGTGCCTCGACGGCCCGTTCCCGTGCGGCCTTGCGGCCGCTGCCGAAGTGCACCCGGTGGTGTTCGGCGATCTGCTCCCCGACGGTGTAGTACGGGTGCAGGCTGGAGAGCGGGTCCTGGAAGATCATCGCCATCTTCCGGCCCCGTAGCCGGTTCAGCTCGCGCTCGGGCAGGCCGACGAGTTCCCGGCCCGCCAGGGTGATGGAACCGGTGACCTCGGCGCCGGTGTGCAGACCGAGCACGGCGAGCGAGGTGACGGACTTGCCGGAGCCGGACTCGCCGACGATGCCGAGGGTCCGGCCGGGCCGGACGTCGAAGGAGAGGGCGTCCACGGCCCGGACGGGGCCGCGCGGAGTCGGGAAGGTGACGGTGAGGTCCCGCACCGAGAGCAGCGGTGGGGTGTCGGTCATCAGTACCTCACTCGCGGGTCGACGACGGCGTACAGGAGGTCGACGGCCAGGTTGGCGACGACGATGAAGGTGGCGGCGAGCAGGGTGACGCCCAGGATGACCGGCTGGTCGCCGGTGGACAGCGCTCCGTAGAAGAGCCGCCCGATGCCCGGTAGTCCGAAGATGGACTCGGTGATGACGGCGCCCGCGAGCAGGCCGCCGAGGTCCATGCCGAAGATGGTGAGGATCGGCGTCATCCCGGCCCGCAGACCGTGCTTGACGACCACGGTGCGGCGTGGGAGGCCCTTGGCGCGGGCGGTGCGGATGTACGGCTCCGCCATCGTCTCGATCATCGAACTGCGGCTCTGCCGCGCGTACATGGCCGCGTACAGGATCGCCAGCGCCAGCCAGGGCAGCAGCAGGTTCGACGCCCAGCCGAGCGGGTCGGAGCCGAAGGGCGTGTACTGCGGATAGGGCAGCAGCCCGGCCACCCGGATCAGGCCGTAGATCAGCAGGACCGAGGTGAAGTAGACGGGCAGGGAGGCGGCGGCGACCGCCCCGACCATGAGGGCGCGGTCGGTCAGGGTGTCCTTGCGCAGCGCCGCCGCGACGCCCGCGGAGAGTCCGAGGAGCAGCCAGATCGCGGCGGCGCCGAGCGCGAGCGAGGCGGAGACCGGGAGCCGGTCGACGAGGAGGTCCCACACGCCCTGGCTGTTCTCGTACGAGTAGCCGAGGCAGGGGAAGTCGCAGTGCAGGGCGTACTGGCCGCTGCCCATGGTGCGGCCGGTGAAGATACCGGTGGCGAAGTCGGCGAATTGCCGCCACAGCGGCTGGTCCAGGCCCATGTGGGTCCGGATCGCCTCCAGGCGCTCCGTGCTGCACGACTTGCCGCAGGCCGCGGCGGCCGGGTCGGAGGGCAGGACGTAGAAGATGGTGAAGGTGACCGCGGCGATGGCGACGAGGACGCCGACGACGCCGAGCAGCCGACGGCCGAGATAGAGGATCACTTGCGGCTTCCTCTCGGGTCGAGGATGTCGCGCAGCGCGTCTCCGAGCAGGGTGAAGGCGAGCACGGTGAGGAAGAGGCAGAGGCTCGGGACGATGAAGTACATGGGGTCCGTGTCGTAGTAGGCGACGCTCTCGGCGATCATCTGTCCCCACGACGGTGTGGGGGGACGGACGCCGACGCCGAGGTAGCTGAGGGCGGCCTCGGTGCTGATCATCCCCGGGATGATCAGGGTCGTGTAGGCGATGACCGGCCCGGCGACGCCCGGGAGGATGTCCCGGGTGAGGATGCGCCAGGCGCCCGATCCGCCGACGCGGGCCGCGTCGACGTACTCGCGGTGCTTGAGCGACAGGGTCTGGCCACGGACGACGCGGGCGATGCCGGGCCAGCCGAACAGGCCGATGACCAGGGTCATGAGCACGATCCGGTTGACGTCCCGGGCCACCGACATCATGGCGATCATGAAGATGAGGGACGGGAAGGACATGGTCAGGTCCATCAGGCGGGAGAGCACGGTGTCGGTGCGGCCGCCGAAGTAGCCGGCCGCGATCCCGGCCGCCACGCCGGCGACCACGACGATCGCGGTGGCGGCGAAGGCGATGAGCAGGGACACCTGGGCGCCGTGCACCACCCGGGCGAACAGGTCGCGGCCGGTGACGGGTTCGACGCCGAGCCAGTGCTCGGAGCTGACCCCGCCGAGCGGGCCGATGGGGAGGCCGCCGAGGTAGGGGTCGACGGCCGTCTTGTCGAACTCGTGGGGGCCCCAGCCGCCCAGCGCACTGAGCAGCGGGGCGGCCACGGCCATGACCACGAAGAGGGTGATCACGGCGAGGGAGAACTTCACGGCGGGGCGGCGGCGCAGTTCCGCACGGGCGAGTTGCCAGGGGCCGCTGCCCGCGCGCCGGGGCGGGGAGAGGGTGGGCATGACGGGGTGGCCCTCAGTTCCCGCTCGCGGAAGGGTTCTTGAGGCCGACCGTCGCGTAGTCGATCTGCCCGCCGAAGGAGGTGTGGCCGTAGGCGCCGGCGATGTTGGTGCCGAGCAGCAGGGGCATGCGCTCGACCACGGCGGGCGCGGTCGGGGCCTTGCCGAGGATCTGCCCGTCCAGCTCCTGCCAGGCTGTGTTGGCCAGCTCGGCGTCCGCCATGGCGGCGATCTCGTCCATGCGCTTCATGGTGGGCTCGTCACGGAAGAGGGAGTGGTTGCCGGAGTTGCCCTTCTCCTTGATGTAGCGGCCGTCGAAGACGAACGGCAGGAAGGTGGAGCCGGACGGGTAGTCGGGGCACCAGCCGGTGTAGACGAGGTCGGTGCGGTTCTTGGTGTCGCCGATCGTGTCGTAGAAGGCGGAGGGGTCGACCGTCTCGATGGTCACCTTGATCCCGGCGCGGCCCAGCGACTGCTGGATCGCCTCGGCGACCCCCTTGTCGCCGTTGGACACGGTGATGCTGGTGGAGAAGCCGTCGGGCTTGCCCGCCTCCTTCAGGAGCTGCTTGGCCTTGGCGACGTCCCCGGCGGGCGGGACCTTGAGGGTGTCGGGCTGCTTGCCGCCGTCGAAGAGGGAGCCGGGCATGAGGGCGCTGGCCGGGTCGTTGAGCGCCGGGCCGCCGGAGGCGGTCAGGACGGCCTCACGGTCGAGGGCGTACTGCACGGCCTGGCGGACCTTGAGGTGGTCGAAGGGTGCCCGGCCGGTGTGCATCTGCACCATCTCGGTGCAGTTGGTCGACTCGGCGAGCAGCCGCGCCTTCACCTCGGGCCGGGTGAGCACCTTCGGGGTGGACTCGGGGCGCAGCTTCCCCCAGGACACGGCCGAGGCGTCCGCCCCGGAACTCGCGATGAGCCGGTCATCGATCTGGTTGCCCTTCAGGCCCATGGTCACGACGATCCGGTCCGGGTACGCCTTGCGGACCTGGTCCGTAGCCGGGGCCCAGTGGGTGTTGCGCACGAGGACGAGCTGCTTGTCCCGGGCGTACGACTCGATCTTGTACGGGCCCGAGGAGAACGGGCGGTTGTCGTACTGCGGCCCCTTGTCCCGGGCCTTGGGGACCGGGGCGAAGGTGGGCAGGACCGTGGCGTAGGGGAACTCGGCGAAGGGCTTGCGCAGTTCGAAGACGATCGTGCGGTCGTCGGGGGTCTTGACGGAGTCGAGGTGCTTGCCCTGGGCCGGGCCCTGGTAGCCCTCGGCCCCGGCGAGGTAGCGGGCCGCGTAGTCGGGGCCGCCGGGCAGGTCGGGGGAGAAGGAGCGCTCGACGTTGTACTTGACGTCCTGGGCGGTGACGGGGGTGCCGTCCTCGTACTTGAGGCCCTTCTTCAGGCGGAAGGTCCAGGTCTTCGCCCCGTTGGAGGAGGTGCCGAGGTCCTCGGCCAGGTCGGGTATCAGCTCGCCGCCCTCGGGCCCCGGTTCGGCCTTGTACGTGACAAGGGTGCGGTAGAGCAGCCGGGTGCCGAAGTCCATGTCGCCCATGACCCAGTTGCGGGCCGGGTCGAGGTGGGTGAAGTCCTGGTTGGACAGGACGGTCAGGGTGCCGCCCCGCTGCGGGGTCCCGCCGACCGTCGTGCCGTTGTTGACGGTCACCGGCTTCCCGCCTGCGCGGCCACCTGCCTCGTCGCCGCCCGCGCAGGCGGTCATGCCGAGAGCGAGGGCCGTCACCAGGGCGGTGGCGAGGGCGGTGTTGCGTGCGTTTCTGTCCATCAGGAGGTCACTCCGCGAGCCGTCGGAAGCCACAGTGCGGCTGGAATATGACCTGTAACATAGTAATGTGAAATTGCACTGACAAGGTGTCGGGGGTGCCGTTACCCATCCGTGTCCGAGGGGTCTTCGGGGCCGGGATGCTCCCGGTTCGATAGCCGCCGAGGGTCTTGGCAGGCGCGGTGCAATGTGAAATGTTACTGCCGTGCTCACGAGAAACAGCTCGGATGTCATCGTCATCGGCGCCGGTGTGATCGGCGCGGCCTGCGCCTTCTACGCCGCCCGAGCCGGCCTCGCCGTCACCGTCGTCGACCGCGGCTCCGTCGCGGGCGGTACGACTGGTGCGGGTGAGGGCAATCTCCTGGTCTCCGACAAGGGGCCGGGCCCCGAGCTCGAACTCGCCCTCCTGTCCACCGGACTGTGGCGCGAACTGGCAGGCCTCCTGCCCGAGGGGATCGAGTACGAGCTCAAGGGCGGCCTCGTCGTCGCCTCCGGCGAGGCCGGGATGCGCGCCCTGCGCGACTTCGCGGCCGGACAGGAGAAGGCGGGCGTCACCGCCCAGGAGGTGTCGGCGGACCGCGTCGGTGAACTGGAGCCCTGCCTGGCCCGCGGCCTGCCCGGTGGTTTCCTCTATCCCCAGGACGCCCAGGTCATGCCCGCGCTCGCCGCCGCCCACCTGCTGCGCGCGGCCGGGGAGCGGGTACGCGTCCGGCTCGGCGAAGAGGTCGTCGGCCTGCTCACCGGCTCTGCCGGGGAGGTGCGCGGGGTGCGTACGACGGCCGGGGAGATCCACGCGCCGTACGTCGTGAACGCCGCCGGGACCTGGGGCGGCCGACTGGCGCGGATCGCGGGGGTGGAGCTGCCCGTGCTGCCCCGGCGGGGCTTCGTCCTGGTCACCGAGCCGCTGCCGCGTGTGGTGCGCCACAAGGTGTACGCGGCCGACTATGTCGCGGACGTGGCCAGCGGATCGGCGGCGCTGCAGACCTCCCCGGTGGTCGAGGGCACCCCGGCGGGTCCGGTCCTGATCGGAGCGAGCCGGGAGCGGGTCGGCTTCGACCGGACGCTCTCGACCGAGGCCGTGCGTCGCCTCGCCGCCGGGGCCACCGCGCTCTTCCCGGTCCTGGCCACCGTACGGGCGATGCGGACCTACGCGGGTTTCCGGCCGTACCTTCCGGATCATCTGCCGGCGATCGGGCCCGACCCGCGGGTCCCCGGACTCCTGCACGCCTGCGGGCACGAAGGGGCGGGGATCGGACTGGCGCCGGCGACCGGCCTGATCATCGCGGCCTGCCTGGCGGGCGGGGAACCGCCCGTCGACATAAGGCCGTTCAGACCGGAGCGATTCGATCCGCCGGCGCCGTGAGTCCGTCCCGCATCACCAGTCGCACGTACGACCCGAGAGGAGGCCCCGTGGCCCGCACCCCAGCCGACCTGGTCGGGGCACAGCCCGATCCGCCGTTCGAGATCACCTTCGACGGACGCCCCGTCGTCGTCCTGCCCGGTCAGACCGTCGCCGCCGCCCTGTGGGGCGCCGGTGTCCTGGCCTGGCGCACCACCCGCGGCGGCGGTCGGCCGCGCGGCGCGTTCTGCGGCATCGGGCAGTGCTACGACTGCCTCGCCACGGTCAACGGCGTGCCGGGCCGCCGGGCCTGCCTGGTCCCCGCGCAGCCCGGCGATGTGATCACGACACAGGAAGGGCACGGCCATGACCGACTCGGCGCCTGAACCGACCGGCTCCTACGACCTCGCGGTCATCGGAGCGGGTTCCGCCGGACTCGCCGGGGCCGTCACCGCCTGTGAGCTCGGCCTCTCCGTCGCCTTGCTGGACTCCTCTCCCCAGCCCGGCGGTCAGTTCTACCGGCATCCCGCACCCGCCCTGGGCGCGGTGCGGCCCGAGGCACTGCACCACGACTGGTCCGCCTTCTCCGACCTGCGGGGCCGCCTGGCGGCGAGCGACATCGCCCACCTCGCAGGCCATCACGTGTGGTCCGTCGTGCGGGAGGCCGACGGTTCCTGGTCCGTGCACGTCGTCACCGGCGCCGACGGCACCGCGGAACGACCCGTCCGGATACGAGCCCGGGCGCTGTTGCTCGCCACCGGCGCGTACGAGCGTCAGCTGCCCTTCCCCGGCTGGACGCTGCCCGGCGTCGTGGGCGCCGGAGGCGCCCAGGCCATGCTCAAGTCCGGCCTCGTGCTCCCCGGCCGACGCGTCGTGGTGGCGGGCAGCGGTCCTCTCCTGCTCGCCGTCGCCTCGTCGCTGGCAGCGGCCGGCGCGCGGGTGCCGGCCGTGGTGGAGGCGTCCGGATACGCGCGGTACGCCCGCCATCCCCGGGTACTCCTGACCAACCCGCGGAAGGCCGCCGAGGCCCTGGTCCACAGCGCCGCCCTGCTCCGCCACCGGGTACGCGTACGGCCGCGCAGCGCCGTCACCGAGGTGCACGGCACCGACCGGGTCGAGGCCGTCACCGTCACGCGCCTCGACCAGGACTGGCGGCCCGTGCGGGGGACGGGCCGCCGGATCGACTGCGACGCGCTCGCCGTCGGGCACGGGCTCGTTCCCCACATCGAGCTGGCCACCTCGCTCGGCTGCGCCACCCGCGTTCTGCCGGACCGCACGCTGGGCCTCGCTCTGGACGACCTCCAGGAGACCTCCGTCCGCGGCCTGTGGGCGGCGGGGGAGACCGGAGGCGTGGGCGGAGCCGAACTCGCCCGCATCGAAGGGGAGCTGGCCGGGCGAGCGGTGGCCGCGCGACTGGGCGGAGGGCGGGGTGCCGGTGCGGGGCGGACCGCGGGGCTCCGGCGCCGCCGGGACCGCATACGCGCCTTCGCCGACGTCATGGCCGCCGCTCACGCTCCCGGCCCCGGCTGGACCGCATGGCTCGACGACTCCACGGAGGTCTGCCGTTGCGAGGAGGTCACCGCGGGGCGGGTCCGCGAGGCGGTCGCCGACCTCGGGGCGCGGGACGCACGGACGGTCAAGCTGCTCACCCGGGCGGGCATGGGCTGGTGTCAGGGGCGGATGTGCGGGACGGCCGTCGCCTGCCTGGCAGCCCGCGACGGCCAGGGCGAACCACCCGCCGAGCGCCGCCCGTTCGCCGTGCCGGTTCCGCTGGCGACGCTCGCCGCGCTTGACGAGACCACGGCACAGGGGGCCGCGCAGAGCGAAGCCCCGTCAACCGAAAGCCCGTCAACCGAAGGCCCGTAAACCGGATGCCCGTAGACCGGAAGCCCGTAGACCCGAAGCTCTTTGGACCGACAGCCCGGCGAGGGCCGCCGCGTTCCCTCGTGCGACTGAATAAAATGTCACACGCTACAGAAAGGTCCTGACATGACCACCACCGGCTGGAACAGCGCCCGCCCCTGGCGCGGCATCATGGTCGCCACCACCCTCCCCTTCCGCGAGGACTTGTCCGTCGACTACGACGCCTATGCCGAGCACGTGGCCTGGCTGATCGCCAACGGCTGCGACGGTGTCGTCCCCAACGGCTCGCTCGGCGAGTACCAGACCCTCACCGACGCGGAGCGGGCCCAGGTGGCCCGTACCGCCGTCGAGGCGGCGGGCGACGGTGCGCGGGTCATGCCGGGCGTCGCCGCCTACGGCAGCGCCGAGTCCCGGCGCTGGGCCGAACAGGCCGCCGAGGCCGGCTGCGGCTCGGTCCTGCTCCTGCCGCCGAACGCCTACCGCGCCGACGAGCAGGCGGTGAGCGCGCACTACGCGGAGGTCGCCGGGGCCGGCCTCCCGGTCGTCGCGTACAACAACCCCATCGACACCAAGGTCGACCTCACCCCCGGTCTGCTGGCCCGGCTGCACACCGAGGGCAGCATCGTGGCCGTGAAGGAGTTCAGCGGCGACGTCCGCAGGGCCTACGAGATCGCAGAACTCGCCCCCGAACTCGACCTCCTGATCGGTGCCGACGACGTCCTGCTGGAGCTGGCCCTGGGGGGCGCGGTCGGCTGGATCGCCGGCTACCCCAACGCCTTTCCCGCGAGCTGCGCCGAGCTCTACCATGCCGCGGTCGCGGGTGATCTCGCCACCGCGCTGCCGCTCTACAAGTCCCTGCACTCGCTGCTGCGCTGGGACTCGAAGACCGAGTTCGTGCAGTCGATCAAGCTCTCCATGGACATCGCGGGCCGCCGAGGGGGCCCCACGCGCCCGCCCCGGCTCCCGCTCACCGGCGCCACGCAGGCCGGAGTGCGGACCGCCTCCGAGAAGGCCGTCGCCGACGGCCACCGCTGACGGCCGCTGACGCGCCCGACCCACGGACCCGCCGCGGCCTCCACGGCCGGCCGGGGTCCGGCCCTCCGACCTGTCCGCCCAACGCCCGAAAGGAAGTCCGTGCGTACCCGTCATGTCTTCCACGCCGTCGACTCGCACACGGAGGGCATGCCCACCCGTGTGATCACCGGGGGTGTCGGGGTGATCCCCGGTGCCACCATGGCCGAGCGCCGACTGCACTTCACGGAGCACCTGGACCACCTCCGTACGCTCCTGATGTACGAGCCGCGCGGGCACGCCGCGATGAGCGGCGCGATCCTCCAGCCGCCCACCCGGCCCGACGCCGACTACGGCGTGCTCTACATCGAGGTCTCCGGCCTGCTCCCGATGTGCGGCCACGGCACGATCGGCGTGGCCACCGTTCTCGTGGAGACCGGCATGGTGCCGGTGACCGAACCGGTCACCACCGTGCGGCTCGACACCCCGGCCGGGCTGGTCGCCGTCGACGTACAGGTGGAGGACGGCGCGGCGAAGTCCGTCACGCTCACCAACGTCCCGTCCTTCTCCGTCGCCCTGGACCGCAAGGTGACCGTCCCCGGAACCGGCACGGTCACCTACGACCTCGCCTTCGGCGGCAACTTCTACGCCTTCGTCCACCTCGACGATCTCGGCCTGCCGTTCGACCGCGGCCGCAAGGACGACCTCCTCGCGGCCGGACTGGCGATCATGGAGGCGATCAACGCCTCACCCGGGCGGCCTGTCCACCCGGAGAAGCCGGAGATCGCCGGGGTCAAGCATGTCTACCTCGCCGCCCCCGGCTCCGACGCACGCCACTCCCGGCACGCCATGGCCATCCACCCCGGCTGGTTCGACCGCTCCCCGTGCGGCACCGGCACCTCGGCCCGCATGGCCCAGCTCCATGCCCGGGGCGAGCTGCCGCTCGGCACCGACTTCGTCAACGAGTCCTTCATCGGCACCCGCTTCACCGGACGGCTCACCGCCGAGACCGAAGTCGGCGGCCTGCCCGCCGTCGTCCCGACCGTCACCGGCCGCGCCTGGATCACCGGCACCGCCCAGTACTTCCTCGACCCGGACGACCCCTTCCCCGGAGGCTTCCTCCTGTGACCACCGCCTCTTCCACCCTCACCTCCAGCAACCCCGCCGACCCGTCCGACGTACTCCTGCGGATGCTGGCACCCGGCGCCTTCGCGGCAGCCGACGCCGTCGAGGGGGCCCGTGCCGCCCAGCCGGGCTGGCTGCACGCCGGGGCCGCCGCCCGCTCGGCCGCCCTGGGCGCTATCGCCGCCGCCCTCGACGAGGCGGCCGGTGAACTGGCCGCGCTCGCCGTCCGCGAAGTCGGCAAGCCGCTCACCGAGGCCCGAGCCGAGATCACGCGCGCCGCCGCGATCTGGCGCTACTACGCCCAGGCCCCCTACGAGGCCGTCGGCGCCGTGCACGAGCCCGGGGCCGGCAGCGGGCTCCTTCTGACGCGCCGCCGCCCGCACGGCGTGGCCGGGCTCATCACGCCCTGGAACTTCCCCTTCGCCATCCCGAGCTGGAAGGCGGCCCCCGCGCTCGCGGCCGGGAACGCCGTCGTCCTCAAGCCCGCCCCCGAGGCCACCGCCTGCGCCCAGCGCCTCGCCGAGATCGTCCACCGGTCCGTTCCCGCAGGGGTGTTCACCGTCCTGCCCGGCGGGGCGACCGAGGGCAGCGCGCTGGTCTCCGCCGCGGACGTGGTCTCCTTCACCGGTTCCACCCCCGTCGGGCAGGCCGTCGCCCGAACCGCGACGGCCCGGGGCGTCCCCGTCCAGGCCGAGATGGGCGGCCTGAACGCGGCGATCGTCCTGCCGGACGCCGACATCGAGCAGGCGGCGGGCCACATCGCCGCTGCCATCGCCGGCTACGCGGGGCAGAAATGCACTGCCACCGGCCGGGTGATCGCCGTCGGCGCCGCCCTCACGCCCCTGCGGGAGGCGCTCGCCGAGGCGCTGCGGGCCCTGCCCGTCGGCGACCCGTCCGACCCGGCGACCGTCTGCGGTCCGCTGATCGGTGAGCAGGCCCGCGACCAGGCCGCCGGGGCGTGGCGGGGACTGTCCGTACTCGCCGGCGGCACCGTGCCGCCCGGCCCCGGCTGGTACGCGGCACCCACCCTGGTCGAGAAGGTCTCCCCGGGGCACCGGCTGCTGCGCGAGGAGGTCTTCGGCCCCCTGGCGGCCCTGCTGCCGGCCGACGACCTCGCCCACGCGGTGGGAATCGCCAACTCCGCACCGTACGGCCTGGTCACCTCGGTACACACCGCCGACCTGAGCACGGCGCTGGGCGCTCTCGACGGGCTCGACACTGGGATGATCCGGATCAACGCCCCCACCACGGGCGTCGACTTCCATCTGCCCTTCGGAGGAACCAAGGCGTCCAGCCACGGCCCGCGCGAACAAGGCCGGGCGGCCCTGGAGTTCTACACCTCCAGCCGGACATACACCCTGTCACCTGCCTGAGCAACGTGACATTGTACTGTGGCGGTCCGGACCATACGGAAGGATCACCACCGCCATGGGGCACCTGACCCGCCGCGACCTCAACGCCTCCCGGGAGCGGCTGCGCGACCAGGTCGCCCACGCCCTGCGCGCCGCCCTGATCTCGGGCGAGCTCAGGCCCGGAGCGGTGTACTCGGCGCCGACCCTCGCCGAGGACTTCGGCATCTCCGCCACCCCCGTCCGCGAGGCGATGCTCGACCTGGCTCGTGAGGGCCTGGTCGAGCCCGTCCGCAACAAGGGGTTCCGCGTCACCGAGGTCGACGATCGAGACCTCGACCAGTTCACCGAGATCCGTGCCCTCATCGAGATCCCGGTCACCGGCCGTGTCACGCGCACCGCAACCCGCGACGAGTTGGAGGCATTGCGGCCGCTCGCCCAGGAGATCGTGCGCGCCGCCCGCGACCACGACCTCATCGGCTACCTGGAGGCCGACCGGCGCTTCCACCTCGCACTTCTCGGCCTCGCGGGCAACCAGCGGCTCGTCGAGACCGTGAGCGACCTGCGCAAGCGGACCCGCCTGTACGGCCTCACGGCACTCGACGAACGAGGGGAACTGATCCCGTCGGCCGAGGAGCACCTGGAACTCCTCGACGTCATGCTCACCGGCGACGCCGAGGGCGCGGAGGCGTGCATGGCCCGGCACCTGGGCCATGTCCGCTCCCTGTGGGCCAAGGGCGAGCGACCGGCTGAGGCGTAGCGCGGGGGTATGGGCGGCTGAGGTCTCCTCATGCCCAGGGCGACGCGGCGCACACTGCCGAGCAAGGCAATGTCACACGTCACTGACTCGGCCTCCATCGGCGGAGGACCTGACCCGCGCTGTTCCCGGGACCGAGTACCCAGGACCAGCGCGGCTGACGAAGCACCGCCGTGGCGTCCCGCTCGTCGGCCCTGTGCCGCAAGCCGCCGCTGAGGTTCAGGCGAGGGCGAGAGGGAGGGCGGTCAGGCCCCGGGTGAGGCGGGTCCGGCGCCAGGTCAGGGCTTCCGCGGGGATGGCCGGGCGTGTGTTCGGGAATCGGGTCACCAGGGTGCGGAGGGCGATTTCCGCCTCGGCCCGGGCCAGTGGGGCGCCCGGGCAGCGGTGGATGCCGTGGCCGAAGGAGAGGTGGCCGCCGGCGTCGCGGTCGAGGTCCAGACGCTGCGGGTCGGGGAACTCCGCCGGGTCGCGGTTCGCGGCCCCGGGGGCGATGAGGACCGGGAAACCCGCCGGGATGTCGACCCCGCCGACGCGCAGGTCCTCCGTGCTGTGACGGAAGGTGGCCACGCTCACCGGGGAGTCGAAGCGGAGCAGTTCGTCCAGGGCGCCGGGGATCAGGTCCGGGTCCCGGCGCAGGCGGTCGAACGCCTCCGGGTGCCGGAGCAGGGCCAGGACGGCGTTGCCGATGAAATGGGTGGTGGTCTCGTGCCCGGCGACCATGAGGAGGGCGGCCAGGGAGACGGTCTCGTCCCGGTCGAGGCCGCCCGCGTCGCAGTCGCGCAGGAGGGAGTGGAGCGGGCCCTCGCCGGGGGCGGCGCGGGCCGTGTCGACGAGGTGGGTGAGGTAGTCGCCGATCCGGTGTGAGGCGGCGTCGACACGGTCGGTGTCGGTCGCGTCGAAGAGGTCGTGGGACCAGCCGGCGAGCGTGGCGCGGTCCGGTTCCGGCACCCCCAGCAGCTCGCACACGACGGTGACGGGCAGGGGTACCGCCAGGTCCGCCACCAAGTCGACCTCCGTGCCCGGCCGCCACGCGGTCATGAGGTCGTCGACGACCCGGGTGATGTACGGGCGCAGTTCCCGGACGCGTCCGGTGGTGAACAGGGGTGTCGCCACCCGCCGGTGGCGGGTGTGCGCGGGTGGGTCGCTCGCCAGCATGTTGCGGGAGATCGCCGGGTGCAGGTCGCGGTTCGAGGGCCGGTCGGCGAAGAAGCGCGCCGTGTCCTTGGACAGGCGGGGGTCGGTGAACGCCTCGCGGGCCTCGGGGTGGCCGGTGATCAGGTACGCGTGGTGTCCGCCGGAGCCGTTGGGGATGCGCTGCACCGGGCAGCCTTCACGCAGCCGGTCGTAGGTGGGGTAGGGGTCGGCGAAGAAGCGCGGGTCGCGCAGGGGGTCCTGCCGCGGGGCGGTCACGAGGCCGCTCCCGCGTTCGCGGGCGCCGGGCGCCGCGCGTAGGCGTCCGCCACGAGCAGCAGCCACGCGGTCTCCGCCGGGAGGTCGCCCTTGCGTGAGCGGGTGCCGGCAGCGGGCGGGGCCTCGTCGCCGTCGGGGGTGAGTCCGGCGCGCTTCGCGTCGACTGCCGCGGCGATGACCGCGGCCTCCACCTCGGCCTCGCCCTCGGGGGTGTCGGCCGCGCCCCGGCGGGCGACCTCGGCGGCCGCGGCGTCCCGTACCGATGCTTGACGGTACCGGCGCAGGGCCAGTACGCAGTCGTTGATCTCGATGACGCGGCGGTGCAGGTGGAAGTCGAGGTCGTGGGCGTCGGCCCCGGTGTTCCCCGGGTCGAGCACGACCTCGGGGACCGCTGCGGTGACCTCCTGCCACAGCGCTTCCAGCGCGGTGAACGAGTTCCGTTCCCAGCGACGCCGACGCAGTTGGCTGAGCGGCCACAGCAGGGCGGGGAGGGTGAGTCCGACGGTCATGAGGAGCACGGCGACGGCGGGTGCGGTCACGCTGAAGGCGCAGCGGAAGGGGGTCAGCGGCGTCGAGCACCGGGCGCCGTCGGGAACGAGGCCGAGACCGAGGCCGATGGAGACCAGGGCGAAGAGCTTGTACGCGGCGTAGACGAGGGCGAAGCCACAGCCCACCGAGGTCGTGCGCAGCCCCCAGCGCTGACTGCGTCGGGTCGAGCGTTTGGACTGGGCCCAGGTCTGCAGCAGGAAGTCCTTGGCCGTGTACCCCAGGTAGGAGATGTAGATCAGCACGTAGCACGCGTACAACGCCGGGTTTCGTCCGGTGAGTTGTTCGGCGACGAAGAAGGCGGTCATGCCGGCGACGGAGATCGCGAGGGCGATGACGCGCAGTCGGATCTGGCGGTGGGCGCGTTCGCGGTCCAGATTGAGCTGGAAGAGGAAGGCGAGGACGGAGGTGGCCGCCGTCAGGGTGAAGGTGTTGCTGAGGAGCCGGGCGACGTGAGGGACCACGGATTCCACCGCGCGTTCCACGGCGGGGGCGTAGGAGGCGAAGGCGAGGGCGAACGAGGTCAGGAGCGCCGCCATCGCCCAGGTGCCCGTAGGGCGGTGTCCACCGCGTCCTCGCACCCAGTAGGCGGCGAAGCACAGCAGCACGACGGCCGTGCCCGTGAACAGGATGTTGATCATTTCGGGTGGCGCTTCTTCCTGTGCGGCTTGGCGAACAGTGCGTCCCAGCTCTCGGCGCCGCTGGCGGGCCGGCTCGATGGGCCTTCGCGTCCCCGGTACATGAGTTGCCGGATCACGCTGGCCATCACCTCGGCCTCGCGTTCGTCCTCGCTGGAGTAGCTGGTCCGGCCGGACATGCGCTGAACGAGGGTGGGGTCGAACCCGATCGCGCTCAGGGTGTCCTGGTCCAGTTCCAGGCTGCCGGGGTGGTCGCAGACGATGTGGCTGATCTCGTGGGCGAGGATGTGGTTCTGGTGGAGGGGTGAGGTGGCCTCCTCGTAGAACAACAGGTCGGCGTCCGGGGTCTCCAGACGGATGCCGCACGGGGCGTCCAGGGCGCCCAGGGTGCTCAGGGGGCGCAGGATGATGGGGCGTCCGCGTTGTTCGGCCACGGCGTCGCGGAGGTCGCGGGTGCTGAAGCGGTGCGGGAGCCGAAGGGCCTCGACGCGTGCCTCGCACGCGGCGCGAAGCTGCTCAAAGTCCATGTCCTCACTCTGCTGACGCCAGTCGGGGGTGGTCGGCCGGGGCGAATCTCCCCCTGGAAGCCCGGTGCGAGCGCCCCAATGCTGACATGTTCGCGACTCCGCTTCGAGTGCGGGGTGCAGCCCGCGAGGTGCCGTGCGGACCGGGATGCCGGGCTTGTCCGGGGAAACGCCTGATACCCCCCTGGTGATGAGAGCCACAGGGGGGTGTCGACCCGGGGCGGTGGCCGTGCGATCGCCGCCCGGTGCGCGGTTCAGTCGTCTCAGTCGTCCAGGTTCAGGTCCTGCGCGTTGTCGTCGGTGGTGAGCCCTTCGAGTTTCCGGGCCTGTTCGATCACGGTGGACAGCATCTTCAGACTGTCGACGCTCAGGCCGTTGGCGCGCAGGGCCACCTTGCGCACGTCCTGGTCACGCATGGCGGCGAGGAGGCCGATCTCCGCCTTCGTGCGTTCGGCGGCCGCGCTGTCGACGAAGTAGCCCGCCGGTACGCCGAAGAAGTCGGCCAGGGCTTTGATGGTGTGCCGCGTCGGGTTCCGCTTGGCGCCCGTGCGTAGTTGCTGGATGGCACTCGCCGTCACGCCGCGGCCCTCTCCGGTCGCAGCCTCGCGGATTCCCTCAGCGACCTCCGCGTAGGTGTACGGCCCCCGGGAAGGGGGGTGCACCTCACGGAAGAGGTGGTCCAGGAGCTGGGCGAAGGTGGGCGACTGGTCATCCTCCACGTAAACGACCTCCTTGGCATGATGCCGAGTCCTTGCCCACCACAGTGTTTCTCGAAGCCCCCAGGGTCGGCCCCGGCGACACTTTGGTTGACGCCTGACAGATACTCTGGTGTACGTTATCAACGCTTCGTCGCCACTGAAGTGTCGAGGGGGCGCTGGCGGCGCGGGCCGGGCCGAGGTTGAGCTTCACGGGGGTGAGCTCGGCCGACGGCGCGGAGCGCCGTGGCCGTGCCGGGCGGATTCGCCCCGGCCTGCGCGCGACGAGGCGGGGAGTGTGGGGGCCCGGCGCCCCTCCGGTTCGCCGACCGGCGCAATCGGACGGAGTCCGGGCCTGCGGCACCGTGCCCGGGTGTGTCGCCGGGTTCGGTCATTGCGTCGCACGCTTGGCCTCTCCGGCCTCTCCGGCGTCTTCGCTGTCCTCGGCGGCTTCCGGGTGGCGCGCTGCGGGCGGTCCGGCCGCGCGCGGCAGTCGTCGGCCGACTGTGCGAGAGCCTGGTTGGCCGGGCTCGTCCCGTAAGCCTCGACGAGGGGCGCGGTTGAGGCGATCACCGGAAGCTCGGCGTCGCCTGTCAATGCTCGCCCGTGACCCGTGACCCGCCGCCCGCCAGTCGTCGGGCCGAGAGCGCCGGTGGCGCCGGGCGGGGGCTGGGAGGGGAGCGTCGGCGGGCGGCCGCGCGGCCCGTGTCCGTCGATGTGAACGAGAAGAGCGCGCACACATCTGTACGCCGGGAAGTTACCTCCAGTAAGTTACCGCTTGGTAAAGGCTGTGTTGCCTCACCGACCAGGCTTGCCGCCTCATTCACTCAGATTCAGATACCGGGGGAGTCATGAACCGGAGCACCGCCGGCCTGCTGGCCGTCGCCGTCGTCACCGCCCTCACCGTCGGCGCGGCGCCGGCGGTCGCGGCCGCGCCCGCCGCAGCCGCGCAACAGACCGACAGCAGGGCGTCCGACCCCTTCTACCGTTACGACGGCAGTGAGCCGCTGTCCTCGTACGAGCCGGGCGACGTGTTGAAGAAGCGCACGCTGGACTACCACATCCTCGGTATCCCGACGCCGGTCAAGGCCATCCAGCTGCTCTACCGCTCGACCGACGCCCAGGGCCGGCCCTCGGTCAACGTGACCACGGTGGTCCGCAGTCACCGCGGCGACGGCAGCAAGGCCGTTTCGTACCAGTCGTTCTACGATTCCCTCGACCCCGAGGACGGCCCCTCCCGGGCCATCGCGGGCAAAGTCACCCTCGGCGGCATCATCGCCAACGTTGAATCCCTGGTCATGGCACCGCTGTTGCTCAAGGGCTACGACCTCGTCATCCCCGACACCGAGGGCCAGACCGCCGAGTTCGCGGCCGGTCCCGCGTACGGGACGAACACGCTCGACTCGATCCGGGCGAGCACCCGGGCCGCGGGGACGGGTCTGCACACCGGGACCAGGTTCGGACTGCTCGGCTACTCCGGTGGGGCCATCGCCACCAACTGGGCGGCGGCCCTGGCTCCCGCGTACGCGCCCGAGGTCAACAAGCAGCTGGTCGGCTTCGCCGAAGCGGGCGTGCTCGTCGCGCCGGCGCACAACCTGAAGTACGTCGACGGCACCCTCGTGTGGAACGGCGTGATGCCGATGGCGGTCATCGGCGTATCCCGTGCCTACGACATCGACATCAAGCGCTATCTGAACCCGAAGGGCATCGCGGTCTTCGACGAGCTCGAACGCGGCTCGATCATCGACGCGCTGGGGCGCTACCCGGGGATGACCTGGAAGGACCTGGCCAAGCCGGAGTACAAGGACCCGAACTCCATTCCCGCCTTCGTCGACGCGGTCAACAAGGTCAACCTCGGCGAGGCCGCCACCCCGACCGTCCCCGGCTTCATCGGGCAGGGGAACGCGGGCTGGCTGGAGGGAACCTTCAACAAGCCCGCCGGCATCGGCAGCGGCGACGGTGTGATGGTGGCCGGTGATGTGCGGGCGCTGGCCAACCAGTACTGCGCCACCGGCAACACATCCATCAAGTACGAGCAGTACAACCTGCTCAGCCACTTCGGCGCCATGCCGTACTGGACACCGCGCGCGATGGCCTGGCTCGACGACCGGTTCGCGGGCAAGGCCGCCCCCACCAGTTGCGGTCGCATCCCCGCGGGCAACTCGCTGGAGCCGGAGAAGGCGGTCGGCACGAACTGACCGGCCCGTAGGGCAGCGGTGCGGCCTGTCTCGGCGTGGGGATCGGCCCGTACGGCGGTGGGGGGGGGGGGGGGGGGGGGGGAAAAAAAAAAAAAAAAAAAAAGGGGGAGGGGGCGCCCCAAGCAACACCCCCGAACCACCCTGGGTGGGGGCGCTGCCAGAAACTCTTTCTGGGGGCTAGAGCGGAGC
>NZ_JBVIPK010000004.1:149225-204586 GCF_055577965.1 Streptomyces sp. NPDC033165
AAACCGGGGGGAGAAGGAGGGGATGGCAGAAAAAAGTGCCCGGGTTGGGGGGGGGTTGTCTTTTTTTGTTGTGGGGGGGGGTTTTGGGGGGGGGGGGGGGGGCCTCCCCCCCCCACACCCCCCCCCCCCCCCCCCGACCGCCGGGACGCGCGGCTACCACAGCACCCACTGCCGACCACCGTGGCTCGCGGCTACGACAGCACCTTCGTCAGGGCCGCGAGCGCGGACCCGAGTTCCTCCTCGGTGATGGTCAGCGGCGGTGCCAGCCGTACGGTCGAGCCGTGGGTGTCCTTGACCAGCACGCCTTCGGCGAGGAGCCGCTCGCTGATCTCCCTGCCCGTGCCGATCGCGGGGTCGATGTCCACGCCTGCCCACAGCCCGCGGGCCCGGTAGCCCGTGACACCCGAGCCGACGAGGGCGGCCAGGCCGCGGTCCAGTACCTCGCCCAGCTCGGCCGCGCGCCGCTGGAACTCACCGGTGGCCAGCAGGTCGAGGACCGCCGAACCGATCGCCGCCGACAGCGGGTTGCCACCGAACGTCGAGCCGTGCTCGCCCGGCCCGAGCACGGAGAGCACGTCGCGGCGGGCGACCACGGCGGAGACCGGGACGATACCGCCGCCCAGGGCCTTGCCCAGGAGCAGCATGTCCGGCACCACGCCTTCGTGGTCGACGGCCAGCGTGCGGCCCGTGCGCCCCAGGCCCGACTGGATCTCGTCGGCGATGAAGAGGCACCCCGCGCGCCGGGTCAGTTCACGGACCCCGGTGAGATAGCCGTCGTCGGGGATGACGACCCCGGCCTCACCCTGGACGGGCTCGATCAGCACGGCCGCCGTCGTCTCGTCCACGGCGGATTCCAGCGCGGCGAGGTCGTTGTACGGGACGACCCGGAAGCCCGGAGTGAAGGGCCCGAAGCCTGCCCGGGCCGTTTCGTCCGTGGAGAAGCTCACGATCGTCGTGGTGCGGCCGTGGAAGTTGCCGTCGGCGACGACGATCGTCGCCCGGTCCGGCGAGACGCCCTTGACCTCGTACGCCCACTTGCGGGCGACTTTCACCGCACTCTCCACGGCCTCGGCGCCCGTGTTCATCGGCAGCACCATCTCAAGGCCGGTCAACGCCGCCAGGCGCTCGGCGAAACCCGCCAGCCGGTCGTGGTGGAAGGCGCGTGAGGTGAGGGTGAGTTCGTCGAGCTGGCGGTGCGCGGCCCCGATGAGTGCGGGATGGCGGTGGCCGAAGTTGAGAGCGGAGTAGCCCGCCAGCATGTCGAGGTAGCGGCGGCCCTCGACGTCCTCGACCCAGGTGCCTTCCGCGCGGGCGACGACCACGGGCAGCGGGTGGTAGTTGTGCGCGAGCACCGGAGCCTCGGCCCGGATCAGCTGCTCCGAGGAACGCGTCTCGGACGCGGAGGCAGGGGCGGAGGCGGCGGAGGAGGAGGTAGTGGCGGAGGTAGTGGCGACGGTGTCGGTGCGTGTGTCGGTCATCAGCGGATCTCCAGAGTGCAGCACTTGATGCCCCCGCCGGCCTTGCGGAACTCCGAGAGGTCGACGGGAACGGGGACGTAGCCTCGGCGGCTGAGCTCATCGATCAGGCCGTGGGCCCGCGGCGCGACGAAGACGTGACGGCCGTCGGAGACGGAGTTGAGGCCGAACGCCAGCGCGTCCTCCTCGGTGGCGATCACCGCGTCCGGGTAGAGCCGCCGCAGGGCCTCGCGGCTGCCCGGCGAGAACGCCGCCGGGTAGTAGGCGACGTTTCCCTCGTCGCCTTCCTTGCCAGTCCTCTGGCCGGTTCTCTCGCCCGTCCCTTTGCCAGTCCCCTCGCCCGTGCTTTCGCCCGCCCCTTCGTCCGCGCCCGGCTGCCCGCCGAGGAAGAACAGCGCGGTGTCCAGGTGGTAGAAGCGCGGATCCACCAGGTCGAGGCCGATCACGGGCCTGCCGAAGAACTCCTGCGCCTCGCGGTGCGCGGCGCTGTGCGTACGGAAGCCCGTTCCCGCCAGCACGTACCGCCCGGCCGGGACGAGGTCGCCCTCGCCCTCGCAGACCGACCGGGAGGGGTGCACGTCGTACCCGGCTTCCTTGAACCATCTCGCGTACGCCGCCGACTCCGGCTGCCGCTCCGCCGCGTGGAAGGACGAACCGAAGACCTTTCCGTCCATGACGAGAGCCGCGTTCGCCGCGAACACCATGTCGGGCAGACCGGCGACCGGAGCGATCGTCTCGACCGCGTGGCCACGGCTCCGGTACGCCTCGACCAGAGTCCGCCACTGGTCACGGGCGAGAGGAAGATCGACCGGTGTGCCGGTGTCCATCCACGGGTTGATGGCGTAGCGCACCTCGAAATAGCGGGGCTCGCACATCAGATAGCGCCTGAGGCTCGGACGATCGCCCAGCGGGCCACGTTCCACGGGCACAGAGTTTTCTCCTACGGGCACAGAGCTCCTCCGCTTCTCCGGTGACGATGGGGATGCCTTCACCGTAGAAAGCGGCTGATACGCCCGACAAGAAAGAAGAGCTGCGTGCATACGCAGGAATGCTGCGCAGATGCGCGACTCAGGGCAGGTTCGCTGCGTCACTGCCGCCGCTCGCGCCCGCCCCGGTGTCCGGCGCGGGCTCGCTGGCTCCGGCCTCCGGGCTGTCCGGCAGCAGGTGGGACAGCACCATGTAGCTGATCGTCTTGCGGATGAAGGGCTCGCTGCGGATCCGCTCCAGCACCTCCTCGAAGTGCTCCACATCGGTGGCCCGGATGTGGAGCAGGGCGTCGGCGGCCCCGGTCACCGTCATGGCCGCCGCGATCTCCGGGTACTTGCGCGCCACCTCCGCCAGGCGCCTGGGCGGCGCCGCGCCGTCGCAGTACACCTCGATGTACGCCTCGGTGCGCCAGCCGAGTGCGGCCGGGCGGACGGTGGCCCGGAACCCCGTGATCACTCCTGTGGCGCGCAGCCGGTCGACCCTGCGCTTGACGGCGGTGGCCGACAGTCCGATGGCCGTGCCGATCTCGGCGAAGCTCGCCCGGGCGTTCGCGATCAGGGTGGCGACGATCTTCCGGTCGAGCTCGTCGAACGGCGTGGGTTTGGTGGTCATGCGGGCGATCATCCCCTCGTGCCGCCCCGGGATGGGGGCTGTCTGCCTCCCCATCCTGCCGGTTCGTGCCCGGTGTTTGCGGTGTGCCCGACGGCGGTGGGCCCCTGTTGTGATGGAAAGGTTCCGGCCTCATCGAGCGACTCCCGGTGCGGAGTGCGCAATTCCCGAGGTGGCCGGAGCCTCGCTGCTCTAGCGTGATCGCATGAGCGAAGATTCTTCCTTCTTAGTGTCGTCTCTCCGGGATCTGGTGTCGGACGAGGCGTGGGCGGGGCTGACCGATTACCCGGTGCGGCATCGTGCGGCAGGCGAGACCCTGCTGTGGCAGGGTACCGAGGGAACACAAGGTCTGGCCCTGGTGAGCGGGTTGGTCAAGGTGGTGCGCACCGACCGTGACGGGCGCAAGCGGCTGCTCGCCTTTCGTGGTCCGGGCGAGATCCTGGGGGAGATGGCGCTCCAGCGTGGTGATGTCAGGCTGGCTGACGTGCGGACGATGAGCATATGCAAAGTCACCGTGATTCCCGCTGGCGACTTCCGGCGCCTCGTGCGCGAACACCGGCTCGCGGAGCCCCTCGCGGAGCTGGCGACACGACGACTGAAGGAGCAGACCGAGGTCCACGACGGGGACGTACGCGAACGCCTGGTGATGGCGCTGCTCCGCCTGGTCGAGGTCTCCGGCGGGGCGCGCTCCTTCTCCCTGACCAGGGACGAGCTGGCCCAGCACATCGGAGTGGGGCGCAAGTCGGTGAGCAAGGCGCTGGTGCAGCTCGGGCCGGGGCTGGTGCAGGCCGGCAAGAGCCGGATCTGCGTGGTCGACGTGGAAGGTCTGCGGAAGGCGCTCGACGGTCCCGCCGCCGCATGACCGGGGAGTGACGCGCGTCATGTCCCGTCGGTGCCCGCGGAGCGGAACGACCGCGCGGCCGCTGTGAAGCTCGAAAGGCCGGACCACTTCGTGGACGGCGTCGCAGCCCGGCTCGAAACCGCCGGGCTGCCCTTCACAGAGAGTACGGAGGAGCCGCATGAGCGAGCACATGAGCCAACTCCCGCAGGCGATCACGGGGTCGTACACCCGCAGCCGGCCGTTACCGCCCTACCGGGGCATCCTGGCCGTCGATGCCAAGGACTTCACCGGGCGCCCGGCCATCGAGCACGAGGCCATCAGCCGTGTCGTCCCCGAACTCCTCAGGACCGCGCTGGTCAGGGCGGAACTCCTGGAGCTCTGGGAGAGCCGTGTCTTCCCCGCTACGACCGGCGACGGGTATGTCTTCGGGTTCGATCCCGCGCTCATGCCCTTCGTGGTCCACCCCCTGCTGCTCACGCTCCAGGAAGTGCTGACCGACTACAACGTCCTGTCCCACGGGGCGGCGCCGATCAGGCTCCGGGCCAGCCTGCACATCGGCCCCCTGCCCGACACCGGCGACGAGTTCGGCGGCAACGGGACGGCCCGCAACGACACGCACCGCCTGCTCGACTCCCGCCCGGTCAAGGCGGTGCTGGCCTCCCACAAGGCCAACATCACGCATGTCGCGGCCATCCTCTCCGCCCGCTGCTACGAGGACGCGGTGGCCGGCGGGTACACCGGACGCCATCTCGACCACTTCGTCGAGGTCGCCGCGACGGTCGACGGCAAACCGTTCTCCCAGAAGGCATGGATCTACGTTCCCCAGCCCTCGGGGCCGCTCTACGAAGAGCCCGCGCCCGAGGAGGCCGCACAGGAGCCGGTGGCGGAAACGCCCACTCCGCTCGGGGGCGGCGATACGCGGAGCCCCGGCGTGAGGAACAGCGCGCCGCGGGGCAACATCAACACCGGCACCGTTCACGGCGGACAGAGCGTGGACAACTCCCGGACCACCGGGGACCACATCGCCGGGGACCACATCGCCGGGGACTACGTGGGCGGCAACAAGGCCGAGCGCGTCCGCGGCTTCCAGGGGGACAAGGTGCGCGGAGACAAGCGGCAGGGGCGGAAGTGACTCCGGACGCGGGCGCGCCGCCGGAGTGGGATTTCGCCGCCTTGATCGACGCCATCGGCGGGGCCGCAGGTACCGCAGGAGCGGCGGGGCCGTTCGTGTACGCGCCGCACGGAAACATCAACGCAGGCTCCGTCCACGGCGATCAACAGGTGCACAACGCCTCTGCCGGCGAAGGCCGGGGGAGGCGGGCGGCCACGGTGCGCGAGGGGCCCATCCCGAAGGCCGAAGTGCGGGCCGCCGCGTTCGGGTTCACGGAGCCGGACTGGTTCGGTGCCGCCCTCGGCAAGCTCCGCCGGGGGCCGCTCTTCCTCGTCGGCCGCCCCTGCTCCGGGCGGCGTACGGCGGCGCTCAACCTTCTGCGGCAGGCCTGCGGCGAGGACGCTCCGCTGCGGGCCTTGGACGGGGTCACCGAGCTGGACCGCTGGGAGCCCACCGACAGCTCCGCGCGTGGATACCTGATGGACGGGCTGTTCCCGAACCGGCCTCTGGGGTCGGGCGTCCTCGGCCATGTGCGCTCGCTGCTGGAGCAGGCCGGGGCGCTCATGGTGATCGTGCTGCCCGATGACGCGGCCCTGCTGCGCAGCCTCGAACACGACCTCCACATCAGCCCCACCTTGTGCGAACCGCCGCCTCCCGCACGGGTGTTCGGCAGCCAATTCGAGGCGGCGGTACCGGAACAGCACGAACGTGAACGACTGCTCGCGGCTCTGGACCACCGCCATGAGCTGGGGGACCTGCTGGTACCCGAGCTGGTGCCGGCGGAGGTGGTGGAACTGGTGTCGGCCATCGTGGCCGCCGACGGTGATCCGGACGCCCTCGGCGACGTACGGGCCCGGCTGAGCTACCGGGCGGAGCGGGAAGTCCCGCAGCTCATCGCGGAGTTGTGCGGCGATCCGGACGCCCTCGCCTTTCTGCTGGCCGCCTGTGTCTTCGAGGGCCTGGACCACCGGATCGTCAGGGAGGAGGCCGACCGGTTGCTGGAGCTGTCGCAGGGGCGTCTGACGGCCATGCTTCCGGCGGCGGATGCCCAGGGGGCCGAGAAGGCCGAGCGTCCGAACCCGGGCTTCGTCTTCCGGCGCTCCCTGACGGAACTGCTGCGCGCCGTCCGTGCCACCCGGCAGACGCGTGAGATCCGGACGGAGGGCGCCTACGCGCACAGCGTGGAAGCGGTGACGTTCGTCCGGCACCGACAGGCCGAAACGGTGCTCCGGCACGTATGGCGTGAGTACGGGCAGCTCTCCGACCTGCTGGTCGCATGGCTGGGGGAGGTGCACCGCTCCGGTGAACTGACCCGCCCGGTGGGCGAGGTGATGGGCCGGGCCGCGAGTTGGGGAGGCGGTCGCCGGGCGCTGCGGCACATCGGAGCTCTGGCCGGGGCCGACCGCACGACCGGCCGCCTCATCGCGGCCCACGCGCTGGGTATCGCGGCCGAGGACCCCGTACTGGCCGCGGAGGTGCGCTACCGCCTCCAGCGGTGGAGCGTGGCGGCCGACTTCCGGCTGCGGACCACGGTGGCGTACACGTGCGGCGCGGAGTTCGGCCTGTCCCGCCCGGCCGTAGCGCTGAAACTCCTGCGCACCCTGGTTCTCGGTGGCCCGGTTCGCGACGGGGCGGGCCAGGAGGCGGGCGACCGGGTCCTGATGGCGGTGCGGGCGGCGACCCTGCAACTGTTCCGCGCCGGAAACGAGGAAAGGGTATTCGGCCACCTTCTCGACTGGCTGGATGCGGAGCAGTCCGACACGGAACAACTGCTGGTGACCTTCGGTCAGTTGTTGCAGTACCCCCGGTGGTTCCAGTGGCATCTCGCCGAGGGGAGCCATGGAGGGCGGGCGATCACCGACACGATTCATCTCGCACTGAACACGGAAGCCTCGTTCGACACCGTCTGTGCGGCGTTGCTGAACTGGTCCCAATGGGGCCAGTGGGACGGAAAGCTGGGCCGGGCGGTGGAGAACCTGTTCGCCTCCCTGTCCCGTTCCCTGCGACCCGGTGAGTTCCGCCTTTTCGTGGAAATGGAGGAGAAAGGAGTCGACGGCTGGGCAGGGCTGGACATCGCACGGGACGCGCTCGGCAGATGGCGTTACGGGGAACACGGAGAGCCTGGGGAGGCGGCATGAACGACCAGTCCACCGAGCGTCTCTACCATCGAGCGTCCAGGCCGCCCTGGCGGGAAATCCTCAGCCACCGGTGGTCCGCCGCACGGGACTCCTCCCTGGTGCTCCGGAATGCCGACGGAGACTATTTCCTGCTCGGCGCCCCCGGAGAAGCTGAGGACACCGGAGCCTATGTTCCGCTGCCCGACGAAGCCGGCGCGCCGGGGATCGGCGGCAGCTACACCGATGTCTTCCGGGTCGACGTCACCGAGCACGTCGACACCCAGGCCGTCGGCCTTCCCACGGTGTACGGCAGGGAGTCCGTGGAGCTGTGGGTGGCGTGGTGGGTCCGCGATCCCGTACGCGTCGTGCGGACGCAGACCCTGCACGGCTGGCACATGGTGCGCGCTCATCTCACCAGCGTCCTGCGCCACTTGACCGAGGCCCAGGAGTCAGCGGGCAGCGGACTCGGAGCCCCCGAGATCATGCAGCACCTCGGCGTGCCGCAGCACCTGGAGGAGACCGGCCTGAGCTATCGGGTCCTGGACGTACGGCTCCGGGAGACGGGCGAGGAACTGCGTCTCGGCGAGGACGAGGGCGACGGCGTGCGCTACTCGTGGACGACCAGCCGGCGCGGCGAGTACGAGTTCTGCCTCCAGGCCCTCCGTGCCGGACCGGCCTCGCTGGCAGCCCTCTGGTTGCTCAGGCACCCCGACCAGGTGCGCCAGGTGCTGGACTGGGCGGTCGACCACGAGCGGCTGCTCGTCCCGCCGCGCACCGACTGGCAGGAGGAACTGGCCGCAATGCTCGGCACGCTGACCGACCAGGAACGCAAGGAGATCTCCTACCTTCTGCGCGACCGCATATCCGCACTGGGGCGACCGGTTCCCGGAGCTCCTCTCTGAGGCGGGAAAGCGTATTCGATATTCGGATGTATGGGTGGGCGCGCTGTCTTAGGGCAGCGCGCCCACCCGTTTTGTGTCCCTCGGCCTATGCCCCTCGCCCTCAGGATCTCAGGATGTGACCACGGTCACCGCTCATGCGGGTTCCGGGAGCGGACCCGCGCGCAGACGTACGGGAATCTCAAGGAGTCCAAGGAGTCCAAGGGGGACGCCCGAATCGGTTACCGGGGCGTCCGTATCGAAAGGGCGACATGCGATCCGAAGAGACCTGTCGTAAGGGCGAGATCGAGAAAGCAGGCGAGGGAACGGGAAAGAGGAAGGGGAAGGGGAAGGGGAACGTCATCGAATTCCCCGGACCGAGAGAAACCGCCGAGCCGGCGTACCCGGCCCGTGAGGCGCCGGGTACGGCTCAGGAGCCGGAGATCCCCCCGGCCATGGTCCTGAAAGCCGAGCGCGGGATCATCAACACCGGCACCGTGCACGGCGGTCAGCACATCACCGCCGTCGAGCTCCGCAGCCACGTCGACCCCGGAGCCGACGGTGACCTCTGAGCTCTTCCGGGCGGACGGCCTCGGCGACCTCGGCGCCGTCGTCGCGGCCCTTCCCGCCCGGCCGGACACGCTGGTCTATGCGCCCCAGGGCGCGTTCAACACCGGCACGGTGCACGGTGACCAGCGGATGAGCATGTCCGCCCCGGCGGACAGCGGCTCTGCCGCGGGACCGATGAGGCAGGGTCCCGTGCGGGCGAAGCGCCTGGCGGCGGTGAGGCGTCGCTTCACGGCGCCGCCCGGCTTCGACGAAGCGCGCGCCGCACTCGACTCCGGCATCGTCGTGCTCATCGGCGAACCGGGCACCGGGCGGGAGACCCACGCCCTCAACCTGCTGGCCCACGGCAGGGAGGAGCCCGTGGTCGTCCAGGTGGACGGGGCCGTCAACCTCTCCCGGTGGACACCGCGGCCCCGGGGCGTGCACGGCTATCTGGTGATGGAGCCTCCGGACCCGTTCGAGCTCCGGGCCTGGGACCTGTCCCGGCTGGAGGCCCTTCTGGCGGAGGCGGAGGCGGGAGCGCGGATGGTCATCGTCGTCGCCGACGCCCCCGGACTGGCCGGAACCCTGGAGGACCGCATGGGCGTGCCGGTCCTGCGCCATCTCCCACCGGACCCGGGGAAGGTCTTCGCCGCCCATCTAGCGGACGGCTGCCCCACGCAGGAGGCGTCCGCCGTGTGGCTGCGTACGCTGGAACCCGGCCGGTTCGCCCAGCTGTTGCCCGACGGGCTGCCGCCCCGCCGTGCCGCGCAGACGGCGGAAGCCGTGATCCGGCTCGGCATCGTCGGCGGGTCCTCCGGCACTGAGGTGGTACGGGCTCTGGCCCGGGCCGAGGGCCGGGAGATCGTCGCCCGCGCCCAGGCCGAACCGCCTCTCCTCGCCCACCTGGTCTCCGTGAGCGTCTACGGAGGTCTCCACTGGGGTGTCGTGGCGGAACGGGCGGCGGAGCTGCTGAGCGTCACCGGGACCGCCGGGCGGCAGGATCCCGCCCAGTGGGGCTCCGGCCAGCCGCCTGCCGACGCCTCTCCTCAGCGCCCCTGGCCCGACATCCTCCGCGCCCTCGGAGCACACCGGGCCCCGGGCACCGGTCAGGCCGACACGGGCACGGACACCGTGTCCTTCTTCCGGCCCGCGGTGGCCGAGACGGTGTGGGAGGTCCTGTGCCGTGAACACGCGTACCTCCTGCCGAAGTTGCACACCTGGCTCGCGGCAACCGGACACGAGGCCGACCAGATCGAACGCGCCGGCCGGGCGGCCGCCTCGATGGCGGCGGCCACCCTCGGCCGCTCCCTCGAATACCTGCGTGACCTGGCTCTGGCACCGTACCCGGCGGCTCCGGAGGTGGCCGCCCGGTGCCTGGGTACGGCGGTCAGGGACCCTGCCGCGGCGCGTACGGCGAGCGATCTGCTCGAACAGTGGAGTACGGAGACCGAAGCGGCCCTGCGCAAGGTGGTCGCGCACGCCTGTCACGCGGACCGGGGCGGTCTCACCACCGGGCACGCGCTGGACCTGCTCCACCGGCTCATGGACACGCCGACCGGCGGACACGACGACGACACGGCCGTCTTCACCTTCGTCGAGACGGCTCTGGTGCAGCTCTTCGCGACGGGCGAATCGCGGGCCAGGGCCACTGTCCTCGACCGGATGCGGGAGTGGAAGGAGTGCGGCGGCGTCCCCGGTCTGCTGGCAGCCCTGGCCTTTCCCGGCATGGCGAGCGCGGACATCACCTGGTGGAGCGAGCGGATCTCCGGCGACACCGAGGTGGCGTCGGGCGCCGTCGAGCTGACCGGGCACGCTCTCAACGAATCGATCACCTACGGAGCGATGCGTGACGCCCTGCTCGTCTGGTGCTGCGGCGTGGACGGGCCGGAGAACCAGGGCCGCCGGGCTCCGGAGGAGCTTTTCGACGGTCTGGTGGCCGCCCGGCAGCCCGGATTCCTGCGCTGGCTCCTCTCCGTCGAGAGAGGGCCGGACACGCTGCCCGGCAAGAGTCTGGCGGCCCGGGCGCTGACCGAGTGGCGCAGCAAGTCCCCTGCCCCGAAGGCGGATTAACCGCGCGACATAGCCCAGCAGTTCGACCGCGCGGATCAACCACGCAGTTCGACGACGTAGTTCCACCACACAGATTCACCACGCGGATCAACCACGCAGCTCCATCACGCAGCTCCATCACGCAGTTCGACCACGCGGACTCTCCCGGAGGAACCATGCCCCTTCCCCCTCACCCCGGACTCTTCTCCACTGTCGAGCGCCACTGCGCCGACAGCGACCCGACACCCCGGCTCCGGCTCTTCGACGGATCGGAACCAGCGGGCGTCCCCCTCACCCTGGGGCGGGCCCGGCGCAAGGTCTACGACCGCTCCGTGTGCCCGCAGGGGCGCGCCGCCCTGTGGCACCAGATCGCGGAGCGCAGGCAGGGGCCGCCCGTCGGGTCCGACTGGCCGACGGCCGTCGTGTGGCTGGGACTTCCCGGACTCCGCCGCACCGCTTTCCGGCTCAGCCACGGCTTCCGCGTCGAACGGAGTGAGGTCGAGGCCGAACTCGTCACCTGCTACCTCGAAGCGCTGGCGGAGCTCGGACCGGACACCCCCGACCCCGGCGGCCACGTGCTGCGCTCGGCCTGCTCGGGAGCGTGGGCCCTGTGGCGCAGGGCCCGTCCCGAATGGGCGGTGGACGACGTGGAGACCACCGGGGGCGCTCCCCTCGACCCGGCGGGGGAGGGCTTCTGGGAGGCGGACTACGACCCGCCCGCTCGCCGGTCCGGACTCTCGGCGAACGTACGGATCACCGTCCCCGCGCACCGCGTGGAAGGGGTACGGCTCGGTGCGCTGGCCCGGGCCTGGGGAGCGGCGGACACGGCGTCCGGCGTTCGGTACTCCGGCCGGGGCCGACAGGTCGCCAGGATGTCCCTCCGGCGCGGCGGGAGGAAGGGATGAGCACCCACGCCGAGTCGCCTCTCAGCTTCCGCGAGATCTTCGACCTCCCGGTCAGTGTCGACCTGCGTACGGCTGCCAGGGCCTTCGGCATGTGCCAGGGCACCGCCTACCGGCTGATCGCGCACGGCGACTTCCCGTGCCCCACGGTCCGGGTCGGCCGGCGCCACCGGGTGCTGACGGTGGACCTGTTGCGGGCGCTCGGCATCGAGGAGCGTCCGGTCTTCGCCGACGAGGTCGCCGACGGGGTCGCGCTGACGCTCTTCGACTGACCCTCTTCGACCGACTCACCATGTCTGCCCCCCCCTGTGACCGACCCCCTGTGACCGACCCCATGCAACTGACCTGTTTCAACTGAAGGAGCCTGCCATGCCCACGTGTCTCGCCATCGGCCGGACGCCCGCCGCTGACCCCCCGGGCCTGTCCCCGGACCTGCCCCCAGGCCTGCCCCCGGGCCTCTCCCCCGACGGCCAGCGCCATCGGTCCACCACCTTCTACGAGGAGGTCGTTCGTCCCGCATGCGAACAGCTCGGTCTCACCTTCGTACGGGCGGACCGGCTCACGGAGGCCGGTTTACCCGGCGAACAGCTTCAGCGGATGGTGGCCGAGGCCGACGTCGTCGTCGCCGACCTCGGCGCACCCGACGCGGAGCTGGCCTTCGGCCTCGGTGTGCGGCACGCGCTCGGTCGTTGCACCGTCCGTGTCACCGAGACAGCTGATGTGCCCTCAGGGCCCGCGGGGGTGACGCCGCACATCGCGTTTCCCGCGCAGTCGGCCGACGCCGCCGGGGCCCGGCGGCAACTCATCGGCGTACTGACCGCGACGGTGAGCGGGCTGACCGCCGCGGTGGGCGGGCAGACGGTCCCGGCGCAGCCCGCGGCCCCGGCGGAGCCCTGTGTGCAGACCGCGGCCGAGCCCGATGAGGAATCGCCGGGCCTCTTCGACCTGGTCGTCGAGGCGGAGGCGCAGATGGAGGCCATCACGGGCGACATGGAGGATGTGGAGTCCGCGCTGGCGGATCTCGCGGCGATGATGGAGCTGATCACGGAGGACATGGCCCGGGTCAGCCACCCCGGAGCCACGACGGGCGCGAAGCTGACGGTGATCCACCGCCTTGCCCAGGCCATCGACGGACCGGCCGACGACCTGGAGGCGGCCGCCGAGCGCTTCGCGGGGCGCATGGAGGCGAGCATGGCCGCGCTGAGGGCGTTCCTGGAATGGGCAGGGGCCACGCCGCGCGGTGAATGGCCCGAGGGTGCCGAGGAGTTGCTGACGGACGTGGCCGGTGCACCGTGGGACATGCGGTCCGCCGCGGTCGCCTTCCAGGAGGTGCTGTCGATGATCGACCTGTTCGCGGCCTCCAGCCGCCGGCTGCGCGGACCGGCTCGCCGCGTCGGCACCTCCCTGCGGACCATCTTCGGGAGCGTGGCCGTTCTGGAGGAGTTGCAGGCGGCAGCCGCGAAGCTCAAGGGGGCCTGACTGTAAAACCTGTATAGCCCGTATAGCCCGTATAGCCCGTAGGACCCGTAGGACCCGTAGGACCTGTGTGGCCTGTCGGACCGGTAGGGCCTCTCGGCCACAGGAGGGGCCCGCGTCCCTAGAGCGCCTGGCTGCCCGACACGAGAGGCGCGACGTTGCGGTCACCGAAGGCCGCCCACGGCTGCCAGCCGCCGCTCGGCCGGGTCTGGACGCGGGTCCGGATCCGGCCCGCGGTGGTGACGGCGAAGACGTGCAGGCGGCCGGTGGCGTCGGCGGCTGCCGTGGGCGTGGCGACGAGACGGATGCCGGGCTCCCCGAACTCCCCGCCGGGGTGTACGTCCCCGCCGGGCGAGGTCTGCCAGCGGTGGTTGAGGCGGGCTCCGCCGGGGGTGAGGGAGAGTGCCTCCAGGCGGCCGTCGGCGTTCACGGCGAGGGCCGGGGCGGCGGCGCTCCAGGCGAACAGCGGTTGCCACGCGTCCCAGCCGCCGCTCGGTACGGACTGGCGTCGGGCGAAGGTTCCCAGGCCCGACGGGCCGATCGCGGTGACGGTGAGGCGGCCGCTGCCGTCGCCGGCCACCCGGGGCGCGGCACCGGCCGCCGTGCCGAACGGGTGCCATGCCGCGGTCCAGGGGCCTCCCGGTGTCTCCTGCCAGCGGTGGTCGATGCCCGAGCCGCCGGGGGAGAGGGCGAACACCTCCAACCGGCCGTCGGCGTTCGACGCGACCACCGGGGGCGCGCCCGCCGCCCCGCCGAAGCCGGGCTGCCACGGGTCCCAGGCGAGGGACCCGGCCGACCGTTGCCGCCGCCGTGCGAGGGAGGCGCCGCCGGGGCTCAGGGCGAAGACCTCCAGCCTGCCGCGGGCGTCGCGCGCGACGGCGGGGGCGGCACCGGCCGGGCCACCGAACTCCTCCCAGTCGTACCAGCCGCCGTCCGGCCGCTGCACCCGGTGGTGCAGGTTGGCGCCGCCCGGGGCGAGCGAGAACACCTCCAGGCGGCCGTCGGAGGTGCGTCCGAGGGTGGGCACCGCGCCTGCCGGACCGCCGAAGGGCTCCCACGGCGACCAGATGTCCGCGTGCGGGTCGAGCTGGACGCGCCGCAGCATCGCGCGGTCGGCGGCGTCGAGGGCGAACACCGTAAGGCGGCCGTTCACATCGAGGCCCGCCACCGGGTTGTCGGGGCTCTGCCACGGCGGCGGGGTGTCCCGCCAGGACAGGGGTGCCACGTACAGCCCGTTGCGGAACCAGCCCGCGGCGCTCGCGTACCAGTCCTCGCCGTCGCGGACCACCTCCACGGCGTGACCCGCCACATGCCCCGTACGGCCCGTCAGCTCGAAACGGAACGCATCCCGTGACGCGAGGACATCGGTGCCCTCGTAGCCGCCCCGGGGACCGATGAACAGGTAGTACCAGCCGTCCCGCTCGACGACGTACGGCGACTCGGTGACCGACACGGTCGTGTCCGTGCTGGCGTCGGTGAACGCGACGCCCGGCTCGCCCCAGTGCAGCAGATCGGCGGAGCGACGGTGGGCCACGACGTGGTGCCCGTCGCCTGTCGTGGAGGCTGCGGAGAGCTCCGTGTAGTACATGACCCACTCGCCACCGACCCGCAGCACCATCGGGTCCCGTGCGGCACGCCCCCGGAACAGCGGGCCGGACGGTTCGCGGGTCCAGCTGAACAGGTCGGTCGACGTGGCGAGGTTGATCGCCGCGCCGTTCGTGCCGCCCGCCGCGTAGAACATCCAGAATCTGCCGTCCGCCTCGATGACGTGCGGCGCCCAGAGGTGTTCCTCACCGAAGTAGGACGGGTCGACGGTGAGCGCGTCGGGGTGGCTGGTCCAGGGGCCGTACGGGCTCGGCGCGGAGGCGTGGGCGAAGGACGTCTCCGCCGCGCTGTCGGGGGATTCGCCGCGCGGCGCGCTGTTGCCGACGATGCTGAACAGGTGCCAGCGGCCGTGGGCCCTGATCAGTGTGTGGTCGTTGAGATAGCGCGGACCTGCGGAGGTGGACGGGTCGTAGACGTACGTGAACGGGCCCGCGCCCACCTTGTACGGGTGCGGGGCGCTCCCGGGCGCGGCTGCGGCGAGGTCCGGGCCGGCGCCCAGGAGCGGGAGGGCGCCGGCGCCCGCCGCACCGAGCAACAGGCTCCGTCTGCTGATCGGAGGCATGGGTTCCTTCGCAGGCATGAGGCCTTCACGGGAATGAGTTCGCAGGTAAGAGGGCCTTCACGGGCATGAGGCCCTTCGCAGCTGTGAGCCCTTCGTGGAATTGATTCCTCCGATTGAGTCCTCCGGAGGTCAGTCGACGCCGGGACCCGCCGAGTTGTTGAGCCAGTGCCACTGGGACCAGGTGGTGAAGCCGGTCTGCCATTTGTGGAAGGTGCCGTCCTGGTTGGTGCCGAAGACCTCGATGCGGCCGTCCGCGTTGGTGGCGGCGGTGACCTCGGTGCCGCCGGTGCCGAAGGTCGCCCAGTCGCCGTAGGGGGCGTTCACGGCGGTCTGCCAGATGTGCATGGCGGTGGTGTCGTTCACGGCGAAGACCTCGACCCGGCCGTCGGGGGATCGCTCGCTGGTGAGCTGCGAGTCGGCGGGGCCGCCCGTGGGGTCCCAGTCGGACCAGCTCGTGGGGCCGGTCTGATAGCGGTGGAAGACGCCGGTGGGGCCCGACGCGAAGATCTCCAGGCGGCCGTCGGCATTATGATCGATCGTCAGATCGTGGCCGCCCTCGCCGAATCCCTCCCACTCGGACCAGCCGCCGTTGGGGGCGGTCTGGTACCGGTGCTCAAGGGCGGTGCCGTTGAGAGCGAAGACCTCCAGCCGCCCGTCGGGTGCCTTCCCCATCTCCACCCGGCTGTCGGCGGGGCCGCCGCCTGTGGGCTTCCACCCCGACCAGCCGCCGTTCGGGGCGACTTGGTACTGGTGGAAGAGCCCTACCGGACCGGAGGCGTAGACCTCGATGCGGCCGTCGGCGTTGACACCGGCCGCGATGTCCCGGCCGCCGCCGCCGAAGTCCGCCCAGTCCGACCAGCCGCCCGAGGGGCGCGACTGCCAGCGGTGCTGGAAGGTGTCGCCGTTGATGGCGAACAGTTCCAGGCGGCCGTCGGAGTTAGGCGCGATGGCCAGTTCGGCGTTGCCGGGCCCGCCGAGCGACTCCCATTCCGACCAGTCGCCGTTCGCCTTCTGCTGCCATGCGTGATGGATGCCGTCGGCACCGGCGACGAACAGCTCCAGGCGCCCGTCCGCCGACCGCGCCGACACGACCCGTCCCGACTCCGCCGGATACACGGGTGGTTGGGGACGCGGAACGCTGCCCGGGGTGCAGGGGAGCACCACGCCGCGCTCCGCGAGGTGGACCTCGGGGTCGATCCCGCGCGAGGCGGACCGGTCGCTCCAGATCCGCAGATGGAGGTGGGGGCCGGTGGACTGCCCCTCGGAGCCCATCAGGGCGATCTGCTGACCGGCCACGACCCGGTCCCCGACGACGACGTCCCGTCGGCTCATGTGCCCGTACTCGGAGATGCGCCCGTCGGGGTGCTGGACCCGGATCCACTGGCCGTAGCCGGTGTTGTCGTACCCGGAGATGGTCACCTCGCCGTCGCCCACGGCGTAGATCGGCGTGCCGACGGCGTTGGCGATGTCGACACCGTTGTGGCCGTCGTGGAAGTGCTGGGACACGAAACCGGCGGCCGGGCAGGCCGCTGTGGCGGCGAGGGCGGCGGTAGAGGTGGTGGCGGTGGTGGTGGCCCGGGCGGCGGCCGCGGCCGGAGTCGCGGGCAGCAGCGTCGGCAGCAGCAGGGTGGCTGTCGCCGCGAGAACCCAGGTCAGCGCGCGTCGGGAGAGTCCTGGAAGCACGAGTCCTCCTCCCCTTGGCAGTCTCGGGGTGAGTGGGATGGACGGTCGGGACATGCGAACCGCGGTGCGCAAGGCAGTAGGAAGGCAGCGGAGCGGTGCGCAAGGCGGCACGAACGCAGTGTGAAGCGGTACGAAGGCAGTACGAAGGCGGTACGGACGCTAGCAACAGGGCGGGGCCGAGTAGACCCCGGAACGTTACGGGCTGACAGACGGAACCACGTCGACTACACGGGAACGGTGCTCGGAGCCGTCGTCCCGTTCGCGGCTGACGCGGTTCACGGGACGACGGCGTGAAGGGGACAGCCCTTAGGTCATCGCGGGGCCCGAATCGTTCAGCCAGGCCCACTCCGACCAGGTGGCGAAGCCGGTCTGCCAGCGGTGGTAGACGCCGACATGGCTGGTACCGAACACTTCGATGCGACCGTCGGCGTTGTTGCCCGCACTGACCGACGTACCGCCGCCGCCGAACTCCTCCCACTGCGAGAACTCCGCGTTCGGGCGGGTCTGCCAGGCATGCCCCGCCGCCGTGCCGTTCATGGCGAACACCTCGATCCGTCCGTCGACCGACCGTGCCGTGGCCAGCTCGGCGTCGGGGAGTCCGGCGGTGCCGGTCCACTTCGACCACGAGCTCGGGCCGGTCTGCCAGCGGTGGAACACGCCCTCCGAGTTCGAGGCGAAGACCTCCAGCCTGCCGTCCTGGTTGTAGCTGGCGGCCACCGCGTGCCCGCCCGTGCCGAAGGTCTCCCAGGCGGACCACCCGCCGTTGACGCGTGTCTGGTACAGGTGCTCGAACGTCGAGTCGGACAGCGCGAAGACCTCAAGACGGCCGTCGGACGCGGTTTCCATGGCGAGCCGCGCGTTGGCCGGGCCGCCGTGGGTGCCTTCCCAGCCGGACCAGCCGCCGCTGGGCGCGGTCTGCCAGCGGTGGAACACGCCCTCCGAGTTGGAGGCGAACACTTCGATCCGGCCGTCGGCGTTGTTGCCCGCGGCCAGTTCGTGCCCGCCGGTGCCGAAGGTCTCCCAGTCGGACCATCCGGCACTGGGCCGGGTCTGCCACATGTGATCGAACGTGGTGTCCGACAGTGCGAACAGTTCCAGCCGCCCGTCGGCGTTGGACGCCACCGCCAGTTGCGCGTTGCGCGGACCACCCGCGAACCGCCAGGGCGACCACGCGCCGTTCGCCTCCGTCTGCCATGCGTGATAGACACCGTCGGCCCCGGCGGCGAAGGCCTCCAGTCGTCCGTCCGCGGATTGCCCGGACACGATCCGGCCGGAGGCGTACGGGTGCTTGGGGCCGCCGCTCGTACCGGACCACAACGCGTTGGCGATCAGCGTGGCGTCACCCGCCTCGATCCCGTACAGGTGGCGCAGGTCCTCGCGCGGTTGCTGCACCTTCCAGCACACCTCGCCGATCGGCGCGTTGTTCCAGGAGCCGTCCGGGTAGCGCCGTTCCATGTCGTCGAGGAAGGCGTTGGTGGCGTAGGCAGGGTCCAGCCGCTGCTCCTTGCTGCCCCACCAGTCCTGCTGCTGGAACAGTCCGATGCTGGTGTGGTCGACCGCCTGGGAGTAGTTGTTCATGCTGGATTCCACGATGATCGTGGCGATGGCGATCGCCGCGGCTCTCGGGTTGAGCCCCCGGTCCTTCACCGCCTGCGTGACCATCCGGGCACAGGACATCTTGTAGGCATCCAGATATCCGGCCATCTTCGCTTTGAGCTGCGGGTTGAGCTGGGTGGCCATGACGCCGTCGGTGGCCGAGGGGCCGGCCGGGTCGCACGGTGCGGTCGGAATGGCCAGGCCCTGAGGGCCGCTGAAGTACCGCGAGACACCGGACCGGTCGTCGCCCGGCCCGGGAGCGGGCAGGGGCCGGGCCACGGCGACCGAGGCGGTCAGCCCGATGATCAACGCCCAGATACCGGCCACCAGGGCCAGCCCGGTGAATGCGCGGTGCGAGCCGCTTCCTGCCATGGTGTGCCTCTCCGTCGGGAACTCCGCTCGTTGGCGGCCGACAGTAGGAAGCGCCGATGAAATACCGATGGAATCGGCCCCTTCCTGACCCCTCGCTGGCCCCTCCCTGGCCCCCCCCCGGGGCCCTCCCCATCCCGCTGCCCCGGGCGTTGTCAGTGCCTCCCCATAGAGTCGGAATCACCAGTCGGGGAGCCTCGGAGAGGGAGCACAGACATGTCCGCCAACAGGATTCAGCACAAGGTCAATCACGTCGCGCTGGTCGTGGACTGCTCGGGTTCCATGCGGCAGCACGAGAGTCAGCTCATCCGGGTCGTCGACGAATTCGTGGCGGGGCTGAAGGCCGAGTCGGACAGCCTCGGTCATGAGACCCGGATCAGCCTCTACTCCTTCGACCACAGGGTGGAGAACCTGGTCTGGGACATGGACGTGAAGCACCTGCCGTCCATGCGGGGGCTGTACAAGGTCAACAACGGTGCCACGGCACTCATCGAGGCCTCCCTCAAGTCCCTGGAGGACCTGGGGCACATCTGGGAGGAGTACGGCGAGCACAGCTTCCTCCAGATCGTGGTGACGGACGGCGAGGAGAACGCCTCCGGCGGCGATCGGCGGCACGACGGGGACATGGCGATCCTCGGCCCCTGGCTCGACAGGATCGCGGCGAAGATGGGCCGGCTTCCGGGGCACTGGACGTCCGCGATCCTCGTTCCGAACTCGCTGGCGAAGCGCACCGCCCAGAACTACGGCTTCCCGGCGGGGAACATCGCCATCTGGGACGCGGACTCCCAGGAGGGTGTGGAGGAGGCGATCGGCACCGTGCGCGCCGCCGCCACCAGCTTCCTGCGCGGACGGGAACAGGGCGTGCGCGGTACGAAGAATCTGTTCGCCGTCGGCCAGGACATATCGGTGGACGATGTGCGGGCGGTCCTCGAACCGATCCCGGCCGACAAGTACCGCCTCCTGAAGGTCGACAAGGAGATGGAGATCCGGCCGTTCGTGGAGTCGCACCCCGGTGTGGCGTACGAACGCGGCTCCTGCTACTACCAGTTGGGTGCCCGGGTGCAGGTTCAGCCGGGCAAGGAGGTCATCGTGGTCGAGAAGGACACCGACCGGGCGTATGCGGGCGACGCGGCGCGCAGCCTCCTGTTCGGAACGGGCGTCCACGGCACCGTTTCCGTGAAGGCCGGAAACAACCCCAAGCTGGAGGTGTACGTGCAGAGTCGTTCGGTGAACAGGAAGCTCAAGGCGAACACGCGTCTGCTCATCATGCTCTGACGTCTGACGTCTGACGCCTGCCCTATGCCCTCTGCCCTATGCCCTCTGCCCTCTGCCCTCTGCCCTCTGCCTTCCGATCGTTCTGCCCCCTGCCCTATGCCCTCTGCCCTCCGACTCTGGCTCCCCGGTCTCTGCTTGGTGCCCGTGCTCAGGCCCCGGGGATCAGCTCGCGCCGGCCGGTGCCGATGTGTCCAGGGCCACCGAGACGGCCAGCAGGCCGAGTGCCGTTCCCATCAGGTAGCGCTGGGCCCGGAGCCAGGAGGGGCGGCGGGCGAGGAAGAGCGCGATGGTGCCGGCGGCCAGGACGATGCTCAGGTTGACAGTGAGGGCCACGGCGATCTGGACGGAGCCGAGGACGATGCCCTGAAGGAGGACGTTCCCCGCATCCAGGCTGATGAACTGAGGGATGAGGGAGAGGTACATGATGGCGATCTTCGGGTTGAGCAGGTTCGTCATCAGGCCCATGGTGAACAGCCTGCGCGGGGAGTCGTGGGGCATCTCCTGGGGGGCGAAGACGGAGACGCCCCCGGGCTTGAGGGCGCTCCACGCCAGGTAGGCCAAGTAGAGGGCACCGGCCATTTTCACGGCGACATACAGCGGGGGCACGGCGAGGAACACCATCGACAGGCCGAGGTTCGTGGCCAGCAGATAGACCAGGAAGCCCACGGCGACACCGCCGAGGGACACCACACCGGCGCGTCGGCCCTGAGTGACGCTCCGGGAGACGAGGTAGATCATGTTCGGGCCGGGGGTGAGCACCATGCCCAGGGCCACCATCGCGACACCCAGCACTCCGCCCAGCTCAACCATGGCCACCCGCCGCTCTGTTCACGTCCCGATCACGTCCCGAGGTGTGCTGTCGCGCAGGGAAAGCACCGGGGCAGCACCGGCAGCACCGGGATTGCTCCTGGTGCGACTCGGGGCAATGCGAGTCTAGGTTCGCGCTTTAGCTCGGTTCAATGCTGGACATTGCACTCGGTGCAATGATGTGTTCCGATGCCGCTCACTGAGGTTTCGGTGCCGTTCACTACGGGGGGGGGGTGGGGTCCGTGAAGGACTTCCGGAGCGTTGCCGACACGGTGGCGCGGGAGATCGCCGCCGGACGGCTGAAGCCCGGGGAACGGCTGCCTCCGCAACGGGACTTCGCCCGGCGGTACGGCATAGCCAACTCCACGGCGACCCGGGTCTACCAGGAACTCGCCCGCCGGGGCCTCACCGTCGGCCAGGTGGGACGCGGCACGTTCGTGCGCGATGCCCCCGGTGCGCCCGCGCCGGCCCCCGCCCTGTCCGAACCAGCCGTCGGCCGGGTGGACCTGGAGCTCAATCATCCCGTGGTACCCGAGCAGGCCGGGCTGCTCGCCGCCGGGCTCGACAGGCTGGTGCGCCCCGAGCGGCTGGAGTCGGTGCTCCGGCCGGTCGGCCCCGACGGCACTCCCGCGGCTCGCGAGGCGGCGGCGGACCTGCTCGCACGGGGTGGCTGGCGGCCCCTCCCGGAGCGGGTCCTGTTCGCCGGGAACGGCCGTCAGGCGATCTCCGCCGCCATCGCCGCGCTGACCCGGCCGGGCGCGCGGCTGGGCGTCGAGGAGCTGACGTATCCGGTGCTCAAGGCCATCGCCGCCAGGCTCGGCGTCACCCTCGTGCCGCTGGCCATGGATGCGGAGGGGCTGATCCCCGAAGCGGTGGAGGAAGCGCACCGCGCCGAACCGCTGCATGCCGTCTACGTACAGCCTGTTCTGCACAACCCGCTGTCCCTCACCATGCCCCCGGGCCGGCTGGACCGTCTGGCCGATGTGCTGCTTTCCTCGGGCGTCCATGCCGTCGAGGACGCGGTCTGGGCCTTCCTCCGGGGCGACCTGCCGCCTCTCGCGTCGCGGGCCGCCGAGCGGACGGTGCTCGTCGACAGCGTGTCCAAGCGGTTGTCCCCAGGGGCTGTCCCTAGGGTTCGCCGTGGCTCCCGCCGCGCTGGTGGGGAGGGTGGCCGCGTCCGTGCGCTCCGGGGGCTGGGCGCCGATGCGGTTTCCGCTGGAGGCGACGTGCCAGTGGCAGGCGGACGGTGCTGTCGACCTGCTCGTACGGGCCAAGCGGCGGGAGGCCATGGCGCGCCAGGAGATCGCGCGGGCCCACCTCGGTGACTTCCGCACCCGCAGCGATCCCCTCTCCTGCCACCTCTGGTGGGAGCTGCCGAGCCCCTGGCGCGCCGACACCTTCGTCGCGGCCGCCGCACGGCACGGCATCGCGGTCACCCCGGCGGCGGCGTTCGCCGTCGGCCGCCCCCGTGGCCCCCAGGCGATCCGCCTCGGCCTGGCCTCGCCCACCGCGGCGACCCTCTCCCGCGCCCTGTCGACCCTCGGCGATCTGGCGCGGTCCGCGCCTGAGGACCTCGTTCAGGACTAAGACCCATTCTTCTCTATAGAGGAGAATCTAGTGAGAAGCAGGGGCAAGGGCGGACAGCGAACGGCTATGAACTGCTTGGCTCGACAAACTTAGGCGTGTGCTGAAGACCGGTCGACTGGAGGGGAGCGTCATGTCGTGAAGCCGTGGTGGAACAGCACCGCTTCATGCAAGGCCGCGCGGGCTCCCTCGAAGTCAGCAAGTCGGGCGGCGACCGTGGCCACCGCGAGCCGTTCGGGCAGGGCAGCGGAGAACTTGAGTCCGTGTACGGCGCGGCGATCGACATCCGGAAGAACGAGGGCCGGGCTAGCGCTCGCGGCCTCGTGGCTCTCCCGCCACATTTCCTGCGTCAGGTCTTCACGCAGGCGTACGTAGCAGTCCGTGGGGCGTTGGACGGGATCGGCGATGGACGGCAGCGTCGCCGCCAAGGTCGCGTTCGCACGGTAGCCGGCCCAGGTCCACCAACGGACGTCCGTGCCCTGACGGCTTACCAAGGTCCGAGCCGGGTGTACGAGTGAAGGGGCCTCGTCCTCCCGCCAGCCGGCCAGGCAGACCTCGGCACGACGGGTGAGGGAGACCGGAGGATCCTCCCCGATGAGCACCGTGCGCATCGCACGGGTGAGGTGGTACGAGAGGCCGAGGACCGAACCACTGCTCCACTTGGCGACCCCGCCGCCGTCCGCCGGTTCGACGAAGGCCCGTTTGCGGGCCCAGTCGATGAACGTTACCTGCCAGCTACGCCCACCGAGCAGGAGCCGACGGGGCCCGGGGCGTTCCTCGGTCAGCACCGAGGGGTCCATCTGCCCGATCTCGGTACGGCCGGCGAGGACGGTGAACTGAGGCGGTGCGGTGAAGGACGCTGTGAGCTCGATGAAATGACGCCGCCCGAAGCGCCGTTCCGCCTCGGGGCCGATGAAGAGAAGCCCGTCGTCCTCGTCAAGGAAGCCCCGCGTCACCAGATGGCGCAGGATTGGCGTCGCCGAGGCGTCGAAGGGCACCAGACCATTCCATTGCATCGGCCACAACCGGTCACCGACGCGCTGCTGCTGGAGCGTGACCGCGAGCAACTGCTGGGCGACCAGATGGCGAGGCTCGGGCGGCGGGATCACCGGCTCCACCCATCCCTTCCTCCACAGGAGGAGCAGCGCGGCCGCCTGAAGGAGCGTGTCCTTCCGGGTAGCGAGAAAGAGGCAATTGCGGGTGCTGCCCGGACGTCTTCCCGTGCGTCCGATGCGCTGGAGGAACGAGGCGACGCTGCTGGGCGAGTCGATCTGGATCACACGGTCCAGGTCACCCACGTCGATGCCCAGTTCCAGTGTCGAGGTGGACACGATGACGCAGTCCCGGGCCTCGGCGAAGGCTTGCTCCGATCTGGCCCTTTCCTCCGCCGAGAGCGAGGCATGCGACAGGAACACGGTCACCTCCCGCTCACGCAGGGCTGCTCCCAACTGTTCGACCTGTCGTCGGGAGTCGCAGAAGACGAGCCGTTTCTCGCCGCGGTGCAACGTGGCGATGAGCTTGGCCGCGTTCTCCAGCGAACCGACGTAGTCCAGTTCCACCTCGCCTGTCGGCGCCGGGCCGATCGCGGAGGGACCGGGCGCGATCACGCGAGCCGGCCGCTTTCCCGCCCCCGATCCCTGAAGCCAGGTGAGTAGCTGCTCCGGGTTGCCGACGGTCGCCGAAAGCCCGATTCGCTGGATCGGACGCCCGGTAACGCGTTCCAGTCGTTCCAGCACCGCGAGCAGATGCCAGCCACGATCGTCACCCGCGAAGGCGTGAACCTCGTCCACGACAACCGCTCGCACATCTCCCAGCAGGTGCGCGTGATCGGTCTTCACGCCGATGAGCATGGCCTCCAGCGACTCCGGAGTGGTGAGCAGGATGTCCGGTCGGTCGGCACGGATGCGCTGCCGCTGCGACTCCTTGGTGTCTCCGTGCCACAGGGCGGCTCGTCTCCCCAGCCACTGGGCGTAGCCGTCGATGCGCGTCACGAGGTTGTTGAGCAGTGCCTTGAGCGGGCACAGGTACAGCACGGATGTGCCGGACCAGTGTTGCTCCGACATGGCTGACAGGATCGGCAGACAGGCCGCTTCCGTCTTCCCGCCCGCTGTGGGAGCGAGGAGAACGGAGTCCTCACCGTCCATCAGCGGTCGGATCGCCGCCCGCTGCAGCGGGCGCAGGTCCGGCCAGCCCAGTGTGTTCACCACATGGTGCAGGACCACCGGATCCAGGCGGTCCACAGGATCCTCGGACACCGGTGGCTGCCCCATCACACGTCCAGTTCGATGTCGTCCGCCGAGTGGCCGGCTGCGGAGTTCCGTTCCACGTCGGTGAGTTCGTTGCTGCTCACAGTCAGCCGGTAGTGGCGGCGGGGGTCGAAGTCGTCGAACTGGTCGACCCGGTCGAGGACGTCTCCGACCAGCTTTTTCAGGAAGAGCCGCGGTGCCACTCCCACCTTGCCGCCGAGTGCACCGCCGACCGCTCGGGCGAGTTCGGCGACATAGGCGTCGTCGACGACGGACACGATGCGGTCGGGGGCCGAAGCCCCCGCCGCGTACAGGTCACGGATGGTCACGCCCAGATCGACCAGGGATTCCTGGGTGAAACCGGGCAGGCGCAGCTGTACGGCCCGCGGGTTGTCGAAGCGCGGGTCGGTGGTGAAGTCGGTGGCCAGCCGCTGGGCGAGCGGGGCCAGGCGCTGCGCGCCCTGCTGCCCGTCGTAGAACGCGGGCGTACCCGTGATCACGAGATAGAGGCCGGGGAAGCGGCCCGAGTGGATCTCGTCGATGAGCTGGCGCAACGCGTTGAGGGCTTTGTCCCGGGCATCGGAACGGATCCGCTGGAGCGTTTCCACCTCGTCGAGCACGACGAACAGTCCACGGTGCCCGGAGTCGCGCAGCACTGTCAGGAGGCCTTGGAGGAAGCCGAGGGCACCGAAGTGATCGAGGTCGCCCCGGACGCCGGCCGACCGCCGGGCAGCCGCGGCGACATGCGGCTGGCCGCCCAGCCATGCGAGTACGGCTGCCGCTGTCGCTTCATCGCCTTCGGCGAGGGCCGCCCGGTATCCGCGCAGGGCGGTGGCGAAGGACGGGGCGTGCCGTGAGACCTCGGCCAGCCGGGTCGTCAGCAGGTCCTCGACCTCACGGGCCAGCTCGTCCTCGCTTGCACCGGCCGCTAGGGCGTCCTCCTCCAGGGCGTAGAACCAGGCGTCCACGATGGGCCTGAGCGCACTCGGCGGGAAGCTGGCCGTGGCCATCCGCTCGGTGAGCCTTCGGTAGACGGTTTCCAGCTTGTGCAGCGGTGTTTCGGTTTCCGAGACCTGGATTTCGGCGACCGCGAAGCCCAGGCGTTTGGCCCGCTCGCCCAGCCACCGGGTGAAGAACGTCTTGCCCGACCCGTATTCGCCGCGCACCGCCTTGAACACGGCCCCGCCCGATGCGACCGCGTCCAGTTCGCCGTCGAGCGCGGAAGCGAAACGGTCCAGTCCAGTGGCCAGCAGGTCGAGTCCGCTGTCCGGTACGGCCCCGCGCCGCAGCGCATCGATCACGGTGCGACGGCGGGCGGCAGAGGCGGGAGGATTCGGTTTCGCTGAACTCACCGGCCCAGTCTCTCACCCGGCATGATCAGGACCCGGGGCCGTACCGTGAGGGCTGTCTCCCCCTCCTTCACGGCCGGTGCCGGTGTGAAACACTCACGTTGTGTTGCTGACCTATGTCGATGAGTCATACGACCGGGACCACTACTGGATGGTCGCTCTCGTCGTGGCGGAGAAGCATCTACGTCCCTTGCAGCGCGCACTCGACTCCGTCGTGGCCAAGGCAGCGGACCACTATCCCGTGGACCGTCATGCTGAACTTCACGGTCACGCACTGGTGCAGGCCCGCGACGACTGGACGCGGATGGGAAACAAGGGCCACAACATGGTGCGCGCCCGCATCGGTGTCTACGCGGATGCCATGAAGGCGATCGGTGCGCATGACGTACGGGTCATCGTGCGGGGGCTCGACCTGCGGCCCCATCGCAGCAGCCATTTCGGTCCCGGAGTCTGTCCCTCGCCGCACGAAGTTGTTCTGCGGCAGCTGTTGGAAGAGATCTGCGAACACGTGCAGGTGCGGGATGAGCTGGCCTTGGTGATCGCCGACGAGATCGACGGGGCGGACGACCATCGACGGCGTTTCCGTGACTACCAGCAGACTGCCGTGGGCGGCAGTGTGGGCGACGAACTGCCGTGTCTCGTGGACACCATCCACTTCGCACCCTCGAAGGCGAGCAGGCTGCTGCAGGCGGCGGACCTGATCGCGTATCTGCACCGTCGGTTGGTCAGTGGGCAGGACGGCGATCCGCGGGCGCGCCGAGCCAATGAGACGCTCTGGTCGTACGTGGCTCCCCGCGTCGCCCATAAGCACTGCTGGGCGCCTGACCAGCACACCTGCTGACGCGTCGGACCAGCCTGTGCCGATCTTCCCCCATGCAGCACAAAGGCCCCGCTTCCGCGGGGCCTGAGGCGAACCGGGCGTCAGTTTCTGGAGACGTCCCTGAAATCGAGGCTAGCACGATGGCACGCGGTACGACTGCCTATGCACAGCCCCGATACGTTCCCGTTCAGCTCAGCTCGAACTGCTCTCGCAAGAGCCCTTGGTGCAACCGCAGGGTCCGCCCGTCCGGCAGAGTTTCCAGGACCTGTACGCCGTCGTAGTTGAGCAGCTGACGCAGGACGGCAGCGAAGCCGTCCGCACGGGTGACCGGAAACTCGACGCGCTGGGCCAGGGCTGTCACGGGCAGGGTGCCGCCCGCATCGACGAGCGCCTGGACCGCCTGCCGGAACCGGTCCAGCTCGCGCTCGCGCGGTTTCCGGGCCAGCAGCTCGACCTGGTCCTGGAAGGCAGCCGACCCGAACAGCCGGTGAACCAGGATCTCGGTCTGCGTGCGCAGCTCCGTCCTGACCAAGGCGTCCCCGGTCTCCTCGGCCGGGACCAGAACGACATCGAACAGCGAGTCGTGTGTACGCGCCAGCTCCGCCTGGGTCTTGGACGGGGCCTGTCGGCCCGGCTTCTTCGCAGGAGGGGCGGTACCGGGAGACGGCGGTACGGGAGCCGGAGCTCGCTCGTCCAGGAACCACCATGGAGGCCGCTGGTCACCCAGCTCACGCCATTCCTTCGGGGGTGTCGCTCCGAAGGGCAGGAAGGCCAGAACAGGGATGGTGAACTCCGCGAGGGACGCCCCGCCGTGGTAGCCGGCCTTGAGCGCCGTGTAGCGGGAATCCGCGTCCCACAGGGCGACGATCGACCCACCGGGATCGGGCCGGACGACCCGAGGCCCGCTCAGCGAGACCTCAGCCGCCGACAGCGTCCCGCCGGGCAGACGGTGGCGGGCCGACTCCGGGACACTCGCATCGACCTTCGTGCCGCGCCGGTCCACGACATGCCCGTGGTCGCTGGTCAGGAGCACGGCCATGCCCTGGGCCGCCGCCACCCGAAGCAGTTCGACCAGGCCCGGGATGTCGGAGGCGCGCCAGGTCCCGTCGCCGAGCTTCTGCTCCTTGGCGAGCCGGTCGTCGATGGCGTTCAGGACGACAGCCACATGGGTGCGTCCGTCGGCGAGGGCTTCGCCGAGGGCGGGGCCGAACACTTCTCCGGCGCTCGACGTGCGCAGGTCGTCCTTGTGGAACACGGCCGCCGGGGCACCGCCCCACAGCTTCTGCTGAGGGAAGAGCCTCTTCTCGTCGGCCTGGGTGCCCTTCATGAGGCGGCCCGCGAACAGAGAGGTGCGGGAGACGGCGGTCAGGGTCGGCAGCGCGGCGGCCATGGCCCGCCGGTGCGGTTCGCCGTCCTTGACCGGATCGAATTCGGCCCACGTGGAGCGCAGCTCCTGGCCGAGCTCGGTGGCGATCGCGGCGCTCATCCCGTCCAGGACGAGGAGGAGGACACGTCGGCCGTCGGAGCTGCGGATGATGGGCTTCACCACCCGGTCCAGGAAGGTCTCCACCGTGAGCATGGAGCCGGGAGGTGTGCCCGCCGCGGTCCAGGTGGCCAGCGACCGCGCGAAGTCCCGGTCGATTTCATGGCGGCGTTCGCGGACACGGGCACCGAGCTTGTCGTACGCGGACCGAAGTGCGGGGTCCGGGTCGCCGCCGGCCTCGATGTGTTCCAACGCCTGGTCCACCCACCCGGTCTCCGCGAGGTGGCGCTCTATTCCGGCGCCGGTCGAGTCGCACGCGGTGGGCGGTTCACCGGCGAGCCACTGTGCCAGGCGCCCGCCCATCCTGGCCCGCCGGATCCGGATCCTCGCCTCGGGATCAACGGCCCGCCGGTGCTCCTCCAGGTTCCGGAAGGCGTCCGTGAGAGCGCTGGTCCGCCCCGATTCCAGGACGTGCCCCACGGCGGCGAAGCGGGCTTCCAGACCGGTCGGGAGGAGCGGGCTCGCCTGAGCGGCGGCTTCCGCCCCGAACTGCCGGACGAGTGAAGTGGCCCGGTCCAGAACGGTGTCGCCGATCCGACGTGCCTCCCGTGACTCCTCGCTCTCGGAGCCCCCGCTCCGTGCGGCGGCGGTCAACAGGACGCCCAGGTAGTCCTCACAAGCACGACCGAAGGCGGACGCCAGGTGGTCGAGCTGTTCCCCCGTGGCCAGGGACTGCTCTCCGAACCATCGCTCGGCCCGGCCCCGCGCCAGGTAGACCTCGGCGTCCGGAGAGGCGTGCTGCCACAACGCGGCGCAGACCAGCCCGAAGGCCACCGCATCCTCGCCGTGTTCCGCCTCGACCAGGGCGAGGAGAGCCTGTCCGGCAAGTCCTGCTTGGTCCTCCTCCCCCAGGAACTGTCTCAGCCCCGTACGCTCGGGGCCGCGCAGTTCGAGTAGCCGACCGGGGCCACCAGGGCTCAGGGACCAGCTCAGCAGGGCGTGGGTGTCCAGGGCATCGTCCGTCCTCCGGACGCGGTACGTCGGCCCACCCGACTCGGTGTCGTATCTTCCGAGCCGCAGTCGGCGCAGGGCGAGGGCGGACAGGGCTTTCCGCCGGGAGAGCACACCGCCCGCCAACGGAGGCCAGCCGCCGGGCGGGGTGGCGTCCAGGAGGGCCTCGGCAGCCCAGTTGGCATGCCGGAGCCGCGTGTCGACCTGCTCGGCGCCGAACGCCTCACGGACCACATCCCAGCTGTCGAGCGTGTCGATGCGCTTCTTGTGGACGCGGGCCAGGATGGCGGGGTCGAGTTCGCTCTGTTCGCGGTCGGTCAGGATGACGAGCACGGCGGGGCCGACGGAGTCCGCGGTGGTGGCGGAGTCCGTCTTGTTCTCGAGCGGCTCACCGAGGTGTTGCAGGAGCAGTTCATGTACGGCGAGTGGCGAAGGGGCTGTGGAGATGCGGGCGGTACGGCCCTCGCCCCACACCGGTTCGGCCGGTCCGTCCCACTGGGGGGCGGAACGCAGGAGGACGGCACGGCGTCGCCCGGCGCCGGTGAGGGACGAGGCCAGCGATGTCTGGGACGACAGGTACTGGGTGATCGTGGCGACGTTCAGCCGGGCGATCGCCGATGTGCTCGTGACGCTCATGACTCGACGACCCGCCAGGTGATCTCGACCGCGGTTCCCGGTTCACGGGCCGCCAGGTCGGCGATCTCGGCCTGGAGCTCGGCCACGGCCCGTGCCGCGGTCGTGCGCCCGCCGCCCGACCGTCGGCTCCGCGAGCCGCTAGGGCCGGGCTCCGCCACCCGGTCAGTGGGAACGGGTGGATGGCTGGTCCCGGTGTCGAGCGGTACCTGGTCCGCGCCGGGAGTGGCCGGCGGCACCGGGGGCGGGGGAGTGACCGCGGCCCGGTTGCGCTTCACCAGCGCCAGCACTTCGCGCTGCGTGCGGGTGAGGGCGTCCTTCAGGTCGATGGTCCGCTGGTCGCTCCCGGCCGCGTTGCGCAGGGAGTCCAGCAGGGCCTGTCCCTCGGGCCCTTCGTTGACCGCCAGCTCCAGCGTGGTCCAAGACGTGTCCGTCAGGGCGCGGGCGACGTCCTTGGCCTGGGTGATCGAGGAACCGAACCGGTCCGCGCTCACCTGTCCGAGGTCGAAGGCGGCCAGCGCGTCCACTGTCTTCTTGGCCCCGGCCGCACCCTGCCCCGCACTCTGACCGAGAGCCTGCAGCAGCTCGACCGACCGCCGGGCGAGAGGCAGCCGCGCGGCCTCGTCGGTGCTGTCCAGCCGGAGGAATCCCCCGTGCTCCTCCAGCTTCGCCACCAGGCTGATCGCGTAGTCCTTGTGGGCATGGGCAGCCTGGACGATCTGGCGGGCGAACTGGTTGACCATGCGACCGCGCCGCAGCGTGGGAGCGGGCTCCCCGAAGATCGTGGCGAACCGCTGACGAGCCGTTTCCCAGTCCTGCTCGGAGGGCCGGGGCTGGCTGCGCAGCGCGTCGTGATCCTTGATCTGGGACAGCTCCGGGGCAGGGTCCAGCGGCATCCCGCTCCGTACCCACACCCGGTCGTCCATCTCCGCGAACGCGGCCACGATCAGCCGGGTGAGGAAGTCGGGCAGCCCGCGCGGCTGCGGCAGATCGGTCCAGTCGGTGAGGGTGATCAGCGAGAGGTCACCGGCCACCCCACGCTCCCGCGCGAGCTGCCGGAAGTGGTCGGCCCAGAAGAGCGACAGCTCGAAGTACGCCTCCTTCTGCTGACCGAGACGCAGCGGCCCCGCGATGCGCTGGAGCAGCTTCCGGTCCGCGGCCGGCACCTCGGTCCGGTGGTCGCGAGCCTCCGCCGCCGCCCGGATATGGGTGAAGACCTTGCGGGCGTCGGCCGCCTTCAACGGGATGCCGGTGTGGTCCGGGTCCAGGTCCGGGTGCTCGGGGAACTGATCGGCCAGCAGCTTGCCCGCCACGTGTCGCAGCCCGTCCCGCATCGACTGACCGAAGGAGAAGACCAGCCCGTCGATGTCACGCAGCGACTGGAGGTGTTCGGAGAAGCCCAGCTCCACATCGGTGGGCTTCTTCTCCGCCAGCCCGTACGCCTGCTTGAACGCGGCCTTCACGTTCTTCAGAAGCGACTCCCGCTGGGTCTCCAGCAGCCCCTTGGCGCGGGCGCGGTTGTCCGCGTTCAGATGACCGGCGTACTGGCTGTCGAACCGCTGCTCGTCGGAGAGTGCCTTGTCGATGACGACGAGCCGGCAGAAGTCGGTGTACCGCTGGGCGGAGAGGTGGGCCGGCAGCCAGGCGACCGTGCGCCACGGCTCGCCGTCCTGCTGCTTCTCCCGGAGCCGTCGCACCCGGTTGACGTCGTCGATGGGTCCGTACTCGCCCTCGTCGTACGGGAGGTCGACGACGATCCGCCAGAGACCGTCCTCGTTCGGCGACAGGTCGTGGTCGGGCAGCTCCTCCTCGTCGGCGAGGTTACCGAAGAGGACCTCCGCGCTGCGGCTCGTACCGCGCCAGTCGAAGTTGACACGATTCGTCAACTGGCCGTGCTCGATGGCGAGTTCCTCGGACAGGAGTCGCTTGGCGAGCGCCTGCCGGTTGCCCGGGTTGTCGTTGACCTTGGCGTTGGCGATGACGGAGTCGACGTCCACACCGGTCAGTTCGAGCCGGACACCCGGGTTCGTGTCGGTGCCGGTCTCCTTGATCTCCGGGAAGCGCCCCGCCCACTCCGCGATCTTGTTCTTCAGGATGCCGTACTCGCGGCCCGGGATCGGGGCGACGACGGACCCGTAGTTCAGCGCGGACAGCCGACGGATCGTGAGGTCGGAGAGCGCGGGCACGCTGGGCGCGAGCGCCGACAGCAGCAGGGTGCCCACGATCCGGTTGTCCCCGACGAAGATCTTCACCCGACCCCTCAGCTCCGGGTCGGCGATGCTGTCAGGGCCCCGGTGGGTGTACTGCTCGACGTCCTCCTCGGACACGTTGTGCGTGCCGAGCAGGTAGGGGCGCAACTTGGTGCGGTAGAGCTTGTCGGCCGCCTCGAAGACGACCTTCAGGCTGTCGGTGAACGGCTTGTCGCCACCGGCCGTGATCAACGGGTACAGATCTCCCACCGGGATCAGGTCCCCGAGCCGCAGCTCGTCCCGGTGGTCGGCGAGCAGCTGCCCCATCAGCTTCATACCCGTCCGGTTGCGCTGGAGGGCGGAGGAGACGTGGACGAGGGTGTCCATGAAGGCGGGGGAGAACGGGTACGTCAGCCGGAAGCTCTCCTCGTCGGCCCCCACTCCGTCGGCCCCCCGGTCCGAGCCCAGCAGGGTGTCCCACACCTCCTGGCGGACCTTGCGCGTCTTCTCGAACTCGGCGTTCACCAGCGCCGCCGACTCCAGGTCCTTCGGGGTCAGCAGCCGCGCGTGCGCCACCTGGGGCAGGTTGCGGTCCTCCAGGGTGATCTTGTCGAAGCGCCCGGACGCCAGGTTCAGTGTGTCCTGGATGGACGACTCGGCCGCCCCCGAAACCTCCTCGCCCACCAGCTCGCGCAGGTCACGCTGGCGTGCGATGAACGACACCACGGGCACGGCACGCCGTGCGTCGCCGCCCTCCACGAAGTTGGTGATTTTGCTGGCCTCGCGTGCCACGAACTTCTGGTCGTGGATCAGCGTCGCCAGCCAGAGGATCAGCTCGTCCAGGAACAGGATCAGCCCGTCGTACCCGAGGGACTTGGCGTGCTCGGCGATGACGGACAGGCCCGCGTCCAGCGACACGAACCCGTGCTCGTCCTCGGCGGCGCTCCTCGTGAAGCCCGGCAGCAGATGCGCGTTCGCGTCCTCCACCAGCCGGGCGCGCAGCTCGGCCGGCGTCGACGGACTCACCAGATTCAGCGCACGACCCGACTCGTGCACTTCCTCGGCGGCCAACGCGGTGTCCAGCAGTTCCGGCTGCCAGGCGAACGCCTCACCCCACTCGTCGTCCTCGTCGCCACCGGTGGCCTCCGAGGGCGCGAGGCCGTCGATGATGAAACGGTCCCCGTTGCGCTCCCGCAGCGACCGGATGGTGTCGAAGAGCGCGTCCGTCCGGTACACCTGCGGAGTCGGGGCCTCCGGGTGCAGCTTCTTCACGTGTGTGACATAGCCCCCGAGGACCCGCTGCTCCAGGGCCTTGGCCCCCAGCATGTGGTAGGGCACCAGCAGGAACCGTTTCCCGTCAGTGCCCAGCCACTCGTGCTTGGACAGCACCGGGTCGAGGTCGACCCGTGCCCGTGCGGCGGGGCTGCCGCTCAGCAGGGCGTGCAGCACCGCCATGAAGTGCGACTTACCCGAACCGAACGAACCGTGCAGATAGGCCGCCTTCGACGTGTGCCCGTCCAGCGCCGCCTTGATCAGGCCCAGGGCCTCGTCGAAGTTGTCCCGCAGCCGCTCCGTGACCACGTAGTCCCGCAGAGCGCCCTCGGCGCCGGCCGGGGTCGTCGCCTCCGAGAGCCGGAGAACGAAGTCCGAGGTCGACAGGGACTCCTTGATGTCGATGACATCGCGGAGCAGGGGCGGCTGCTGGGCCATGGGCGGTCTCACTCTCCGGCGGGCTGATGGCAGGTGGTGTGGTCCGATCGTATGGCGTGGGTACGACAGCGGACCAATGATCCCGCCATCCCGGGACCGCCCCGGGTCAGACGGCGGCCAGGTCCTTCGCCACGGCCTCCGGGCTGACGAGGGAGCGCAGCTTCTCCCGGGTCTCGGGGTCGGTGGAGTAGATGATCGTTCCGACCATGCCCCGGGTCAGCAGCACCTTGTACGTGTTGCGGATGAGCCGCGCCACGTCGGCGTCCGGGGTCGCCTTGGTGAAGACCGGGTCCTTCGACGCCGTACGGTCGACCACCCACCGGTCGGTCCGCCACACCAGGTCCGGCCCCATGATGACGCCCGACCAGTCGTACTCGAAGCCCTGGGCGGTGTACACGCACCCCACCTGACCGAACCCGGCCGGATCGGTCGCCCACAGCGGCGCCGGCGGCGCACCGAGCACGGAGCGGTCGCCGTACAGGTTCCACGGCCGGTCCCAGTCACCGATGACGACGTCGGTGGGCAGGGCGGACATCTCCGGCGTGATCTTCGTCGTCCACTTCCAGCAGTACCCGGCCGCCATGCGCGCCCCGTACTTCTCCGCCCGCCTGGCGATCAGGAAGTCCTCCAGCTCCTGCGGGCTCTCGGCGGTCCGCAGTTCCACCTTGCCGTCCGGCTCCCACGCCACGGGCCCGTCGCCCTCCAGCCCCAGCAGGTTCGCGACCCACTTCACGTACGCGTCGCTGCCCCCGCAGCGGAACTGGCTGTCCAGCTCCACAACCACGCAGTCCAGGCCCATCGCGGCGGCGGCCGCCCTGATCTGCTCCTTGGTTCCCATCTCGCCGGGGCGCACCACCTGGTGCTGGTCCAGCAGGAACACTGGTACGCGGGCGGCCTCGATCAGTTCCGCGACCTGGGGGCGGCCGGTGCGCAGCTCGGCCTTGGTGTAGCGGTTGGCGGAAGTCTTGCGGAGCCGATGGGACTCGTCGCAGATGACGACGTCGAGATCGTTGGGCTCGGCGTCCATGAAGCTGTTGAAGTACATGAACAACTTCTGCACCTCGGGCTTCCGGTGCCCCACGACCTTGCGCATGGTCTTGGTGAACGACGCGGACCCGGTCGCGTGCAGGGCGGTCACGCCGCGCCGGTACAGCTCGCCGAGGAGCGACAGGGCGATCACGCTCTTTCCCGAGCCCGGCCCACCGGTCACGACGACCACCTGCTTGTGGTTCGACCGCTTCGCCCTGCGCACGGCGGAGAGCACCAGCTCGTAGGCGACCCGCTGTTCGTCGAGGAGCACGAACTGCTCACGGTCGCGGACCTCGGCCGCCGCGACCGCCATCAACTGCTTGGAGGGGCGTACCTTCCCCTGAAGCAGGAGGTCGGCGGAGTGCGCCCCGGACTTCGGGGCGAGCCGCGAACGCAGGAAGTCGAGGAATGCGCCACGCTGCTCGGCGGTGTACATGGACCCCTGGATGTCTCCCGTTACCTCGCGCAGGGGGCTGATGTCGGCTTCCTTCGCGTTGTGCAGGAACGCCACTCCGGCGACCGACTCCGGGATCCGCTCCAGAGCGCCGTTGAACGACAGCAGGTACGAGACGTAGCCCCGGACCTGCTCGATGGGGTGCAGCAGGGGGCGCGGGTAGGCGTCGATCCGGCAGAGCAGCGGCTCGTCCTCCTCCGCGTAGGCCTTGCTCCACTGCTTGAGTTCGACCACGACGTACGACGGCTCCCCGGTGACCGGGTGCACCCCGGCGAGCAGGACGTCGGCACGCTTGCTGGTCAGCGGCAGGGAGTACTCGATGAGCATCTCGACCTCGCCGAGCCCCGCGTCGAGCAGCGCCCCGGTGAGGGCGGGGATGCTGCGCTTCCAGGAGCGCACCTCGGAGTCCCCGGCACTACGGCCGTGCGCGTGCTTGAAGTTCTCCATCAGATGCAGCGTCAGCGAACCTTCGAGGTTGCGGGCGGCGACGGACGCGGCGGACTCGCGGAACAGCAAGGAATTGCCCCCAGGCAGCACGAAATGACTCGTGCGGGTGGGGGCATGTCCTCTTCAGTCCGCTGACGCGGAACGGAAGCCCGGCGGGCCGCTGAGATGATCCTTCTCATCGTAGGACGGGGGTATGACAGGCGGCGAGGCTTTTCGAACGCGAGGCCGAGAGGACCCCTCCCGGCGCGCGCCACCGGTGGCGGCCGCCGAGGTCAGAAGTGGTGCGGCTGTCGGCTGCGGGCGTTGACCTCGGCGAGCTGCGCGCTCAGGAACTCGGCCCGGCTGAGCGGTCGTAGGTGCCCCGGATCGGCCTCCCACTCCCGGCCTCCGCCGAGCGGCCGGAGCAGGACGTACGGGCTCCGCTGGCCCGCCACGAGCCCGACCCGCCCGCTCCCGCTGTCGTGGACGGCAACCCCGACGCCGGGGACGCCGTCCTCGGTCACCGGGCCAGCCCGTTGGTGATCGCCGTCGCGAGGGCGTGGGCCACGGGGGCGGAGCACACGCCGAGGTGGACGAGGGCGTAACGGATCTCGCCGGACCGCTCTGTTGTCGGCTGCGTGTGGTCGTGGGCGTTCTCGCCGCCGTCGCCGTACGGGGAGGGTGTGCCGTCCTCGCGGAGGGCGTCGGCCCACGGGGTACGGACATCCATCGCGGGAAGCTGGATGCCGGCCCGGGACAGGGCGGCGGCGAGGGCGTCGCGGGCGTCCAGGGCCTCTTGGACCTTGGCCGAGCCCGGGAGTCCGCCGGGCGGAACCGGGACGTGGGCGGCGGTGGCCGTGGTGGCGGAGGTGTGCTGGGGCGTCCGGCGGGGGAGGGGCGGCTTGGAGGACATGTGGGGGCCTCTTCTTTCGGCTGGTTGTTGCGCGGAACCGGTGCTCCGGCCGTAGGTCGTGAACTACGTTGCGTGAGGGGCTCGTTACGAGAATGCCCTGGTCAGGGGCGGAGTCCTGCCGAAGCCGGGGGAGTTTCCCCGGCCGGATCCGCAAGTTCCACACGTTCCACGGAGGGCGCGATGCCGACGAGGCGAGCGGTCACGGGCCGCAGCAGGGAACCACGAGCACGGTTCGCGGAGGAGTTACGCCTCCTGCGCACGGCACGCGGCCACAGCCTGCGGCAACTGGGCGACCGGCTGGGCTGGGACTGGTCGCTGTTCGGCAAGATGGAAAAGGGGGAGACGGTCGGCGGCCCGGAGGTGGTCCAGGCGCTGGACACGCACTACGGGACGCCTGGGTTGCTGCTGGCGCTGTGGGAGTTGGCGGTGAGTGACCAGACGCAGTTCCGGGAGCGGTACCGGCGGTATATGACGCTGGAAGCGGAGGCGGTGAGCATGTGGCACTTTGCGGTGGGAGTACTGCCTGGAGTGCTGCAGACGGAGGCGTACGCGCGAGAAGTGCTGGCGGCTGGACGGCTCACAGGCGAGGAGATCGAGGCACAGGTGAAGGCTCGACTTACGCGGCGGGATCTACTTGAGGGCGAGGGCGGACCTCACTTCCGCTGCATCCTCTCTGAGACGGTGCTGCGTACGGGCCTCCGCGACGGGATCGCATGGCGGGAACAGCTCAAGCATCTGCTGGAGGTGGCGTCCCGGCCCCACGTGGTCGTGCAGGTTTTGCCGCACAGCGCTGGTGCACACAGTCTGTCGAGTACCGACGTGATGTTCCTACGTGTTGCCGAGGGACGTACTGTTGCATACGTGGAGAGTGCAAGCCACGGCAACCTGATCGAGGCATCTCGGCAGGTGGAGGAGCTCCAGCAACTGTACGATTCGGTGCGGGACTTGGCGTCGTCCCCGGGCGAGTCGCGTCAGCACATTCTGCGCGTGTTGGAGGAAGTACCGTGCGATCCATTGACCTGAGCATTGCCGTGTGGCGCAAGAGCAGCTATAGCAACTCTGACGGCGGCCAGTGCGTAGAGGTTTCTGACAGTTTCTCTGATGTCGTCCCTGTTCGTGACAGCAAGAACCCGTCCGGCCCCGCGCTCGCGTTCGCGGTTGGCGGCTGGTCGTCGTTCGTGACTGCCGTAAGGAATGGCGAGCTGAACGCCTGACCCCGACCCTGGTACAAGATGGCCCTCGCTGACACGTTCAGCGAGGGCCATCGACGTCTTTGGGTGCGGGCTACTTCCTCTTGGCACCCCGCTTGAAGGCGACTGGCCGCCATGCGCGCAGATCGTCGTCGGTGAGCCCGTTCTCGCCCTGGACCATCTGCCGGTCGCCCCGGAAGTAGGTGGCGGGGGAGGAGCTGAAGGTGGCGTCGAACTCGTTGTGCCACTGGTCGAGCCAGGGTTGGAGTTCGAGCAGACCCGCGAGGAACGGGGCCAGCTCTTCGGCGGTCAGGGCCTCGTGTGACGCGATGTACGCGTCGAGCGCGTACGCCTGCTCACGGTGATCCCAGCCGGCCCAGCCGTACAGCTCGGGCGTGGCCGCGTTGCTCTGCCCGTACGAGATGAACCGCTCCTTGGGCACGTCCAGCTTGCCGCGCGCTTTCCAGAAGGAGGGCCGCAGGAAGTCGGCGGAGGTGTACTTCGGCGGTACGGGGATGGTGTCCCGGATCTTCCGCTTGGCCAGCTCGTCCGGCGCCGCGTCCTCCTGCCGCTGAAGATCCCACACGTGCTCCCAGTCCGCTCGCTTCTTGAGCCCGGAGGGCTTGTAGCGCAGGGCGGCGAGGAACGGCACGTGCTCACCGGTCATCAGCTCAGCAACGACGGTGTGGAGTTCCTTGTGCGGCTCGTAGATCTTGGCGACGGAGACGAAGTCCCCGTCGCGGGAGAGAACATCGGTGAGACGGGAGAGAGTGACGAGGACTGGCATGTCGTTCTCGTCGAACCAGTGATCGCGCTTCTCGATCCGATCCAGCAACCAGGAGTAGAGGGCCTTCTGCTGAAGGGCGTCCCAGCCTTCCGTAGCCCAGCGACGCTTGTACTCTGGCCGCTCGACCATGCCGATGGCACGGCTTGATTCGATAGCATCGATGCGCCTTTGTACGACGTCACGGTAGGCAGCAGGCCAGTGGGTCGGAATTTCGGTGACAGGGGTGAACTTGTGATTATGGTGCTCGAACCAGGTGGTGTTTGCTTCTCTTCTTTGGGCCCTGCGTGCCAGAACTATAGCAAAGGCGCGTTCGGATGCTGAAATTTTGGGAACTTGATTGACGGGCACCGTCATCGAATTGTCTAGCAGGCCATAAATTGCGTAAACCTGCCAGTCCAATTCTTCCTGCAGAGCAATCATTTCAGTTCGAATAGATTTCCACAGGGCTCGGCCGCTTTGCAGATCGCTTGCGCAAGGTGTTCCTGAAGAAACAAGCGCATTAGGGGCGCTGGCGGAGAGGCTTTTGGAAAGTGAATTTATGGCAGCAGCCAGAACTGTTGGGTAAGTATCTGGGAGTGGGAACTCCTCGAGTTTAGTTCCTGTGAATTCGAATCGATGCTCCCAGGGTTCGTCGGCACCAGCAATCTCTGCACCGGGTCGACCCTTGTCATGGCTAACTTGCCGCAACCAGAAGCCTGCAGTAGAGCTATTGAGCAGGCCGAGTAGATTTACGTAGTCTTCTTCGCTTGCTCCATCCTTCAACTTGATAACCGGAGCCGTTTGCTTAAATGTAAGACCGCCCTGGGTGAGGGCGAAGTGATTGTGAGTCGCGACGAATGGGAAGGAGATTCCGAGTGGAGCGGAATAGCGCTCAGGGTGCCAGCGGCTCCACTCGAACCATGTCAAACCGATTTCGTCGTGCGTTCCTCCTGGTTCGCGACGGGTGCGAAGAAGGGATCGATAGCCCCACAGTAGCGGTGCGAAATCTTCGGCCAGCTCGGGCTTAAGCGTGTCTCCATAGGGGAAAATAGTTTCGATACTGCCTTGGATGTTCCATTCGCGAACTGCATCACCGCCGATCAAGGGAATGCTATGAGAACTGGAAACGCCGTAGCGCTTCCAGGTGCCCAATGGTGCGAAGTATGCGTCGTCGCTGCCGGTGTGTCCATATCTACCGATAACTCGCTGAATTTGGCCGAGCTTCCCTGTCTTCGCTGATTCAATTCTCTCATTCAGCTCTAGTCCGCCGTCGGTGAGAATCCAAGGTTGCTTCGCAAAATAGCGGTCTCTTGCCAAATCATCCACGGAAGCCCATTGGCTAATGGACCCTGGCGTGTCGATCTGATCAACGATGGCTCGCCATACAAGCCCATCCTCGCCTCGCTCCGGCGCGGAAGGCTCGCTCTGGACGCTCCGCACAGTTCGGATGGACGCGGTGCGTCCCACTCCGTCGCGGCGTTTGCCGACCAAAATTACGGTTGGTGTGCCATGTCCGGGGATGTAAGCGCCCGACGTGTCAATCACCTCGGTCAGCTCGACTTTGTGTGCGAAATACTCCTCGATGAGTTTGGAGCCAAACTCGCGCTTCATGAACGAATTTGCTGTGATCTGGCCGACCAGCCCGAAGCCGCGACCATCGGCATCACCGATTTTTGCCAACTCGAAGAATCGTTGAGCGAATGGCACGGACAGCGCATACTGCAACGAGCAAGCGTCGTACAATTCTTTATAAAGTTTATTCAGTCCCTGATCCTTTACCTGAACATAGGGGGGGTTTCCCGCCACTACGTGGTACTTTCCCTGCTGCAGAATCCCAGGATGGTCGTGCACGTCCTCGGTGGCGTAAGCGAACGAGGCCAGCTCATCCTCGCCCTCCTCATCTCCATCCAGCGTCAGGTCCAGCTCCAACTGCCGAGCCTTGATCAGCGAGTCCCCCACCGCCAAGTGAATCGGCCACTCAAACTGGGCTGCCTCCCCCAGCGTCCGCACCCCGCTAGCCGCCATAGCCGCCACCAGCAGCCGGAACCGCGCCACCGCCACCGCGAACGGGTTCAGGTCCACCCCGTGGACCGAGTCCAGCGCAGCGGCCACCCGCTCATGCACATCCCGCCCCGGCTGCCCGTCCGCCCACAGCCGCACCAGCCGCCGGAACGCGCCCAGCACGAAGTGCCCCGACCCGCACGTGGGGTCGATCATCTTCAGGCCCTCGTACCCGAACTCCCTTACCGCCGGGGTCATCGTCCGGTCGAGGATGAACTCCTCCACGAACTCCGGTGTCTGGAGCAGCGCGTACGTCTTCCGGGCCGCCTCGCTCAGGTCCTGGTACAGGTCACCCAGGAAGCGGGTGTCCCAGCCCTTCGTGCCGTCGCCGTCCTTCTCCAGCGGGTCCGTGAAGTCGTGGACGAGCACGCCCTCCTCGTCCCGGGCGCGCCAGAAGTCGACCAGGTCGCGGGCCCCGTCGTGCGACAGCGGGATCTGGAACAGCGGGTTGTGCTTCTTGTCGAAGAGCAGCTGGCCCGCCTGGCCCGCGCCCAGTTCCTCGAACGCCGTCTCCAGCCAGCCCCGGTACGTCGGGTCGTCCGACGTGGACACGTAGTCCTCGAAGCGGGCGAGCGCCAGGTCGCGGCGGTCGTCCTCCGGGGCCGTCAGGTACGGCTCCGGGATCAGGCGGTTGTCCTCGCAGAAGCGGACGAACACCGTGCCCAGCACCCACGCCACCGCGACCTGCGTGACGCGTTCGTCGAGCCAGGAGTTCCAGGTCGCCGCCGTACGGCCCAGCTTCCGGGCCCGGTCGTACTCGGCGCGCAGCCGCGTACCCACATCGGTCACGGCCTTCACCTGCTGGGACAGGTCCGTCTCGGCCGCCTTGACCTGCTGCTTCAGGTCGTTCAACAGAGCCTTGCGGTCGATCACTTGGTTTCCCCCTGGTGTTGCCGGATGCCGCTCCTGGCGGCGGGTACGGACCGGTGGACGTCGTCCACCCACGCGTCCGGAAGTTCGATCCACTCGCCCAGGCCCGCCTGATAGGCGACCGCGACCTGGCCGAGCTTCGGCTCGCGGGCCGGGTCGCCCTGCGGGACCAGCAGCCACAGCCCCCGCCCGCCATGGCGTGCCGCCTGCGCCAGCCGGTCCAGGACGCCCATCGCGTCGTACCGGGCGAAGACGTTCGCGTCCGTCAGCAGCACCGGCGGCGTCCCGGGGCCGCCCTCCGCCAGCAGTTCCCGTACACGCGGTTCGACCGAGCCCCACGCGGTACGTGCGTACTCGGCGAACTTCACCGCGCCCCGGTGCCCCGGTTCCGCCGCGTCCGCCTTCAGCAGCGTCTCCCACGTCGGCTTCGTGCCCGGCGGGACCAGCGCGCGCAGGGCGTCCAGGAACACCTGCGTCGCCGACACCGCGTGTGCGCCCAGCGCGCCCTCCCCGGTCTCGCGCGCCAGGGACCGTACCGCCTTCGGCGACAGGTCCTGGCGTACCGTCAGAACCCGGTAACCGTCCCTGCGGGCCGAGGCGACGAGGCGCTCGTCGGTGCGTACCGCGGCTGCCACCAGCGGATCGTCCGCGTAGCGCGTGACCGCGCCCAGGTTCGTCGAGCGGCCCCAGCTGTCCGTGGTGAGGTAGCTGGACGCCGCGTCCATCCGCGTCGGGAGATAGCGCAGCGTCCCGGTGTCCTCGCGGGTGGCGAGGGTCAGCTCGAAGCCCGCTTCCCGCAGTGCCTTCGTCAGCGGGCCCGCTGTCGGCAGGTCGGCGGTCGTGCCGCCCCGGCCGTCCGGCACGACCAGCTCCGGGAAGCGTGCCCGTACGCGCTCGTGCACGTCGTCGCCGGTGATCCCCGGCTGCCGTGCCTCCGGCGATCCCGGGATCAGGCGCACCAGACCGGCCTGGGTCAGGCGCAGCGCGCGTACCAGGTCGAGGTCGCGGGGGTAGATCTCGAGGCGGGGGGTGGCCGCAGCGTTCTCCGAGGCGGCGGCGGCCAGCTCCACCAGGCGGCGTTCGTCCCACTCCACCGTCCCCGGTGGCGGGGCGACCGCCGCCAGTTCGCCGAGGACCGTCGTCGCCGTCGGCAGGGTGTCCAGCTCCGCCAGGCTGCCCGCCTTTTTGCCCAGCCGGGTCGCGTAGTCGAGGAGGCCCGGGGCCGTCGGGGTGTCCGGAGGGTCGCCCGGCGTCCCCGCCTCCTCGTCCGGCTCCCGGACGTCCAGGGCCAGCAGACCCGCGCCGAGGGACTCGTCGGTGGCCCCGCGGTTCGCCTGGTGCTGGAACTGGGCGCTCTCCGGGTCGAACTGCTCCAGCTCCACCACGGCCCGAACCGCCGCCAGCGCCAGCGCCCGGCGCTGCTCCCGCTCGGACAGCTGCGTACCGCGCCGCACCGCGAGGGCGTCAGCGATCTCCGAGGCGGACGCGATCCGACCCAGCCCCTTCAGGAGATCCATGATCTCGGCGCGCAGCGCCTGAACCGCCGGGTCCTTCCTCCAGCGCTTCCGCTCTTCCTTGAGCATCTGGTAGACGCGCTGCGGGGTGATGCCCACCAGCTCGGCGACGTCCTTGGGCCGGGGCCAGACTCCGATGTCCGGCAGGACACCGCGCTCGTTCGGCAGGCGCAGCAGCAGGCGGACCATCTCCACCTTGTTGCTGTTGGAACCGTTGTTGTTCAGTTCCGGGACCAGGATCGTGGCGAGCGTGTCCAGGCTGACCGAGCGGAGTGCTGCACTAGACAGCCCCGCCGCCTTGCCGTCCGTGGCGAGGGCGTCGAGCACCGCCGTCTCGCCCGAGGTGAGCTGCGCCAGCTCCTCCTTGGCCTCCGCACGGCCCCGGGCCGTCAGCGGTGAGACTGGCGCCTCGCGCAGTAGCTCGCCCCATTCCCGCTGACGGCGCTGCACCTCGCCCCGGGTCTTCGCCCCGAGCCCCGGCGCGTTGACGAGCTTGCGGCGGCTGTAGTCCAGGAGACCGCCGACCGTGGTGATGCCCAGGTTGTAGAGGAAGGACTGGGCGGCCTCGGTGAGCCCGGCCGCCGAGAGGTGGGTCTCGCGGGTGACGTCCTTGGCGGCCCGGTCGCGCTGCTGCTCCGCGCTGAGCGGCTCGGCGTCCGCGATGGCGGGCCGGCCAGCCTCTTCGGAGACGGGGGTCGGGGTGCCGGTGGGGCGGGAGAAGCTGGACGGAACGGTCTGCGAGGCGTCCAGGAAGATCTTCCGCCATGCGTCCCGCATCGGCTTCAGCTCGGGGTAGCGCAGGGAGGCGTCCCGATGGAGGGCCTTCTGGAAGAACGCGACCAGTCCGTCCCGTACCGCCGGCTCGAACGCGTCGGCCGCGACCGTCGGGTGGGGGAACTCCTTGTGGTCGGTCTGGCGGGGCAGGACCGAGCCGTCCCCCCACTTGGGCAGTTCGCCGGAGGCCATCTGGTGCAGGGTGACCGCGACGGCGTACCGCTCCGCGTGCGAGTCGTAGGCCGTACGCGTCAGCGTGCCGATGAACGGGTCCAGGTAGCCGTCCGTGCCCGCCTCGTACTCCCGTGCCGGGTAACCGGCCAGCGAGAAGTCGATCAGGACCAGCTCGCGCGTGCGGTTCGGGCGGACCCGGATCGCGATGTTGTCGGGCTTGATGTCCCGGTGCCAGACGCCCTCGCCCTCCAGGAAGTCGACCGCGCCGAACAGATACTCCCCGTACGCCTCCAACTGATCGACCTGAAGACGCCCGCTGTCGCGGAGCTGGCGGGCCACGGTCTCCTGCCGGCGCCGGGTGCGCTTGCCGCCTGACTCCGTGCTCTCCGCGTCGTCGTCCCGCTCGTCGCCCACGTATTCCAGGGCGAGCAGCGTCCGCTCCGCGATCCGCAGGGGCTCCGGCTCGACGAGGCGGATGACGCGTGAGTCCGGGCGCAGCCGCCCCATGACCTCCGCCTCCCGGCGGAGCACATCGCCGCGGCCGTCAGAAAGGGCCACTTTCAGGACGGCCAGCGGCCGGGTGCCGCGCGCCGCTGCCTCCAGGTCCCGGACCAGGAAGGCGCGGCTCGTCGAACCCGTACCGAGGCGTCGGCGGACCTCCCAGCGCCCGCCCAGGACATCCCCGGCGACGGCTTCCAGCGGGTCCTTCTCCGGGGTCTCGGTCACGGGTGAGGTGGACGGGGCAGTGAGCGCGTCCTCGACCAGCTCCAGCATCTCCAGGAACTCGTCGACCGTGGAGAGCCGGTGCTCCGGGCGGTAGGCGGTCGCCAACTGCACCAGTTCGTCGATGTCCTCAGAGAGACCGTCCACCAGCGAACTGGGCCGCAGCCCCTCGCCCGCCTCAAGCCGGGCCAGCAGCTCGGCCTGGCTCGCGGCGGGCGCTCTGCCGGTGACCAGGAGGTAGGTCAGGACGCCGAGCCCGTACACGTCCAGATACACCGGGTCCGCGCTCGGGGCCCGCAGTTCGGGGGCGAGATAGGCGTCCGAGCCCTCGGCGAGGTGCGTCGTGGACAGCGCGGTCGGGGCGAGCCGGGTCGAACCGGGTGCCGTGCCGCTCTGCTGTGTGGCGATCTGCCAGTCGGAGATCTGGAGCTTGGGGGCCAGCCAGGCGGCCTCCTCGCCCAGATCGTGATCCCGTCGCCCCCGGTCACGGGGTACGACGTGCACCGAGCGGGCCGCCAGCGCCCGGTGGAAGATCCGGCTGGAGTGAGCGGAGCGCATGGTCTCCGCCAGCTGGCGCACCAAGGCCATCCGGCCGAGGATGTCGAGCTTCTCGCCGTACTGGAGCAGGTACTCGTCCAGGCGCAGGGTTTGCGGGTGGTAGTCGAAGATCAACGCGGGCCCCGCCGAGTGACCCGACGGGTTGTACTGCTTGAGCTGCACCACACCGAGATGCTGGAACCTCTGCAGCACCGCGGCCTCGCGCCGGGCCGCGTTCTCCACCGACCGGCGAATGGTGGCGTCCGAACCGCGCTCCCGTAGGTAGACGCGGACCCGGGCGGTCTCCGGCAGCTCACTGTGCTCGGCCAGGTAGTCAGCCCAGGTCGGCCCGGTGTCGAAGGACTTCCGCTTCAGCTCGTACGGACCGACCTTGAACTCGGCATCACTCTTGCGGATGCCGACACGGTCCAGCGCGTTCTTGATATCCCGGGAACCGGGTGCGGTGATCCGGCGGCGCTCGTCGCGCGGCGGCTGCTCGAGCATGGTGACCAACTCGTCGACGGTGTACACGCCGTTCTGGTCGTTGGCCGGGAGCCGGATGCGCAGAGAGCCTTCGGTGAAGCAGACGGCCTCGCCCACCCACACCCGCCTGCCGTGCTGGCCCAGCAGGCCGGCCAGCTCCTTCGCCTTCTTGTCGACCAGATGCAGCGGGTTGCCGTGCGGGATGCGGCGTCCGTTCGGTGCGGTCTGGACCCACGTGCCGTTCTCGCTGGTGAGGGAGCCGTGCCAGTTCTTCAGTTCGATCATGCAGACGCCGCCGGGGGCGACGACGAGCAGATCTACCTCACGGACGTGGCCGCTGTTCGCGGTGAAGGTGAAGTTCGACCACGCCCGCCACGGATCGGAGTCCGGCAACTGCTCGCGGATGGCCTTCAGCCCACGCCGCTCGTGATCGAACTCGGACTCGGTGACCGTGGTCCACCGGCCTTCTCGCATGCGCTGTCCCCACCCGTTGGTTTCCGTGTCCCCTTGGTTACACCCGGTCGGCTCGTCGTGTCGAGTGAGCCGGTGGTTGAGGCACCCGGGAGAAGAAATCCTAACGGCGTCGTTCGTGGTCAGGGGCGGCCGCATCGCGCCGCTGCTACCTGCGGGCGCCGATGTGCCGGCACGTTCCAATGCCGACCGCTGTGACCGGCGCCCCTGTCGCCGTGGCTGTCCTCCTGACGGACTTCGCACGGGGCTGCCGGGCCGAACGGGCACAGCCACGGGCCGTTCTGGCGGGGCTGACGCAACAACTGGGCCGGCTCGACGACCCGGTCAAGGTGGCGGGGAAGCTGCGCAAGGCCCTGACGAAGGCCCTCACCGACAAGTAGGCCGAGTTTGTCCGGAACCGGCTGGGCCAGAGGCTGATAGCCGACTCCCCGCCGCACGGGATCGGGCCGATACGCGCTGCACGCCTCGCGGCGTAGGAGTACAGGACGGCCTTGTCCCGGGCGGTCACGTAGCTCGGCGCGAGGCGGGATCGCCGAGCGGCAGGCGGCCAGACGTTGACGGTTGCTCCTGCCCTGGCCTTCCGCCAGTCCTTTCGACCCCTCCTCCACCGGCGCGCGAAAGTCCGGCCGTACGCCTTCTCAAAAGTAGTGCTGTGTGAAATTGTACTGTCGCATGGCACCTTGCGTGCCCATGTCAAAGGTGGTTTGCGGGGTGCTGTAGCGCCGTCCATCCCATCCCCATCCCCCCACACCCGTTTCGGGTGTTCCTCCCGAGGAGGCAGCTGGTGAGACCAGCCCGGACGCGATGTCAACGCGCCCTCAGGCAAGCAGCCCTGACGCTCTGCATGTGCATGGGCCTGACCCTGCTCGGCGGCCCTGCGTACGCATCCGCCGCGCCGTCCCCGTCCCGGACGGCACCGTCCTCGTCCGTGGCCACTTCTCCGTCGGCCGCCGACAGGGCGGAGATCCCGCCCGTCGACGCGCTCAGCCGGAGCGGATCGGCCGAGCCCGAGCATGTCCGTGCCTCGGCGCTCCCGGTCGACGAGCGCGGGCCGGTTCCGGCCTCCGGCGAGGAGCGCAGACGTGACTACGACAAGCCGGTCCAGGGGGCGGCCGCGGCCGAGGCCCCCTGCGATCCGGCCGACTTCACCTCCCGCACCGGCGCCGCCCTGGTGCAGCGGATCAAGGAGTCGACCGTCGGCTGCGTCAACACCCTGTTCGGCCTGACCGGGGAGGACGCCCGACTCGCCTTCCGCGAGGCGCAGATGGTGACCGTCGCGTACGCGCTGCGCGGCGCCGCCGACTACTACCCGGGTGACGGTTCCACCGGCGTACAGCAGCTGGTGCTGTATCTGCGCGCCGGGTACTACGTGCAGTGGTACAACGAGGCGGCCGTCGGCTCCTACGGGCCCGCGCTCACGACCGCGATACGGCGCGGGCTCGACGCCTTCTTCGCCTCCCCGCGCTCCCGCGACGTCACCGACGCCAACGGCGAAACCCTCTCCGAAGCCGTCATACTCATCGACAGCGCCCGGGAGAACGCCCGCTATCTCGGCGTGGTCGAGTGGCTGCTCACCGACTACGACAGCTCGTACAACGCCCTCTGGCACATGCGCAACGCCGTGAACAGCACCTTCACCGTGCTCTTCCGCGGGCACCAGCTCCCGGCGTTCGTCACCGCCGTCACGGAGGACAGCAGTACCGTCGACACGGTGCACTCCTTCGCCTCCCGCACCCTCGGCCTGCTGGGCACCGATCACGCGTTCCTCACCACCAACGCGGGCCGCGAACTCGCCCGCTTCCTTCAGTACGACGCGCTGCGGCCCGCCGTCCGCCCGCAGGTGAAGGGGCTCCTGGGCCGGACGTCCATCACCGGCCCCACCGCCCCGCTGTGGGTGGGCCTCGCCGAGATGGCCAATCACTACGACGACGCCAACTGCGCGTACTTCGGCACCTGCGACCTCCCCGGCCGCCTGGACGATGCGGCGCTGCCCGTCCGGCACGAGTGCAGCGACAGTCTGCGCATCCGCGCCCAGGAGATGTCCGCCGGGCAGCTTGCCGCCACCTGCGCGAACCTCGCGGACCAGGACGCGTTCTTCCACGACATCGCCCGGGACGACGGGCCCGTCGCCGGGGATCTGAACACCCGCCTCGAAGTGGTCGTGTACGACTCCAGCGACGACTACGGCACGTACGCGGGCGCCATGTTCGGCATCGACACCGACAACGGCGGCATGTATCTGGAGGGCGACCCGTCCGCCGCCGGGAACCAGCCGCGCTTCATCGCGTACGAGGCCGAATGGCTGCGGCCCGACTTCCAGATCTGGAACCTCAACCACGAGTACACCCACTACCTCGACGGCCGCTTCACCATGGCCGGTGACTTCGCCGACGGGATGACCACCCCGACCGTCTGGTGGGTCGAGGGCTTCGCGGAGTACGTCTCGTACTCCTACCGCCGACTCACCTACGAGGAGGCCCTGTCCGAGGCGGGCAAGCGCACCTACCCGCTGAGCACCCTCTTCGACACCACCTACGACAACAGCGACAGCGCCCGGGTGTACCGCTGGGGCTATCTCGCGGTCCGCTACATGCTCCAGTCGCACCGCGCCGACCTGGACATCGTCCTCGGCCGCTATCGCGCCGGTGACTGGAACGCCGCCCGCACGCACCTGAAGTCCACGATCGGCACCCGGTACGACAGCGACTGGTACGACTGGCTCACGGTCTGCGCGGCGGGCGACTGCGGCGGGATCACCGACCCGCCCGGCCTCCCCGAGTGCACCCTTCCCGACACGGCCCGGCTCGACCGCGACTGCGCACGCTCCGGGATCTCCGTCCGAGCCGGGGACTACGCCTACCTGTATCTCTATGTCCCCGCCGGAACACCGCGGTTGCGCATCACCACGGCCGGGGGGACAGGCAACGCCGACCTCTACCACCGGGCGGGCAACTGGCCGAGCAAGACCGCGTACACCCACCGGTCCGCCGGGCCCGGAAACGCCGAGACGGTGACCGTGAACGCGCCCGAACCAGGCTGGCACTACGTCTCGGTCGCCGGTGAGAAGGCGGTCTCGGGGCTCGCGGTCTCCGCCGAGTACTGAGTGCGCCCTGCCCGCTGTCCGCGGTGTTGGCAGCGTCTGCGGCACGTGACATGTGACATGTGACATGTGGCATGTGGCATGTGGCATGTGGCATGTGAATGACTCGTGTGGCATGTTGCTGCCGTGCTCAAGGGGAGTCCGTGGATCTCGTCACGATCGGCGCTGGAGCCGTGGGTGCCGTAGCCGGTGGGGGGCCGTGGCTCGTGGATTCCGGAGTCCTGGGTGCCGGAGTGGCCGACGCCGCGTGTGCCTACTGCGCCGCCCGGGCCGGCCTCTCGGTGGCCGTAGTCGGCCGGGGGCCGGTCGCGGGCGGGACCAGTGGGTCCGGGGAGGGCGGCCTCCCCGTCTCGGGCAAGAGACAGCGCCGGAAACGGAGCTGGTCGGGCTCCTGCTCCACCTCTGGGGGAGCTCAGCCAAGTTCCGTCCCCGGAGACCGAGTTCGAGAACAAAGGTGGCCTCGTGGTCGTGGAAGGCCCCGAACCGCTGCATCGCGACTTCGTGAACGAGTCCTTCCTCGGTACGTCGTTCACGGGGCGGCTGGAGGAGTGCCGGGTGGCCGGTGTGCCCGTGGTCGTGCCGACCATCGCGTGGCGTGCCGGGATCACCGGAACCTCGCAGTTCCGCCACGATCCCGACGATCCGTTCCCGGCGGGGTTTCTGCTGTGACCGGCAGGATTCCGCTGGGGCCGGGCGGCCGCGGGCGAAGCCCGCTGGGGTAACGTGATATTGCACTGATCGCTCGTCGCGAAGTTCGCGTCCCGCGCCCCGGAGGATGCCGTGGTCACCTTGCAGTCGCGCAAGCTGGTGTCGCCCACCGAGAACCTCCGCGACCAGGTGGCCCACGCCCTGCGCGCCGCGCTGATCGCTGGGGAGATCAAGCCGGGCGGCGTCTATTCGGCACCGGCCCTCGCGGCGGAGTTCGGCGTGTCGCCCACCCCGGTCCGCGAGGCGATGCTCGACCTCGCCCGCGAGGGCCTGGTCGAAGCCGTACGGAACAAAGGCTTCCGGGTGACGGAGATGACCGAGCAGGACCTCGACGAGTACACGGAGATCCGTACGCTCATCGAGGTGCCCACCGTCGGCAAGGTGGTCCGCACCGCCACGCGAGAGCAGCTCGAAGCCCTGCGCCCGGGCGCCGAGGCCATCGTCGCGGCGGCCCGGGGCCACGACCTCATCGGCTACCTCGACGCCGATCGCCGATTCCACCTCGACCTGCTGGCCCTCGGCGGAAACCGACACCTCGTCTCGGTCGTCAGCGATCTGCGTAAGCGGTCCCGGCTCTACGGCCTCACCGAACTCGACGAGGCCGGGGTGCTCGTCGACTCCGCCGAGGAGCACGTGACGCTGCTCGATCTCATGATCGCGAAGGACGCGGGGGCGGCCGAGGCCCTGATGCGCCACCATCTGGAGCATGTACGGACCCTGTGGGCCAGCCGACCGCAGCCGGAGAAGCGCAGCGCGCTCACCCTGCGTCGCTCCTGAGTGGCCTGAGTGGCCTGAGTGGCCTGAGTGGCCTGAGTGGGGCCCCGCTCCGTCAGGTCCGGGTGGCGGCCGTCATCCGCCGCAGCCCGGTGTACTGGAGTGCGGCGCAGACCGTCACGATCAGTGCGCCGATCAGCATGAAGACGACCCCGAACCCGGTCAGCGGTACGAAGTCCGCGAAGGCCGTCACGACGCAGCCGACGGCGCACAGGCCGTTCACGGCGACGACGGTCCGGGCCAGGGCGGGCGGGATCACCGGGTAGCCCGCGATCAGCGCGAGCGAGGCCGCCCCGCCGATCTGGAAGATTCCGAACGCCACCGCGAAGGCCACCGGCATCCCGGTCGCGGAGCTCAGCGGCGCAGCGGCGGCGATCAACACCACACCCATCACGGCGGTGCTCACACTGTCGACACGCAACACCAGGCGCAGAAACCTCGCGGAGTCCCGTACGGCCCCCGCAGAGACGGAGGCGGAGGCAGGTGTCGACGCGGGTGCGGGCGCGGCTGAGGGTGAGGGTGCGGATGAGGGTGCGGCGGACGGCGAAAGGGCGTGCGTCATCACGGATCTCCTTCGTGCGGTGGGGTGATGACACCGTGTCATGGACCCGGCCCCGACTCCATGACTTCCCAGGTCATGGATACGGTGGGGCCATGGACACCGAAGAGAGGCCGCGCGTAGGCCTGTTGCTCCGCGAGTGGCGGCGACGCCGGGGGCTCAGCCAGCTCGATCTCGCCCTGAGGGCGGGCTCCTCGACCCGGCACCTCTCCTACGTGGAGACCGGCCGGGCCCGCCCCGGCCGGGAGATGGTCCTGCGGCTCGCCGAGCATCTCGACATCCCCCCTGCGCGACCGCAACGGCCTTCTCCTGGCGGCTGGTTACGCCCCCGCCTACCGGGAGTCGCCGCTCGACAGCGAGCGCATGACGATGGTCCGGTCCGCGGTGAAGGTGATGCTGACGGGGCACGAGCCCTTCCCTGCCGTCGCGATCGACCGGATCTGGAACATCGTCGCGAGCAACGACGCGATGAACATCCTGCTCGGTGTCGTGCCCCCGCATCTGACGGAGTCCGGGGGCAACGTGATGCGCCTGATCCTCCACCCGGAGGGACTGGCCTCCCAGTGCCTGAACTTCGCCCAGGTCCGCGCCCACGCCCTCGGCAGGCTGAAGCACCAGGCCAACACCACCGGCCACCGCGACCTGCGGGAGCTCTACGAGGAGGTGTCCGGCTACCCGGACCCGCCGGACCTCGACCCTGACCCCGGCCCGGTGGACCCGACGGGCATCGTCGTCCCGCTGCGCATCCGTACACCGCTCGGCGACATGGCGTTCCTCAGCACGATCGCCACCTTCGGAGCCCCCGCCGATGTGACCCTCTCGGAGCTCGCGGTGGAGTCGTTCTTCCCGATGGACGATCAGACGGACACCCTGCTCCGCGCGCTGGCGGGAGGCCGGTAGCGACGTAACGCCAGTGACGACGTACACCAGTGACGACGTACACCAGTGACGACGTACACCAGTGACGGCGTACGCCGTAACGACGTAGGCAACTAGCCACGCACGACGGTAGCGACGCACGCCAGTAACGGCGTACCTCGGTAGCCTCGGTAGCGGCGTCAGTAACGGCGCGGACCAGAACCCGAGCCGGGCCCCCCGTGCGGATGGGCCCGGAAGTCGCGCCCGTTGCTGCGCATCTGCTGTGCCCGCAACCGGGCCTCCTGCTCGATCAGCAGCCCGTCCGCGTTGTCCGTGGGGCCGCGCCGTCCTCGCCGGACCAGCACCACAGCGCAGAGTGCGGACAAGCTGCCCACCCCGGCCACCAGAGCGACGAAAGCCCCCATGGAATCCCCCTGTTCCGGCTGTTCCGCGCCTCCGCCATCACTGCGAGCGAAACCGCTGCCATCGATGCCTCTCCTGCTCGAACATATCTTCTCGCAGGGCGAGCTGGCGTGGGCCTTGAACGCGTCCACCGGACGAACAGCACGACGGCGTGTTTCCTCCTGCATGAGCATGTACCCCTTGGGGGTATGGGCAGAAGGCCTCTGCGCATACCTCCAGGATGTATCCATCACCAGAGCTCGACCCCGCTTGACTGTATACCCCCAGGGGGTATGGTTGGAGGTGTGGTCGCGCCCCAGCGGCCTCGACGAGGGAGTGGGTCATGAATACCGGGCTCAAGGTCACGGCCTTCGCGGCGGCGCTCGCGGCGACCTTCGGGGCGGCGTACGCGGTGGGCAGCGCGCTGGACCCCGCGATCGCCGAGAAGGGGCCGCCCCCGCACGGCGAGGCTCACGGCGCGAAGGGGGCGCCGAAGGGTGAAGGGGCTCAGGGGGAGAAGCGGGAGGCGGCTGAGCTCCCGGGCGGGTTGCGGATCTCGGAGGGCGGCTTCGCCCTCGATCTCAGGACGCCGAGGGTCGAGGCGGGCAAGGAGGCGGTGCTGCGCTTCGCCGTCGTGGAGGAGGACACCTTCCGCAACGTGACCGCGTTCCGCAGTGAGCACGGCACGGAGCTGCGCCTGATCGTCGCGTCGAACGACCTGGCGACCTACCGGCACCTGCACCCGGTCCGGGCCGCCGACGGCACCTGGTCCGCGCCCGTCGAGCTGCCGGAGGCCGGCGGCTACCGCGTCTTCGCCGAGTTCACCCCGGACGTGAAGAACGCCGGGGGCCTCATCCTCGGCGCGGACCTCTCCGTCGCGGGCGACGCGCGGCCCGTGGCGCTGCCGCGTGCCGAGAAGGTGGTGACCGTCGACGGGTACGAGGTCACCCTCGACGGCGCCCTGCGCCCGGGGGCGGGCACCGAGCTGAAGCTCAACGTCGAGAAGGGCGGCAAGCCTGTCACCGACCTCCAGCCCTACCTCGGTGCGTACGGGCATGTCGTGGCCCTGCGCTCCGGCGACCTCGCCCATCTGCACGTCCACCCGAACGGAGAGCCGGGCGACGGCCGGACGGAGCCGGGTCCGGAGATCTCCTTCACCGCGACGGCCCCGAGCAAGGGCGCCTATCGACTCTTCCTCGACTTCCAGCACGAGGGCAAGGCCCGTACGGCTGCCTTCACCGTCCACGCCGGAAAGGCCGCCGCCGGGAATCCGGCCCCGGAGGACGGCGAGTCCGCCCCGCACGAGCACTGACAGGCGGACTGTGGGAGGGGGCTGGAGAGGGTTTGGAGGGGGGGTCTGTTGGAAGTGGCGAATCCTCTAGCTTAGGCTTGCCTAACTTTCACTCGTTCGGCCAACCTGAGGACCCTCCATGCTCGGCTCCACCCGCGTGCGTCGCCACACCCTCGCCGCTTCGGCCACCGCCGTCGCTCTCGCCGTCGCCCTGACCGGCTGCTCATCGGACAGCGGCAGCGACAAGGACAAGGACGGGGCCAAGGACACGGCGAAGAGCGGCGGCGCCTTCCCCGTCTCGATCAAGAGCTCGCTCGGCACCGCGAAGATCGAGGAGAAGCCCGAACGCATCGTCACCCTCGGCCAGGGCTCCGCCGAGACCGCGATAGCCCTCGGCCAGACCCCGGTCGGCATCGAGAGCTACCCGTGGGGCAGCGACAAGTCCGGCTACCTCCCCTGGATCAACGAAGCCGTGAAGAAGTCCGGCGACAAGCTGCCCAAGCAGTTCGCCGGCGGCGAGGAGATCGACTTCGAAGCGATCACCGAGCTTGAGCCGGACGTCATCCTCGCCCCCTGGTCGGGCCTCACCCAGAAGCAGTACGACGTCCTCAAGGACATCGCCCCCACGGTCGCCTACCCGGACCAGGCGTGGAGCACCGACTGGGACGAGCAGATCGACATCATCGGCAAGGCGCTGGGCCGGACGGAGGACACCGACGGCCTCAAGACGAAGATCGAGAAGCAGCTCGCCGACGCCGCGGCCACCCGGCCGAACTACAAGGACGTCACCTTCTCCTACATCTACAACTCCGGCCCCGGAACCCTCGGCGTCTTCAAGCCCGAGGAGCAGCGCGTCAAGATGGTCTCCTCGCTCGGCCTGAAGGTCGACCCGGTCGTCAACGGCTTCAAGGAGACCCCCGGCACCGACTCGGCCCTCATCGGCCTGGAGAACGCCGAGAAGCTGAAGGACAGTGACCTGATCTTCACGTTCTACACGGACGAGAAGAACCGCAAGGAGATCGAGGGCCAGAAGCTGTACGGCGCGATCCCCGCGATCAAGAAGGGCGCCGTCGTCGCGAGCAACGACAACTCCTTCGTCACCGCTTCCTCGATCATCAACCCGCTGACCGTGCCGTGGACGATCGACCGCTACCTGCCGCTGATCGACGAGGCTGTCAAGAAGGCCGGCAAGTAACCCCGTCCGGGTATCCGATCCACCAAGGCCACAAGGCACACTTCACTCTCATGCCTACCACCACGGTCGCACCGCCGAGGGGGGGGGGGGGGGGGGGGGGGGGGGGGGGGGGGGGGGGGGGGGGGGTTGTGTTGGGGGGGGGGGGGGGGGGGGGGGGGGGGGGGCGGGGAGGG
>NZ_JBVIPK010000004.1:204596-344731 GCF_055577965.1 Streptomyces sp. NPDC033165
CACCAAACCAAAAAAACCCCCCCCCCCCCCCCCCCCCCCCCCCCCCTCCCCCCCCCCCCTCTCCCCCTTCCCCCCCCCCCCCCCCCCCCCTCGACTGGTGTTTCTCCTGCTCGCAGCGGTCGCCGCGCTGGCACTCGCGCTCTGCGCAAGCGTCATGTTCGGCAGCCGCAGCACCTCGTTCGGCGAAGTTCTCGACGTCCTGAGGGGCACCGCCGACCCGAACCTCACCGTCATCGTCGAGAGCCGGTATCCCAGAACCGTCCTCGGTATCCTCGCCGGACTGAGCCTCGCGGTCGCGGGCACCCTCATGCAGGGCGTCTCGCGCAACCCGCTGGCCGAACCCGGACTCCTCGGCATCAACGCCGGTGCCTCCGCGAGCATCGTCGCCGCGACGGCCTGGCTCGGGGCCTCCGGCGCCACCGACACCATGTGGTGGGCGCTGCCCGGAGCCCTGCTGGCCGGAGTGCTCGTCCATGTGATCGGCTCCGCCGGTACGGGGACGAGCGTGGTGCGCCTGGTGCTCGCCGGAGCGGTGCTCACCGCCGTACTGATGGCGTTCATCCAGGCGGTGACCCTCAGCAAGCCGCAGGTGTTCGACAGCTACCGCTACTGGGTCGTCGGGGCGCTCGGCGGCCGGGACTTCGACGTCTTCTGGTCCGTCCTCCCCTTCGCCGCCGTCGGCTTCCTGCTCGCCCTGGCCCTCGGCCCCGGCCTCAACGCCCTGGCCCTCGGCGACGCGACCGCCGTCGCCCTCGGCTCGCACCCGGGACGCACCAGGGGCGGCGGGCTGCTCGCCGCCACCCTGCTCAGCGCCGCGGCGACCGCCGCCGTCGGTCCGATCGCCTTCGTCGGCCTCGCCGTCCCGCACGTCGTACGGGCCCTGGTCGGCGTCGAATTCCGCGTTCAGATCCTCTTCTCCGCCCTGCTGGGCCCCACCCTCCTGCTCCTGGCGGACGTGGTGGGCCGGGTCGTGATGCGCCCCACCGAGCTCATGGTCGGCGTCGTCACCGCGTTCATCGGCGCACCCGCGCTGCTCATTGCCGTACGCAGGATGAGGAGCACGACATGATCGTCACCGACCGGACCGTGCCCCTCCGCAAGACCCGCCCGGCCCCCCGCGGCTACCTGGTCGTCGGGCGCACCATCGCGATACCCGTGCGCCGGGCCTCGGTCCTCGCAGCCGCCGGGCTCTTCGTCCTCCTTCTCGCGGCCGCCGTCACCACCCTGACCTGGGGTCGCCTCGGCGTCGACCTCGCGGACCTGCCCGCCGCCCTGCTCGGCAACGCCGAGGGCAAGGACCGCTTCGTCTTCAACCGGCTGCGCGGCCCCCGCCTCACTGTCGCCATCGGGGTCGGCGCGGCCCTCGGCCTCTCCGGCGCGCTCTTCCAGTCCGTCACCCGCAACCCGCTCGGCAGCCCCGACGTCATCGGGCTGTCCGCCGGAGCCGGCGCGGGCGCCGCGACCTGCGCGCTGATGTTCCCCGACACGGTCCCGGTCGCCGTCGGCGCGCTCATCGGCGCGATCCTCGCGATGACCCTCGTGTACGTCTCCACCGGCACCGGCTTCCGCAACCCCGCCCGGCTCGTCATCGCCGGGATCGGCGTCGCGGCGATGGGTTCGGCCATCACCCAGTACGTCGTCTACTCCCTGGAGCGCGACAAGGCCTCCGTCCTCACCGCCTACGTCAACGGCAGCTTGACCGCCCGCTCCTGGACCGACGCCGGCACGATCTGGCTGGTCCTGCTGGCGGCCGCGCCGCTGGCCGCGCTGATCTCCGGGCGGCTCGACATCGGCGAGATGGGCGACGACATCGCCGAAGGCCTCGGCTCCGAGCCGAAGAAGGCCAAGACACTGGCCGTGGTCCTCGCCGTCGCGCTCTCCGCCGCGGCCGTCAGCGTCTCCGGCCCCATTGCCTTCATTGCCCTGACCGCACCTCAGATCGCCAGACGCCTCACCCGCGCCTCCGGGCCGCACCTGCTGCTCTCGGCCCTGACCGGCGGTCTGCTGCTGGTGCTGGCCGACCTCTGCTCCCAGCAGCTGTCGCTCTTCGACGACCTGCCGGTCGGGATCTACACCATGGCGATCGGCGGCGCGTATCTCGGCTATCTGCTGATCCGGGAGTGGCGCAGGGGCGTGCTCTGATGGTCCGGTCCGCCGGAGACGGCCCCGACTGGTCACGTACAGGTTCGTCGACCATACTGCCCGCCGTGGAGCAGAGCATAGATTCGAACGAGAAGCCCGAGTTCGCCGCAGGCACCGACCCGGCGTTCATCCCCCTTCCCGGCCTGGCCGCACCCGCCGCCATCCGGAAGCCGGAGGCGGAAGCGGCCCCTGACGGCGCGTCCGACGCGGTGGAAGCCCCGGAGGCCGGTGCGGCCGAGGAAGCGGAATCCGAAGCGGAAGCAGAACGGGAAGCGGCGGCCGAGGAAGCGGCGGCAAAGGGAGAAGAAGCGGCAGAGGGAGAAGGAGAGGACGGGGCCGAGGAGGGCCCGGTCTTCGAGGTCAGCGACCGCCGGGGCTCGATCCGGGTGGCCCGGGAGGGCGTCCGGTTCCGGCTGGACGACCAGGAGGCCGAGTTCGACTGGGACGAGATCGGCGCGGTGGCGACCACCCCGGCCCGCTTCGGCCGCCGGTTCACCGTGACCGTCCACCTGTCGAGCCGTCGCTGGTTCAATGCCGAGGTCGAGGCGGCGAGCCGGGCGGAGCTCAAGACCTGGCCGGCCGAACTGGACACCGTCCTGGACGCCTACTTCGAGGAGTCCTGAGTTTGGAGGAGTCCTGAGCTTCGAGGCGGACGTCAGCTTCGTGGCGGACGTCAGCGTGGAGGCGGGCGTCAGCGTGGAGGTGGGCCGTCCCGGCCTGGCCCGGTGCGGGCCGCCGCACCGGCCGTGGGGCGGCACCCCCGTGCGTCATCCGCGGCGGTGCCGCCCGCCGCTGCCGCGGCTCCGGACGCGCACCGAGATGTAGAAGACCAGGGCGACCGCGGCCAGCCCCAGCACGACCTTGCTCACGACACCGACGTACGCGCCGACCGCGGCCCACTGGTCCCCGAGCAGGTAACCGGCCATCACCAGCACGGTGTTCCACACCAGACTGCCCGCCGTCGTCAGTGCGACGAAGGTCGGCAGCGGCATGCGCTCCACACCCGCCGGCACGGAGATCAGGCTCCGGAAGACGGGCACCATACGGCCCAGGAGGACCGCCTTGGTGCCGTGCCGGGCGAACCACCCCTCCGTCCGCACCAGGTCGGAGGCCTTGACCAGCGGCAGCTTCGCCCAGAGGGCGTGCATCCGCTCCCGGCCGAAGACGGCCCCGATCCCGTACAGCGCCACCGCTCCGACGACCGAGCCGAGCGTCGTCCAGAACAGGGCGGAGGCCAGACTCAGCGCGCCCTGCGACACAGCGAACCCGGTCAGCGGCAGGATGATCTCGCTGGGCAGCGGCGGGAACAGGTTCTCCAGGGCGATGGCCAGACCGGCACCGGGGCCGCCGAACGCCTCGACCAGCCCGGCGGCCCAGCCCGCGATGCCCCCCTGCGGCTCCTCGGCGGCAACTGACAGTGCGAGGTGCATAGGGGGGCTCTCCGGAGTGGCGGGCGGGGGCGCGGGGGTCAGCCGCGTCCTACCCGCCCATGATCCCTCAAGCCCCGTCGAGGACCACCGAGCGGGTCAGGTGACGCGGCAGATCCGGGTCGAGCCCCCGTGCCGCCGCCCGGGCGAGCGCCAGCCGCTGTACGCGGACGAGCTCGGCCAGCGGGTCGAGGCCGCCGCTCTCCACCCACCGGGCGCCCGTCGCCCGTACCTGCTCCGGCAGGCCCTCGGGGGCTTCGCCGAACATCCAGGTCGCGGTGGTCGCGGTGGCGATGCTGATCGGGCCGTGGCGGTACTCCATCGCCGGGTAGGACTCCGTCCAGGACAACGACGCCTCCTTCATCTTCAGCGCCGCCTCATGGGCCAGGCCGACCGTCCACCCGCGGCCGAGGAAGGAGAACTGGGTGCTCTCCAGCAGACCTTCGGGCAGGGGCTCGGCGAGCGCCCTCGCGGCGTCGCGGACCACGTCGTCGGAGTGCAGGCCGAGGTGGGACCGCAGCAGGGTGAGCGCCGAGGTGGCGAACCGGGTCTGCACGACGGACCGTTCGTCGGCGAAGTCGAGGACCACGAGCTCGTCGGCCGCCGCCTCGACCGGTGTTCGCGGATCGGCGGTGACGGCCACCGTGCGGGACGTACCCCGCAGCCGCTTCAGCAGCGCCAGGACCTCGGTCGTGGTCCCCGACCGGGTCAGCGCGACGACCCGGTCGTAGGTGCGGCCGGGCGGGAACTCCGAGGCGGCGAAGGCGTCCGACTCGCCCTGGCCCGCGCTCTCGCGGAGCGCGGCGTAGGACTGCGCCATGTAGAAGGAGGTCCCGCAGCCGACGACGGCGATCCGCTCGCCCGGGGCGGGCAGGGCGGCCGCTGCGGGGCCGTCCGCCAGTGCGGCGGCACGCCGCCAGCAGGCGGGCTGACTGGCTGTCTCGATCTCGGCATACGACACGTCTGCACCCCACGGAAAGGAGATGGATGAAGCCCTCATGGTGAATCCTGCACGTTACATCCGCTTATCGAGCAAGAACAAGCAAACTTGGCGCGGGTGAGGGCCTGGAAGAACCTGGAAGGACCAGGGAGGGGGCGGAGGAGGCCCCGGGAGGGGAGGGGAGAAGGGCGGGCCGGAGGCGGACCCCCGCCCGGCCTGTGCGACGCTTGCCGCTGTCCGGCCACCGGCGACCGCGTTCCCGCGAAACGCGGTGCTCACACCGGACGGTGAGGAGAGACTCTTGTCCAGGGACGCCCGGTGGGACGCGCTGCTGGAACTGGTCGGCAAACACGGCAGGGTGGACGTCGAGGAGGCGGCTGCGGCGCTCGCCGTCTCGGCCGCGACCATCCGCCGTGACCTGGACCAGCTTGCCGAACAGCACCTGCTCACCCGCACCAGGGGCGGTGCGGTCGCGCACGGGGTCTCCTACGAACTGGCGCTGCGCTACAAAACGGGCCGCCACGCCCCGGAGAAGCAGGCCATCGGCCGAGCGGTCTCCGGACTGGTCGCCGTCGGCGAAGTGGTCGGCCTGACCGGCGGTACGACGGTGACCGAGGTGGCCAGGGCGCTGGCCGTGCGCCAGGACATCGTGGGCGAGCCGGCACAGGCGGGCGGTCAGCCGACGCTGACCGTGGTGACGAACGCGCTCAACATCGCGAGTGAGCTGGCCATCCGGCCGCAGATCAAGATGGTCGTCACGGGCGGAGTGGCGCGGCCGCAGTCGTACGAACTGACGGGGCCGCTGGCCGTCGGCGTGATGAACGAGATCACGCTCGACGTCGCCGTCCTGGGGGTGAACGCCATCGACATCGAACGTGGCGCGTACGTCCACCACGAGGGCGAGGCCAGCGTCAACCGGCTCCTCGCGGAGCGGGCCCAGCGGGTGGTGGTCGCGGCCGACTCCTCGAAGATCGGCAAGAGGGCCTTCGCCCGGGTCTGCGACCTGGGTCTGGTCGATGTGCTGGTCACCGACTCCAACATCGCGGCGGAGGCACGGGAGCGGTTCGGCGAGGCGGGGGTCCAGGTCGTTACAGTCTGACGACCGCGGACGGATGGAGACGGTCAGACGGGTCGCGGGACGGCTGGAGAAGGCCGGAGACGGACCGGTGGCGGACCGGGTGCGGCCGGTGGCGGACCGAGCACAGCCGGAGGTGGCCGGAGGCAGCCCGAGACGGCCGGAGACGGCCCGAGGCAGGCGTGGATCGACGTGGATGGCCGCTTCGCCGTGTCGTTGGTACGCCGAACGGGTGAGGGACGAGAGGATTGCCCGATGAACAGTGAGCGCAGCCGGCGCGAACCCAACCGGCGTACGGACGGGGTGGCCCTGTGAGCAGGTACGACAGGTATGACAGATACGACGCCACCGACGAACAGTGGGAAGGGCTCGCCCAGGTCGTCCCGTTGCGCGGTCGCGACGAGTGGCCGTCCCGGATCGACCACCGCACCGTCCCGGACGAGCGGGCCGTCGAACAGCGACGCCTCGTCGTCCTGCGGGTGCAGGTCTTCGCGGACGCCCGCGAGGTCGCCGAGTATCTGGTGGCCCAGGTCCCGGTGCTGCTCGATCTGACAGCGGCGGAATCGGACGTGGCGAAGCGGATTCTCGACTTCAGTAGCGGTGTGGTCTTTGGGCTCGGCAGCGGCATGCACCGCGTCGACCGCAATGTCTTCCTGCTCGCGCCGGTCGGCATGGAGGTCGAGGGGGTCACGCCCGCGGGGCTCGCCCAGTCGTAGGCGGCAGCCGGGGCGGCCTCCGGTGCTGACCGGAACGCCGCCCCCGGCCGCACGTTCCTTCGCTGTCGGTGGCCGGTGATAGACCTGGGGCCGTGACAGAAACCGATGTGGCAGAACTCCAGCGGCGGCTGGCCGCGTTCGCGGCGGCGCGGGACTGGGAGCAGTACCACACCCCGAAGAACCTGGCGGCTGCGCTGAGCGTCGAGGCCTCCGAACTGCTGGAGATCTTCCAGTGGCTGACGCCCGAACAGTCGGCCGGGATCATGGAAGACCCCGAAGCGGCCCACCGGGTCACCGACGAGGTCGCCGATGTGCTCGCCTATCTCCTCCAGTTCTGCGAGGTGTTGGGCATCGATGTGACAGCGGCCCTGGCAGCCAAGATCGAGCGGAACGAGAGTCGTTTCCCCGCCCCTGGACGTACCGGAACTGCTGGACCTACCAGTCGTACCGGCCCCACTGGACCTACCAGTCGTACCGGTTCTACTGGCCCTACCGGACCTACTGCCCCCCGCGATTGTCACTCTTCGGAGTGATCGAGTTATCCACAATCGACTTCGTGTCCACAGATTTCCGAATTCCTCTGGTCTTACGGTGCCATCTACCTCACTGTGGGTAATGGATGAGGTGAGCGGGTTTTCGTACGGACGGGGGAAAGCCATGGAAGCGGTACGACTCATCGAGACGGGGCGGCGGGCTCTGGCGGACAGCCGGGGTGCGCTGGACGTGATGGCGGAGGCCTGGCAGGCGCAGGCCCTGGCCCGGGCGGTCGGCAGTCGTCTGGCGCTGGGCGGGCCGATGGAGTTACGAGGCGAGGCGCGGGCCCTCGGCGAGATCGGCAGCGGGTGCTCGGCGCTGGACCACCCGAGGGTGCTCTCCGGCGGCGCCAGGGCCGTGCAGCTGTCCGGGATCGCGGATGTGCGGGCGGCCCTGGCCGGGCTCGCGCTTCTGCTCGGCGAGGCCGGGATCGCCCTCGTGGGGGTGGCGTGCGACACGGGGGAGGACGGCCTCTACTGGCAGTGCATCGAGGCCATGGACGCGGCCGACGAATCACTGGACCGCGTCCACGGGATGCTGAGACGGCTGGCAGAGCGGGAGAGGGAGCGCGACGGCCCGTACGGCGGCATACGCGGCCCCGCGCCCTCGGCGGCGGGGCCCTGAGAGGGGGAGGAAGCGTGGAGGCCCGGTGGGGCTGGTGAGGGGGAGCGGCCGCCGGAGGGGCAGGATGGGGGCATGGATCTTCGCATCTTCACCGAGCCCCAGCAAGGGGCCGACTACGACACGCTGCTGACCGTCGCCAAGGCCACCGAAGACCTGGGCTTCGACGCCTTCTACCGCTCGGACCACTACCTCCGCATGGGCTCCGGCGACGGGTTGCCCGGGCCGACCGACGCCTGGATCACCCTGGCCGGACTGGCGCGCGAGACCCGGCGGATCCGGCTCGGCACGCTGATGACCGCCGGCACGTTCCGGCTGCCGGGAGTACTGGCCATCCAGGTGGCTCAGGTCGACCAGATGTCCGGCGGCCGAGTCGAACTGGGCCTGGGGGCAGGCTGGTTCGAGGAGGAGCACAAGGCCTACGGCATCCCCTTCCCCAAGGAGAAGTTCGGCCGCCTGGAGGAGCAGCTGGCGATCATCACCGGCCTGTGGGCGACGGAGACCGGCAGGACCTTCACCTACGACGGTACGTATTACCAGCTCACCGACTCGCCCGCACTGCCGAAGCCCGCGCAGGCCAAGGTGCCCGTCCTGATCGGCGGCCACGGCGCGACCCGTACCCCGCGCCTCGCCGCGCAGTACGCGGACGAGTTCAACATCCCGTTCGCCTCTCTGGAAGACAGCGAGAAGCAGTTCGGCCGGGTCCGGGCCGCGGCGCAGGCGTTCGGGCGTGCGCCGGACGACCTGGTGTATTCCAATGCGCTGGTCGTCTGCGCGGGGAAGGACGACGCCGAGGTCGCCCGGCGTGCGGCGGCCATCGGCCGTGATGTGGAGGAGCTCAAGGCGAACGGGCTGGCCGGCTCGCCCGCCGAGGTCGTCGACAAGATCGGCCGGTACGGCGCGATCGGCTCGTCCCGGATCTACCTCCAGGTCCTCGACCTGGCCGACCTGGACCATCTGGAACTGATCTCCTCGCAGATCCAGTCCCAACTGACCTGACGTACCCTCACCCCCCGCCTCACCGCCTCATCTCACCTCACCTCACGTCACCTCACCTCGACCGGAAGGAGCGCTGCCATGAGCACCGGCCGTACGCACGCGCTTGCCGACGCGCTGGCCGCCGGGCCTGTCCTGCTGGACGGCGGGCTCTCCAACCAGTTGGAGGCGCAGGGCTGCGATCTGTCCGACGCACTGTGGTCGGCCCGGCTGCTGGCCGACGCGCCGGAACAGATCGAGGCCGCCCACCTCGCCTACCTCCGGGCCGGGGCGCAGGTGCTCATCACCGCCAGCTACCAGGCCACCTTCGAAGGGTTCGGGCGGTACGGCATCGACCGGGCCGGGGCCGGGGCCCTGCTCGCCCGCAGCGTGGAGCTGGCCCGGCGCGCCGCCGACGCGGCACGCCGGGCCGGCCCCGGGCGGCGGATGTGGGTCGCCGCGTCGGTCGGGCCGTACGGGGCGATGCTCGCCGACGGCAGCGAGTACCGGGGGCGATACGGGCTGAGCGTGCGGGAGCTGGAGCGCTTCCACCGCCCTCGGGTGGCGGCGCTGGCGGAGGCGGGGCCCGACGCGCTGGCGCTGGAGACGGTGCCGGACGTGGACGAGGCCGAGGCGCTCGTCCGGGTGGCGGAGGAGACCGGTCTGCCGTTCTGGCTGTCCTACAGCGTGGCGGGCGGCCGGACCCGGGCCGGGCAGCCGCTGGAGGAGGCGTTCGCGGTGGCCGCCGGACGGGACCGGGTGCTGGCGGTCGGGGTCAACTGCTGTGAGCCGGAGGAGGCGCAGGGGGCCGTGGAGCAGGCGGTCGCGGTCACGGGCAGGCCCGCCGTGGTCTACCCGAACAGCGGGGAGGGCTGGGACGCGGCAGGGCGGGGGTGGACCGGGCGCAGTACCTTCGACCCGGGGCGGGTGCGGGCCTGGACCCGGGCCGGGGCCCGGCTCGTCGGAGGCTGCTGCCGGGTGGGGCCTGACCGGATCGCGGAGCTGGCAGGACGCTTGGCAGCATCACCGGAGCGCTGAAAATGCCTGGTGGGGGGCAGGGGATGACCACCATACTCGGACAGGTGTTCCTGACAATCGGTACGACCGGCACCCCTGAACGTCCCGCCACCGACCTGGGCTATCTGCTGCACAAGCATCCCGGCAAGGCGCAGACGTTCTCCACCTCGCACGGGCCCGCGCACGTCTTCTACCCCGAGGCGTCCGCCGAGCGCTGCACGGCCGCACTCCTGCTGGAGGTGGACCCGGTGGCGTTGGTGCGGCGCGGCAAGGGCAAGGGGCGGGGCGGCGCGCCCGACGCGGCGCTCGCGCAGTATGTCAACGACCGCCCCTATGCGGCGTCCTCGCTGCTGTCGGTCGCCCTCGCCGCCGTCTTCAAGTCCGCGCTGGGCGGAGTCTGCCGGGCGATGCCCGAGCGGGCCGAGCAGCCCCTGCCGCTGCGGATCGAGGTGCCCGCCCTGCCCGCCCGGGGTGGCGTCGAGCTGGTGCACAAGCTGTTCGCGCCGCTCGGCTGGACGCGGGTCGAGGCCGTGGCCGTGCCGCTGGACGAGCAGTTCCCCGAGTGGGGCGACTCGCGCTACGTACGGTTGGTGCTGGAGGGTGAGTTGCGGCTCGCCGACGCGCTGCGCCAGCTGTACGTCCTGCTGCCTGTGCTGGACGACGCCAAGCACTACTGGGTCGCGCCCGACGAGGTGGACAAGCTGCTGCGGGCCGGAGAGGGCTGGCTGGCGGACCACCCCGAGCGGCCGCTGATCACCCGGCGCTATCTCTCCCACCGCTGGGGGCTCACCCGCCAGGCCGACCAGGCCCTGGAGCTGGTCCGGCTCGCCGAGTCGGACGACCTCGAAGTGGAGAGCATCGACAACGCGGTGGACGAGGGCACCGACACCGAGGAGAAGCCGGTCCCGCTCGCCGAACAGCGGCGTACCGCCATCCTCGACGCGCTGCGTGCCGCCGGGGCGAGCCGGGTCCTCGATCTCGGCTGCGGTCAGGGCCAGTTGGTGCAGGCGCTCCTGAAGGATGTGCGCTTCACCGAGATTGTCGGCGTCGACGTCTCGATGCGCGCTCTCACGATCGCCTCGCGCCGGCTGAAGCTGGAGCGGATGGGGGAGCGCCAGGCGGACCGGGTCATCCTGCGGCAGGGCTCCCTCACCTACACGGACAAGCGGCTGGGCGGCTATGACGCGGCCGTGCTCAGCGAGGTCGTCGAGCACCTGGACCTGCCCCGGCTGCCCGCCCTGGAGTACGCGGTCTTCGGCGCGGCCCGCCCGGGGACGGTGCTCGTGACCACGCCGAACGTCGAGTACAACGTCCGCTGGGAGACCCTCCCGGCGGGGCACGCACGGCACGGTGACCACCGCTTCGAATGGACCCGGGCGGAGTTCCGCGACTGGGCGGAGCAGGTCGCCGGACGGCACGGATACACCGTCCGGTACGTGCCCGTCGGCCCCGACGACCCCGAGGTGGGGCCGCCGACCCAGATGGCCGTGTTCACCCGGACCACGGCGACCGAGAAGACGAAGGAGGCGAAGGCCGCATGAACAACAACAGCATCGACAACAGCAACAGCAACAGCAACAGCAACAGCACCGACGACAACAGCACTGACACCATCCGCACGACCGGCGGCAGCGCCCCGCGCACCCTGCCGGTGACCGACCTCTCCCTCGTCGTCCTCATCGGCGCCAGCGGATCGGGCAAGTCCACGTTCGCCCGCAAGCACTTCAAGCCGACCGAGGTCATCTCCTCCGACTTCTGCCGGGGCCTGGTCGCCGACGACGAGAACGACCAGAGCGCCAGCCGCGACGCCTTCGACGTGCTGCACTACATCGCGGGCAAGCGCCTGGAGGCCGGGCGGCTCACTGTCATCGACGCCACCAGCGTCCAGTCCGAGAGCCGCAAGCAGCTCGTCCAGCTGGCCAGGAAGCACGACGTCCTGCCCATCGCCATCGTCCTCGACCTCCCCGAAGAGGTCTGCATCGCCCGCAACGCGACCCGCCCCGACCGTGCCGGAATGCCGCGCCACGTCATCCAGCGGCACCGCCGCGAGCTGCGGCGCTCCCTGCGCGGCCTGGAGCGCGAGGGTTTCCGCAAGGTGCACGTCCTGCGCAGCGAGGAGGAGGCTTCGAGCGCTGAAGTGGTCCTGGAGCGCCGCTACAACGACCTCCGCCACCTCACCGGCCCGTTCGACATCATCGGCGACATCCACGGCTGCCGCTCCGAGCTGGACACCCTCCTCGGCAAGCTCGGCTACGTGGACGGCGCCCACCCCGAGGGCCGCACCGCCGTCTTCGTCGGTGACCTCGTCGACCGGGGCCCCGACAGCCCGGGCGTGCTGCGCCGCGTCATGTCCATGGTCTCGGCGGGCAACGCCCTGTGCGTCCCGGGCAACCACGAGAACAAGCTCGGCCGATACCTCGCGGGCCGCAAGGTCCAGCTCACGTACGGGCTGGCCGAGACCGTCGAGCAGCTGGAGCGCGAGGACGCCGAACACCCCGAGTTCCGGGGACAGGTGCGCGAGTTCATCGACGGGCTGGTCAGCCACTACGTCCTGGACGAGGGAAAACTGGTGGTCTGCCACGCGGGCCTGCCCGAGAAGTACCACGGCCGAACCTCCGGCCGAGTCCGCTCGCACGCGCTGTACGGGGACACCACCGGGGAGACCGACGAGTTCGGGCTGCCCGTGCGCTACCCGTGGGCCGAGGACTACCGGGGCCGCGCCGCCGTGGTCTACGGTCACACCCCGGTGCCCGCGACCTCCTGGATCAACAACACCATCTGCCTGGACACCGGTGTCGTCTTCGGCGGGAAGATGACCGCGCTGCGCTGGCCGGAACGTGAACTGGTCGACGTACCGGCCGAGAAGGTCTGGTACGAGCCCGTCAAGCCACTGGTGACCGAGGCGCCCGGGGGCCGGGAGGGCAGGCCGCTGGATCTCGGCGACGTACAGGGCCGCCGCATCGTGGAGACCCGGCACATGGGCCGCGTCGCCGTGCGCGAGGAGAACGCGGCCGCCGCGCTCGAAGTCATGAGCCGGTTCGCCGTGGACCCGCAGCTGCTCCCCTACCTCCCGCCCACCATGGCCCCCACCGCCACCTCGCGGGAGGACGGCTTCCTGGAGCACCCGGCCGAGGCGTTCGCGCAGTACGCCAAGGACGGCGTCGGCCGGGTCGTGTGCGAGGAGAAGCACATGGGGTCCCGGGCCGTGGCCCTGGTCTGCAAGGACGCGGCAGCCGCGACCGCACGCTTCGGGACGGAGGGCCCCACCGGGGCGCTCTACACCCGCACCGGCCGGCCGTTCCTCGACGACACCACACTCACCGAAAGCGTCCTGGGCCGTTTGCGCACAGCGCTCACCGCCGCCGGGCTCTGGGAGGAGTGGGACACCGACTGGGTGCTCCTGGACGCCGAGCTGATGCCGTGGTCGCTGAAGGCCCAGGGCCTTCTGCGCTCGCAGTACGCCGCCGTCGGCGCTGCTTCCGGTGCGGTCCTCCCGCCCGCGGTCGCCGCCCTGGAGCAGGCGGCCGCCCGGGGCGTCGAGGTGGCGGGCCTCGCCGGACAGCAGCGCGCCCGCGCCCGGGACGCGGCCGCGTTCACCGAGGCGTACCGGCGCTACTGCTGGCCCACCGAGGGCCTGGACGGGGTGCGTCTCGCCCCGTTCCAGATCCTCGCCGTCCAGGGCCGCTCCCTGGCCGCCGTGCCGCACGACGAACAGCTCGCCTGGCTGGACCGGCTGGTCGAGCACGACCCGACCGGGCTGCTCCAGGTCACCCGGCGGCTCGTCGTCGACACCGGGGACGAGGCCTCCGTGCGCGCGGGCGTCGACTGGTGGCTGGAGATGACCGGGCGCGGCGGCGAGGGCATGGTCGTCAAGCCGCTCGCCGCGCTCGTCCGCGACGGCAAGGGCCGTCTCGTCCAGCCGGGCATCAAGGTGCGCGGCCGGGAGTATCTCCGCATCATCTACGGCCCCGAGTACACCCGCCCGGAGAATCTGGAGCGGCTGCGCTCCCGGTTCCTCGGCCACAAGCGTTCGCTGGCGCTGCGGGAGTACGCCCTCGGCCTGGAGGGCCTGGACCGGCTGGCGGACGGCGAGCCGCTGTGGCGGGTCCACGAGGCGGTGTTCGCCGTCCTGGCCCTGGAGTCGGAGCCGGTGGACCCCCGGCTCTGACCCCCGGTTGCCGGTCCCGGACAACCCGTGGGCGATTCGCGGGGTGAACGGTGCTCCGCCCGGTGAGGATGAAGGCATGGGATTCCATGTCGACTCCGAAGCCGGGCGGCTGCGCCGCGTCATACTGCACCGCCCCGATCTGGAGCTGAAACGGCTCACGCCCAGGAACAAGGACGCGCTCCTGTTCGACGACGTCCTGTGGGTGCGGCGCGCCCGGGAGGAGCACGACGGGTTCGCGGACGTCCTGCGCGACCGGGGTGTCGCGGTGCACTTCTTCGGCGATCTGCTGCGCGAGTCGCTCGACATCCCGGTCGCCCGACGGCTCGTGCTGGACCGGGTCTTCGACGAGAAGGCCTACGGCCCGCTCGCCACCGAGCATCTGCGGGCGGCCTTCGAGGAGTTGTCCTCGGCGGAGCTCGCGGAGGCGCTGGTGGGCGGGATGACCAAGCGGGAGTATCTGGAGCGGCATAGTGAACCGACCTCGGTCCGCTTCCATGTCATGGACCTGGACGACTTCCTGCTGGGCCCGCTGCCCAACCACCTCTTCACCCGTGACACCTCCGCCTGGATCTACGACGGGGTCTCCATCAACGCGATGCGCTGGCCGGCCCGGCAGCGCGAGACCGTCCACTTCGAGGCGATCTACCGTCACCACCCGCTGTTCACCGGCCCGGAGGCCGGGGTCTTCCACCACTGGTCGGAAGGGCAGGACGACTACCCCTCCACCATCGAGGGCGGTGACGTCCTGGTCATCGGGCAGGGGGCGGTGCTGATCGGGATGAGCGAGCGCACCACCCCGCAGGCGGTGGAGATGCTGGCCCGGGGGCTGTTCGACGCCGGTTCCGCGCGCACGATCGTGGCGCTCGACATGCCGAAGACCCGGGCGTTCATGCACCTGGACACGGTGATGACGATGGTCGACGGCGACACGTTCACCCAGTACGCCGGTCTCGGGATGCTCCGCTCGTACACCATCGAGCCCGGCAGCGGACCCCGCGAGCTGAAGGTCACCGACCATCCGCCCGAGCACATGCACCGGGCCATCGCCGCCGCCCTCGGGCTCGACTCCATCCGGGTGCTCACCGCCACCCAGGACGTGCACGCGGCGGAGCGCGAGCAGTGGGACGACGGCTGCAACGTCCTCGCGGTCGAGCCGGGCGTCGTCGTCGCGTACGAGCGCAACGCCACCACCAACACCTATCTGCGCAAGCAGGGCATTGAGGTCATCGAGATCCGGGGGAGCGAGCTGGGCCGGGGCAGGGGCGGGCCGCGCTGTATGAGCTGCCCGGTGGTGCGGGACCCCGTCGGGGGACCCGCTGAGGGGACTGCGTAGGCGCCCGCACAGGGGACTGGGCGCAGCCGCTCGCACAAGGGGCTGAATAGAGATGCGGTTGATCGTATAGACTTCCAGCGTTGTCTCGTTTCAGCTGTAGCCGTCAGCCGCCCGACCAGGAGCAGTCATCATGGCCATAGACCTCACCGGCCGCCACTTCCTCAAGGAGCTGGACTTCACCTCCGAGGAGTTCCTCGGCCTGGTCTCGCTGGCCGCCGAGCTCAAGGCCGCCAAGAAGGCCGGGGTCGAGGTCCAGCGGCTGCGCGGGAAGAACATCGCGCTGATCTTCGAGAAGACGTCGACCCGTACACGCTGCGCGTTCGAGGTGGCCGCTGCCGACCAGGGCGCCTCCACCACCTGCCTCGACCCCTCCGGCTCGCAGATGGGCCATAAGGAGTCCGTGAAGGACACCGCCCGGGTGCTCGGCCGGATGTTCGACGGGATCGAGTACCGAGGTGACAGTCAGCGGGTCGTCGAGGAGCTGGCCGAGTACGGCGGGGTCCCGGTCTTCAACGGGCTCACCGACGACTGGCATCCCACCCAGATGCTCGGCGACGTCCTCACGATGACCGAGCACAGTGACCGGCCCGTCGCGGAGATGACCCTCGCCTACCTCGGCGACGCCCGCTTCAACATGGGCAACTCCTACCTGGTCACCGGTGCCCTGCTCGGCCTGGACCTGCGGATCGTGGCCCCCGAGGAGTACTGGCCGGACGCGTCCGTCGTGGCGCGGGCCCGCGCGCTCGCCGAGGCCAGTGGTGCGACGATCACCCTCACCGACGATGTCGCCCAGGGCGTGCGCGGCGCCGACTTCGTCGCCACCGACGTCTGGGTCTCGATGGGGGAGCCCAAGGAGGCGTGGGCCGAGCGCATCGCCGCGCTCGCGCCGTACGCCGTGACGATGGACGTCCTGCGCGCCACGGGCAACCCCGACGTGAAGTTCCTGCACTGCCTGCCCGCCTTCCACGATCTCGGCACCCAGGTCGGCCGGGACGTCCACGCCGCGTACGGGCTGACCGAGCTGGAGGTCAGCGACGAGGTCTTCGAGTCCGCGCACTCGGTCGTCTTCGACGAGGCGGAGAACCGGATGCACACGATCAAGGCGGTCCTGGTGGCGACGCTGGCCGGGAAGTAGCCCCGCACGGGCGCGGGTACGGGTACGGGGTAGGCGTTCGCATGCTCATACACCCGATTGGGTGAACATGCGCGGCGGTGGTTACGATGTCGCCTCTGGTGGGGTTCGGGCTCGCACGCCCGGACCCCCTTCCCATGTGCGGACCGGGCCCAGGGTCCTCGTACGCGCACGGGAAACGTCCCCCCACCTCGCACCACCCCGTGCACCACCAGAGATGAGAACGTCCGTATGAGCCCCGGTCTGCGCCGCAAGAGTCCCGAACAGCTCATCGCCGAGTCCGGCGGCGATCTGGAGGGCCACGGCCTCAAGCGGACGATGGGCCTCTTCCAGCTCGTCTGCTTCGGGGTCGGCGCCATCGTCGGCACCGGCATCTTCGTCGGGCTGTCCGACAGCGTCGCCGAGGCCGGGCCCGCCGTCGTGATCTCGTTCGTCCTCGCCGCGATCACCTGCATCTTCACCGCCCTCTCCTTCGCGGAGCTGGGCAGCGCGATCCCGGTCTCCGGAAGCTCGTACTCCTTCGCCTACGCGGCGCTCGGCGAGCGCACCGCCTTCCTTGTCGGCTGGTGCCTCCTGCTGGAGTACGGCGTCTCGGTCTCGGCCGTGGCGGTGGGCTGGAGCCAGTACGTCAACGAGCTGCTGAACAGCGTCATCGGCTGGGAACTGCCCGCCGCCCTGTCCTCCGGGCCCGGCGACGGCGGCGCGATCAACCTCCCGGCGATCATCGTCATCGCCATGGCCGCCACCCTGCTGGTGCGCGGCATCCGGGAGAGCGCGACCGCGACCGCCGCCATGGCGGTCCTCAAGATCGGCATCCTGCTGGCGTTCTGCGCCGTGGCCTTCAGCGCGTTCGAGGACGGCAACCTCATGCCGTTCGCGGGCCACGGGCTCGGCGGGATCACCGCGGGCGCCTCGCTGGCGTTCTTCTCCTACATCGGCTTCGACGCCATCACCACCGCGGGCGAAGAGGTCAAGAACCCCCGGCGGAACATCCCGATAGCCATTCTGATCTGCATCGGCGTCGTCACCCTGCTCTACTGCGCGGTGGCGCTCTCCGCCATCGGCGCGATCGGCTCGGACGCGGTCGCCGACAAGCCCGCGGCGCTCTCGATCGTGGTCAACCAGGTCACCGACTCCGCGGTCGGCGGCGGCATCATCGCCTTCGGCGCGGTCGTCGCCATCGCCTCGGTGGTGCTTGCCGTGATGTACGGGCAGACCCGCATCCTGATGTCGATGTCCCGCGACGGGCTGATCCCGCGCGTCTTCGAGAAGGTCTCGCCCAAGACCCACACCCCGGTCGCCAACACCTGGATCGTGGCCTGCGTTTTCGCGGTCCCGGCGGCCTTCTCCTCGCTCGACGTCGTCGTGAACCTGACGACGATCGGCACGCTCGCCACGATGGTCGCCGTCAATGTCGCGGTCGTGGTGCTGCGGCGCCGCCACCCCGAGCTGAAGCGGACCTTCCGGGTGCCGCTCTACCCGGTGAGCCCGCTGCTGGGCGTCGTGTTCTGCCTGTATCTGATGTACGGGACCGGCTGGACGACCTGGGTCCAGTTCGCGGTCTTCCTGGCCGCCGGATCGCTGCTGTACACCGTGTACGGCCGCAAGCGCTCCCGGCTGGTCAGCTCCCCGGCGAAGGACCCGGCTGCGCCGGTATCGCCGGAAGCGTGAACCACACGGCCTTGCCGTGCTCCGTGGTGCGGTGACCGCAGGCGGAGCTGAGGGTCCGGATCAGCAGCAGGCCGCGGCCGTGCTCCTGCCAGGGATCGACCTCGTGCCCGGGCCCCGTGCGGGAGAGGTCGCCCGGCGGAGCGGGGTCGCGGTCGTGCACCTCGACCTGGCAGCCGGTGGGCAGCAGCTCCACGACCAGCTCGATCGGTTCGCCGCCCCGCGTGTGCTCGACCGCGTTGGCCACCAGCTCGGCGGTCAGCAGTTCGGCGGTGTCGCAGTCGGCCGGGGCGTCGATGTCGGACAGCGCCGTGCGGACGAGGGCGCGGGCGATCGGCACGGCTGCCGTGGAGTGCGGCAGGGCGATACGCCAGGAGGCGGGGACGGGGACATCGGGCGGCACGGCAGGGTTCCGTTCGGGCGACTTCTCGGGTTCACGCAGTTCTCGTGTCGAGACTTCCTGGTTTCAACCTTACGAAGCGCTCCGGCGCAGCCATAGGGGCGGTCGGCCGGAGCAAAGGGGACTTTCGCCACAACAGTCTCACGGATGCTGTATTGCGACCTCGTGACGGAGGTCACGTACGAGTGATAACTTCGGAGACGGAACGCGACCCGCCCACGGCCGGCAGCCGCCCGATCGCTGAAGGGGACCCCTCCATGAGCCCGTTTCCCAGCTCGGCTCCGAACGCCGAGGAGTGGCGTCACCTCCGGCTGACCCGGGACGACGGTGTGGCCACCGTCACATTCGCCCGCCCCGAGAAACTCAACGCGCTCACCTTCGGCGCGTACGCGGATCTGCGCGACCTCCTCGCCGAACTCTCCCGGGAACGCTCGGTGCGCGCCCTCGTCCTCGCGGGCGAGGGACGCGGCTTCTGCTCCGGAGGGGACGTCGACGAGATCATCGGCGCCACCCTGACGATGGACACCGCACAGCTCCTGGACTTCAACCGGATGACCGGGCAGGTCGTCCGGGCCCTGCGGGAGTGCCCCTTCCCGGTCGTCGCCGCCGTCCACGGGGTCGCCGCCGGCGCCGGAGCCGTGCTGGCGCTCGCCGCCGACTTCCGGGTCGCCGACCCGTCGGCCCGGTTCGCCTTCCTGTTCACCCGGGTCGGCCTCTCCGGCGGCGACATGGGCGCGGCCTATCTGCTGCCCCGGGTCGTCGGCCTCGGCCACGCGACCCGGCTGCTGATGCTCGGCGACACCGTCCGGGCCCCGGAGGCGGAGCGGATCGGGCTGATCAGCGAACTGGCGGAGGAGGGGAAGGCCGACGAGCGCGCCGCCGAGCTGGCCCGCCGCCTCGCCGACGGCCCCGCCCTCGCCCTCGCCCAGACCAAGGCGCTGCTCACCGCGGAACTGGACATGCCGCTGGCCGCCTCCGTCGAGCTGGACGCCAACACCCAGGCGCTGCTGATGCACGGCGAGGACTACGCGGAGTTCCACGCGGCCTTCACCGAGAAGCGGCCCCCGAAGTGGCAGGGGAAGTAGTCGTGGCGGACGCCCCCGAAGGCGCCCGGCGCCCGGTCGCGACGGCCTCCGGCCACGGCTCGCCCGTGCGGCGGATCGCGGTCATCGGCGGCGGCCCCGGCGGACTCTACGCCGCGGCCCTCCTCAAGCGGCTCGACCCGGCCCGCGAGATCACCGTGTACGAGCGCAACGCCCCCGACGACACCTTCGGCTTCGGCGTCGTGCTCTCCGACGAGACGCTCGGCGGCATCGAGCACGCCGACCCCGAGGCCTACCGGGCGCTGAGAGCTGAGTTCGTCCGCTGGGACACCATCGACATCGTCCACCGCGGCCGCACCCACACCTCCGGCGGCCACGGCTTCGCCGCCCTCGGCCGCCGCCGGCTCCTGGAGATCCTGCACGAGCGCTGCGCCGCACTCGGCGTCGGACTCCGCTTCCGTACCGAGGCCCCGCCCGCCGCCGAACTGGCCGTCCACCACGACCTGGTCATCGCCGCCGACGGGGTGCACAGCGCCACCCGCGAGGCGCATCCCGAAGCCTTCGGGCCGTCCCTCACCGAGCACCGCAACCGCTACATCTGGCTCGCCGCCGACTTCGCGCTCGACGCCTTCCGCTTCGAGATCGCCGAAACCCCGTACGGGGTCATGCAGTTGCATGGCTACCCGTACGCCGCCGACGCCTCCACCGTCATCGTCGAGATGTGCGAGGAGGTGTGGCGCGCCGCCGGACTCGACACCTGCGACCCGGACGAATCCACCACCCGCTGCGCCAAGTTCTTCACCGAAGCACTGGACGGCAGGCCCCTGCGCGGCAACAGGTCCAGCTGGCTCACCTTCCGCACGGTCGCCAACTCACGCTGGTCGCACGGGAACACGGTGCTCATCGGGGACGCCGCGCACACCGCGCACTTCTCCATCGGCTCCGGCACCAAGCTCGCCGTCGAGGACGCCCTCGCGCTGGTCGCCTGCATCGAGGAACAGCCGGACCTGCCCTCCGCGCTGACGGCGTACGAGACCGAGCGCCGCCCGGTCGTCGCCTCCACCCAGCGGGCGGCCGCCGCCAGCCTGCGCTGGTTCGAGGAGCTGGCCGCCTACGTCGACCAGCCGCCCCGCCGCTTCGCGTTCAACCTCCTCACCCGCAGTCGCCGGGTCACCCACGACAACCTGCGGCTGCGCGACGCCTCCTTCACCGCCGTGGTCGAGGAGGAGTTCGGCTGCCCGCCCGGCACCCCGCCGATGTTCACCCCGTTCAGGCTGCGCGGCCTCGAACTGCGCAACCGGGTCGTCGTCTCACCGATGGACATGTACTCGGCCACCGACGGGCTCCCCGGTGACTTCCACCTCGTCCACCTCGGCGCCCGAACGCTCGGCGGGGCCGGAATCACCATGACCGAGATGGTCTGCGTCAGTCCCGAGGGGCGGATCACCCCCGGCTGCGCCGGCCTGTGGACCGACGAACAGGCCACCGCCTGGCGTCGGATCACCGACTTCGTCCACACCTCCGCCCCCGGCGCGGCCATCGGAGTCCAGCTCGGCCACTCCGGCCGCAAGGGCTCCACGAAGCTGATGTGGGAGGGCATCGACCAGCCGCTGGAGCACGGCAACTGGCCCCTGTCGGCGGCCTCCCCGCTCCCGTACCGACCGGGCGTCAACCAGGTCCCGCAGGAGCTGGACGGCGCCGGACTGGCCGCCGTACGCGAGCAGTTCACGCAGGCGGCCCGCCGCGCGGCCGCCGCCGGTTTCGACCTCCTCGAACTCCACTGCGCGCACGGCTACTTGCTCTCCGGCTTCCTCTCTCCGCTCACCAACCACCGCACCGACGCCTACGGCGGCCCGCTGGAGAACCGCCTCCGCTACCCCCTGGAAGTCTTCGGCGCGATCCGCGAAGTCTGGCCCGAGGAACGGCCGATGACCGTCCGGATCTCCGCCACCGACTGGGCCGAGGGCGGCACGGAAGCGGAGGACGCCGTGGAGATCGCCCGCGCCTTCGCCGCCCACGGGGCCGACGCCATCGACGTCTCCACCGGCCAGGTCGTCCCCGACGAGAGCCCCGAGTTCGGCCGCTCGTACCAGACCCCGTACGCCGACCGGATCCGCAACACCGTCGGCATCCCGGTCATCGCGGTCGGCGCCATCTCCTCCTGGGACGACGTCAACTCCTTGCTCCTGGCGGGCCGCGCCGACCTCTGCGCCCTGGCCCGCCCCCACCTCTACGACCCGCACTGGACCCTCCACGCGGCGGCCGAACAGGGCTACACCGGACCGGGCGCGCCCTGGCCCCTCCCGTACGGCGCGGGCAGCCGCCCCCCGCCCACTGGCCGGACGGACGCCCCGAAGCCCCGGCTCGCCCTGGGATGACCAGGCACTCGTGGCAGCGGCACGGGACGGGGTGGGGCACACCGCCCCAGTGCTCCTGCCGGTACCGCACGGCCAGAGCGCCGAGCAGGGCGGCCCGCTCCTCCGCGTACTCCCGGGTGGCCCACGCCCCGTCGACGCCCACCGCCGACACGCGCCGCAGCACCGCCGGACTGTGGATGGCGGCAGGCCGGAACGTGTGCGGATCGCGGGTCGCCATGTCGACGGTGAGGTACGCACCGGTGTGCCGACCGCGCCCGACGGTGGTCAGCTGCTCGTGCCCCATACCCGGACAGGTGTCCACGACGTCCACCTTCGACCCGCCCCGGTACGACGTGGTCCCCGGCCGCAGCTCCTGCTCACCGTCCCCGTACCGCCGCCGCCGCACTACGTTCGCGGCGACGAGCCACAACGGCCCGGGCGCGACCGCACCCGCCTCCGTCATCAGGCTCCCCTCCGCGACACCAGCCGGCCGGCCACCGGTTCGTACCCGATGCGGCGGCGTACGGAGCACGGCCCCCGCCGCATTCCCGCCCCGACGCCGTCGGTGAAGGTCCGTGCCATGCCTCATCCTGCCCGCCGGGCCGGGGCCGGAGCACCCGGATTTCGGCCGGGAGGCCTCACCCCCGGACGAAGCGCTCCCCGGCGTCCCGCAAGCGGTCGTGCAGGCGGCCGAACACCTCTGCCGAGCGGGCGCCCGGCCAGTCGGCCGGGAGGAGTTCCGGGGGGAGGCCCGGGTCGGCGTAGGGGAGTCGGCGCCAGGAGTCCAGGGCCAGGATGTAGTCCCGGTAGGCGGCCTGGGGGCGGGGTGCGGTGTCGGGGGGTGCGGTCGACTCCCAGTCCCGCAGGACTGGTTCGTGCAGTTCCAGGAAGTCGTGGTGGAGGCGGGCCACCGCGTCCAGGTCCCACCAGCGGGCCACCGACTCGCGGGTCGGCGTGAAGCCGAGGTGGTGGCCGCGGAACAGGTCGACGTACGGGGCCAGTTCGAGGCGCTCCAGTGTGTGGCGCGTCTCCTCGTAGAGGCCGGCGGGGGCGATCCACACGCCGGGCGCCGCAGTGCCGAAGCCCAGCCGCGCCAGCCGCGAGCGCAGCACATGCCGCTTGCTGCGTTCCGCCTCGGGCACCGAGAACACCGCGAGGACCCAGCCGTCGGCGAGCCGGGGCGCGGGGCGCCGGTAGATGCGGCGGTCGCCGTCGTCCAGCAGCTGGCGGGCGTCCGGTGACAGGGCGTAGCCCGCCGAGCCGTCCGCCGCGCGGGCCGCGACCAGCAGCCCGCGCCGCTTCAGCCGCGAGACGCAGGAGCGTACGGAGGGGGCGTCGACGCCCACGGCGTGCAGCAGACGGATCAGCTCGGCCACCGCGAACGGGGCGTCGTCGGAGGGACGACCGTAGGCGCCGTACAGCGTGACGATCAGGGAACGGGGGGTGCGCAGCTCGGCCACGTGATCACTCTAGGGCCTGTCGTTCGGGTCAGCCCGCGGGCCCGGGACGGTCCGAACGGCAGGCGCTATGCCGTGTCTTCCCGGAGCAGGAACCGCTGGAGCTTGCCGGTCGCGGTGCGTGGGAGGGCGGTGTGGAAGACGAACGCGCGCGGGCACTTGTGCGGGGCCAGGTTGGCCTTCATATGGGCGCGCAGCGAGTCCGCCGTCTGCTCCGAGCCCTCCGTCAGCACCACGTGCGCCACCACGATCTCGCCGCGCAGTTCGTCCGTCCGGCCCACCACGGCGGCCTCCGCGACCGCCGGATGGCGCAGCAGGGCGTCCTCCACCTCGGGCCCCGCGATGTTGTACCCGGAGGAGATGATCATGTCGTCGGCGCGGGCCACGTAACGGAAGTAGCCGTCCGGTTCGCGGACGAACGTGTCACCGGTCAGGTTCCAGCCGTGCCGGACGTACTCCGCCTGGCGCGGGTCGGCGAGGTAGCGGCAGCCGACCGGGCCGCGCACGGCGAGCAGCCCCGCCTCGCCGTCGGGCAGCTCCTCGCCGTGCTCGTCCACCACCCGGGCCTCCCAGCCCGGCACGGGGACGCCGACGGTGCCGGGGCGGATGGCGTCGTCCGCGGCCGAGATGAAGATGTGCAGCAGCTCGGTGGCCCCGATGCCGTTGATGATGCGCAGCCCGGTCGCCTCGTACCAGGCCTGCCAGGTCGCCGCGGGCAGGTTCTCCCCGGCCGAGACGCAGCGCCGCAGCGCCGAGAGGTCGTGGCCGTCCAACTGGCCGAGCATCGTGCGGTAGGCGGTCGGCGCGGTGAACAGGACCGAGACCCGGTGCCGCGCCAGCGCGGGCAGCAGTTGCCGCGGCCCCGCCTGCTCCAGCAGCAGTGTGGACGCCCCGGCCCGCAGCGGGAACACCAGCAGCCCGCCCAGGCCGAAGGTGAAGCCCAGCGGCGGGCTGCCCGCGAACACGTCGTCGGGCCGCGGGCGCAGCACCTCGCGGGAGAAGGTGTCGGCGATGGCCAGCACATCCCGGTGCAGATGCATACAGCCCTTGGGGCGGCCGGTCGTCCCCGAGGTGAACGCGATCAGCGCCACCTCGTCGGCCGCTGTGTCCACCGCCCGGTAGGGGCCGGAGCCGGAGTGCGCGGCCGCCAGCCGGGTCAGGTCATCGGGCGCGTCCCCGCCGAACAGGGTGATCCGCAGCCCCTCGACGCCCGCCTCGATCAGGTCCTTCTCCGCGCGGGCGTCGCACAGCGCGTGACCGGTCCGGGCCAGCGAGCAGACGGTGGCCAGCTCCGTGGCGCGGGCCTGCGCCAGTACGGTAACGGCGACGGCGCCCGCCTTCATGACGGCCAGCCAGCAGGCGGCCAGCCAGGGCGTGGTGGGCCCGCGCAGCAGCACCCGGTTGCCCGGCGCGATCCCCAGGTCCTCGGTCAGCACATGCGCGATGCGGTCCACCGTCTCCCGCAGCTCGCCGTAGCTCCAGACGCTCCCGTCATCCGAACGCAGCGCGGGGCGGTCCGCTCCCCGCTCCGCCACGGTGCGGTCCAGCAGCTCGTACCCGCAGTTCAGCCGTTCGGGGTAACGCAGCCGGGGGTCGTCCAGGAGCAGCTTCGGCCACTGCTCGGGCGGCGGCAGATGGTCGCGGGTGAACGTGTCGGTATGCGCGCCGGCGACGCGTACGGACGCGCCTTCGGCGGCTGTGGGCGTGTTCGGCGAGGAATTCGGCTCCATGAAGGATCGCCCCCTTGTCGCCTCTGGAGCGTATCGTTTGGGTGACGGTAGTCAACGGTCCGCGATAGGGCGCGACGCGACAAGGCGTGACGCGACAAGGCAATGACGCGAAAAGTGCAGGGACGAGACAAGGCAGACGCGACAAGAGAGGCGCCGCCATGACGGCATTCTCCCTCGAACCCGAACAAACCGCATGGTGCGAAGAGCTGCGCACCCTCGCCGCACAGGAGCTGCGCCCGCTGGCGGAGAAGGGCGAGCCCGGGCGCGTCAACCGGCCGCTGCTGGCCGCGCTCGGCGAGCAGGGGCTGCTCGGCCGGATGTTCGGTTCCGGGGCGCTCGACCTGTGCCTGCTGCGTGAGTCCCTGGCCCGGGGCTGCACCGAGGCCGAGACCGCCCTCGCCCTCCAGGGGCTCGGCACCACCCCGATCGTCCAGGCGGGCACCCCCGCCCACCGCGAGCGCTGGCTCCCCGAGGTCCGGGCCGGACGCGCCGTCGCCGCGTTCGCGCTGAGCGAGCCGGGCGCCGGGTCCGACGCGGCGGCGCTGAGCCTGGCCGCCGGGCCCGCCCCCGGCGGCTGGCGGCTCACCGGCGAGAAGTGCTGGATCTCCAACGCCCCGGAGGCCGACTTCGCCGTGGTCTTCGCCCGGACGACCCCCGGCGCGGGCTCCCGGGGCATCACGGCGTTCCTGGTCCCCTCCGACCGCCCAGGGCTCACCGGCTCCGCCCTCGACATGCTCTCCCCGCACCCCATCGGCACCCTGGAGTTCGACGGAGTACCGGTCACCGCCGACGACGTCCTCGGCGAACCCGACCGGGGCTTCCGGGTCGCCATGAACACCCTCAACCTGTTCCGCCCCAGCGTCGGCGCCTTCGCCGTGGGCATGGCCCGCGCCGCCCTCGACGCGACCCTGGAGCACACCGCCCACCGCACCGCGTTCGGCGGCCCCCTGAGCGACCTCCAGGCCGTCTCGCACCAGGTCGCCGAGATGGCCACCCGTACCGAGGCCGCCCGCCTCCTGGTGTACGCGGCGGCGGCCGCGTACGACGCGGGGGAGAGCGGGGTCCCGCGCCGCGCGGCCATGGCCAAGCTGTACGCCACGGAGACCGCGCAGTACGTCGTCGACACCGCCGTCCAGCTGCACGGCGCCCGTGCCCTGCGCCGGGGCCATCTGCTCGAACACCTCTACCGCGAGGTCCGGGCGCCCCGGATCTACGAGGGCGCCAGCGAGGTGCAGCGCGCCATCATCGCCAAGGAGCTGTACGCGACCGCGGCACAGCAAGCCGCCTCCCCGAACCAGGAGCCGTCCGTATGAGTCCGTCCCACCGGATCAACCCGGCCGAACTCTCCCCGCCCACCGGCTTCTCGCACGCCGTCGTCGCCACCGGCGGCCAACTCGTCTTCCTCGCCGGGCAGACCGCGCTCGACCCGGACGGCAAGGTCGTCGGAGCCACCCTGCCCGACCAGTTCGCCACCGCCCTGGGCAATCTGCTCACCGCCCTCCACGCGGCCGGCGGCGCCCCCGCCGACCTGGCCCGGGTCACCGTCTACGCCACCGACATCGCCGACTACCGGTCCCACGCCCCCGAGCTGGGCCGGATCTGGCGCCGGCTCGCGGGGCGCGACTACCCGGCGATGGCCGTCATCGGCGTGGCCCGGCTCTGGGACGAGCAGGCCATGGTCGAGATCGACGGGGTCGCGGTCCTGCCGTGAGCTCCCTCGCGCGCCGAGCGCCGATCCTCTCGTGCGCCGGGTGCCCCCGAGTCGCGGCCCGGGGGCGTCGGCGCGAGGCTTGAGGGGCCAGGATGCCGAGCCGCCCAGGAGAGTCAGCCGTGCCCAGTCGGTCGACCCCGCCCCCGCACCCCGCCGCCCGGTCCTACGACGGCGAGGGCATCGTCGTCGGCTTCGACGCGCGCCGCTGCCTGCACGCCGCCGAGTGCGTGCGCGGGCTGCCCGCCGTCTTCGAGGTCGGCCGCCGGCCCTGGATCCTCCCCGACAACGCCCCCGCCGACGAGGTCGCCGACGTCATCCAGCGCTGCCCGAGCGGGGCCCTCCAGTACCACCGCACCGACGGCATGCCGGACGAGGTCCCCGACGTCCCCACCCACGTATCGCTCCACGCCGACGGAGTGCTGCACCTGCGCGGAGACCTCGAAGTCGCCACCCCGCACGGTCCGCACCACGAGACCCGGGTCATGCTCTGCGGCTGCGGCGCCACCGGGAACACTCCGTACTGCGACCACAGCGGACCCTGCGCCGGACACGGCTGAGACGAGTCCCGCGTGCGCGGCGCGCCGGTCGGGTGAATCGGTCTTCGGGATATATCTGTATTTAGTGCCCTTTATTCCGGATGTTTCGCCGTCCGATCCGGACACCCCGTTGTGATCGCGCTCATCGTCGCCCACTTCGCGCTGGCGGCCTGCGCGGGCCCGCTGGTGCACCGGATCGGCCGGCGGGCCTTCGTCGTGCTCGCCCTGCCTCCGGCGGCCGCCACCGTGTGGGCCTTCACCCGCTGGAACACCGCCGCCTCCGGGGACGCGGTCACCTGGTCCTGGCAGTGGATCCCGGACTACGACGTCTCCCTCGGGCTGCGCCTGGACGCGCTGGCCGAGCTGATGGTGCTGCTCGCCGCCGGGATCGGCGCGCTCGTCCTGCTCTACTGCGCCTCCTACTTCACCGACGACACCCCGCGACTGGGCCGCTTCGCCGGGAACCTGCTCGCCTTCGCGGGCGCGATGCTCGCCCTCGTCCTCGCCGACGACCTGATCACGCTGTACGTGTTCTGGGAGCTGACCACGGTCTTCTCCTACCTGCTGATCGGGCACGGCAGCGAACACCGGCACAGCCGCCGCTCCGCCCTCCAGGCGCTCGTGGTCACCACGTTCGGCGGGCTCGCCATGCTCGTCGGCTTCCTGATCCTCGGTCAGGCCGCCGGTACGTACCGCATCTCCGCGATCGTCTCCGATCCGCCCGAGACGACACTCGCCGTGTCCATCGCCATCGTCCTGGTGCTGTGCGGGGCCCTGTCCAAGTCCGCGATCTGGCCGTTCTCCATGTGGCTGCCGAACGCCATGGCCGCCCCGACCCCCGTCAGCGCCTATCTGCACGCCGCGGCGATGGTCAAGGCCGGGGTCTACCTGGTCGCCCGGCTCGCCCCCGCCTTCGCCGACGTCCCCGTCTGGAAACCCGTCGTCATCGTGCTCGGCGGCGCGACCATGCTGCTCGGCGGCTGGCGGGCGCTGCGCCTGAACGACCTCAAACTGGTCCTCGCCTACGGAACCGTCAGCCAGCTCGGCTTCCTCACCCTGCTGGCCGGGACCGGCAACCGCGACGTCGCGCTCGCCGCCGTCGCGATGATCCTCGGACACGCCCTCTTCAAGGCCCCGCTGTTCCTCGTCACCGGCATCATCGACCACGCCGCCGGCACCCGTGACCTGCGTAGACTCTCCGGAGTCGGGCGCTCCCTGCCGTACGTCGCCGGGGTCGCGGTGCTGTCCGCCGCCTCCATGGCCGCCCTGCCGCCGCTCCTCGGCTTCGCCGCGAAGGAGGCCGCGTTCGAGGCGCTGCTGCACGGTTCCACCGCCGACCGGTGGGCGCTGGCCGTCGTCGTCGCGGGCTCCGCGCTGACCACCGCGTACACCCTGCGGTTCGTCTGGGGAGCCTTCGCCCGCAAGCCCGGGGTCCCCGACACCCCCGTCCACGGCGTGGGCCCGGCCTTCCTCGCCCCGCCCGCCCTGCTCGCCGTCCTCGGCCTGGTACTCGGCCCCGGCGTCGGCTGGACCGACCGGCTGCTGAGCGCCTACGCCGATACGTTGCCGGCCGACCCGGAGCCGTACCACCTCGCCCTCTGGCACGGGTTCGGCCCCGCCCTGCTGCTGTCGGCCGCCGCCTCGGTCGCGGGCGCCCTGCTCTTCCTCGGCCGCACCACCGTCGCCCGGCTCTCCCGGCGGATCGCCTGGCCCACCGCCGACAGCGTCTTCGGCCATCTGCTGCTCGGGCAGGAACGTCTCGCCCTCCAGGTCACCGGCTTCGTCCAGCGCGGCTCGCTCTCCGTGTACCTCGCCACCACCCTGCTGGTCATGCTCGCCGGACAGCTCGCCGTCCTCATCGTCGACACCCCCTGGCAGGGCGCCGTGCGCCCCCGGGTCTGGGACACCCCGATCCAGGGTGCCGTCGCCGCCCTGACCTGCGCCGCCGCCCTGCTCTGCCTGACCGTGCGGCGGCGTATGAAGGCCGTGGTCCTGGCGGGCCTGACCGGCTACGGCACCGCCCTGCTCTTCGTCGTCCAGGGGGCGCCCGACCTGGCGCTGACCCAGTTCTGCGTCGAGACGGTCGCGATGATCGTCTTCGTGCTGGTGCTGCGCCGGATGCCGGTCCACTTCCAGGAGTCCGTGAGCACCTGGCGGCGGGCCGCCCGCGTACCGGTGGCCCTCGCCGCGGCGGCCACCGTCGGCGTCGGGATGTGGGTCGCCGCCGCCGCCCGCACCGCCGAACCGGCCGGCTCCGCCATGGTCCAGGAGGTCGCCGACCACGGGCTCAAGGACGTCGTCGCCACCATCCTCGTCGACCTGCGGGCCTGGGACACCATGGGGGAGTCCGCCGTGCTCGCCGCTGCCGCGATCGGTGTCACCAGCCTCATCTACCTGCACCGCCGCAGCGAGGGCACCATGGCCCAGGAGGAGTTGCGGGGCCGCACCGCCTGGTCCCTGTCCGCCCACCACTCCTCCCGGCTGCCGCGGGGCGACGACGCGGCCCCCGAGCGCAGCTGGCTCGCCGCCGGGTCCACCCTCGCCCCCGAACACCGCTCGATCGTCTTCGAAGTGGTGGCCCGGCTGCTGTTCCACCCGATCCTGGTGCTCTCCGTCTACCTGCTGTTCTGCGCCGAGAGCCTGCCCGGCGGCGGGTTCGTCGCCGGACTCGTCGCCGGCGTCGGCCTGATCACCCGCTACCTGGCGGGCGGCCGTTTCGAACTCGCCGAGGCGGCCCCCCTGCAACCCGGCCTCTTCACCGGCCTCGGTCTCTTCATCTCCACCGGGGTGGGCCTCCTCGGACTCCTGGAAGGCACCGTCCTGCACTCCTTCACCTACTACGGGCACCTGCCGGTCTTCGGCGACTACCACCTGAGCACCTCGGTCCTCTTCGACTTCGGCGTCTACCTGCTGGTCCTCGGCGTGGTCCTGGACATCGTGCGGGCCCTCGGCGCCAAGGTCGACCGGCAGATCGAACGCGCGGCAGGCGTCCTCACCCCCGAGAGCGCCCCCGAGGGAGGCCCCCCGCGATGATCGTCAGCGCCTCGCTCCTCGCCACCGCCGTCGTACTCTGCGCCGTCGGCGGCATCCTCATGCTCACCCGCCCGCTGACTCGCATCCTGCTCGGCGCCGTCGTCGTGAGCAACGGCATCAACCTGCTCGTGCTCTCCTCGACCGGCCGGGCGGGCGCCGCTCCCCTGCTGTACGGGGTCGCCTTCAACCGGATCACCGACCCACTGCCCCAGGCCATCGCCCTCACCGCCATCGTCATCACTCTGGCCACCACCGCGTTCCTGCTGGCCATGGCCTACCGCAGCCACCAGATCACCGGAACCGACGAGGTCCACGACGACCTGGAGGACCGGCGCATCGTGCTGCGCGCCGAGGTGATGGGGGAGCGCAACCAGCTGCGCGAGCAGTTCCGTTCGGGGGCCGAGCCCACCGCGGAGGAACGCGAACGCTACCGAGAGGAGCGCCGCAGACTCCGTGACCGGCTGCGCGCCGACCGGGCCCGCCAGGCCCGCGGCCGCGACGCCTCCGGAGACCTCTGGAACGACGTGCTGGGCACCGACCCCGAGGACGGCGAACGCGGCGGGGACGCCAAGGCCGACGACCGCTACCCCCGCGACCGAGGAGCCACCGGATGAACGCGCTCGTCCCGCTGCCGGTGCTGCTGCCGCTGTGCGCCACCGGCCTCAGCCTCGCCTTCGGCACCCGCCTCAAACGCTTCCAGCGCTTCATCAGCGTCGCCGTGCTCAGCGCCGTCACGGCGCTCTCGGCGATCCTGATGATCGCCGCCGACAGCCGGGGCCCGCTCTCCGTCCACCTCGGCGACTTCGCCCCGCCGCTCGGCATCACCCTGGTCGCCGACCGGCTCTCCGGACTGATGCTCACCGTCTCCTCGGCCGTCACGCTCTGCGTGCTGATCTACTCCCTCGGCCAGGGCATGACCGACCGGGACAAGGAGACCCCGCTCGCCGTCTTCCACCCCGCCTATCTGATCCTCGTGGCCGGGGTCTCCTGCACCTTCCTCGCGGGCGACCTCGTCAACCTCTACGTCGGCTTCGAGATCATGCTCGTCGCCAGCTTCGTCCTGCTCACCCTCGGCGGCACCGGACCCCGGATGCGGGCGGGCTCCACGTACGTGATCATCTCGCTGTTCTCCTCGATGCTCTTCCTCACCGCCATCGCCATGACGTACGCGGCCGCCGGAACCGTGAACTTCGCGCAGCTCGCGGTGCGGCTGTCCGAACTCCCCGTCGGCGTACAGACCCTGATCCAGGCGATGCTGCTGACCGTCTTCGCGATCAAGGCGGCCGTCTTCCCGCTCGCCGCGTGGCTCCCCGACTCCTATCCGACCGCCCCCGCCCCCGTCACCGCCGTCTTCGCCGGTCTGCTCACCAAGGTCGGCGTCTACTGCATGATGCGCACCGAGACGCTGCTCTTCCCCGGCAGCCGCCTCGGCGACCTCCTGATGGCCATCGCACTGGCCTCCATGGTGATCGGCATCCTCGGCGCGGTCGCCCAGACCGACCTGAAACGACTCCTCTCCTTCACCCTGATCAGCCACATCGGCTACATGGTCTTCGGGATCGGCCTCGCCACCCAGGAGGCGTACGGCGGAGCCATCGTGTACGTCGCCCACCACATCACCGTCCAGACGACCCTGTTCCTGGTCGCCGGGCTCATCGAACGCCGCGGTGGCACCACCGAGCTGACCCGGCTCGGCGGACTGGCCAGGGCCGCCCCGATGCTCGCGCTGCTGTTCTTCGTACCCGCGATGAACCTCGCGGGCGTCCCCCCGCTGTCCGGCTTCATCGGCAAGCTCGGCCTGATGCGCGCCGGAGTGGCCGACGGCGGCGGCTGGGCCTGGGTCCTGGTCGCCGGCTCCGCGGTCACCAGCCTCCTGACGCTGTACGTGGTCGCCAAGGTGTGGAACCTGGCCTTCTGGCGGGCCGCCCCGCCCGGCCTGGCCGCCGCCGGTACGGTCCTGGAGTCCGGTGACGACAGCGACGAGGACACCGACGAGGGCCCCGACCACATCCCCGGCACCGGCGACGAGGGCGTCACCCCCGCGCACCGCCCGGCGGGCCGGGCCGTCGCCGCGACACTGCACGGCCGGGCCGTGACCACGACCAGCCGGCTGCCCCGCCCGATGACCGCGGCCACCGCGGCGACCATCGCGCTCGGCCTCTCCTTCACGGTCCTCGCCGCCCCGCTGACCGCCTACACCGACCGCACGGCCGCCGAACTCCTCCAGCGGACCCCCTATGTCCAGGAGGTGCTGAGCCGGTGAGACGCATCCTGCGGTTCTCGTTCGGCGAGCGCCGCAAGCGGGTCCTGGACCTGCCTCTGATCGCCTGGCTCACCGTGATCTGGGTGCTGCTCTGGTCCACCCTCACCTGGGCCAACGTGCTGACCGGCCTGGTCGTCGCGGTCGCCGTCTGCCTCGCCTTCCCGCTGCCCCGGGTCGACCTCGGGCTGCGGCTCCACCTCTGGGGGATCGTGTGCCTGGCCGGATATCTCTTCCACGACATGTACACCTCCGGCGTGAAGGTCACCCGGCAGGTCTTCGTCGGCCTCCCGCACCGGGCCGCCGTCATCGGCGTACCGCTGCGCTGCCGCAGCGACCTGATGCTCGCTGCCACCGCCGTCGCCGTCTCCAACGTCCCCGGCGGCTCCATCATCGAAGTGCGCCGGGCGACCGCCACCGTCTTCCTGCACGTCCTGGACGCCGATCTGCCCGAGGAGCTCGAAGCGGCGCGGCGCAAGGTGTGGCGTCTGGAGGAACTGACCGTACGGGCCTTCGGCACCCCCGACGAGATCGCCCGGGTCGCCGAACCCCCGCCACCGCCCCAGCCCGCCCCCGGGAGGCCCGGACCATGAGCGCACCCGAACAGATCGACCGGATCCTGCTGACCACCGCCGTCGTGCTGATCGTCGTCGCCGGGACCCTGCTGCTGGCCCGGATCTGGCGCGGCCCCTCCATGCTCGACCGGGCGATCTCGCTGGACGTCTGCGCCGCCCTGATCATCGCCGGGCTGGGCGCCAAGTCCGCCTTCGCCCGGGACCATTTCTACTTCCCGATCATGCTGGTGCTGGCGTTCCTCGGGTTCACCGGATCGGTGGGCATCGCCCGCTTCATCGCCGTACGCGACCGGCCCCGGAACGCGCCGCGCCCACCGCACCCCGACGGCACCCAGGAGGGCCCGCAGTGAGTCCCTGGCCCCAGATCGCCGACACGGCAGGCGCCGTGGTGCTCCTCGTCGGCGCCGCGATCTGCCTGCTCGGGGTGATCGGCATGATCCGGCTCCCCGACGTCCTCTCCCGCAGCCACGCGGCGACCAAACCCCAGACCCTCGGCATGATCCTGGTGCTGGCCGGGGTCGCCCTGCGGCTGCGCGGCGGCATGGACCTCGCCACCCTCGCCCTGATCGCCTTCTTCCAGATGCTCACCGGCCCGGTCGCCTCGCACCTGGTGGCCCGATCCGCGTACCGCACCGGCCAGATCGAACACAGCGAGCTGCTCTTCGACGAACTGGACGAACAGCTCACCGACGGGAAATGACCGGGCCCGCATGCAATGATGCGGGCACATGCCGGACGCTGGGGGGCGTATGGGAAGCACGGGCACGGTGCTGCGCGAACTGCGCGGCGCACAGAAGAGCGCCAAGGGCGTCTCGCTCTACTCGCGGTACGTGAACCGCCCGGCCGGACGGGTGCTGGCGGCCGGGGCATACCGCATGGGACTGGCACCCAATCAAGTCACGGTGATCAGCGCCCTGTTCACCTACTCCGCCCTGGCCGCGGTCGCGCTCGTCGAGCCGTCGTGGACGCTCGCGGTCGCCGTCTACGCGGCCCTCGCGGTCGGCTTCGCCTTCGACTCCGCCGACGGGCAGCTCGCCCGGCTCACCGGCAAGGGCGGGCCCGACGGGGAGTGGCTGGACCATGTCGTGGACTGCGGGAAGCTGCTCCTCGTCCACACCGCGGTCCTGATCTCGTTCTACCGGTTCGGTGAACTCCCTTCTGACACATGGCTGTTGCTGCCGCTGGGCTTCCAGCTGGCCGCCGTGCTCACCTTCTGCGCGGGGCTGCTGCGCGAACAGCTCGGCAAGGCGGCGGCGAGCGCCCGCGGGCCGGCCTGGGCGGCACCGGCGGCGGCGCCGGTCTCCCGGGGGCGGGCCGTGGCGCTGCTGCCCGCCGACTACGGGGTGTTCTGCCTGGTGTTCCTCCTGCTCGGCGCACCCGGAGCCTTCCGCGCCGGGTACGCCGTGCTGGCGGTGGTGCACACCCTGTTCCTCGCGGCCTTCCTGGCCAAGTGGTTCAGGGAGCTGAAAGCGCTCCGGGCGGGCTGACGAGCACGTCCAGCGCCCGGCGCAGCTGGGTGCTGGACGTGTGCACGGTGTACGGGAAGTAGACGACCTCCACTCCCACTTCGGCGAAGTCGCGCTCCAGCTTCAGGCCCTTGTCCGTGCCCCGCCAGTCGTCGCCCTTGAAGATCACGTCGAACCGGACCTGCTGCCAGGTCTCGACCTTGTCCGGCACGGTCTCCACGAACGCGGCGTCCACGAACCGCACGCTGCGGACGATCTCCAGTCGTTCGCGCAACGGGATCACGGGCCGGTGGCCCTTGGCGAGGGCGGCCATCTCGTCCGAGACGACCCCCGCGACCAGGTAGTCGCACTGACTGCGGGCATGCCGCAGGATGTTCAGGTGGCCGACATGGAACAGGTCGTACACCCCGGGCGCGTAACCCACCCTGTGCTGCACCATCCGTATCTCTCCCCCCACGGTGAACGTGATCCGGTGATGTTCCAACGACCTTACTGTGAAGAACACTTGAGCAAGCCGTGAACGGATAAGCTCGACAGGGGCTGTTCCTCGGTGGGGACAGCGGCTGTCATGGGGGGAAGGCGATCGTCCGATGAGCGATGGAGCCAGGCGCGGGCCGTTTCGGGACCGCCGCCTTCTGGTGGTGTCGACCAACTACGCCCCGGAGGTCACGGGCATCGGTCCGTACGCGACCCAACTGGCCGAGCACTGGGCCGCGTCGGGCGCCCGGGTCAGGGCGCTGACCGGCATGCCGCACTACCCCGCCTGGCAGCTGGAGGAGGGCTACCGGGGCGTGTGGCGGACCGTGGAGATACGCGGCGGCGTCGGCGTGCACCGGCGCAGGCACTATGTGCCGTCCCGTCAGACCGCCCTGCGCCGAGCCGCGTTCGAGGCGAGTATCCTGGCCACCGGGCTCACCGCCCCGCCGCCGGGACGCCCCGACGCCGTAATCGCCCAGATGCCCAGCCTGGCGGGCGGCGTCATCGGGGCCCGCCTGGCCCACCGCCACCGCGTGCCCTACCTCCCCGTCGTCCAGGACCTGATGGGCGCCGCCGCCGCGCAGAGCGGCATCCGGGGCGGGGGCCGGGCGGCCGCCGCCGCCGCGGCCGCCGAGCGGTACGCGTTGCGCGGGGCCGCCCTCGTCGGCGTCATCCACGAGAGCTTCGTCCCCGGGGTCACCGCCCTCGGCGTGGACCCCGGCCGTATCCGCCTCGTCCCCAACTGGACCCATGTGCACGGCCCCACCGCCGACCGGGCCGCCACCCGGGCCCGGTTCGGCTGGGCCGCCGCCACCCCCGTCCTGCTGCACTCCGGCAACATGGGTCTCAAGCAGGGCCTGGAGGTGCTCATCGACACCGCCCGACTGGCCCCGGACATCCGTGTCGTCCTGATGGGCGACGGCAACCAGCGCGACGCCCTGCGCGCCCGCGCCGAGGGACTGCCCAACGTGGAGTTCCTGGAGCCCGCGAGCGCCGAGGAGTTCCCCGACGTCCTCGCCGCCGCCGATGTCCTCGCGGTCACCCAGCGGGCCTCGGTCCTCGACATGAGCGTCCCCTCCAAGCTCACCTCCTACTTCGTCTCCGGACGCCCCGTGCTCGCCTCCGTCGCCGACGAGGGCGGCACCGCCGACGAGGTCCGCCGCTCCGGGGCCGGGGTCCTCGTCGCCCCCGAGGACCCCGCCGCCCTCCTGGAAGCCGTACGGAAGTTCGCCGCCGACCCGGCCGCCGCCGACGCCCTCGGAGCCGAGGGGCCGCGGTATGTGGCACGCCACCTGAGCCGGGAGGCGGGCCTCGCACGCTTCGACGAACTACTCGTCGAGGTCCTGCGGGACGGACAAGGAGGCCCTCGCCGATGACAGCCGTGAACCGGGTCCCGGACGACCAGGACGAGCCGGCGCTCCTGCGCGACCAGTTCCGCCAACTCCTCCGCTACCGAAGCCTGCTGGCCGCCGGAGTCGCCGTCGGGCTGCTCGGCGGGGGGTATCTCGCGCTCGGCGGCGAGGAGACCTACACCGCCACCGGCGAGGTGCTCGTCCGTTCCGCGATCTCCGACCCCTTCGCCGCGGGAGCCTCCGCCGACAAGGGCATCAACATCGGCTCCGAGCGCCAGACCGCCGTCAGCGACACCGTCGGCACCCTGGCCGCGAGCACCCTCCTCAAGGCGGGCGACGACGTCACCGCCCGCAAGCTGCTGGACGGACTCCAGGTCACCAACCCGCCCAACACCCTCACCCTCCGCTTCTCCTACACCGGTGCCACCCCCGAGCAGTCCCGCGCCCGCGCCGAAGCCCTGGCAGCCGCGTATCTCGCCCATCGCAAGGCGCGCACCGAGGACAGCATCAAGAACATGTCCGACGGCTACCGGGCCCAGCTCGGCCCGCTGGAGGAGAAGCGCGACGTGCTGGAGAAGCAGATCGGCGCGGGCGCCGCCGACGACGTGACCAGTGCCCGCGCCAACATCATCGTCTCCATCTCCGAACTGAGCCGGAAGATCTCCGAGCTCAAGGCCCTGGACACCACCCCCGGCTATCTCAACAAGAAGCCCGTCGCCCCGACCTCGCCCACCGGGGCCGGCCTGCCCCTGCTGCTGGGGCTCGGCGGTGTCGTCGGTCTGGCGCTGGGGCTGCTGCTGTCCTGGGTGCGCCTCGTCTTCGACCCCGCCGTACGCTCGACCCGCGAGCTGGTCCACTCGCTCGGCGCCCCGCTGCTCGGCACCCTGCCCCGGGAGCGCGCCGCCACGGACGGACTGCTCGCCATCGGCCGCAGCGGTTCCCGGCTCGCCGAGGAGTACCGCGCGGTCGCCTTCCGGCTCGCCTACGACCCGTCGTTCGCCGAGAGCCGCCGCCTGCTCGTCACCGCCCCGCGCGGCGACAACGCGGCGGCCGCCGCGGCCGCGGCCAACCTCGCCGCCGCCTTCGCCGAGATGGGCCGCGACGTCCTGCTGGTCGAGGCCGATCTGCGCACCCCCTCCCTCGCCCGGGACCTGGGCTCCGCCGCCCACCAGGCGCGCCCGCCGCGCTGGGCCGCCGAGGAGGGCGACGGCAGCTGGCCCACCGGCGGCCGCTCGGGCGTGGACGTCCCCGGCTCCGGGGCCTTCACCCTGATCCCCGGCACCACCGTCGACAACGTCCCGCGCGCCCTCACCTCCCCGCCCGTCGGCCGCATCGTCGCCGAGGCCGACCGCCCCGGCACCGTCGTCATCGTGCTCGCCCCGCCCGTCCTCTCCTACGCGGACGCGGTCGCCCTCGTCGACCGGGTGGCGGGCGTCATGATCGTGTGCGACCCGCGCGAGGTGCACCGCAGCGACCTGGAACGCATCCGCGAGATCATCGTCGCCTCCGGGGGCTCCGTCCTCGGTTCCCTGCTCCACCCGCCCCGGGGGCGGCTGCGCCGCGCGGAGCGGCGAGCGAAGTCCACCCGGCGCAGGGGAAGAGGCGGTGGCGGCGGACCCACGCCCACCGCCGAGCCGGACGCCCCCGAGATCACCGGCGATCCGACCGAGACCCTCGGCCTGCGCTCCCTGACGCTCCCGGCGGCGCGGCGGTGAGAGCCCGCACGGCCGTCCTCTGCTCGGTCGCGGACCAGGGCGTGGCGGCGCTCACCAACATCCTCGTGCTGGTGGCCGCCGCCCGGCTCTCCACCGTCGCCGACTTCGCCCGCTTCTCCGCGGTCTACCTGGTCTTCACGGTGCTGCTCGGCGTCTCGGGGGCGTACACCGGGCAGCCCCTCGTCCTCAAACGCGGCGCGGGCGAGGAGACCCGGGGCGCCTGCCGCTCGGCCGTGACCTTCACCGTGCTCGCCGCCGCCGTGCTCGGCGCTCTCCTGGCCGCCGTCTGCGCCCTCGTCCCCGGCGACACGGCCCGCGCCCTGCTGATGCTCGGCCCCGTCCTGCCCGTGGTGCTGGGCCAGGACGCCGCCCGCTACGCCTTCTCCACCCTCCAGCAGCCCCACCTCGCCCTGATCTCGGACCTGTTGCGGCTGGTCTGCGTACTCGGGGCCCTCTCCGTACCGGACTACGGGGCGGCCCCGGCCCGGCTGATCGCGGTCTGGGGCCTGTCCGCCCTGCCCGCCCTGCTGCTCTCCGCCGCCCTGCTCCACCGCGCCACCGCCGGGGCCCCGACGGCACTGCGCCCGATGCTGCGGCGCGGCCACCTCGGGCAGCGCTTCACCGTCGAGTTCGGCGTGGGCAACGCCACCAGCCAGCTGTCCGTCCTCGGCCTCGGTGCGGTCGGCAACCCCCTCCTGGTCGGGGCGCTGCGCGGGGCGACCACCCTCTTCGGGCCGCTGAACGTGCTGTTCACCTCCGCCACCTCCTTCGGCCCCCCGATCCTCGGCCGCGTCGCCGACGAACGCCGCCGGGTCCGGGCCACCGCCGCGCTCGCCGCCGCCCTTGCCACCACGGCCGCGCTCTGGGCCACGGTCCTCGCCCTGCTGCCCGACAGCGCGGGACGCCAACTCCTCGGCGACACCTGGCCCGTTGCCGCCGCACTGCTCCCCGCGACCGGCAGCCAGTACGCGGCGATGGCCGTCGGCACCTGCGGCCTGCTCGCCCTGCGCATGCTCGACCCGCGCACCACGCTCCCCATCCAGATCGTCTTCTCGCTCACCGCCGTGGCGTTCCTCGCGGGCGGTTACGTCATCGGCGGCGTCCCGGGCGCCGCCTGGGGCCTCTTCCTGGGCTCGCTCTGCAAGGCCACCGCTACCTGGATCAGGGTGGCCCGGCTGCGCCGAAGGAAGGCCGCGCCCCAGGAGCCCGTCAGCGCCGACGAGCTGCCCGTTGCTCCCTGAACGTGGTGATCAGCGCCAGACAGAGCGCCGCGATGGCGAGCTTGCCCACCGCCTGGAGCAGGGGGCCGCGCAGCAGGATGAAGGTGTACCCGGCGATCAGCGGGGCCGCGATGGCCAGCACGCTGCCGGAGCCCGGGCCCGCCCGGGTGACCGCGAGGGCGTAGCGGCGGTCCGTGCGGGCCGCCGCGTAGCCGACCAGCGCCAGGCCGCCGGCCATTCCGGCCGGGCCGAGGTCGACCCAGAGTTCGGTCCACAGCGGGGCCGAGAGATTGGTCATGCGCATCCCCATCCACTGCCCGACCCGGACCCCGGTGTCCTCCGGCTTTCCGCTCCACACCGCCCGGGGCACGAAGAACAGCGCGGAGCCCGCCAGTTGACGGCCATAGGTGTGGCCCCGGGTGTCCACCCAGGAGATGGTGTTGGCGAACATCACCGTCTGGTCGTAGTCCTTGGTGGCCAGCGGCTCGAAAGCCGAGGCGGACTGCACCGTCCGCTGCCCCTCCTCGTCGTAGCGGAACTTGTCCGCGTACGGGAACAGCACCAGCGCCCCCACCACGCCCGCCGCGAGCACCGAGCGGTACATCGCCGCACTGCGCGGGAACGCCGTGAACAGCAACGACACCAGCACCGTCAGGAACCAGTAACGCGCGTTGGAGATAGGGTTGTTCACCACCAGATTGAGCGCCGCCAGCGCCACCCACACCAGCACCGTCGACGGCGTCCTCCGGGCCCGCCGGGAGGTCACCAGGCGGCGGGTGTAGAAGAGCAGTGCCAGCAGCGCCGGGACCGTGCCGAAGCCCTTCAGGAACGCCGAGCCCACGTTCGACTCGCCCGAGGCCACCCCGCTCGCCGCCACCGTCTCGCTGATCTCCTGCCTGCTGGAGAAGAACACCGCGGGCCCACCCAGCTTCAGCACGTAGTACCCGCTGGCCGCGAACGCGAGCAGGACGAGCAGCCGCAGCCGCACCGGATGCGCCACGGCGGGCCCGCCCGTCCCTCGCGCGGTCGGCGTACGGCGGCGCAGCGGCCGCCGCGAGGCCAGCAGCGCCCCCAGGTCGAAGGCCGCACATCCCACCAGGATCATCGCGATCGCCGTCACCAGGTCCGAGCGCGGCCCCACCATCGGCGTCGGCGTCTGGCCGATCACCACCTGCGCGAACGGCGCCACGCCCATCGCGATGTAGACGAACATCCAGAAGACGCCCTGGAGCAGCCGCCGCCGGGTGGAGAGGATCATCGTCGCCAGCCGGGCCCCCGCGTAGCAGGTCAGCACCAGCTGGAGCCAGTACGCCGTGTCCCGCACCCCGCTGCCGGGCTGCGCGGCGATCACCGCGGGCAGGAAGCAGACCAGACCCAGAATCAGCGGGACCGCCAGCGCCCGCGAGAGCATGGCCCAGGCGATCGGCCGGACGGGCGGTTCGAGGTCCGCCGGACGCGTCGGCGAAGGCTCCGGCGTACGCGCCGGCGTGTGCACGGACGTCATCCGCCCCCCGTTCCGTGGACCGCTGAACACTCTAACGAATCAACCCACTTGGAGGGACGCAATGACTACGCTGTGAACAGTCGGCCGAGGTTGAGGGGAACCCTGGTGAAAATCCTGCACGTCGTCACGCTCCACACCCCGGACCACGCGTTCGGCGGTCCGACCCGGGTGGCGCTCAACCTGTCCAAGGTCCAGCGGTCCGCCGGTGACGACGCCCGCATCATGGCCCTCGGCGACGGCTTCCCGGACGGTGAACTGCCCAGCCATGTGGAGGGAGTTCCGGTCCACCTCTTCCAGGCCCGGCATCTGCTCCCGATGTTCGAGGTCAGCGGCATCACCTCCGCCGCCCTGCTGCGCACCGCCCGTCGCATGATGCGCGGCGCGGATCTCGTCCACGTCCACCTCATGCGGGACCTGGTGACCCTGCCCGCCGCGCTGATCGCCCTTGCGACCCGTACCCCCCTGGTCGTTCAGACCCACGGCATGGTCGACCCGACCGAGAAGCGCGTCGCCCAGCTCACCGATCTGCTCGGAGTCCGCAAGGTGCTGCGGGAGGCGGACGCCGTCCTGCATCTGACCGAGATGGAACGGCTCGATGTGAACGCCGTCGCCGCCCCCGTCCCACTCAGCCGTACGGTACGGCTGGTCAACGGGGTGCGCCCGCAGGAGCGCAAGCCCGCCCGCGCCCCCGGCCGCCCGCCCACCGTGCTCTTCCTCGCCCGCATCCAGGAGCGCAAGCGGCCCGAGGACTTCGTCGCCGCTATGCCGCACGTCCTCGCCCGCCACCCGGACGCCCGCTTCGTGCTGGCCGGGCCCGACACCGGGGCCCTTCCCGAAACCCTCGCGCTGGCGGACAAGTTGGGTGTTGCCGGCTCCCTGGACCATGTCGGGCCGCTGGGCCACGAGGAGGTGCTCGCCGCCGGACGCGAGGCCGATGTGTACGTCCTCCCCTCCATCGAGGAGCCGCTCGGGGTCTCCGTCCTGGAGGCGATGTCGGTCGGCACCCCGGTCGTCATCACCCGCACCTGCGGCCTGGGTCCCGATGTGGCCGAGGCGGGCGCGGGACGGGTCATCGACAGCCGGGTCGGCGCGGACGCCGCCAACGCGCGCAAGGTCGCCGACGCCGTCCTGGAGCTGCTGGAGCCGGAGGCCGCCGAGCAGGCGGGCAAGGCCGCCTGGGAGCTGGTCAACGACCGCTTCACCATCGAGGTGGTCACCACCACCCTCCGGCGGACCTACGAGGACGTGGTCCGCCGGAGGCGAGGGTGATGGGCCGAATCGTCAACGTACTGGCTTCTCACGGGACTTGAGTGCGATCTGCCAGCGGTAGAAGCTCATCGCCAGCGCGAAGTCGAACCCTGCCCGGCCGTCCAGGAAGCCCCGCCGGTAGAGGTACATGTACGCGAACGACACCACCGGTTTGAACGGTGCCTTGTGGAACAACTGCCCCTGGCGCGACTTGACCTGACGTACCTGCTCCTTGACCTCGGGGTGGTGCTCCAGCCACGCCTCCCAGTCCGAGTAGCGGTTGTGCCGCTCGAACCAGGCGGTGACCGGGTCGAGGTCCTGGTGCTCGATCGGGTGCTTCAGCGTCCCCACGCTCGCCGCGACCGGCTGGTAGTGGCCCTCCACCTCCCCGATCCCCGGCGCGTCCAGGTCCCCGACCTCCGGGTAGTGGCAGCGGGTCCGGTTGGTCAACGACCGCTTGCGGATGGTGTATCCGTGGCGCAGCCGCTTCCCCGAGAACCAGTAGCCGAGGGGGATGTCGTACGCGGCGGGCTTCGGCGCCGCCGGGTTCCGGAAGGTCTGGCGCAGTTCGGCCAGCAGCCCCGGGCTGAGCCGCTCGTCCCCGTCGAGCAGCAGAATCCAGTCCAGGTCGGTGCGGACGTTCTCCAGGCACCACTGCTTCTTCCGGGGGTGGCCCCCGTCCCAGGTGTACGTGACCACCTCGGCCCCGCACTCCTCGGCGATCTTCACGGTGTCGTCGGTGCTGTGGGAGTCCACCACCACGACCGCCTCGAAGTGGCCGAGCACCGACTTCACCGCTTCGGCGATGTTCAGTCCCTCGTTCTTGGTGGGGATCGCCACCGCGATCGGGAGCTTCGTCTTACCTGCGGTCATCCCTTGGCTCCTTCGAGCAGCCAGGCATAGCAGCCTGTGGAGGTGAACGTACGGGCGGACTCCGGGATCGTGATCTTGCGGGAGGCGCCGGTGCCGGAGGTGCCCGAGGACAGTTCGCTGCCCCCGGCCCCGGCGATCTGCCAGGAGCAGTTCGGGGTGGGGGACGCCGAGCGGTAGACGCCCGGACGGAGCTTCTTCCCGGTGTGCGTGCCGTCCGGGTAGCCGACCGCCGCCTCGTCCACCAGGTCCTGGTGCTGGGGGCAGAGCCCGGCGACCGCGTCCGCCGCACCCGGGATCTCGTCGGTCACGATCGTGCCGATGGCGGTGTCCCGGTCGACCTTGACCAGGTAGCGCAGCTTGTCGCAGGTCTCCTGCCCGGTCTGGAGCACGGCGGCCGGGTCCATGCCTTTGGGCACCCGGTCTTCCAGATACTCCTTCTGCTTCCTGGTGAACGTCCCGGTGGCCGGGGTGAGCTCGTCGGCGGGTGTCTTGGGGCCCTGGGCCGTGGCGGCCGGAGCGGACGGCACGGTGGTTGCCGGCTCCTCGGCGGAGGGCGGGGCGGGTGGGGCGGGTGTGGTGGCGGAGGGGCCGGGGGCGGCTGGCCCGGAGGCCGCGGGGCGCTCGGCGCCCGCGGCCTCCGGGTCGTTCCCGTCCGCGGACGAGCCGCAGGCCGCCAGCGTCGCCGCCATCATGACGACGGCGGCGCCGGCCAGGAACGGATTCCTCATCAGCCGTTCCTCAGGGCGTAGTGCGCGCTGATCTGGGAAGCGCTCAGCGCGGTCGGATAGATGGCGGTCTCGTCGATCTGGCCGGCGAAGAAGTTGCTGCTGGGCCGACTGGGCCAGCCCGACAGGTTGTCCCCGCCGACCCGCCAGTAGCCGGGGTAGTCCTCGTTGGCGGTGTACAGGAAGTTCGACGTGCGCCGCTGCCCGTCGACGTACAGCGCCATGCCGCCGGGGCCCTGGGTGGCGACGATGTGGTGCCACTGGCCGTCGTTGTACGTTCCCGGGGTGGTGATGGTCCGGGTGCCGCCCCTGTACACGCCGAACGTGAGCCGCCCGTCGTTGCGCATGTAGACGTGCTTGTCGTGACGGGTGCTGTTCTGCTGGGTCAGATTGCCGAAGCCGATGATCTTCCCACCCCGGTTGGTGGTGGTCTTGATCCAGGTCTCGATGGTGAACCGGGTCGGCTGCGGGTGCTGCCGGTTGCTGTAGAGGTACTCGTCGGTGCCGTTGAGCCCGATCGCCGTCGAGGGCCCGGCCACGGCCGCCGGGGTCTGCCGGTAGGCGGGGGCGTTGCGCATGAACCCGTTGTTCAGGTTGCGGCTGCTGTCGTGCGCGAAGGTGGAGATGCCCTCGTCGTAGCGCCAGTAGAGGCTCGCCCCGTCCGCCCGGACCCGGTCGGCATAGGCCTCCGTGGTGCTCGCCACGGTGGCGGAGTGCGGCGGGGACTTGGCACTGGTGTTGATGCCGTCGCTGGCGGTGATCCGGTACGAGTGGGTCTCGCCCGGGGCGACGTCGGTGTCCGTCCAGGTCAGCTGCGGCCGGTCCCAGAAGACGGAGTAGCCGGTCGTGGTGTGGACCGGGGTGTCGGAGCCGTTCTTGTAGATCCGGTAGGTCAGCTCACCGTCGTCGGTGTCGAAGCTGGTCTGCCAGTTCACGTCGATCTGCCCCGGAGTCAACGTCGACAGGCTGACGTTGGGCACCCAGGGCGCCCCGGTGTCCGGTCCGTCCGCGAACCGGGTCAGGCCCTGCTGGGGCTTTCTGTTGACCGTGGTGAACTCGCCGCCCACCCACATGTAGTGGCGGTCGCCGCTGCTCGTCTGCGCCATCACGCGGGGACCGACCGGCTCCCCGATGCCGTCGTTGGTGTCCGGGAACCACGGCAGCAGCTTCGGGTCGTCGACCGACTGGGCCAGCAGATGCTTGCGCGGCTGGTCCGGGAACGCGCCCATGCTGGCGCAGTCGTGGGCGTGGCTGCCGCTGTAGAGCACCCCGGAGTGCACCAGCACCGACTGGGTCGCGCCGAGGCAGGTGTCCCGCCAGCGCTGCTGGAAGTCGCTCAGGTTCAGGGCGATGCGGCCGTCGAACACCCCTCCGCCGCTGCCCTCGTTGGCGGTGTAGAAGCCGGTGGCGTCGGTGGTGATGTCCTGGACGGTGGACCGGTCGTGGATGAACCCCGGGTAGGACTTGGTGAGTTGCCCGGTGGTGGCGTCCACCACGGCCAGGGCGTGCGTGCTGGTGCCGTTGATCCGGAAGAAGTCCCCGCCGAGCAGTACGTTCTGCCCGTCCGGGGTCACCTCGACGGCGCGGGCCACCTCGTCCGCGTTCGCCGTGAAGGGCAGCAGCGAGGCCCCGGCCGTGGTCACGGCGGCGAACTTGTTCCTGGTCTGGCCGCCGACGCTGTTGAAGTCGCCGCCGAGATAGACCGTGTCGCCGGTGACGGCGAGCGCTCGCACGGTAGCCGTCACGGCGATCTTGAAGTCGTCGCGGACGGTGCAGGTCTCGGTGTCGACCGCCGCGATGTTGCTCACCCCGACCCCGTTCACCGCACCGAACTGACCACCCGCGTAGAGGGTTTCACCGTCCGGGGACAGCGCCAGGGACCGGACGGTGGCGGTCCCGGAAGAGACCGTGAACGACAGCGAGCAGTCGGTGGGGGCCCCGGTCGCCGCATCGAACGCCGCGAAGTTCACCGCGGGCTGTTCGCCGGTGCCGGGCGCGGCCGTGGGGGGCCGCAGGGTGGAGAAGGTGCCGCCCGCGTACACGACGCCGTCGCCGGCGGCCATCGCCCAGACGATGCCGTTGGTCTGCCAGGTGGTGAGGTCGTCCGCGGTGATCGCGACCGGTGGTGTCAGTGCCGCCGCCGGGGACTCCCCGACCGCGGTCGCGGACAGGGCTCCGGCCAGCAGGCCGAGAGCGGCGGTGGCGGCCCGCATACGGGCCCGCCCCCCGTTTCTCTGCCCCGTACTTCCGTTCATCATTCAGCTCCGAAGGTGAGAACGAGCTGCGGCCGGGAGGCCGCGGATCCTGCCTCGCTCGACCAGATGCGCAGACTGTCCGTCCCGCTGCTGGTCAGGGCGAGTGAGTAGGAGGAGCCCAGGGCCCCGCCCAGTGCCGGCGCGGTGAGCTCCACCGCGTAGTCGGTGGAGACGGCGGTTGCGCCGGTGATGGTCCCCAGCGCGGTCGCGGCGAGCGCCGGCCGGGAGTTGTAGGTGACCGCCGACTCGGTCCAGGCGCCGGTGACCGGCACCACGCTGTGGCTGTCGGTGGAGCCCGCCGTCGGGTCCGAGGACGTACGGAACCGGAGGCGGGCCGCTTTGAGAACCTGCTCGGCCGGGGCGTCGGGCAGGGTGAAGCGCAGATAGCTCAGATAGGCGGTCGTCCCCCGCGAGGCCAACTGCTGGTGGTCGTAGTTCGTGTTGGCCGCCACGCTGTTGACGTACGCGTCCTCGTCGGGCAGGACGCTCACCGTGGTGTCGCCGGGCGGGGCGGGGGTCTGGGCCAGCTCGTGATGGGCGGCCACCTGGGCCGGGGTCAGCGCCGAGCGGTAGATCGCCGTCTCGTCGACCTGACCGGCGAAGTACGTGCTGGACGGGCGGTTCGGCCAGGCGTTGTGCATCGCGTCCCCGCCGACCCGCCAGTACCCGTTGTACGAGCGGTTGCCCGCCGTCGTGTTGGAGGCGACCCGCACCCCGTCGATGTAGAGCGTCATCCCGCCGGGCCCCTGGGTGGCGACGGCGTGGTGCCACTGGCCGTCGTGGTATCCGGCCGAACTGATGAGAGTGGGTCGGCTGTCGGTGCTGCCCACCTGGACGCCGAAGGCCAGCCGCCCGTTGTCCGTGAGGTAGAGAAGCTTGTCGGAGATCGAGCTCGTCCGGCCTTGTGCCGTACCGATGTTGTTGCCGAAACCGACGAGCCGCCCGCCGTTCGTCGACGTCGTACGGAACCACGTCTCGATGGAGTACGGGGTGGGGGAAGTGTAGTGGTGCAGCCGGTCGCTGTACACGTACTCGTCGCTGCCGTTCAGCGCGAGCGCCGCCGAGCCCGCGACGGCCGGGGGCGTGCTGCGGTGGGTCGGGGCGTTCACGTACACGCCGCCGTTGCCGCTGTCCGAGGCGTCCGCGGCGAACGCCCCGCCGGGTTCGTCGTAGCGCCAGTACAGATCGGCGCCGTCGGCCAGCACCCGTTCCTGGTACGGGGAGGACCAGGAGGCGGCGGTCACCGAGGCGGCCGGGGAGAGCACGCTGGTGTTGCCCGCGCCGTCGGTCGCCGTGATCCGGTAGGAGTACGTCTGTCCGGCCGCCACGTCCCGGTCGGTGAAGCTGAGCTGGGGGCGGCTGAAGAAGAGCGACGAGCCGGTCGTGGTGTGCACCGGGGACGAGCCCCCGTCGCGGTACACCCGGTACGTCAGCAGGCTGTCGTCCAGGTCCAGAGAGGTCCGCCAGCTCACCCGCACCTCACCGGCCCGGGGCGCGGACACACTGGCCGCGGGCACGCTCGGCGCACCGGTGTCCGGCGTGTTGGCGAACCGGGTGAGCGCCTGCTGCGGTACCCCGTTGACCGTGGTGAACTCCCCGCCCACCCAGAGGAAGTCACGGCCGTCGCGCGAGGCGATCGTCAGCGCGCGCGGCCCGACCGGCTCCCCGATCCCGTCGTTCGTGTCCGGCAGCCAGCCCAGCAGCGCCGGGTCGTCGACGCCCTGCGCGGTGAGGTGCTTGCGAGTCTGGTTGGGGAAGCCGCCCATCGTCGAGCAGTCGTGGACGTGGCTGGCGGCGTAGAGCACCGACCTGTAGACCCTCAGAGCCTGGGTCGCCCCCTGACAGGTGTCCCGCCAGCGCTGGTCGAAGCCGTCCAGCTCCATCGCGAGGCGGCCGTCGAAGGAGCGGCCGCCGCGGCCCTCACCGGCGGCGTACCAGCCGCCCGACGCGGAGTCCGTGACGATGTCCTTGATGACGGCGGTGGAGGGGATGAAGCCGTCGGGATACGCGCGGGTGAGCGCCCCGGTGGTGGCGCTGGTCACCGCGATCGCATGGGAGTCGGCGCCGCCCACGGTGAAGAAGTCGCCGCCGAGCAGCACCGAGGCCCCGTCCGGCGTCACCTTCAGCGTCCGGCCCGGGTCGTCCGCGTCCGGATTCCACCCGGTCACCGCACCAGCCGGGGTCACCGCGCCGAAGAACCGCCGCGTCTGCCCGTTGACGGACTGGAAGTCCCCGCCCGCGTAGACCGTGCCGTCGGCCGCGACGTCCAGCGCGCGGACCGTCGCCGAGAAGTTCGGCGAGAACCCGGCCCGCCGGGTACAGGTGGCGGTGTCGACGGCGGCCAGGCCGTTGGCGCCCGTCCCGTTGACCGCGTTGAAGTAACCGCCCACGTACAGCGTCGACTTGTCCGGGGAGACGGCGAGCGCCCGTACGGTCGCGGTGCCGCTGGTCCGGGTGAAGGAGAGCGCGCAGCCGGTCGGCGCCCCGGTCGCCGCGTCGAACGCCGCGAAGTTGACGGCGGGTGCGGAGCCGCCGCCCGACGGGGTGCCCGCCGGGCGGACGGAGGAGAACGTGCCGCCGGCGTAGACGACCCCGTGCGCCTCCGCCAGCGACCACACGATGCCGTTGGTCTGGTACGTGGGCAGATGGTCGGCGGTGAAGCCGACCGGTTCGGTCAGCGCGGCCGCCGGGGGAGCGGCGGCCACCGGGGCGAGCACCCCGGCGGCCAGCGCGAGGGCGACGACGGGCGCCGTGCGCCCGCGACCGCCCGGCGCCCTCATCTGTCCACCCGAACGGCGGCCCCGGTCAGCTGGTCGTCCAGCTGACGGATGTCCGCCTCGACCATGATCCGGGCCAGCTCCCGCGACCTCACCTCGGGCTTCCAGCCCAGCAGCGCCTCGGCCTTGGACGCGTCGCCGATCAACGCGTCGACCTCGCTGGGCCGTTCGTACTTCGGGTCGTAGCGGACGTGCTCGCGCCAGTCGAGGCCGGCGTGCTCGAAGGCGAACTCCAGGAACTGCCGGACGCTGACCCCCTCGCCCGTGGCGACCACGTAGTCGTCGGGGGTGTCGCACTGGAGCATCCGCCACATGGCGTCCACGTACTCCGGGGCGTACCCCCAGTCCCGGACCGCGTCCAGGTTGCCCAGGTGCAGCCGGTCCTGGAGCCCCGCCTTGATCCGGGCGACGCCACGGGTGATCTTGCGGGTCACGAAGGTCTCGCCCCGGCGCGGCGACTCGTGGTTGAACAGAATCCCGTTCACCGCGAACATGCCGTACGCCTCGCGGTAGTTGACCGTCGCCCAGTACGAGTAGACCTTTGCCACGCTGTACGGGCTGCGCGGGTGGAACGCGGTCTTCTCGTTCTGCGGCGGCGGGCTGGCGCCGAACATCTCGGAGGAGGAGGCCTGGTAGATCCGGGTCTGGATGCCGCTGGCCCGGACCGCCTCAAGGAGCCGGATGGTGCCGAGCCCGGTGACGTCACCGGTGTACAGCGGAGCGTCGAAGGACACCCGCACATGCGACTGCGCGCCCAGGTTGTAGACCTCGTCGGGCTGGATGTCGCGCAACAGGTTCACCAGCGCGACCCCGTCCGACAGATCGGCGTGGTGCAGGACGAAGGAGCGCTCCGGCTCCTCGGGGCCCTGGTAGATGTGGTCGATCCGCTCGGTGTTGAAGCTTGAGGAGCGACGTATGAGCCCGTGCACCGTGTAGCCCTTGTCGAGCAGCAGCTCGGCCAGGTACGAGCCGTCCTGCCCGGTCACTCCGGTGATGAGCGCGGTCTTCGCCACGATTCCCCCTTCTCTGCGATCGCCTGAGCGGCGAACGGTTCACCGACATATCGGAATTGGGACGTTCTGCGGCAAACCATCACCGCAGTCCCCTTCTGCTGGCACAATCCGAGCCATGACGACCGAACTCCCCGTCCCACCGCAGGAATCCGCCCGCCCCCTACTGCGCCCCGGCTCCCGCGTATTCGTCGCGGGACACCGCGGCCTGGTCGGCTCGGCGGTGGCCCGCCGCCTGGCCGAGGACGGCCACGAGGTGCTCACCCGTGGCCGGGGCCTCCTCGATCTGCGCGATGCCGCGCGGACCGAGGCGTATCTGAAGGAGGTCTGCCCGGACGCCGTGGTGCTGGCCGCCGCCAAGGTCGGCGGGATCATGGCCAACAGCACCTACCCGGTGCAGTTCCTGGAGGACAACCTGCGCATCCAGCTCAGCGTGATCGCCGGTGCGCACGCGGCCGGGACGAAGCGGCTGCTCTTCCTCGGCTCGTCGTGCATCTATCCCCGGCTCGCCCCCCAGCCGATCCGCGAGGAGTCGCTGCTCACCGGCGAGCTGGAGCCCACCAACGAGGCGTACGCCCTCGCCAAGATCGCCGGGATCGTCCAGGTCCAGTCCTACCGGCGGCAGTACGGCGCCTCCTACATCAGCGCCATGCCCACCAATCTCTACGGACCCGGCGACAACTTCGACCTGGAGACCTCGCACGTCCTGCCCGCGCTGATCCGCCGCTTCCACGAGGCGCAGCGGGACGGGGCGAGCGAGGTGACCCTGTGGGGCTCGGGCTCCCCGCGCCGCGAGTTCCTCCATGTCGACGACCTCGCCGCCGCCTGCGTACGCCTCCTGGAGGCCTACGACGGCGACGAACCCGTCAACATCGGCTGCGGCGAGGACCTCACCATCCGTGAACTCGCCGAGACCGTCGCCGAGGTGACGGGCTACCGGGGGAAGATCGGCTGGGACATCTCGAAGCCCGACGGGACGCCCCGCAAGCTGCTCGACGTGACCCGGCTGACCTCCCTCGGCTTCGCGCCGCGGATTCCGCTGCGTGACGGCATCGCCCGTACCTACGCCTGGTGGCTCGGGCAACTCCCGCCCACTGTCTGACCGTTCACCGCCGCATGTGCGGCGGTGAACCGGGGCTCCTCGCATCCGCACACCGTCCTCAGTAGGCTCCGCGGCCGTCGGTGACGGCGCGCACCGTACGGGCGAGGAGCCCCATGTCCGTGGCCACTGACCAGTTGTCCACGTACCAGAGGTCCAGCGAGACGGTCTCCTGCCAGGACAGGTCCGAGCGCCCGCTGACCTGCCACAGTCCGGTGAGGCCCGGTTTCACGGCTAGCCGGCGGCACTCCCGCTCGTCGTAGCGCGAGGCCTCCTCGGGCAGCGGCGGGCGCGGGCCCACCAGTGACATATGGCCCATCAACACATTGACCAGTTGCGGGAGTTCATCGACCGACGTCCGGCGCAGCGCCCGGCCGATCCGGGTCACCCGAGGGTCGCTGCGCATCTTGAAGAGCGGACCGTCGACCTCGTTGGCCGCGGCGAGCTGGGCCTTGCGGTGCTCCGCGTCCGCCACCATCGTCCGGAACTTCCACATGGTGAACGGCCGGTTGTGCTGCCCCTGCCGGACCTGCCGGTGGAAGACCGGACCCCGCGAGGACAGCCGTACGCCCAGTGCCACGGCCAGTAACAGCGGAGCCAGGAACACGAGCCCGAACAGGGCCCCCGTGCGGTCCAGCACCGCCTTGGCCACCGCCTGCGGACCACCGCGCAACGGCGGTGCCACGTGCAGCAGGGTGAGACCGGCCAGGGTGTCGGGGCGTACCCGCTCCGGTGCGACCCCGGAGAGCTCGGAGAGCACGCACAGGGCGACGCCCCCGTCGTGGAGCCCCCAGCCGAGCCGCCGCAGCCGGTCACCGGTCAGCTGGGGCCCGGGAGCCACCAGCACCAGGTCCGCGGCGTGCGCGTAGGCCCCGCCGAGCACCGTCATCACGTCGTCGTCGGCCCGGCGGGACGCGAGATGCCCCGGTACGTGCACACCGTCGTGCCGCGGCGCTTCCGCGCCCACCGGGATCGCGGCGACCAGCTGATAGCCGTGGTCCGTACGGGAGTTGAGCAGCTCTGCCGCCCGGTCCAGGCCCGACGCCTCGCCGACCAGCAGCACCCTGCGGGCCCTTTGGCCGCGCCGTGCGGTGCGCGGCCAGTGCCGCAGTCCCGCCGCCGCGGTGGCGACCAGCAGCCCCGGCGCGACGGCCACGACGGCCGTCGCCGGGTCCACCGGACTCCCCGCCGCCGTGTGCAGCACGGCCAGCACCCCGATGAGCAGCAGCCAGTCGCCTATCGTGCCCAGCGCACCCCCCGGCGTGGTCCGCGGCGGTTCGGCGTACCGTCCGCGCGCGCCGCGCAGTCCCGTCCACACCAGCCCGGCCACGGCGGCGGCCGCCAGCGGACGGGGCTGGTCGCCCGCCCGCAGCAGCAGCCAGGCCGGCCCGGCCAGGCCCAGCAGATCCGTCAGCGCGGCGAGCGTCGGGCCGTGCCCCGGCCACCGCCGGGCCGGAGCCCGGTCGGCCGGGTCGCGCTGTGCTGTCGGGGCCCTCCACAGCTGTTCCAGGGCCGCCGTGCGGTTCCGGGAGGCGGCGGTGCGGGGACGCGGCGCGCCCCGGAGCCCCACCGGCCCGGATATGTCTGTCTCCGGTATTTCGACATGCCCCATGAACCCCCCAGTCACAGTCGGGCACCCCCGCAAACGGGACGCATCCGTCGATCCCATGGACTGACGGATGCGGCCTCGCCCGGTGCACGATATCCACACACGTGCCATTTCGCTGGAGTTCTCGTGAAGTTCAGACGGCTCGGTTTCAAGGCTTCCGTTTCACCGTAGCCGTCCGATGTCGCTTGACACGTAAGGATGTTGAGGGGGCGCCAGATGGGTAAGCGCTTGTGCCGTACCCCCGGGAGCACACGAACCCCCTGGCGGGAGGCGTGCCCGGGCAGGGGGTTCGGTGCCCCCGCCGCGGGCCGGGCGGGGAGGGGGGAACAGCTGCGAGATCAGAACGCGCCGGTCATGCGCCTCCTTGTGCGCCGGTGGACCAACAGACCTGCCCCAATGAGGCCCACTGCTGCGAGAGTTGCCGACATCACAGTGAGCCCGGTGGCGGCCAGGCTGCCGCCGCCGGACGCGGCCGCCGTGCCGGTGTTGCCGCCGAGGCCACCGCCGACCGTGCCACCGGCCCCGCCGACGGCACCCCCGGAGCCGGAGCCGCCGGCATCTCCGCCGCCGGACGGCGTACCACTGCCTCCGCCGGCCACGCTGCCACCTGACGCACCGTCACTATTCTCGCCGGCACCGCCGTTCGTGGTGTCGCCGGTGTCGCCGGGGGCGCCGCTGTCGCCCCCGGACGCGCCTTCGGTGCCACCGTCGCCGGTGGCCGCCGTGACGGTGAGCGTCACGGGAGCGGTACGCGTGGTGCCCACGTCGTTGCGGAACTCGGCGCGGTAGCGGTAGCCGTCCTGGGCGGTCCTGGCGGTGAACGCGAGAACCGGCTCGGCCGCGCCCTCGACGTCCTGCCAGGTCTGCGAGCCGTCGGTGCTGACCTGCCAGCGGACCGTGGGCTCCGGTGTGCCCTGCGCGATGGCGGTGAGGGACACCTCGTCCCCGTCCTGCGCCGACCGGTCGGCGGGTGCCTGGGTCACCAGGGGCGAGACCTGCCGGACCAGCTTGGTGATCTTCCCCTCGGCGGGACTGGTCACGAAGACCGTCGCGCCGCCGGGTGCGACGGCGAGCGAGGCCGCGCCGAGCTGGGAGTGGTTGCCGGGCAGCGACACGTCCTCAGCGGCGGCGGTGTGGTCCGCGCTGTCGTACACGGTCAGCGTGCCGTTGTTGTCGTCGGCCGGGTCGGAGAGGTCCCCGCCGTCCTGCCAGACGACGAAGGCGCGCCCGCTCTCCGCGTCGAAGGCCGCGCCCCGGGCCAGGTCCTTGCCGGCGATCGTCTTCACCAGCGTGCCCGAGGCGTCGAAGACCAGCACGGACCGGTCGACCCCGACCCACACCGCACCGGTCGCCGGGTCCGTCTCGGTGAATCCGGCGAAGCCGTTCGCGCCGGGCAGGTCGAAGGAGCCGGTCACCGTGAACGACGCGAGGCTGACGCGGTGCAGCTTCCCGGCCGCGAAGTCGCTGTACCACAGCGCACCCCGGTCGGGGTCGGCGGCGAACCGGGTGCCGCCCGGCAGGGTGAGGCTCCGGACGGCCGTGCCGGTCGCCGTCTCGACCTCGGAGAGCTTCGCCCCCTGGGCGACCAGCACCGTGCCCGGAGCCGTACCGGGGGCGATGTCCGTGATCGTGGACCCGGAGAGCCAGACGCCCGAGGCGGCGGAGTCGCCCGCTTCGGCGCTCCCGACGCCCCGCAGCGGGTAGTTGTAGACGACGCCGTCGCCCGGCAGGGGGCCGGAGATCCGGGCCGCCGCCGAGGCGCGCAGCCCCCCGGTCGGGCCGGGGGCCTGGCTGATCCAGCTCTCGGCCGTCCCGTCCTCAGGGTCCAGCACGTACAGCCCGCGCTCGTCGGCGCTCGCCGTGTCGGGCAGGTTGTCCGCACCGACGTACAGCTTCTCGGAGTCGGGGTGCAGCAGCAGGTCCAGCGGCTTGCCCGCCGAGGTGAAGTCGGCGGCGGCCCGGTACGAGACGGTGCCCGGCGGCACGTCCACGCCCTCGCCCCCCTCGCCGGGCTCCTGGCCCGCGAAGGTCACGGGTACGCGTACGTCCTGCGTGCGGTCGCCGCCGGCGCGGTGGTCGGCGCGGGTGACCACGGAGCAGGGCACCTCGGCGCAGTCGAGACCGTCGCCCGTCGCCGTGATCTCGATCTCCACGTCGAAGGTGCCGCCGGGGCCGAAGGGCTGGGCGAGCTCACCCTCGTAGGGATCGCCCGGGGGCACGATCCACTGCGAGGTCCTGGAGCCGCCGCTCATGTCCGCGCCGCCGAGGCAGGGGGAGGGGACCCGGTTGTCGCCGTTGTCCTTGCACAGGGCGACGTAGATGCCGGTGGTGAGGCCGTACCCCTCGCCGGTGACCCGGACCTTCTGCCCGGCCGGGTCGAGACCGGTGGTGGCCGAGACGGAGAACTTCTGCCCCTGCGGGCCGGTGGCGCTCCTGGGGGTGCCGGCGTCGGCGCCGACCGCCGCGCCCGCGGGGATCGCCGCCAGCAGCAGGGCGGCGACGGCGGCCGTGCCGGCCGGACGCCGCACCGGTCTGCGGCGGACGTTCGGCGGGGTGCCCGGAGCGGTGCCCGGAGTGGATGTCATGTGATTCCTCGTCACAACGCGGTGAGCCCGGCCCCGGAGCGAACCTCCGGGGCCGGGCGTATGGCCGGGGGTGTTACACGAAGTCGATCGGGGTGTGGACGTCGTACTTGCGGTCGTTGGTGTCGGTGTGGTCGGCGCGGGTCACGATGGCGCACTCGACGGTGTCGCCGCAGACGTTGCCGCCGCCGAGATCGGCCTTGACGTGTATCCGGACGCTGAAGGAGCCGCCCGCGCCGAAGGTCGAGCTGTTGGGCAGGATGCCGCCGCCCAGGTTGGACACCCAGTGCGAGGCGCCGGTGGTGCCGGACTCGTCCTGGCCGCCGAGACACGGCGAGGGCTTGCCGGCGCCCTGCGCCCCGTCCACCACGCACAGGCTCACGTAGACGCCCTGGCCGGTGTTGTAACCGCTGCCGGAGACGGTGACGTTGGCGCCCGAGGCGGCCGCGGTGTCCGGGGCCGTGAGCGACAGGTCGTAGGTCGTGCCCCCGTCGGTGATCGTGCGGGTACCGGTCGCGGCGGCGGCCGGGGAGGCGAAGGTCAGCGCCAGCGCGGCTGCGGCGAAGGCGGCGAGGCCTGCGCGGGCGACGGTACGGGTGGAGGGGACAGCACTCATTCGATGAGCACCTTTCTCAACATTGTTGACCAGAAAGAACCACGGACACCCAGTCGACTTAGGTAAGGCATACCTAAGTCGATGTCTGTCGGGATGTCAACAGCGTCGGGGTGTCGCTGGACTGTGAAGGTCAACAAAGCTGGGAATCAAGGGGGTTGGTGAGCCGGCGGGGTGGGAAGGTCACCGGAGTTGAGAGGTCACAGAAGGGGAAGGGCCTGCTCGGTCCAGATGGTTTTTCCGGTCCGGGTGTACCGCGTGCCCCACCGCTGGACGAGCTGCGCGACGATGAACAGGCCGCGTCCGCCCTCGTCGTCCTCCGCACTGTGCCGCAGGTGCGGCGAGGTGTGACCGGTGTCCGCGACCTCGCACAGCAGGGTGCGGTCGCGGATGAGGCGCAGCCGCAGCGGCCCGCCCGCGTACCGGACCGCGTTGGTGACCAGTTCGCTGACGACCAGTTCGGTCGAGAACGACAGCTCCGCCAGGCCCCAGGCCTCCAGCTGCCCGGTGGCCAGTTCGCGGGCCCGGCCCACCGACACCGGCTCCGCCGACAGCTCCCATTCGGCCACCCGCCCCTCGGCCAGTTCGCGGGTACGGACCAGGAGCAGGGCCGTGTCGTCGGCGCTCGTACCGCCGGGCACCAGCTCGGCGACCGCCCGGTCGCACAGGTCGTCCAGCGAGGCCGAGGGGTCGGCCAGCACCCGGCCGAGCGCGTCGAGGCCCCGGCTGATGTCGTGGTCCCGGGCCTCGACCAGCCCGTCGGTGAACAGCGCGAGAAGACTGCCCACCGGTAGGTAGATCTCCATGGACTCGAACGGCAGGCCGCCCAGGCCCAGCGGCGGCCCGGCGGGCAGGTCCGGGAAGGACACCCGGCCCCCGGGGTCCACGATCGCCGGAGGCAGGTGCCCGGCCCGGGCCATGACGCAGTGCCGGGAGACCGGGTCGTAGACCGCGTACAGGCAGGTCGCCCCGGTCGTCACGTCGTCGTACGCGTGGGAAGCCGTCCCGCCTGCGGCGCCGGTGGCATCCGTGGCCGTCCCGTACGCGTCGTACTGCTCCTCGGCGGGCTGCCCCACGAGGTCGTCCAGCCGGGTCAGCAGCTCGTCGGGGGCCATGTCCAGCTGGGCGAAGGCCCGTACGGAGGTGCGCAGCCGGCCCATGGTGGCGGCGGCCTGGAGGCCGTGTCCGACCACGTCCCCGACCACCAGGCCGACCCGGGTCCCGGACAGCGGGATCACGTCGAACCAGTCCCCGCCGACCCCGGTCACGTCGTCGGCGGGCAGATAGCGGTAGGCGGTCTCCACGGCGGACCGCGGCGGCAGATGGTGGGGGAGCAGCTGCCGCTGGAGGGCGAGCGAGGCGGTGCGCTCGCGGGTGTAGCGGCGGGCGTTGTCGATGCAGACGGCCGCCCGGGCCGCCAGCTCGTCGGCCAGCGCGACCTCGCCGCCGTCGAAGGTGGTCGCCGGGGCGGGCGCATGGCCCGGGGCGTCGGCTTGTACGGCCCGGTCGAAGGTGACGAGCCCCAGGATGCCGCCGCCGGCCCGGAGCGGGACGACCAGGGTGCTCTCGTCGAGGACGAGCCCGCCGGAGGACAGGCTGCGGTTCTGGGGCGATCCGGGCGGATAGGCGACGGGCGGGTACCGGTGCCGGGGGTCGGCGGGGTCCGTGACGTCCGCGCTCCCCTCCGCCGTGGCCGAACGGCCCGGGTCCGGGGCCGCCGGGCCCGTGGCCGACCGTTCGGCGACCCGCAGCAGGGCCATGTCCGCCGTGCTCCCGGCGGCCGCCGTCTCGCCGGTCACCGCGGCGCGCGTCACGTCGACCCGTACCGCCCGGGCGAAGTCCGGCACCGCGACCTCCGCGACCTCCTCGGCGGTGGTCACCACGTCCAGGACGGTGCCGATGCTGCGTCCGGCCTCGACGAGGAGGGTCAGCCGCTCCTGCGCCCGGTAGCGGTCGGAGATGTCGAACGCGTCCTCGCACACACCGAAGACATGCCCGTGGGAGTCCTCCAGCCGGTAGTAGGAGCAGGACCACAGGTGGTCCCTGCCCGGGTCGCTGGGCGGCTGTCCCCGGAAGTGCAGATCGAGGATCGGCTCTCCGGTGGCCAGGACGTGGTGCATGACGGCGTCGAGGGTCTGCGGGTAGCCCGGGGTCACGAAGGAGCCCCCGGAGTACAGCTCGTCGGCCCGCTTGCCCCGGTAGGTGTCGAGCGGCTGCCCGATCTCCCGCTCGTACGCGGTGTTGCTCCAGGTCAGCCGTAGATCGGTGTCGTAGATGGCCAGGCCCACGGGCGACTGCGTCGCCAGCCCCTGGAGCAGGGCCAGCCGCGATTCCCAGTGCCGCAGCTCCCCGACCTCCGCCGCCACCAGGACCCGGTCCGGGGTGCCGGGGCCGCCGGGGGCGCCCGGCAGGGGGCAGGTCGCGGTGGCCACCAGCAGCTCACGGCCGTCCCGGGTGCGCGCCACATGGAAGTCGTTCCCCGTGAGGGGAGGCGGGCCCGGTACGTCGGGTACCGGGGGCCCCTCGACCGGCCGCGCCGACAGGAAGGCGCTGAGCGGCCGCCCCAGGGCGTCGGACGGCCGGTGCCCGAGCAGCTCGGCTGCCGCGGGGCTCCAGCCGATGACGGTGTCCTCGGCGTCCAGAACCACCGTGGCCGCCCTGGTGATGTCCAGGGGGCCACGGAAATCGGCGCTCTCCGCCGTGTTCGCTGCGCTCACCGCACCACACCGGCCTGGTTCATTACCTTCAGAATCCGCCCTGCCCGGGACCGGCACAACCGCGCCCGGCGGGAGGACGCCCTATGATTCGAGTACGTGTGCGAATCTGTGCCCGGGGTGCCGCTCACCCCGTCCCGGCGGCGTCGGCCTTGATCAGGTCGGCGCACTTCTCGCCGATCATCATCGTGGTGATGCACGGATTGACCGTCGACAGGACCGGCATGACGGACGCGTCGGCCACCCGCAGCCCCGTGACCCCCTTGACCCGCAGCCGAGGGTCGAGTGGTGACTCCCGGTCGTCCGCCGGGCCCATCCGTACGGTCCCGGCCGGGTGGTAGACGGTGTTGTGGGTCTCACGGATGTAGTCGAGCAGCTCGGCGTCCGTGGTCGCACCCGGGCCCGGGGCCAGCTCGGCGCCCGCCCAGTCGGCCATCGGCGGCCGCCCGACGATGTCCCGCGCCAGCCGCAGCCCGTGGGTCATGACCCGTACGTCGTGCTCGTCGGTGAAGTAGCGGGGATCGACCCGGGGCTTGTCGCGGAAGTCCCGGGTCCGCAGCCGGACCGTGCCCCTGGACCGGGCGCGGGTGACGTTGGGGGTCAGACAGAACGCGTTGTCCGAGGTCGGGTAGCCGCGCCGGTAGGTGTTCATGTCGAAGGGCACCGAGCCGTAGTGGAACATCAGGTCCGGCCGGTCCAGACCCTCCTCGGTATCCGCGAAGATGCCGATCTCCCACCACTGGGTCGAGGTGGTGACCATGGGCCGCTTCGCCTCCCACATGATCACGCCCTCCGGATGGTCCTGGAGGTGTGAGCCGACACCGGGGGAGTCCACCCGCACGTCCACCCCGGTCTCCCGCAGATGCCCGGCCGGGCCGATGCCGGACAGCATCAGCAGCTTCGGGGAGTCGATCGCGCCGCAGGCGACGACCACCTCGCGTCGGGCGTGCACCGCCCCGCTGTGCACGGTGTCGGGCTCCAGGTACTCAACGCCGGCGCACCGGTCGCCCTCGAACAGCAGCCGCTTCGCCTGGAGCCCTGTGCGTACGTCCAGGTTGGGACGCTTCCCCAGCACCGGATGCAGATACGAGACCGAGGCGGAGGAGCGGGTGCCGTCCTCCCGGGCGTTGATCTGGAACCAGTGCGCACCCCGGATCACCGTGCTGCCCGTGTTGAAGGGGACGGTGGGGATGCCCGCCGCCGCACAGGCCTCCAGCAGGGCCGCCCCGCACGGGTCGCGGGGCGGCACGGTACGGATGGTGACGGGACCGGAGCGCCCGTGGTGGTCGCCGGGCGCGTCGTTCGTCTCCAGCCGTCGGTAAAGGGGGAAGCAGTCCGCCGCGCTCCACCCCGTACAGCCCAGCGCGCCCCACTCGTCGAGGTCCTCGGCCGGGGCCCAGAAGGCGATGCACGAGTTGTGCGAGGAGCAGCCGCCGAGCACCTTGGCACGGGCGTGCCGCATGAAGCTGTTGCCGTTCTCCTGCGGTTCCACCGGGTAGTCCCAGTCGTAACCCGACTCCAGCAGCGCCATCCACTGCTCCAGCCGCAGGACGTTGTCGTCCCCGACGTCGGAGGGCCCCGCCTCCAGGACGCAGACGGTGACGGCGGGGTCCTCGGTGAGCCGGGCGGCGACGACGGCTCCGGCCGTACCGCCGCCGACCACGACGTAGTCGTACGTGGGCACAGAGTTCTCTTCGGGCATCGCGTCTCCAGGGTTCAGAGGGTCGGCGGGGGAGCGGCGGGCGGCTCCGCCTCGAAGCGGTGCTCGGCGAGCACCCGTGCGGTGCCGCCGGACGGACCAGCGGTGGGCGGAGCCGCCGAGCGCGACGACCCCGTTGAACAGGAACGCCCCACCGCGGCTATCCGTACCGCGGACCCGGCGCGTCGCGGTCCTCGGCGCGCGGCCAGGCCCGGTCGAGGGACATCGCCGTGCCCCACAGCACCGCGAGCCGGTCGACCGGCGGCCCCCACCGTCCCGCCGGGAGCACGCCCTCGCGCGGCTTCCCCGGTGCCGTGCGGCCGCGGACCGGGGCGGCCCGCACAGCCGGGACGCAGACCGGTGACCTCGGTGCCGCTCACTCGAACCATCGCTGGGGAGCCGCCGCGACATTGCGCCAGATGTGCTTGGCCTCCTGGTACTCGGCTAGCCCGGCGGGCCCCAGTTCCCGGCCGAAACCGGACTGCTTCATGCCGCCCCACTCCGCCTGCGGTACGTAGGGGTGGAAGTCGTTGATCCACACGGTGCCCGCCCGCAGCCGGGACGCCACCCGGTGGGCGCGCTCGCCGTCCCGCGTCCAAACAGCCCCCGCCAGCCCGTACACGGTGTCGTTGGCCAGCCGCAGAGCCTCCTCCTCGTCCCGGAACCGCTCCACGGTGAGCACCGGCCCGAACGACTCGTCCCGCACCACGGACATCCCGGCCGTGCACTCGTCCAGCACGGTCGGCGGGTAGTAGAAGCCGTTCGCCAACGCCGGATCGTCGGGCCGCGCACCCCCGCAGCGCACCACCGCGCCCTCGGCCACACCTTCCGCCACGTACGCCTCGACCTTGTCGCGGTGCTCGGCGGAGATCAGCGGACCGCTGCGGGCGTCCTCGTCGAAGGGCCCGCCGAGCCTGATCCGCCGGGCCCGCGCCACCAGCTCGTCCACGAACCGGTCGTGCAGCTCGTCCTGCACCAGGAGCCGGGCCCCGGCGGAACAGACCTGGCCGGAGTGCAGGAACACCGCCATCAGCGCGTAGTCGACGGCGGTGTCGAAGTCGGCGTCGGCGAAGACGATGTTGGGGTTCTTGCCGCCCAGCTCCAGGGCCACCTTCTTCACGGTGGGCGCGGCGGCCGCCATGATGCTCCGCCCGGTCACGAGCCCGCCGGTGAACGACACCATGTCCACCCGGGGGTCCTCGGTGAGCGGCGCGCCCACCACGCCCCCCGCCCCGAGCAACAGATTCGCGGCCCCGTCCGGCAGCCCGGCCTCGGCCAGCAGCCCCATGAGCAGAACGGCGGTGTGCGGAGTCAGCTCGCTCGGCTTCAGCACAAACGTGTTACCGGCCCCGAGCGCCGGAGCGACCTTCCAGGCGGTCTGGAGCAGCGGATAGTTCCACGGGGTGATGAGCGCGCACACCCCGACGGGTTCGTGCACGATCCGGCTGTCGACGTCCGCGACCCCGGTCTCCACGACCCGGCCCCCGTCCCCGGCCGCGACGAGGTTGCCGAAGTACCGGAAGCAGTTCGCGATGTCGTCCATGTCGTACGCGCTCTCGACCAGCCGCTTCCCCGTGTCCAGCGACTCGGCCCGCGCGAAGACGTCCTTGTCCCGCTCCAGCAGCTCCGCGACCCGCAGCAGCAGCCGCCCCCGCTCGCCGGCCGGTGTCCCCGGCCAGGGCCCGTCGTCGAACGCCCGCCGGGCCGCGCGAACGGCCGCGTCGGCGTCCCGCGCCCCGCCCTCGTCCACGACGGCCACCAGACTCCCGTCGGCGGGACAGCGGATCTCCCGCGTCCGCCCGTCGAGGGCAGCGGTCCACTGCCCGTCGATGAACAGCTCCGGCATGGGCTCCTCCAAGTGCGGCTGGACCGGTCGCCCGGCCGTACGCCGTCCCTGCGGCATCCCGGTGGCGATCCATGACCGACGGTAGGCGCGGCGGCCCGGGCGCGCAGCACGAGCGCGGCCGAACCGACGAACCCGCCCCGGCACCCAGCTCCCCGGGCGGGACTCAGCGCTCTGGTGCTGGGGGCTGATCCGACCGGGGTACCGGTGGGGACACCGGTCGGATCACGGAGGTGCCGTGGGCGGCCCGGGGGGCGGTGGCCCGAACCCCTCCGGACCCGGCCTCGCTGCTCAGCAGGCCCTGCGCCAGGTCCCCAGCTCCCACTTCTTCCGCATGGAGGAGAGGCCCAGCCTGCGGGACTCGGGGCAGAAGCGGTCGGTCGGCTCGGTGTACTCGACATGGAAGACGGCCTTGCCCGCCTCGATGAACGGTGTGAGCTTCGCGCACTCGCCGTACTGCGCGCACTGCTCGTTGACCGCGAAGTCGAAGGCGCCCACCAGCTGCGGGATCTGCGAGAGATCATTCTTCAGGCCCACAGCCAGGCCGCGTTCGTGGGCGATGCGAGCGATCATGCGGTTGTAGCGCAGCTGGTCCTGCGCGGTGAGCGGGAAGCCCGTGTCGTCGGCGTACCCCTCCACGAGGTCGGGCTCCACCGCGTCGAATCCCTTCCTCCGGCACATGTCGAACCGCCGTTCCATGATCGGCCGAAGCAGGGAGATCCGCCGGATGTCGAGCCAGCGCTCACCGTCCCAGCCGTTCGGCCCGCCCAGCACCGAGCGGGGGAACGCGTCCTTGTCGGGCCGGTAGTCCTCCCAGGCGCCCACGTTGATGTAGCAGATCACCTTGCGGCCGGCGCGGTGGAGCCGGGCGACGTCCTCGGCGTCGTTCTCGAAGCCGTCGATGTCATAGACCGGCACGTCGGCAGCCGAGGCGTCGACTTTCCCGTCGAGCTGCCACTGCCAGGCCAGCCCCGGACGAGGCTGCCACCTGCTCTTGCCCGGTCCGCCCGACGCGGTGTCCCGGCTGCCGCCCGTATCGGAACAACCGGACAGCAGGGTGGTCACCGCGACCGTCAGCACAGCCAGCAGGGTGGCCCACGGCCGGGCTCCGGGTTTCACCGCCCCGCTCCGGACAGCACCGGTGTCAGCCGGGCCCACGGGTTGGGCGGCTTCCCGGTCACCGGGCCCGACACCGCGGCGCCACGCTCGTTGGCGGTGCGCACGGCCAGCGGGGCCAGTGCCTCGGGCACGCCGTACACCAGGTGACAGAAGCGGTCGGGCGGACAGCGCGTCGTCCAGTCGGGTCTGCTGAACGCCGACACATAGGTGGACCAGGGACCCTCGAACGTGACGAGGAGATCGGCGATCCTGGCGTAGCCGGGAGCCGGGTGCACGCCCGGGTTGAGGACCACGGGCGACGCGCCCTGCCGGCGCAGCGCGCGTACCAGCTTCCGGTAAGCGGACAGCGCGTCCCCGGCGGCGCTCACCCGGTCCAGGAAACAGCCGTCGGTGGCGTACCACTCCCGGTGCCGGGCGGCATCGGCGGTGACATCGACGGCAGGCCGGGTGCCGTAGTCGGTGTCCACATAGCCGAGCACGCGGGCACCCGCTCCGCGCAGCGCGCCCGCCACGGAGACGAAGGCGGGATCGGCCGCGCCGCCCGGCCCGTCCGCGGGATTGAGCACGACCGCGTAGGTACGGTCGGCCGCTTCAATGAGCCGGTGCCAGGCGGCTGGGTCCACAGCCGGGTGGACGTACAGCGGGATCAGAAGGCTCACGATGACGGTTCGCCTTCCCCGCGCGGGGCCGGGGGGTGGGCACCGGCGGACCACAGTGCGGTCAGAGACTCCCGCAGCACATACGAGGGACGCCAGCCAAGGGCTGTCCCGGCGGCAGAGATGTCGGAACACTGCCAGGACACCTGATCCGAGCGGGCGGAGCCGGCGCCCTGTTCCTCGATGCGTCCGCCGAAGCCCGCGATCTCCGCGAGGGTATGCACCAGGTCGCGCACCGGTACGGCGTCGCCGCCGCCGATGTTGAGCACGCGCGGCAACGGCCCGGGCGCGGTCACCGCCCGCTCCACCGCCCGCGCCACGTCACGTGCGTCGACGAAGTCGCGGTACGCCGACAGGTCCCCGAGGCGGAGCACCGCGTCCGTGTCCGAACCCGCCTCGCGCAGGAGCCGGGTGACCCGGCCGGGCAGTCCGCCGGGTGGCGCCCCGGGCCCCACCGGATTACCGACCCGGAGGACGAGTGCGTCCAGAGCGGAGGTCGAGACGGTGGCCGTGCCGGCCAGTTTCGTGGCCCCGTAGGCGCTGAGCGGGCGGGTGGCCGCAGACTCCGCCGTCGGGACCCTGCCGGTGCCCGGGCCGTACTCGGCGGCCGAACCGAGGTGGACCAGCCGGGCCGAGGGGCAGGCCAGAACCATGGCCTCGCACAGGACGGCGGGCCCCCGGGCGTTGGCTTCCGCCAGCGTCACCGGGTTCCCGCCGGTCGCCCCGGCGCAGTTGACCACGGCGTCCGGCGCCGCCGACGCCAGGGTCTTCGCGAGCCGGTCGAGGGAGTCGGTGGCGAGGTCGACGGGAACGTCGGCGGCGGGGGACCGCCCGCCGGTGAGGACCCGCGTGCCCTTGAGAGCACCGAGCCGCTCGGCGACGTGGGCCCCCAGGTAACCGGTGGAGCCAAGGACGAGAACGCGCATACCGCTCAGGCCCCCTTGAGCAGCAGGGACTTGCGGCTGGTGAACTCCGCGTTGGCCCGGTCGTAGTCGTCGGGACGGCCGATGTCCAGCCAGTAGCCGTCGAAGTCGTAGGCGAGCGGCGGGTTGCCGGAACCCAGCAGGTCCAGCACCAACTCGTCGAAGCCCAGCGGCAGCCCGGCGGTGTACCCGTCGAGCGTGGCCCGGGTCAACCCGTACACCCCCATGGAAACGCGGTAGTCCAGGCTCGGCTTCTCCGTGAAGCCGACGACCTTGCCCGCGTCGGTGGTCAGTACACCGAAGTCGATGCACACCTGGCGCGCGTACGTGGCGATGGTCAGAGGTGCTCCGGAGCTCTGGTGGCTGTGGAGGACGTCGGCGTAGTCGAGGTCGGTGAGGATGTCCCCGTTCATCACCAGGAAGTGCTCCGGAAGCCGTTCACGCATCGTCAGGAGCGGCCCCATGGTCCCCAGCGGGGATTCCTCGGTGGAGTAGTCGACTCGCAGGCCCCACTGGGAGCCGTCGCCGACGTAGGCCCGGATGATCTCGCCGAGATGGCCGATGGCGATGGTGCAGCCGGTGAAGCCGGCCGAGGCGAGCTGGCGCAGGACGATTTCGAGGATGGCGTGCTGGTCTCCGATGGGCACCAGCGGCTTGGGCAGGGTGGTTGTGTAGGGCCGCAGCCGGACACCCTTGCCACCGGCCATGATCACTGCGTACATGGTCTTCCCCTTGCTCGAAGTGCCGGGTGCGGTCAGATGTTGTAGATGCCGGTCTTGTAGCGGGCGAGGTTGTCCGGCTCGCGGAAGAACTCCACCGTCTGCGCGAGGCCCTCCTCCAGGCTGTGCGCCGGGCTCCAGCCGGTCGCCGCGCGCAGTCGCCCGGCATCCGCGACCAGCCGCATGACCTCGGAGTTCGCGGGCCGCAGCCGCTGCGTGTCCTCGCGGACGTCGAGCGCGGTGTCCATCACCTTGCCGATGAGGGCGACCAGGTCGCCGACGGAGATCTCGCCGCCCGTACCGGCGTTGAAAGTGCGGCCCACGACCCGCTCGGCGGGCGCGGAGCCCACCGCCAGGAACGCCTGCGCGGTGTCCTTGACGAAGGTGAAGTCCCGGGTGGGACGCAGGTCGCCGAGGGTGATGGTCCGTTCCCCGGCCGCTACCTGGCCGATGACGGTAGGGATCACGGCCCGCATGGACTGCCGCGGCCCGAAGGTGTTGAACGGCCGCAGCGTCACCACCGGGGTGTCGAAGCTGGCGTGATAGCTGTCGGCCAGCCGGTCCCCGCCCGCCTTCGAAGCCGCGTAGGGGGACTGGGTGTTGATGGGGTGGTCCTCGGTGATCGGCACGGTCTGCGCGGTGCCGTAGGTCTCGCTGGTAGAGGTGTGCACCAACCGCGGTGTGCCCGCGGCCCGTACCGCCTCCAGCACGTTCAGCGTGCCGGTGACGTTGGTGTCCACGTAGCTGTGGGGTGCCCGGTAGGAGTAGGGGATGGCGATGAGCGCGGCCAAGTGGTAGACGCTGTCGGCCCCTTCGACGAGATGGCGGACCGAACCCGGGTCCCGGACGTCGCCGAGGACGATCTCGACCTGGTCCAGGACGGCGGGGGGGAGGGTTTCGAGCCAGCCGTACGAGGAGAAGGAGTTGTACTGCGCCATGGCCCTCACCCGGTGCCCGGCGGCGACGAGCGCCTCGGTGAGGTGGGAACCGATGAAGCCCTCGGCTCCGGTGACGGCGGCGAGCGATGGGGCGTTCAAGGTGGATTCCTTCCGGTGGTCGGTGGTCGGTGGTCGGTGGTCGGTCGGTGGAGTCCCGTCAGCCGTGTGCGGTGGGTCGGCCCAGCCGCCGTAGGGTCACGGCGGTGAGACAGAGCACGGCAGCACCGCAGCTCAGCGGCAGCGCCGCGGTGCCCGGCGGGACGCCGGTCAGCATCCCCGCGCCGGAGAACGCCGCCGCGGTCAGACCCACGGCGGCCGGCGGCCAGGCGGTGCCGAACGCCTGAAGCAGCAGGGAAATCCACAGAGTTGCGGCGAGCAGCAGCAGGGTGGCGGGCTCGGCGTCCACGAGCAGCGCCGCCGGTAGGAGAGGGCCGAGGTACACCAGCAGGCAGCCGGCGAGAACGGCTGCGGAGCGGGCCCGGAACCCGCCGAGCGTCCTGGTGGACCGCAGGGCCGCCACCGACAGTCCGCGGTAGCGGTACAGCAGCCACTCGGCCGGCCCCATGCTCAGGGTCAGCACGATCACGGCCCAGGGATGGTCCCGGCCCGCCAGGAACACGAGTGATCCGGCGGCCAGTCCGAACAGGCCGTACGGCAGGGACGGCCACAGCCCCGGACGCGCGGTGCCGGGCGCGGCCGGGACCGCGCGGGTGGCGCGCAACGCCCAGGCGGCCGCGGCGACAGCACCGAGGAGTGACAGCAGCGGCAGCCCGGCGCGGAGCACGTTCCCGGGTTCCCACCACAGCAGCGACGTCCCGCAGGCGGTGACCGGCACGAGGACCGCCAGCAGCAGCCGTTCGCGGCCCAGCACGAGCAGCACACCGGCCGCCGCGAGGTATGCCGACTGGGCCGTGACGGCCAGGGCCGTCACGGCCGACCCCGAGAGAGCGGCACCGGCGGTGACGGCCGTGGCAGCCCCCAGCGGTGCCCCCTTCGCCAGGGTGCGGCCCGCCTCCAGCCGCCCGGCCGCCAGGCGCAGGTAGGCCCGGTGGCCCAGTGCCTGGTTCCAGGCCCAGGAGATGAGCCCGGCCACCACCAGAGCCCGCACCGCGCCGTCAGGAGGCAGCAGCCGCCCGGCGAGTGCGTACGCGAGGCCGGGGAGCGCGAACAGCAGCCCTCGCAAGGCGCAGCGCAGATGGTCAGGTCGCCAAGGGTCGGTGGGGCGGGGCGGCTCGGGGAACGTCCGCGGTACGCGCCGGTACAACGCCGTCGCCAGCGAGAACAGGTCGGTGTGCCCGTACTTCTCCCGGATCACGTCACCGGTGAGGCCCTCGGATTCCAGTAGCGCGGCGACCTCATAGGGGTGGACCGCGGGCGCGATACGTTCGGCCAGTGCGGCGGCCAGTCCGTCCACCGCGTCGGCTCGCGCCCCGTGGCCGGGCAGGACCGGGGCAGGCGGGTAGGGGCCGGCGAGGCGCAGGGCGAGGGTGCGGTCGTCGGCGAGGCGCAGTGCCAGCGTGTCCTGTTCCGCGCCGCCCGGTTCCAGCGGCATGGGTCCACTCATCCGGCCGCGCTCCTCACCGGTGACCTGCCCACCGTCGTCGGCACGTGTTCCTCCACGGCCGAGGGCGCTCTCCGGCCGCCGGAACCGGACAGCTCCTGGTAGATGGAACGGAAGGTGTCGATGGTCTGCCGGAGGGTGAACTGCTCGATCACCCTGAGCCGGGCCCCCTCGCCCATCCTCCGGCGCCGCTCGGCGTCGGCCAGCAACTCCAGTGCCGCGGCGGCCATCGCGGCCGGATCACGGGGCGGCACGACGAGACCGGTGTCTCCTACTGCCTCCCGGACGCCGCCCACGTCCGTGGAGACGGTCGCCCGCCCGCACGACATGGCTTCGATCAGGGTGAAGGGGAAGCCCTCGCTGATACTGGAGAGCATCACGACGTTCCCCGCCGCGTAGGCGTCCCTGATGTCCTCGACCCGGCCCTCGAAGGTGACCGCGGCGGCATGGCCCAGCTCCGCGGCCAGTGCCTCGCACCGGTCCCGGTAGGCCTCCCCGCCGCGCGGCGTGCCGCCGAACAGGCGCAGCCGCGCGGTCGGCATCCGCGCCCGTACGAGGGCGAAGGCGCGGATCAGGGTCTCCAGGTCCTTGATCGGGTCGACACGGCCGGCCCAGCTGAGCACGGGGTCGGCAGGTTCCGGGCCGGCGGGCGGAAACGCGGCGGGGTCAACGCCGTTGTAGACGGTCCGGATCGAATCGGGCGCGGCGCCTCCGTGCTCCTCCCAGAGCCGGTTGTAGCGGTTGCCCGGGGTGATCAGGGCGGCCCGCCGGTACGTCTCCTCCGCCAGCAGCCGGAAGAAGCCCAGTACGAGCGCCTTCACCGGCCACCGGTAGGGAGCGGTGCGGTATCCGAGGTAGCGCTCGCGCAGATACACGCCGTGCTCGGTGAGCAGCAGCGGCACACCGTGCCGTTCCAGCGCGGCGAGGCCCGGTAGGACCGCCACGCCTCCGCTGACCGCGTGCGCCACTCCCGCCTCCGGGTACGGCGCGGCCAGCGGCCGCAGGGCGTGCTCCAGCAGCGCGGTCGCGGTCACCGCGTCCTGCAGGGTCGGCCGGGCCTCGCGCACCGCGAGTCCGGACCGGTTCCAGACGGCCGTCAGAATGCCGATGGCCTGGTCCCCGCGCAGGAACGGGCTGAGCCTGCCGTCCTCGGCGGCCCGCGCCAGCGCGTACAGGCCCGGGCCGAAGCCGTCCTCTGCGCGCGGGTCGAGCAGCGCGGTCACGAACCGCTCGTAGGACTCGGCGAGCCGCCGGCGGTGGTTCCCGCGCGGCGCCCGCCCCTCGGGGGCGGGGCCCCACATGGGGACGGAGACGATGCGGCCGACGTGGTCCGGAACGTCCCAGACGACCGGCTCGCGGCCGGTTCCGGTGACGGCGATCACGTCGAACGCGATGTCCGGCATGCCGATGACGAGTTGGTCGCACCAGACGCTCACGCCACCATGACTGTGCGGGTAGGTGCCTTCGGTGAGCAGGGTGACGCGCGACGCGCCGGAGTGTCGCGCGCCGTGGGGAAAGTACATCGATCTGCTCCACGGCCGGGAAGTGAGGTTGTCGGGCCCGGGGGGCGCGGGCCCGCCCCGGCCGCCGCACCGGCGACCGGGACAGCAGGGGCGTACGCCTGTCAGCGTTCCGCGCCGTGGGGGACCCGCTCCACCACGCCGGAGGGCATCTCGGTCCGGGGGGCGGCGCCCGTCGGTGCGCCGGTCACGGCGGGTGCTTCGTACGGCGTGTCCGCCGCGGCCGCCGTACCCGCGGACATGGGCAGGTCCAGGGTGTAGGGCAGGCCTTCGGCCGAGCCCCAGCCGGAGACCTTGCCCGCGTAGGGAGCCCCGAAGCCGGTGCCGCCGTGCCGGGTACCGGCGGGCATGGTGGCCGCGATCGCCACACCCCCGGGCGCATGCACGGTCACACTGTCGCCGATCCGGTAGGCGGTGACCTGGCCCGCGTCGATGGCGGCCCGCCAGGCTGCCCGGCGCTGCATCTCGACGCCGATGTCCTTCATGCGGAGATTCACCACGGGGGTGTCGGCGGTGAACAGGTCGTCGTAGGCGCCGAGCACACCGTCGAGCACCGGATAGGCGATGCGGTCCTCGGCGAGGTTCGACTGGTGGATGAAGTGGGGCTTGGGGTCGTTGGAGAGGACGTGCCCCAGTGCGATCCGGGTCTCCAGCGGGACGATGTGCTCGGTGTAGCCGGTGGCGATGTCCAGCGGCGCGGCCAGGCAGGTGGAGGTGGCAGGGTTGTCCTCGCAGATCCCGCTGCCGCCCTGGGCGCGGCCGGTGTAGATCCAGTTGTACTCGTCGACCTGTTCGGCTTCCCGCCCGGCGTTGTAGAAGACGTTCATCGGGTAGCGGGAGATGGTCGTGGCGGTGCCGACCCGGCGCTGCACGGGGTCCCGGGAGTTGTCCGAGCCCAGCCACTCGATGCCCGTGTCGGTGAGGGCGAGTCCCAGGTTGGGGTTGTCCTCCGGCTGCTGAGGGGTGATCTTCAGACCGGAGTGCTCGCCGGTGACCAACTCCTCGCGCCTGAGAGGGAGTCCGGCTGCCGCGCCCCACGCCTCGTTGGTCGCGATCTCGTCGGCGATCGCGTTCCGGCCGACCCACCGGGTGGATCCGTCCGCGTTCGTCGCGCACTTCCACGGCACCACGCCTGTGTCCTGCACACAGCCCAGGAAGGCGTGGGTGTAGGTGTGGTTGATCCAGCGGAACTGGTCGCGGTCGGCCAGGAGCTTGTCGGCGAGGGCGTCCTGACCGCCGTTGTCCTCGCGGTGGTCGACGGTGCCGGAGGCGTTGTAGGCGAAGTCGAGTGTGAAGTCCCGGCCGTTCTGCCAGGCGGTGGCGTGATCGACGTCGGCCGGGACCATGCGTATCGGGTTCGGAGTGCCCTCGCCCGGCTGGCAGTCCACGTCTCCGGGCGTGCAGTTGAGCACGGTGTCCCAGCGGTCGTCAGCGGCGAAGACGTCGTCGACGTGGACCGCGAAGTAGTTGCGGTCGGCGCCGAGGTGCACCCCACCGGTCATCCACTCCACGATGCCCCTGGCCAGCAGCCGGTACTGCTGCTGGTACCGGTTGTAGACGAAGGTGACGACAAGCTGACGCCGCCCGTCGTGCCGGTACTCGCCCACCAGGGAGCCCATCGTCGGTCTGCCCGGGATGGCGGCCTGGACGTAAGGGGTGAAGTCGGCACCCGCTGCCGGCGTCGAGAGGTAGGCGTAGGACTCGCTCACGGTGGGGGAGTTGTCCTCGAAGGGGACAGTGCCCTCCAGGTAGCCGAAGGGCCCGGCCTTGCCGGCCTGCGTCACCTCGGCGCGCACCCCGTCGATGCTGCCGGCGTAACCCGTGCCGACCGCTGCGTTGAGCCCTACCTGTGGACGCGCGTAGGTGTAGGCGTCGACCTGTGGAATCGAGTACGCCCGCTCGTAGGCCACGATGGCCGCCATCTCGGCGGAGCCCGTCGGGAACGGGTTGTCGTTGGGCAGGACGACGGCCTGGTACTTCGCGCGCGGTCGGCCGTCGACGGTGTCGGCGAGGAAGCCCGCGTCGATCACGGGCCGGTCGGCGTCCTCCAGTTCGACTTCGGTGTACGGCGTTCCGGCGTTCTCCAGTTCGGCGGCGATGGCGTCGGTGGACGGCCCCCCGTCGCTCACGACGAGCACGCGCAGATCGACGCGCGGTGCCGGATCGCCCGCCTGGGCGGTGGCAGCCGGTAATCCGATCGCTGCCATCAGTGTGCCCACTATGAGCGCGGTGGTGCGAATGGTCCGCTTCATGCGGTGGAAATCCCTCCCCAGGGTGGGGGAGGTCGGGCTCCTGTCAGAGCCTGCCCCACCCCAAGACCACGCCGCTGCCTCTCTGAGGCGCCGGTCGTCGACGCATCCGTCGAGTCACATGGTGAGGTCTGTGTGGAGTTTTTATGTGGCCGCTGGGGAACTTGACGGAAAAGCATATGTGACGATCAATCCGACAAGATGGTCGTCTTCGGTGGCTGCGGAGCCTCCGGTCCTGGCCGTGGGAGTCGCTCGCAGGCTCGTGTGCTGCTGCGGAAGGCGAGCGGCGGGCTGCGGGCCACGGGATGTCGAGGGCGAGAAACATCGATGGGCCAGACCAGAATTCCGGTCGCTGTGGAGCTGGATCAAGTCACTCCTGGGGTGGCATGCCGACGGCGGCCGGTGTGGAGCAGGGGCCGGCCACCGTCTTCGTCCATGAGGTCGCGCTCAGCGGGAGTGTGCGTCCCTCGGGGGGAGCGGGGGTGCGATCACGCGCACAGCACGCGGGTCTCGGGTGTGTAGACCGGGCCGCCGCTGACGCTGCTGCTGTCGCTGAACTCCGCGTAGAAGTAGGAGTAGAAGCCGATGTTGCCGTTGCAGCCGGAGTCGGCGGCGACCTGCAAGGCCAGGGTGACCGTACGGCTCTGGCCGGGCGGGATGGTGGTGCCGTAGTTGCCGCCGAGGTTCGCCGGCCCGGTGCCGGAACACGGGACGGCCCCGGCGTCCGTCGCCAGGCTGCAGCCGACGAAGCTGTACTTGAGGTCGGGGCGCTGGGTGGTCAGCCAGGTCGGGTCGATGGACTGGTAGATGAACCAGATGTCGTACGTCTGATTGTTCTTGATCGTCATCGACAGGTTCACCTCACCGCCGGGCGTGGTGGTGGCGGCGTCGGTCGTGAACGACAGTTCGGCCGGCGCCGGGTCGGCGGCGCTCGCGGAGGGTGCCAGGCCGAAGAGCGCGAGGGCGAGGGCGATGATCGTGGCGAGACCGAGGCGTCTCGTGTGAGTGGATCTCATGGCCCGGGAGAGTAGGCGCGGTCCACGCGCACCGTCTGCACCCTGAGCCGCACCGCGGGCACGGTGCGGCTGAAAGCGATTGGATGGTGAAGGTCTTGTGCAGCCGTCTTCGCGCGGTGGTGCGGAGGGCTGTTCCCGCACGACAACGCCATGATGTTGTGCGGATACGGAGAGTCGCCGCGCGTTGCCCTGCCGGATGACACGGGTCGCGAGGCCAATGGCGAATTCCGAGGGCTCGCAACCCGTGCCGCGGTGTGGACCGGCACCCGCCGCACCCGCTTTCGGGCACCACATCCAGGGCCTTCCCGGGCGGGCTTGCCCCTGGCCGCGTTCATCGGCGCGCCGCTCGTCATCCGGGTCTCCACTGCACTCTGGTGTCCACCGCACTCTGGTCTCCACCGCACTATCCTGGCGGATTCGTTCCGGGGGATCTGCGCCATCGGCCCGAACGTTCTGACCGGCATCGTCGCCTCCCTCCCCGCGAGTGCGGTGCGGACCGGGGCGAGACCTGTGCACGGGAGGCGTCAGCCCCGGCCTCGCCCTGAAAGCGCGAGGCCGGGAGCGTGGGGCAGTACCGGGAGCGTGGGGCAGTAACGGAAGACTGGCTGTGTCGCCTGAAACGTGGGTGGCCGTAGTGTCCGGCCCAGGGGGCTGGTGTTCACCTGACCGGAGTCTGCGTCTCGTCAACCAGACCGAGGTGGTCCTTGAGCGCGCGCTTGCCGGTGTCGGTGAGAGCGACGGCGCGGCTTGTGCCGATCCGAGTGATCCAGCCAGCGTCGAAGGTGTGACGGCACAGGGCGGCGCCGACGGCGCCAGCCAGGTGGGGGCGGCGTTCTGTCCAGTCCAGGCACGAGCGAACCTGCGGGCGTCGCGTGGCGGGCGGTTGTGCGATGCCGAGTTCAGCAAGCCAGGCGGTCCCGTCGCTGGTGAGAGTCAGCCCCTGCTCCCAGTCCAGCAGCCCCCGATCGGTCATCGCCTCGGTGATCGCGACCCCGAGAGCGCCGGCGAGATGGTCGTAGCACGTGCGGGCGCGGGCCAGCGCCCGGCTGCGGTTGGCAGCGGGCAGCGAGCGGGGCGGATCGGCGCGTCGAGGCGCCATCGAGGCAAGCTTCTCGATCAGTTCGGCCGTGTCGGGGTCGGCCAGGCGAACGTAGCGATGGCGGCCTTGGCGCTCCTGTGTGAGCAGTCCTCCGCTGACCAGGAGGTTCAAGTGCCCGGTCGCCGTCGAGGCGGCCACTCCGGCATGGCGCGCCAACTCGATCGCGGTCCATGCACGGCCGTCCAGAAGGGCCAGGCAGAAGCTGGCCCGGGTGCCGTCGGCCAGCAGTGCGGCCAGGGCGGCCAGGTCAGGGCCCTCGACGTGAGCGTCATGGCTGTTCATCGCTGTCCATTGTCTCCCTGCGATCCTTCGGCGGCCGCCGAAGGATCGCAGGTCTACGGTCGACCCCATGAACACCGCTACGCCCAGCAGCGCGCCCACCGACCTGTCCTCCGAACACGTGACCGTCACGCCGAGCATCCTGTACTTCGGAACGCCGGTCGTGCTGCTCTCCACAGAGAACGAGAACGGCTCCTTCAATCTTGCGCCGATGTCCTCGGCCTGGGCTCTGGGCCACGTGATCGTCCTCGGTCTTGGCGCTGATGGACAGACCGCACATAATCTCCGCAGCCGCCGTGATCTGGTGGTCAACCTCCCCGCGCCCACACAGTGGCCGGCGGTAGAACGATTGGCGCCGCTGACCGGGCGCACCCCGGTACCCGTGGGCAAACGTGGTTCCTTCCGTTTCGAGCCGGACAAGTTCGCCGCCGCCGGCTTGCGGCCTCAGCCCTCCGAGCTGGTTCGGCCGCCTCGCGTCGCCGAATGCCCGATGCAGTTGGAAGCCCGCGTTGCCCGGGCCCAACCCGATGTCTCTGGAGAGTTCCTCATCGTCGAAGCCCGTGTGCTCAAGGTGCACGCTGATCCCCGGATCGTCGTTTCCGGTTCCCAGCACATCGACCCGGCCGCGTGGAGCCCGCTGATCTACAACTTTCGCCACTACTACGGACTCGGCCCCGAACTGGGCCACAGCTTCCGCTCCCAGACAGCCTGACTGAGCCAGTGGTCCACCGCGAAGAGCCATGGGACAAGCGAGGAGATTGAGCGCCGACCATCACCCGGGGGCTCACCCTCGGTGCGCGGGCATTCATGCTGAGTAATGCCAGTATGCGTGGTGGGGGAGGGCTGTTCGAGGTCGCGCCGGTCGAGAAGCAGCAGCCGCGGGGTGGTCCGGCGGCGGTGGACAAGCGGTTCCGGGCGTTCGACCCGCATCAGGCGCTGCTGCTGCCGCCGTCGCTGGACGACTGGCTGCCCGAAGGGCACCCGGCCCGGTTCGCCGCCGACCTGGTCGATGACGCGCTCGATCTGGGGCCGATCCTGGCCGGCCACACCGAGAAGCGCGGCTTCCCGCCCTACGATCCGCGCCTGATGGTGCGCCTGCTGATCTACGGCTGCACCACCGGCGTCCGATCCTCCCGGGCGATCGAGCGCAAGTGCGCCGACGACGTCGCGTTCCGGTTCCTGGCCGCCGGCCATGCCCCGGACTTCCGCTCCGTCTCCCGCTTCCGCCGCCACCTGGACGCACTCGCCGACCTGTTCACCCAGTCCCTGCACCTGGCCCAGAAGCTGGGCATGGCCAAGACGGGCCGCGTCGCCCTGGACAGCGCGAAGCTCCAGGCAAGCGCCTCCAGGCACAAGGCGATGAGCTACGGCCGACTGGTCGACAAGGAGGAACGCGTCGAGGCCGAGACCGCCGAACTGGTAGCGATGGCCGCCGCGTTGCTGGCCGACGCCGAATCGAGCGGCGAGGCCAAGGACCGGCTCTTCGGCATCGACGGGAAGGAGACCGACCTGCCCGCCGAGCTGGACCGCCACGAGAAGCGCCTCGCGGCGGATGCAGGCCGCCCGCGCCCAGATCGAGGCCGAGGCCGCCGACAAAGCACGCGTGCACGCCGAGGAGAAGGAATGCCGCCGTCAAGAACGCGGCGGCGCCGACGACGAGCCGGCCGTCACCGAGGCCGGGCACAAGGCCGCAGCGAAGGCCCGTCCCAAACCGAAGGCACAGGCCAACTTCACCGACCCCGACTCCCGGATCATGAAGAACGGCGCCGGCGCCTGCATCCAGGCCTACAACGCCCAGGCCGTCGTCGACGAGGCCCACCAGATCATCACCGCCGCCAACGTGACCACGAACGCCTCGGACGCCCTGAACTACACCACGATGCTCGACCAGTGCGCGGCGAACACCGGTATCCACCCGAGGCGGGCACTGGTCGACGCCGGATACTGCTCCGAGACGAATCTCGAAGCCGCAGAAGAGCGCCAACTCACCTGCGGTACCGCCACGTTCATGGCAACCGGCAGACTCGCCCACGACGAGCAGGCCCCGACCGCACCAAGCGGACGCATCCCCAAGAACGCCACCTTGAAGGAACGCATGGCCCGCAAGCTGCGGACCAAACCCGGCCGCAACGCATACAGCCGCCGCGAGGCCATCGTCGAACCCGTCTTCGGACAGATCATGACCTGCCCAAACGGCCGCAGGCTCATGCTCCGCGGCGAAGACGGCGCCCGAGGAGAGTGGCGACTACCGGCCGCCTGCCACAACCTCCTCAAGATCTTCCGACACACCGCAACCACCGGACTCGCCGCAGCGACCGGGTGACCGGACCGCCCAGGCCCCCTCCGAACCATCCGGGGGCCCAGGAGGCCCCGGGCTCAGGTCAGCAGGCCGCCGGGCGGGCAACCGTGGCCGATCCCGCCGACCCTGACAACCCGGCCATTCGCCCGTTACTGACCCGGGCTCCTAGCCCGCGACGCGGGCCATCCAGGATTCGACCTCGGCCGAGGAGCGGGGGAGGCCCGCCGACAGGTTCTCGTGGCCGTCCTCCGTGACGACCAGGTCGTCCTCGATCCGGACGCCGATGCCTCGCCACTCCTGCGGCACGGTCAGGTCGTCAGGCTGGAAGTACAGTCCCGGCTCGACCGTGAGCACCATGCCCGGCGCGAGGATGCCGTCGACGTACTCCCCCGAGCGGGCCTGCGCGCAGTCGTGGACGTCCAGGCCGAGCATGTGCCCGGTGCCGGCCATCGTGAAGCGACGCTGCAGACCCAGGGCGTACGCACGGTCGACGGGGCCCTTGATGAAGCCCCACTCGACGAGTCGCGCCGTCAGGTGACGCTGGGACGCCTCGTGGAAGTCGCGGTACGGTGCACCCGGCGTGACCGCGGCCATGCCGGCCTCCTGCGCCTCGTACACCGCGTCGTACACCTGGCGCTGGAACGGGGCGAACGTGCCGCCGATCGGGAGTGTGCGAGTGACGTCGGCGGTGTAGAGGGAGCGGGTCTCCACGCCGGCGTCGAGCAGCAGCAGCTCGCCGGGCCGGACCGGGCCGTCGTTCTCCGTCCAGTGCATGATCGTGGCATGGTCACCGGCGGCGCAGATGGAGCCGTATCCGACAGCATTGCCCTCCAGGCGCGCCCGGCGGAAGAAGGTGCCCTCGATCCACCGCTCGGAGGACGCGACGGCCCGCGACAGCTCGCCGACGCAGTCGGTGAACCCGCGGACGGTCGAGTCGACAGCCTTGCGCATCTCGCCGATCTCCCACGCGTCCTTGATGAGCCGGAGTTCGGAGAGCGCCTCCTCCAGCTCGTCGTCGCGCTCCTGGTCCGTGGTGACCGCGGCCTCAAGGGCCGGGTCGATGCCACGGACGATCCGGGTGGGGACGCCGGTGGCGGCAGCCAGGTCGTCGACCGCCGTGCGTACGTCGCGACAGGGCAGCCCGAGAACGACCTCGGCCTCCGCGAGCGAGCGGCGCCGGCCCATCCAGAGCTCGGCCGTGCAGCCGATCCAGAACTCGTCGTCGGCGCGGCTGTCGCGCGGCAGCCGGTAGCAGTAGGCGTCGTGGCCGCCGCCCGCGCGGGGTTCGAGCACGAGGGCGCCGTCGCGTGCCTGGTCGCCGGTCATGTGCACGTATCCCGTGTACGGGCGGAAGGGGTACGTGTCGTCGTTGGAGCGGGTCTTGAGGTTGCCGGAGGGGATCACGAGGCGCTCGCCGGGGAAGCGCGCGGAGAGCACGGCTCGGCGGCGGGCTGCGTACGGGGCCTGCTCGTCGGGCTGCAGCCCGTGCCGCTCGGTGTCCGCCCACCCCGACCTCATCAGGGTGGAGAGCTCCTCGGAGACGCCTCGGTAGAGGCTGTTCTTGCGACCCTTCGCCACGTCCTGCACCTTCTTCCGGATGAGTTCCACGACCGCCGCGGGCCGGCGGCCACCGGAAGGTACTCCGCGACGTGGGCGCCGGTTGCCGAAGTCCGCCAGTGGCACGGATCAGCCACGCCGGTATCTGGCGTGGCGGCCAGGCGGAGTTCGGCTCTCAGGCCCGTCACGGCACACGAGCGGGCGGGACCCGGCGGCCCCCGAATCGAGGACGTCGATAATCGGTGTATGGCGGATGAGAAACTCGGCGAGGCACTCCGGTATCTGGGCATAAGTCGGGAGGGCGCCCGGATCTACCGAACGCTCCTGGAGTGCGGGCCAGCGCCGCTGAGTTCGATCGGTGCCGCGGCCGGGCTCGGGGACGAGGCGCTGGCGGAGGCGTACCGCGAGCTGGTCGACTGCGGTCTGGCGAGCACCGCGGAGGAGGGTTCCGCCGTCGTGGCGCCGGTGCCGCCGGCCGCGGGCCTGGAGATCCTCGGGCGGCGCCGGGCGGCCGAACTCGACGAGTCCCGGATCACCGTCGGGGGCGCGTTCGAGTCGTTCCGGCGGCAGCGGCTCGCCGGGTATCACGATCCTCTGGTGGAGGTCGTGACCGGTGACGCCATCGGGCTCCGGATGCGTCAGGCGTGGACGAGCGCCCGGGAGCAGATCCGGCAGTTCGACTCACCGCCGTACTTTCCCCTCGCGGGCGCCATGGACGACGCACTGGCCACGCTCGCGCGCGGAGTGACCCAGCGGGTCGTGTACTCGCGGGAGTCCCTGGAGCATCCAGGGCAGCTGGAGAATTCGATCGAGCCGTGCATCGAGGCCGGCGAGCAGGCGCGGGTCCTTCCGTCGGTGCCGGTCAAGCTCGTGATCATCGACGACGCGTACGCCCTGGTCGCCCTGTCGATCAAGGAGACGGATGTGTACAACACGATGCTGGTCGTGCAGCCGTGCGGCCTGCTCTCCGCGCTCGTGGCGCTGTTCGAGCAGTCCTGGCAGAACGCGCTGCCGTTCCACGGCCGTTCGGCCCGGCCCGCGGGACTGCTGCCCGCCGACCGCCGTCTGCTCCGCCTGCTCGCGGCCGGCGCGAGTGACGATGTGATCGCCCGGGAGATCGGCGTCAGCCGTCGTACGCTCTTCCGTAGGGTGCAGGTCCTGATGGCCCGGCTCGGGGCTACGAGCCGGTTCCAGCTGGCGCTGCAGGCACAGCGGTCGGGGTGGCTGTGAGTCCGAGGAGTGGTCGACGCCTCCGCTCCCGTGAGCCGCTGCCACAGATGGGTGTGCGCGAGCGCGCTGTTGTGGGCGACCTGTTCGTTGTCGCCCCCGCGCCCGCCGCCGGTGTTTTCGTGGAAGAGGTGTAGTTCCTGCCCCCTCTGGCCCTGTTCCCCGCGCTGGGCTACGCGCGGGCGTGGGACAAACTGACGGCGGGACCGGGACCGGGGCCGCGGCGCGGGTGAGGTTGTAGGCGGTGGCGCCTGTGTGAGCCGGGCGGCTTTCGCGGTAAACGTGCCCGAGGGCCGGTGGGCCAGGGCGGAGTCCTCCAGGTCGGCGAAGTGGTCGGCTGGGGTTGTGTCTCAGCGTGGTGGGGCTGAGCGGTGGTCGGGGGCGGTGAGGAGGCGGCGTCGGGGTCGGAAGTGGGGTGAGATGCCGCCTGCTGCGCCACAGCACGCAGTCCTCTTGGGATCTTGTGGGGGTGTACAACTATTCGGGTGGGGTGGGTGTCATATCTCTCGAGAGTGCAGGGTTCCGAAGGACTACGAGGGAGATGCATGCGTTTCATTCGTTCTGTTCTGGCCGGTACCGCGGTGGTGGCTCTGGCTGCTGGGGGTGTGACTGCTCTGGCGGTCCCAGCCTCGGCCGCGCCGAACACCACACCGCAGGAGGTCTGCGGGAGCGGCTACCAGACCGTCAACTCGGCTCCTGTCGGCTCGTACGGCACGGTCTACCTGACGTACAACCCGACCAGCGGTAAGAACTGCGTCACGACCATCCGCTCCAACCCGGGCACCGCGCTGGAGACGGGCGCATGGATCTACGTCGACGACACCACCGAGTACGCCGAGGACGAAGGGCTGTTCACGTCGTACGCCGGCCCGGTCTCCGTCTACGGCAAGGGCCACTGCGTCGACTGGGGCGGCCGCATCGCCAACGTGCATGTGCGGGTGACCGGGTCCAACTGCGCCTCCCTGAAGGAGCACAGGGTCACCACCATCCGCTGACCAGCCTGTCCCGGTCGTGAGGGGCGGGGTGCCTGCAACCCACGCACCGTAATCCCGCAGCGCGTCTGCCTGCCCTGCCAGGACCCGGCTGGATCCTGGCAGGGCGAGACGGAGGACACGGCGGTGGTGCTTCAAAGTCTCTCCGGTGCCATGGAGCGACACGTTCCCGCGCGGGGCACTGCCGCGAAGGCACGTTGCAGTCGAGCGGATCACGAACAACCGAGGCAGCTCGAACCTGGCGTCCACTGACCACCCTCGGCATCACATGCGATCAACCACGACCAGGCGCGATCGAAGGGGAAGAAGGATGCGGCGTATCGGAGCGACAGTGGCGGTGCTCGTACTGGCGGGTGCCACGCTGGGAATGACGGCGGGCACCGCGAGCGCGGCCCCGTCGGAGGGAGCGCGCGCGGTTGCGGCTTGTCCGACGGGCTGGGGCAGCGGTGCCAAGGGCGGTTCGACCATGGGGGTCGATCACCTGGAGAACATCAGGACCGGACAGCATGAGTGCTATGACCGCATCGTGTTCGACGTGCCCGGCGGCGGCGATCAGATCGACTACCGGGTCCAGTACGTAGACCGGCTCTACGCGCACCCCGCAGGGGAGTACATACCGGTCGACGGCGGAGCGATCCTCGATATCCGTGTCGGCGGGTGGAGCTACGACGTGGAGGCCGGCGCGTGGACCTACCCGGGCAAGGCCGGTGAGGCCCTGCCCGGTGTGAACATCAGGGGGTACAGCACCTTCCGGGACACACGGTTCGGCAGCACTTTCGAAGGCGAGACACAGGTCGGTGTCGGCGTGCGTGCCCGACTGCCGTTCCGCGTGATCCAGTTGGAGGACCGCGTCGTGGTCGACGTGGCTCACAGCTGGACGAGCTAGCTAGCCACCAGAGCAACCCGAAGGGGGCGGGTTCCCGGCATCGCGACCGCCGGGAACCCGCCCCTGTCCGCGCAAGGGCACTGTCACGTTGGCTGATCGGGTGGGATCTTCGGGTTGGTCGTGTCCGGAGAGGGCCGCTCGTGCCGTCCGTGCCGCCGTCGTACCGGGGCCACCGGTACCCGCAGGAGGTCATCTCCCACTGCCAGCAATGACGCCGTCCGCTCCCGCTGGCAGCTCCGCGTCCGCCAACGCGCCCGCTGGCAGCTCCGCGTCCGCCAACGCGCCCGCTGGCAGCTCCGCGCCCGTCAACGCGCCCGCCGGCAGCCACGCCGGTGGTGGCGGCGCGGCGGCGGGCACGTTGGCAGCCACGGCCCGGCGACACGTGGCATCCGGGCGAGGTCTTCATCAAGATCAACGGCGCGCAGAAGTACCTGTGGCGGGCGGTCGACGCCGACAGGAACGTGCTTGACATCCTGGTCCAAGACTGGCGGGACAAGGCCGCGGTCAGCAGGTTCTTCAAGAGACTACTGAAAGGGACCAGGTCGGCGCCCCGGGTGATCGTGACCGACAAGCTCCGCTCCTACGGCGCGGCCCGCCGCGAAGTCATGCCGTCGGTCGAACGTACACCGCCCTGCGGACCGGACTATCGTCATCAGACGATGTGCGTCCTCATGCGAATGGGCGTCCGAGCCCCGGTCCAGCGGCACTTGATCAACGGAGGTAGCCAGGGCCGTTCGGTTGGCCGGTCCGTCGTGGGCGCTGGCGGCTGCCCGCCTCGACGACTCTGTGCGAGCTGACCCGCACCGCTTCCGCAACCGACCCGGCTACCTGCCCGGAGAACGGCATCTGCCGCATCCCGGCTGCCGACTGAACGGGGCACGGGGTTCCGGGGAGCATTGCCTGATGTTGGCAGCCGGGTCCTGGCCAACTGGCCAGCCGTCCGAGGCTTTCAGGGCTTCGCACCCGCTGTGCTCCGGGGGCGCATAACCTGAGCAGTTGCGGGATGCCGCCCTCATGCCGGGGGTGCCCGCCGGACCCGCTCAGCTCTGCTTCCGACCCTCTGCTTCCGGCCCTCTGCTTCCTGTGATCGCGGCGCATGGCGCTGTGGAAGGCGCCTGCTGTGTTCCGGACCTACCTGCTGCCCGTCGAGGCCGCACTCACGCTGTTCCCTCTCATCGCCGCTCTGATCCTGGCTCCTGCGGCGATCCACGGCTATCGCCGTCGGGGGCGGGCCGGTGGCTGGCCGGTGCTGGTCTTCTACAGCTTCGTGTTCTACCTTCTGGCCGCGGTGCTGCAGACCGTGATGCCGCTGCCCGCGGACACCGACGCGCACTGCGCCACGATCCGGTACGCGGAGAGTCCGCAGCTTCAGCCGTTCGCCTTCCACACGCGTATCGCCTCCGCCGCAGGCGGCGACTGGTCCGTGAGTACCCTGGCCGGACTCGGTTCCACGTGGACCACGCTCCTCAACGCCATACTCCTGCTTCCCCTGGGCGTCTACCTGCGCTATTACTTCCGACAGAGGCTGCTCCCCGCAACGGTCGTGGCCTTGGCCACCTCGCTGTTCTTCGAGACCACCCAGTACACGGGTCTGTGGTTCGTCTACGCCTGCCCCTACCGGCAGTTCAACGTCGACGACCTGAGTCTCAACACCGCCGGCGCCGTCGTCGGCTGGCTGATCGCCGGCCCCCTGGCCCGTCTGCTGCCCGCCAACGACCCCGATCGTGAGCGCACCCGCTACGGGCAGCGCGTCACCCTCACCCGCCGCGCCCTGGCCTTCCTCACCGACCTCGCCGGCTGGCTCGTCGTCTGGACCCTGACCACCGGTCTCCTGGCCCTGGCCACCGACTGGCCCACCGGCCGCCGCTACGCCCTCCCGGCAGGCGCCGCCCTGGGGCTCGTGTGGTTCTGGCTCCTGCCGGTCGTCTTCGCCACCACCCCGGGCAAACGCGCCGTACTCCTGCGCCTGGCCCGGCCCGACGGCCGCAGGCCGGGGATCTGGCGGATCACTGCACGCGCCTGGACCCGGTACTCACCCCTCGCCCTGGCCTGGCTGGCCATCGCCCACCACACGCGCACCTCCACCCTCCCCGAGCCGGCCGGTGCCCTCCTGCCGTACGCGGCCCTGCTCGCGGCCGTGGTCGTCTGGGGTTCCCCGCCGCTGGTCGTCCTGCTCCGGCGCGACGGGCGCGCCTGGTACGAGCGCTGGTTCGACATCGTCAACCACCCCACCCCGGACATGTCCTCGCACGCCCCCGCACAGGCACCTCTTCCGACCGGGAGTCCAGAGATTCCCGCCCCCGTCCCAGACCCGAGTCGTCGAGCGGGCAGCGTGGAGCACGGCACCGGGCATGATCCGGAACACTCGGCGTGAGGCCCCGGCCATCGGCCGAGACCGCGCGGGCGAGGCAGGTGGAGGTGGCCGTCTACGGTGCGGCGACGACGACGGCGTAGCCTCCGGAGCCGGGGAGGCGTTCGCCGAGCACGATCGGCCTGTTCGAAACCGAGTTGATCAAGCCGCAGCGGCCCTGGAAGACCCTCCCAGGTCGAGCTGGCCACGGCCGAGTGGGTCGACTGGTACTACCACCGGCGCCTGCGCGGTGAGACAGGCCACGTCCCACCCGTCGAGTACGAGGCCGACTACTACCTGGCAACGACGAAACCCCAGGTCACAACCACAACTGAGATCTCTGCCGAACCCGGGGCGGTTCACTTCAGCCTGACGGATCGACTCGTAGTCGGCGGCTATCGCCCCATGACTCGAACGAGACCCCCACGGAGAACGGCGGGGAGCAACGCCAAGAATCGCACGGCGGGCACCGCTGGGCGACCGTGTTGGCGGGTGCCGATGGCCGACCGGACGCGGTCAACGTGACACGACCGACATCGGACGTCGCGAGGCAACTTCGGGGGCGACCCTCAGTGAAGGCTGACGGGCACTCAGGCATGACTGACGAACCGTCAGTCATGCAAGATCATCTTGCATACGCGTTGCGCAAGGTACTGAAAAGCAACAGTGACCAGTGAAGGGTCATGAAGGTAAGTATTCGCAGTTCAGATGGTGTGCTGCAGTGTTGTGCATCTTGCGCAAACGCTCTTGGGCCAGGCCCCCGTGACCCGGTGCACGTGCTTACGGAGAGTGAACGCGGGATCGGCGTGTCTGAGCCGGTCCGCGAGTGTGTACACGTCTACCCCGCCGTTGATCGTCATCGACGCGTACAGGTGTCGGAGGGCATGCGTCATCTTGTCGCGGGACTTCTCCCAGCGCCGTCCCTTCGCGTCGGGGTCAAGGGGCTTGATGAGGCCGACTGCTGCCAAGGCGGGCTTCCAGCGGTAGGAGTTGAACCAGTTCGACCCAGCGGTCCTTCGGGTCATCGTCGTCTCCCCCTTCGGGAAGGGCGTACGCCAAGAACGAGCCATCGTGGACTACCTGCCGTTGTACGTGCACCATCGGGCCGTCCGGATGCCTCCAGTCGATGCCTTCCGGCGACAGGCCGAATATCTCTCCTTGGCGAAGGCCCAGGCCGCGACTGCAGTTGACGAGTGCCGGGAAGTTCGGCACGGATCTTCTCAGTGTCCTCCCAGGACAGGCTCAGTTCTGCCCGGCCGCCGTCCCCTCGCTTCGGCTTGGCATCCTGTACCGATTTGGCCAGGCACGGATTCTTGGCTATCAGACCGTCGTCCACCGCCAGGTCGAATGTGGCCCGAAGGTTGTCGAAGACCAGGCGCAGCGTGGAACTTTCGAGCAGTCGCCGGCGATCGTGCAGCCAGTTCAGCAGTGACGACGGCTTCACGTCCTTCACTCGCATCTTTCCGACGGCGGTAGGGATGATGTGCAGCTGAACCCGCTCCTTGTGGCGGCGTACGCGCGCGGATTCTTGTGTCCGTTCCCCTTGAGCCATGTGAGGGCGAGTTCAGAGACCCTGACTTCTCCTGCGCGGGGATCGATGTACGACCCGTCGTTCACCCCGGACAGCATCTTGGTCTCGTGCCTGCGGACTTCGGCCTCGGTGCGGAACAGCTCCGTCTGCTGGATCCCTTCCCGGTTGCGCCAACGGGCCTGCCACCGCTTTCCGACCCCGTGATCCGCCGTCGGAACCTTGCCGTGCTCCCGGCAGGCCGACTCTCCGGCTTTCGGGCGCGACTTGTGCCAGCGGTCGTACGGCATGGGTTCAACTCCTGTTCTTCGGCGGACCTTGAGGTCTTGTTGCGGGTCCCCGTATCAGGGGCATAATCGGCGGCGAGATCGCGTGCCCACTCACCACATCATGGGTTGATGAGGTGTTGATCCAGGTGATTCGCCGAGCCCTCGCTGGCGTCTTCCGAGAGGTCGGGAGAGTCATAGGAATTACGCCGAAAATTCTTCTGTTTGGTTCGGCTGGAATTCCGTGCAACTGTTCCGTATGCCACCCCAGCGGACTACCACTCACGTGGTTCTTCCCAGACCGCTCCGAGCTGTTCGGAGTACCCATGCGTCAAACCACCGACCGTAGGGCAGGAGCCGCCCGTGGTGCGGGTAGCCGCTGTCCGTTGATGAGCGCTAGGAAACTAGCGACTTCCTGGGCGTGCCACTGAACACGGTCTACATGTGGAATCACCGACACCAGGGTCCGCGAGCCCACAAGGTAGGCTGCTATTTGCGCTATCGCTGGCCGGAGGTGGAGGCATGGCTGGAAACCCAGGCGGTGGACACCCGGCCTGAATCGGTGAAGACGCCTGTTCGTCTGTATGGGGAGGGAAACGGAGCCGGGCGCCCCTGCTCGTCAGAACCCAGAGCGGTCTCGCGCAGCGCCGTCCCAGCCAAGTGAGCCCGCTGGTCCTGACCCAACGGCGTGCCGGATCCCCCTCCGCACGTCGGGAGTTGTCCGGGACGAGGCACAGTCCGGGCGCAGCGGTACGCAGGGTGATGCCGAGGTGGTCGATGGCGGGCGGGTACGGGAGCTGGCACTGTACGGCCAGTTTGGTGATCCGGGTCGTGAGTCGCGGCGACGCGTCGGGCGTCAGTTGGCACGATCCCCAGGACTTCCACCGCCCGAAGGCCGCAATGACCACGGCAACCGATTGCAGTGACCCAACTCAGGCTGACGCCGTGGGCCACGGTTTGGTAGCTGTTGTCGTTCCGATCTTGAGGGGTGTGTGTCGAACGGGTACGAACGCCGCACCACCAGCGCCGAGGCGATGATCTACTGGTCGATGACCCTGCTCATGACCCGCCGCCTCGCGCGGCCGCGGCCTTCGCGAGCATGAACCGGCCCGGCGCGAGTTCGGCCAGCCAGCCGCGCGCGACCAGGCGTTTCGCCTTGGACCGCAGTGCCTCCACCTTGGCCGGCACCGCGTCCAGACCGAACATCACGGCCATCTCCTGCCAGGTCAGCGGCCCTTGACGGAGCCGGTCCCGGTCCCGGTCCGGGAGAGCTTGCAGAATGCGCTGGTAGTCCACCGACAGCACCGACCAGGCCAGCCCTTCACGCCACACCGGCACCTGCGACTTCGCCGCGTCCCGGGGCGCCGACCCACCCGCAGCACCCGGATCCGGGACGTCCTCCGTGCCGGCGGGACTGCCGCCGTCCGGAGCCATCACCCGCATCGACCTGCCTGCGGGCGATCACCCACTCCTGCCACTCCAGCTCGGCCACGGCCAGTTCGGCCTGGATGCGGTCGGCCTCCTCACGCAGCCCGTCCACCCGGCAGCAAGCTGCGAGTTCGTGCTGTTCCAGCAGTCCGACAACCGACGGCATCCGCAGCCTCCCGGGGAGCGACGACACGACAGGTCACGACTCCCGCCGAATCACCGTCCCTACTCCTGACCAGCGAAAACGCCGCCCCCAAGTCCAGAAGGACAACAACTTCTTACCACCGTTGCCGGCAACACAGGAGGAGCATGCGGCTCAGCTGCTGAGAGCCCAGAACTTCAGCGTCTCGCGTGACGGGATCGGTGCCGGTGAGGGGCAGAGCCTTGAGAGTCCGTTCGGCCACGCAGTCGACCCGGCGAGGCTGTTCGCCTGGGCCGGCGCCACGGCGAGCCGGCCAAGGCGCACCGATCCCGGGGGTGCCTTCATGCCTTTCGTCAAGCCGGAGCTGGTCATGCGACGGCTCCTTCGGGAACGCCTGGTTCGTAGAAGGTGCCGTCGCGGAGCATGGCGAACAGGACGCTGATGCGATGCCGGGCGAGAGGGGGTAGGGCCTGGGTATGGGGTTTGCCGCGGGCCCGGCATGTGTCGTATTAGGTGCGGGATGCGTGGTCGTGCAGGGCGGCAGTGTGGGAGCCGCGGCGCGTCTTGCCGTCGACGGCGACGACCTTCCGTTCCGGGGTCGGGGACTTGCGTTCCTGGAGGAAGTCGCCGATGGCACGGTCGAGGGCGTCGCCGTCCGCGGTGGCCAGGACGAGGCGGATGGTCGTGGCGCGGGTCGGGCGGATCAGGCCGGTCAGCGGGTCGGGACGGAACCCGAGCAGGGCCAGGACACGCTGTGGTCCATCGGCGCCCTACTCACCGACTGCCGCGATCGAGCCGGCGTCGGCCGGGGCGGCGGCGGCCGAAGCGGTGAGCAGGGCCGTCCATGGATGACGGATGCCGCGACGGGCCCGCTGGTCAGGCACCGCAGCCAGATAACTCCGCAGGTCAGCTGCTGTCTCCAGCGGAGTCGAGTCGGAGGCGTCCCCCAGTTACCGGAAGCATGACGGGAGGCGGGAAGATGAGTGCGCAGGCATGGACTCGCTCGGTGCTCGAACGGACTGGACACCCACAGGTTCACCAGCGGCCATGCCTGTTCTGCGTCCAGGATCGGTGCCGACAGTGATGGACAAGCCGTCATGTCCCGTGCTCAGCACGCAACCGCCCACCTCGGCACTTCGCAATGCCCTTGGCATCTGGGAGGTGTGGACACATGTGCGCCCTTCCGATGGCCCGGCATCAGGCCCGGTTCGATGGTGGGCGCGGGTCGTTACTTGGACGTCCTGATCTCGATGAGCATGTGCTCGCGACCCTGTTCGTCGGCGCTCTCGCCCACCGGGGTCCACTGCCCCTTGGCCACATCGAAGGACTTCTCCTCGGCGTCGACCGTCATGTCGACCTGCGCCTCGTGCTCGGTGCTGCCCTTGATCAAGTAGACGGAGGGAATCTCCAGGGTCAGCCAGCCGGAGTTGCCGGTGACCCGGAAGCAGATCTTCCCCTTGTCTCGCGCGAGGATCTCCAGGAGGCCGCTCTCGCTCGCGCAGTCGGCGTAGATGATGTGGCCGTCGCCGCGCTTCAGGACGATGCCCTTCTCGGCCAGGATCTTGTCGGCCCCGGGGTAGTTAAAGTCCTCCACGGCAACCGGCGGAGCTTCGCTCGCAACATTCGCGGATGCGACCTCCTGGTGCGCGCCGACTGCCCAGACGGTGGCGCCGGTCGCGGCGGCACAGGCCGTCGCAACGAGTCGAGTAATGAACTTCACAGGTGTTCTCCTCCACGTGACCTAATGCCGGACGGCACGGCTGAAAGTGTGCCCGAGGGGAGCCCCGCACGCGCTCCGGGAGCCTCCTCGGCGTCGCAATCAAAGCCTGCTAGTTGATCTTTGTCCACCCCTCCTCGCAAATCTCCCTGGAATGTATGAAGTTGCACGTTGGGCGGCCTGGTGCAGGTCAGGCACGGCCTGACGATCCGCCATGAACGGCCGAGGTCATTCCCTGCGAAATCGGAATGGCGGCAACGGGTGAAACCGGATTGAAGTACTCCATATTGTTCGCCAATTGACGTGTGATCAAATGGATGTTGGAATCATGCTGCCTCAGCGCCGCTGCAGTGCCGACGAGTTATTTGTGGACCTATCTGGGCGACACGGCAGGTGCGCGGCACTCTGTCGCACCATCGGGGCGAGTGCAGGCCGGATGGAAACAGTCAGAGTGGAAAGGAGTCGTGATGCCGCAGCATTCACGGCGAGTGTTCAGCAGGCGTCAGACGCTGGCCATCTTCACAGGGGTGGCGGCCGGCAGTGTGCTGTCCGCTGGTGCGTTCGGCATGCGCAATGCGTACGCGGCAAGCGGTTCCGGTGTCACGGCGGCGGTGCCTGAGGGGGCCGGTCTTCCGGATACCGACCGCGGCAAGGTGGTCTGGGCGTACAGGTCGGGACGCCGGGCCGTCCGCACCGCGGCGGCCGCTGCGCTGACGGGCTCCGCCGCGGATATAACCGAGTTCCTCGACCAGAAGGCACCTGTGGCCTGGGCCGAGGACAACAGGTTCGCGCTCGCGGAGTCCCTGGTCACAGCGGGCCCGGCGACGCGCAGCGCCATTGGTGCGGCGTTGTCCAGCGGGGACGCAGCGGTCGAGACCCTCCTCCAGGGCGGTTTCCGGACCGCAGTGGACGAGGATCTCAGGGTGGCCGTAGGTACGGTCCAGGCCCGTGGTTCCAGGGCTGTGAAGCGTGCGGGATCCGCCGCACTGGACACTGATTCCTCCTTCGCGTTGCGCGCCTTCCTCAGTGACGGGCGGTACACCGCACAGGAGGAGGACGATCGTGTGCAGGTGGCGACCATTCTCGCCTCAGCGTCACCACAGGTGAGTGAGTACGCGAGTCGGGCCCTGGACGACGGATCGGCCAGGGCCATCCGGTGGTTCCTGGAGACGGGGCAGTACATCGCCCGGGCACGCGACGAGGAAGCGGCCACGATCCAGCAGCTGGTCGACGTCGTGGAGAAGGAAGGGCGCCGCGCCGGTCTGATGACCGACGAGGCTGTCGAGCTGTCCCATCAGGCAGTCAATGCTTCCGAGAAGGCGAAAGCCTCGGCAATGGAGGCCAAGGCCGAGGCCTTGGCCGCCGAGAAGGATGTCGCACGCTCGGCCAAGGCGGCAGGGAAGGCCGCGCAGGCGGCCAAGGGCGCGGCCGCGGCCGCGTCGACCGCGGTGTCGGCCTCACGGACGGCGCAGTCCGCCGCACAGCGTTCGGTGGCTGCAGCCAATGCCGCTGCGGCGGCAGCGGCAGCGGCGGGACGTGCTGCGGCGAACGCGTATCGTGCGGCGATCGCCGCTTCCAAGGACAGGGCGATGGCGGGCGCGGCCAGCGCTGCGGCGGACATCGCGCTGAAGCTGGTGAAATTCGTACGCACGGTGGCCGCCAAGGCAGACCTCGCGGCCTTGGCCGGCGACGCGGCGGTGCGGGCGGGCGACGCCGCCCACAGCGCGGCGGTCAACGCGGCCGCGGCCGCCGGCGCGGCGGCCGACGCAGCCGTGGCCTCTGGAGCAGCCCAGTCCGAGGCCAATGCCGCGAAGCGGGCCGCCGCCGAGGCGGATGCCGCCGCGGCCAGGGCGACCCAGGCGGCGGGCAGGGCGCGGAAGCTGGCCGGGCAGGCGGCCGCCGCTGCCCGCACGGCGCGTGACGCGGCCAACAGCGCCGCCGATCACGCCGAGAAGGCCGCGGCCGCGGCCAAGGAAGCGGCCGCCCACGCCGGTGAGTCGGTCGACTACGCCAACCGGTCCACGCTGGCCGCCAACGCCGCTGTCGAGGCGGCGAATGCCGCCGCCGCCGCGGTCGTCAAGGCGCGGGATGTCGAACAGGCGGCCCGCCAGGCCGAGGCCGAGAGTCTGGCCGAGGAGACCAGTGAGGCGATCGAGCAGGCACGGCTCGCGGCGCAAGCGGAGTCGAACGAGCTCGAACGGTTCAACCGGGAGCGGACCCAGGAAGCACGCCTCTCCGAAGAGCTCCGGGCACTCATCAGCGCTGCGGAATCAGCACTGCGGAACGGAACCGTCGAGCAGGCCGCGGCGGCCGGTCGCAAGGCGGCGGTCCGCCTCTTGGAAGGCCCGGGGACCTGGACCCGTCAGGCAGCAGAGTACGCGCTGGCCGGTTCGGACCAGGACGTCGTGAACTGGATCGACACCGACCGCATCCTCGCGCTGCAGCAGGACAACGTCGAGAACGTCGCGGCGCTCGCCGCAATGTCGACGCAGGCCGTGGCCACGGCGGCCGCGGCGGCTCTGAAGACCGAAGACCCCGCCAAGATCAAGGCGTTCCTGGAGACCGGAGCGGTCGAGGCAGCCGCTGATGACAACCGGGTCGAGGTTGCCAGGATCCTGGCCGACCCCAACAGCGGCACGAGGGTGCGAAGCGAGGCATCGGCCGCACTGGACGCGGGGACCGCCGAGGCCGTGCACACCTTCCTGTGGGTCGGCCGCGAGGCGGCCGTACGCGAGGACGACCAGGTGGCCGCGTCGACGCTCCTCGCAAGCGGAGGCCCTTACACCAAGGCGGCGGCGCAGATCGCGCTCGAGGGCGACACCTTCATGCTCCGCCAGTTCATCGCAACCACTCAGTACGACTTCGCGCGGATCGACCACGATCGCGCCACGCACATCAGCGCGGTCCGTGCGTCGATCGCACGCGCGGCCAAGATCGCGGCGAATGCGCAGGAGGACGCGGCCCGTGCCTCCGAGGCTGCCGCCATTGCACGCCAGGCCGCTGACAAAGCGACTGAGTGGGCCAACCTCGCCAAGGGGTATGCCAAGGATGCAGCGAAGTCTGCACAGGAAGCACGTGACAACGCCGATGCCGCCGAGCGGTCCGCGGCCGAAGCGGCGAAGTCCGCCCGGACCGCGAGCAACGCAGCCGCCGCGGCACTCAAGGCAAGCCGCGTGGCACGCCAGGCCGCGACGCGAGCCGTGCGGTCCGCTGAGACCGCCGCGAGCTACGCCACGGACGCCGCGGTCGCGGCAACGACAGCCCGCAAGCAGGCAATCGAAGCCGGCAAGGACGCAGTCTCCGCCGCGCAGGCCGCAACCCAGGCCTACGTTCTTGTGATCCAGGCCGCGGTGCGCCAGGCGATCCAGAACGCCATCGACAATGCGAGCGTTCCCATCGGCGACGACGACGGCGAACTTCCGCCCGGAGCCGAGAGCTGTCTGACGCCGTTCGGTAAGCCCATCCCGTCCGGAAACGGCGCTACGCCGTTTGAGCTGGGGTGGAGCTGGCTCACGGGGGGCGGCGATCGGTCCCAGTGTTTCGGCCCGAACGACGAGTTCACCAGCCTCTACCGCTCGCATCCCTGGACCGACAAGACCCTCAACTACTTTGCTGATCGGGTGCGGTCCGGGGACTACGAGATGGGCCACACGTACATGTACGACTACAGTCTCGCCGGCGTCCAGGGCCTGAAGTGGCTCAGAGACATGGGGGCCACGCAACCAGCAGACGGACTCCTGACCGGGTACACCGGAAACCACGCATACGCGTTCATGGGCTCACAGCAGATCCGGATGACCCCCATCCGGAAGAACGCGGACGGCAGCGTGGTGTGGCGTTACACGGCGTACAGCGAGCAGAGCGCGGAGTCCGCAACCCGCCCGCCTGTCATCGGGTACCAAGACTGGTACAAAGAGTCCGCCGGTAAGGCCATCAATGGTTTGATCGACTGGGTCAGCGGCGACTCAGGACCAGGGTCGACCATGACCGTGACTGTCGAGTTCAACGTGACGCTGGGACCGTAGTGGGCAAGCTGACAAGCGGACGTTGGTTCGCCGCCGCCCTGGCCGCTGTCGCGGTACTCGCCGCAGGCTGCATGGCTCAGGTCGACCCCGAGCAGCTGCCCGGCCTGTACCGCAACGAGGAGACCGGCGGCGAGATCAGGCTTGATTCCGACGGCACATTCACCGCCACTCATCTGTCGACGGGCGAGCACGCCGACCCCGACGATTTCCACGGCAAATGGGACTTCGTCGACAACGGCACCCTCTCCGACGACTTCGTCTACCTGGACATCGACGAGCGCGGCGTCGGTGAGGTCTCCGGTGTCCACCTCTACGCGCGCGGCGGAGGGAAGATAGCGTTCAGCACTCCGGATGGGTCGTGGTCCCTGGTGCTCACCAAGAGCACCTAGCCTCGACGTTTTCGTGACGGTCCGTCGGATTCTCCGGCGGGCCGTTTCGGTCGTCCGGGCTGATCACGGGCAGGTCGGTGGCCCGGCTGTCGCGAGGGCGCCGGTTCCACAGTTCCGGTCGGGGCCAGTGTTGCTCGTAGGGACGGGACCCTGCTGGGCGGCCGGGGTTCGGCAGGGCCGCGAGCCGTAGAAGGGCGCCTCTGATCGCGTCGGTCCAGGGCCAGTGCCCGGCGAGGCGGAGGATCCGTGTCCGTTCCCAAAGGATCTGGATCGAGGAGGTGTCTCTGAGCCGGGCCTTGTCAGTTCTCTGACCGCAGCGGAACGGGAGTGGATCACACAGCTGACTGCGCGGATCGAGGAACTCGGCCGACCCGTCGAGGAAGGGGTGCCTGTCAAGATCTGTGTGCCGCGACGCAACCGACACGGGGGCGCTACGAGGCCGCTTCGGCGACAACCCTCTGTGAAGAATGATGGGCGCTCAGGTTTCCCTGATGCGCCGTCAATCATTCAAGATCATCTTGCACGCGCGTTGCACAAGGTGCTGAAGAGCAACAGTGATCAGCGAAGGGTCGTGAAGGTAAGTATTCGCAGGTCAGCTGGCATGTCGAGGTGTCGTGCCCTTTGCCCTGGAGGGGCACGACACCCCACCCGTCAGATGTCCCGGAAGGGACCAGCCAGCGCTGTGACCTGCCGCGATGAGGGGTCTTTGGCTGCCGGCCTGCCTGCGCCCATGGTCTTTCGGTCGATTCATGCTCGTGCCGGTTGATGAAGCCGGAATCCCGGAAAGAGCCCCAGAGGGCCCCAGTGGCTGCCGGGGCGCCCTTTCGGTTCTACTCGACGCAGGGAAGTGCGGCGGGCATGTGCGCTGGCGGCCGGCCACGTTCCTCCGCGGCATGAGCGGTAGTCCCGGACACGGCCCGCGAAGCCTTCGTTCTACGCCGTGCAGAGCTGGGAGCTCCAGGACTGACCGAGCGCCTGCCAGGCTCCTGACGGCCCGACGACGCCGTCGCGGCAGGCGTCGGCCTCCCAGGTCTGGGGCGGCCTTCTCGGCGGTCTGCACCTTGACCTCCTTGGTGTCGACGGCCTTCCAGGGCTCGGCGTCAAGGAAGATGCATGGCCGCGCCGGAGTTGTCCTCATCCGTCCAGCCATGTCAACACCCCACTGTCCAACGGGAGATCCCCCTGGTCGTCGCTGTTGCTCTGCTCGTCACCGCGCTGGTTTTGTCGGGATCGACCTGCTGGCCGCCGCCTATGCTGCCGCCCTACGACCATCCGGCACGCGGCTACCACGTTCGTCACGGTCATCACCATGGCGGCTGCCGTGACCGTTGCTCCGGCCACGGTCCTGCCCTGAGGGGGCCGCTGGGGGTGGCCCCGGGCGACGCGCGGGTGACGCCCGGCCTCAGCCGGTGCCCTCCGGTCGGTGGACGGTCACGTCCCCGTGGACTGCGAGCGCTGTGGGCAGGTCGACCGGGGCGCGCCGGAGCGTGGCGTCCAGGAAGGACAGTGAGGCGGCGGCGGTGATGCGATGTCCCCCCGTGCGGCCCAGGGAGCCGACGACCCCGGGTACCGGCGGCAGATAGAGCGGGGCGTCCGTGAAGGTGAGGTGCGCGGCACCGGGGATGGTCAGCCGGTAGTTCGTCGCGGAACCGAGTTCCAGTACGCGGGTGAGCCGGGGCAGGTAGTCAGGGTCGGCCCCGGGGCCGATCTCCTGGGTCAGCGCCAGTACAGGTTGCCCGAGGCGCCCGTCGACAGGGCCGTGCGGGAAGCCGTCCAGATCGATGACCGCGCCGAACCGGCGGTCCTGGCGGGCCGCTTGCAAAGCAGCTGCGCCCCCCAGGGAATGCCCGGCCGCCGCCACCCGGCTGGTGTCGAGGCGCCCGGCCAGCGGTCCACCGGTGTCGTGCCGGGCGATACGCGTCAGTCGGGTGAGCACTGTGCGCAGGTCCGCGGCGCGCGTGTGGGTCCAGCCCTCCGCCAGTGCGGCGTCCTTCGCCGGGTCGCCGGTGGCGGATATCCGCGTGCGCAGCGTCCGGCCGTCCGCGAGGACGACGGCAGCGGAGTCGTACGGGTGGTCCACCGCGGCCACCACGTAGCCGTGGCTTGCCAGTTCCTCCGCCCAGGCAGTGTTCTGCGTGCGCACACCGCCCAGCCCCGGCGAGAACACCACCACCGGGAAACGTCCGCCCTCCCGGGCCACCGGTGCGTCGGCAACAGCATGGCCGCGGGCACGCGGCAGACCATCGAGCAGGAAGCCGGGGGCCCCCACGTAATCGGCCAGCGCCGAGGACACCGTGCGCGACTCGGCCTCGGTACGCCCGAGGTACGGCATCCGCCGCGCATCCGGGGCGCTCTGCCCGGCGGGATACCACAGCTGCGTCACCAGCGTGCGACTCTCGCCGTCCCGGCCGGCCCCGTCAGCGCGCGTGGACCACTCCAGAACCTGGGTACCGACCGGAAAGCGCCCTGACGGCTCAGGGAACTCCGGTACGGGCAGAGCCCACGCGGATACCGGGCCCGCCCCGATCAGGGCGGCGCACACCACGGACCCCGGCAGAGCCAGCCACCACGGGGCCCGCCACGGGGCCCTCCCGGTACGCCGCCGGAACAGCGGCGCGAGCGCGAACGGCGCCGCGACAGCCGACGCGGCCACCACCGGAACCATCTGCCATCGCAGCCCCGCGACGACGAGGACCGTCACCGACCCCACGAGCAGTGCTCCCCCTGCGAACGCGGATGGGCCCCGGAAACGGCCAGGAAGCCAGCGGGCCAGTACGAGGGCCGCCGCGCCGAGCACGGTGAGGACTTCCGGTACGGACATCGGGAACTCGGTGAGCGTTGCGGTCATGCCGTCATCCTCCGGGCGACGGCAGCCCGCCACATCAGTCTGACGTCGCGACCGAGTGCGACCTCAGGCTCATACGACGGTGCCAAAGGGCAACCTGTAGGGGTACGCCGTGGCCTGGCTGCAGGCGTCCGAGACACGCTGCGGCAATACCGGCGGCGAAAGCCGGCGGGCGGGAACTGCCCGGCCTCGTCCTGGACATCGACGCCACGCTGATCACCTGCCACACGGCCGCGGATCACATCGCGACTCTCAACGACGCTCTCGCGCAGATCCCCGATGCCCACCGGCACGGCACCGACATCCTCGTCCGCACCGACAGCGCCGGGTCCGCGAAGCCATTCCCCACCCACGTGCGGGACCTGCGAACACGGGGAATCCGCACCTTCTTCTCGGTGGGATACGCGGTCACCGAACCAGTCCGCCGCGCGATCCGGGCCCTGCCCGAGCAGGTCCGGCATCCCGCTCTCGACCAGGACGGCACCCTGCGCGAGACCGCCGAGGTCGCCCAGCTGACGGGCATGACCGGCCACCCGGACGGCACCCGCATCATCGTCCGCCGCGGACTTCCCCACCCCGGAGCCCAGCTCTCACTGTTCGACCAGGACGAGGGCATGCGGCACCAGGTGTTCCTCACCGACACCCCCATCAGTTCCGGCCCGGCCCAGTTCCTGGAGGTCCGCCACCGCCAGCACGCCACCGTTGAGGACCACATCCGGCGTGGCAAGACCACCGGATTCGGCCGCTTCCCCTCCCGCCGCTTCGACGTCAACGCCGCCCGGCTCGAACTCAGCCTCGCGGCGAACGACCTCCTTGCCTGGATCCGAGTCCTCCTGCTGGACGGCGAACTTGCCACTGCCGAACCCAAGAGACTCCGCTACCGGCTCCTGCGCGTCGGCGCCCGGATCACCCGGGGCGGACGCCGCCTCCGCCTTCGCATATCCGCGACCTGGCCCTGACGACATGAACCCGCGGCCGCGTTTCACCGCCTGGCCGCACTACCCCGTCCCGCCGGCTGACCCGCCGTCCCTGCCCACCTCGACCCAAGGACCTCGCAGAACCCGACCCCACGACGGGCCGTCACCATGCCCACCGCCCGACACGGCCTCAAACAATCTCGCTCGGCCGCCCGCAGCTCCAACTGAAACGCCGAGGTTAGAGCCTGATTCATGACACTCCCTCCGGATGATCCGGGCAAACGCCGAGGCGGGTCAGTGGAAGTCGCCACGCCGTGGTGTCCGGATATCGACTGTGTGGATCCGGTCAGCGGGGCGCGGCGGGCGAGCGGGAATCGGTGGGCCTTCCGGCCTCTGTGCAGTTCCTGTGGCATGTGCCACGTGGCCGGGAGGCGACCTTTTAGGTCATCCTCCTGGCGCCTGTTGACCCACCTATGGCCACGGCATAACGTCTCGATTGCTCCGCGTCGCAGACCAGCCATGCGGATGCCTGAGCGGATACCTGTCCTGCGCAGGGGTCTCTATTCACGGGGGAAGTTCCGGGCCGTTCGGCGGCCAGGAAGGACAGCGGGGGAAGGCGATGCCCAAGACGGGTGTGGTTCGAAGAGGCGCGCCCCGGCACACGTGGAAGCGGACCCAACCGGTGAGCGGTGCGGGGATTCCTTCACAGATGTGCAGGCTGTGCTCCTGTGCCTTCCGGACATCACCGACGGAAGTCGTATGAGCCGAACGGGCGGAAGGGCCCGTCGGTCACACAGGCGTGGGCGGGATTTCGGGTGGCGACGATGCCGCCGCGGGCCGGCGCCACGCGTATCTGATGTATTCGATCGGGGGCGTACATGGTGAATTCGGCTGTCGAGGGAAGCGGGGACCTGCCGCACATAACCGGCGGCGGTGACATGGGGGAGAGCCTGACCGACCTGTTGAGAGCCCAGGTCAGGTGGCATCCCGACAGGACGGCGGTGGAGTGCGGCCCGGAGCGGCTGACGTTTCGGGAGCTCGGCCGGTACAGCGCGGAAGCCGCCGCGTACCTGCGCGGGCTCGGGGTGGGGCGGGGCGACTGCGTCGGTCTTTTCGTCGAGCCTTCACTTGATCTCATGACAGGCGTGTGGGGAATTCTCGCAGCCGGCGGAGCTTATCTTCCGCTGTCACCGGACTATCCGGAAGAACGTCTCCGGTACATGGTCGAGGACGCCCGGGTCCGCGTGGTCTTCACGCAGGAACGGCTGCGGGAACGACTGGAGAGAATCGCTCCCCCCGGAACCACGGTCGTCACGCTGCGGGATGTGCTGAATTCGGCGGCGGGGGATACCGGAAAGGCGTGGCGGGAATCTGACCTCGGGCTGCCGGCGGAAGGTGATCCGGCGTATGTCATTTACACCTCGGGCAGTACCGGAAAGCCCAAAGGCGTCATGGTCGAACACCGCGCGATCGTCCACCAGATGAACTGGTTACGGACGGTGCACGGACTCGACCAGAACAGAATCGTCCTGCAGAAGACGCCCGCCAGTTTCGACGCCGCGCAGTGGGAGATCCTCGCCCCTGCCTGCGGCAGCCGCGTCGTCATGGGCGCCCCCGGCATCCACCGCGACCCCGAAGGGCTGATGCGGACCGTCGACGCGTATGGCGTGACCACCCTGCAGTGCGTGCCGACGCTGCTTCAGGCGCTCCTCGACACCGAGGAGTTCGGTCGCTGCACCTCCCTCACACAGCTCTTCAGCGGCGGCGAGGCGCTGTCCAGGAACCTGGCGACGCTGCTGCTCGACACCCTGCCGGGCTGCTCGCTCGTGAACCTCTACGGTCCGACCGAGTGCACGATCAACGCCTCCTCGTACCGCGTGGAGCGGGCGGACATGGAGTCAGGGCCGCAGTCCGTGCCGATCGGCTTCCCGGTCGACGGCATGCGCTTCCACATCCTCGACCCGTCGCGGTCGCCGGTCGCGGCCGGCGAGATCGGCGAACTGTACATCGGAGGCGTCCAGCTGGCCCGGGGCTACCTCCACCGGCCGGACCTCACGGCGGAACGGTTCGTCGACGACCCCGAGCGCGGGCGGCTGTACCGGACCGGGGACCTCGCGTACGGGAACGCCGACGGGAGCGTGCAGTTCGCCGGCCGGGCGGACAGCCAGGTGAAGCTGCGGGGCTTCCGCGTCGAGCTGGACGAGATCCGGCTGGCCGTCGAGTCCCACGACTGGGTCAGGAACGCGGCCGTGATCGTCAAGGACGACCCGCGCACCGGTTTCCAGAACCTCGTCGCCTGCGTCGAGCTGAGCCCCCGGGAAGCCGCGCTGATGGACCAGGGCCGGCACGGCACGCACCACCAGTCGAAGGCGAGCAAGCTCCAGGTCAGGGCCCAGCTGGCGGCCGTCGGCTGCCGGGACGCGGATGACGTGGCGGCCCGCGCGTCGGTCGCGCTGCCCGGTGCGGAGCCCACGCCGGAGCAGCGGCGCCGCGTGTTCGCGCGCAAGACATACCGGTTCTTCGAAGGCGGCGACGTCACGGAGGACGACATCCTGCGGCTGCTCGACGAGGACCGGGAGGACCGTGCTGCCGCGCGCTCGCCGCGTGAGCCCGCCGGGCTCGGTTTCGGCGAGCTCGGGGAGATCCTGCGCTACTTCGGCCGGTTCCTCAGCGAGGAGCGGCTCCTGCCGAAGTACGGGTACGCCTCGCCGGGCGCGCTCAACGCCACGCAGCTCTACTTCGAGCTGGCCGGCGGTCCCGCCGAGGTGCCCGACGGGCTGTACTACTACCACCCGCTGGAGCACCGGCTCGTCCTGATGGGCCCCCTTGCCGGCTCCGCGGCGCCCAGGGTGCGGCTGCACTTCCTCGGGCGGACCAGCGCCATCGAACCTGTCTACAAGAACAACATCCGCGAGGTCCTCCAGATCGAGGCCGGACACATGGTGGGGCTGTTCGACGAGGTGCTGCCCCACCACGGACTGGCGTTACGCGAGCTGGACTTCACCCCCGGGACGAAGGAACGGCTCGACTGCGCGGACGAGGACCACTACCTCGGCGGCTTCGAGGTGGTGCCCGCCGGACAGGGCGACCGCGACGCGGCCGCGCTCGACGTGTACGTCCAGGCGCACCCGGGGCGTGTGCCCGGGCTGCCCGGAGGCCAGTACCGGTATCGCCACGGCTCCGCGGGAGGCGGCGGTGCCCTGGAGCGGGTCGCCGACGACCTCGTACGCAAGAGGGACGTCATCGCCATCAACCAGGCCGTGTACGAACGCGCTAGCTTCGGCATCACCGTGTTCGGAGCGGCGGAGCGGGGCTGGCTCGGCTACCTCGACCTGGGGCGCAAGCTCCAGCGCCTCCAGATGAACCGCCTCGACCTCGGGTTCATGTCGTCCGGCTACAGCTCGGAGACCGGCGAGGACCTGCCCGCGGCCAAGCGGATGGCCGCCCTGCTCCCGGTGGCGGGGAGGCCCTCGTACTTCTTCGTCGGCGGGCGTGTGAGCGAGGAGCAGTGGCACAGCGAGGGCATGAAGGAGGACACCGTCCACATGCGGGGGCCCGCGGAGATGATCCGCGACGACCTGGTGACCTTCCTGCCGGACTACATGGTGCCCAACCGGGTCGTCGTCCTCGACGCCCTGCCGCTCACCGCCAACGGCAAGATCGACGTCCGGGCGCTGGCGAACTCCGAGGCGACGGACGTGACCGGCTCCGACTGCCCCTTCGTCCCGCCGAGGACGCGGACCGAGAAGCGGATCGGCGACATCTGGATGAAGGTGATGAAGCGCGATACCGTCTCCGTCCAGGACGACTTCTTCGCCAGCGGCGGGAACTCGCTCATGGCGGTCGCGCTCGTGAACCGCGTGAACCGGGAGCTGGGCGGCTCCCTCCCCCTCCAGGCGCTGTTCGACGCGCCCACCGTCGAGCAGCTCGCGCTGCGCGTCGCCGGCGGCGGCGCGCAGGAGGGCACCGACCAGGACGTCGCGCGGCTGGTGAAGCTGCGGGACGGGGAGGACGAGGCCGACGGGGCGGCGCCCGTGTTCTGCTGGCCCGGCCTCGGCGGGTACCCCATGAACCTGCGGCTGCTCGGCGACCGCCTGGGCCTGGGACGGCCGTTCGTCGGCATCCAGGCGTACGGCATCAACGAGGGCGAGACGCCGTACGCGACGATCCGCGAGATGGCCGAGCGCGACGTGCACGCCATCCGGCAGGTCCAGCCCTCGGGCCCGTACACGCTCTGGGGCTACTCCTTCGGCGCCCGCGTCGCCTTCGAGGCCGCGCACCAACTGGAGCAGGCGGGGGAGCGGGTCGAGAACCTGTTCCTGATCGCCCCGGGCGCGCCCGAGGTGCGGGCGGACGCCGCCGCCGTACACGGCCATGAACCCTCCTATCGCAACCGGGCGTTCGTCACGATCCTGTTCTCCGTATTCGCGGGGCGGATCAGCGGGCCGCTGCTGGAGGAGTGCCTGCGCACGGCGACGGACGACGAGAGCTTCGCGGCCTTCGTGGCCGGAGCCTTCCCGGGGCTGGACGGCGAACTGGTGCGGCGAATCGTACGGATCGTCCGCCTGACGTACGAGTTCACCTACACCTTCCCGGAGCTGAGGGGTCGGCGGATCGCCGCGCCGGTGACGCTCTTCAAGGCGCGCGGCGACGACAACTCGTTCATCGAGAGCGCCCGCGGCTACGCGGTCCGCGAACCGGCCGTCGTCACCCTCGACGCCGACCACTACGCGCTGCTGCGCGACCCGGGAGTCGACGAGCTGGTCCATGTGATCCGGCGCCGCCTCCGGGACCAGGAGAACACACGCAAGAAGGAGTTCACCTTGCCGCACGTCAACATCAAGCACTTCCCCGTAGCACTGAACGAGGAACAGGAGTCCGAACTCGTCGCCGCCGTGACGAAGGCCGTGCGCTCCGCCTTCCAGTGCGACGAGGGCGTCATCTCCATCGCGCTCGAAGCGGTCGAGCAGGACGCGTGGAACGAGCAGGTCTACCTCCCCGAGATCGTCGAGCGGGCCGAGCTGCTCCGCAAGACCCCCACGTACTGAGCCATTCAAGGAGATCCAGGACATCATGACGATTCCCCTCGCGTTCAGCGACGAGGTCGCCCAGGCGCTCGACACCGGTGCTCCGGTCGTCGCGCTGGAGTCCAACGTCATCACACACGGCCTGCCCTACCCGCACAACGCCGCCACGGCCCGCAAGGTCGAGGCCGCCGTACGGGCGGGCGGCGCGGTGCCCGCCACGATCGGCGTCGAGGGCGGCCGCATCCTCGTCGGTATGACCGACGAAGACATCGAGCGGTTCGCGTCCACGCCCGGTATCCCCAAGGTCAGCAGCCGGGACCTGTCGCTCGCGCTGGCCGGGGGCGGGATGGGCGCCACGACCGTGGCCTCGTCGCTGGTCGCCGCCGAGCTCGCGGGCATCCCGTTCTTCGCGTCCGCCGGGATCGGCGGGGTCCACCGGGGCGCCGAGACCACCATGGACATCTCGTCGGACCTGATCCAGTTCACCCGCTCGAAGGTCGCGGTGGTCTGTGCGGGTGCCAAGAGCATCCTGGACCTGGGACTGACCCTGGAATTCCTGGAGACCCACTGCGTCCCGGTCACCTCGTACCGCTTCGACGACTTCCCGGCCTTCTACTGCCGTACGAGCGGCTTCCGCAGCCCCCACCGGCTGGACGACGAGGAGCTGATCGCCCGCGCCATCGACACGCACTGGGCGCTCGGCAACCCGGGCGGGTTCCTCGTCGCCATGCCGATCGAGGAGGAGGACGCGATCGACAGCGCGGATGTGGACGCGGCGATCGCCGAGGCGACGGTCACGGCCGAGCGCGACGGCATCACCGGCAACGCCATCACGAAGTACCTGATGCGGGCGGTGGACCGGGTGACCGACGGCCGCTCCGCCCAGGCCAACATGTCCGTGCTGATCAGCACGGCGGAGCTGGCCGGCCGGCTGGCCGTGGCCCACGCGGGCGTGCGGGCGGCTGCCGCACAGGCGGAGGAGGTCCGATGAGCGCCGATGTCTCAGGTGACACACGAACGGCCCAGCCCCTCTCCGCCTCCCGCCCCGCGGCGCTGTTCGACCTCGACGGCACGCTCGTCGACACCCCGCGCGGCATCGTGGAGTCGTTCACCGCCGTCTTCGCCGCCCTGGGCACCGCGCCCGCGCCCGCCCCGGCCGAGATCCGGGCGACCATCGGGCTCCCCCTGGAGCAGGCGTTCGCCAAGCTGCTGGGCGTCGCGCCCGACGACGCGCGCGTGGCGGAGGGCGTACGCCGCTACCAGGAGGCGTTCCGCGAGATCGTGCTGCCGCGAGCGGTGGAGCTGCTGTTCCCCGGCGTACCGGACGGCCTCGCCGCGCTGCGCGACCGCGGGCTCGCCCTGGCCGTCGCCACCAGCAAGTTCTACGCCAGCGCGGACGCGTTGCTTCGGGCCGCCGGAATCCGGGACCTCTTCGAGGTCGTGCTCGGCGCGGACCAGGTCGAGCGGCCCAAGCCGCACCCCGACTCGGGCCACAGGGTGCTGCGCGAGCTGGGCGGCGTACCGGCCGAGCGGGCGGTGATGGTCGGTGACACGACGCACGACCTGCTGATGGCACAGGCGTGCGGGATGCGCTCTATCGCCGTGACATACGGCATCCACGGCCCGGCCGAACTGTCGACGGCCGAACCGACGTGGCTGGCGGACACCTTCGACGACGCCGTCGCACACATCATGGCCGCCTACGGAAACGACGGCTGACGAAGCGAACCGAAAGGCGGCGAAGTGATCGGACGGTCGAAGGACTGGCTCCTGGGCATCGCGGGCGGTGTGCTGCTCGCGACGATGCTCCACTACAACAGCCTGCTGGCGAAACACACGGCGCCGGCCTACGCGTCGTGGGTGGCCCACGGGGTGGGAGCCGTCGTGGCGTTGCTGCTCGTGCTGCTGACCACGTCGGGAATCAGGCTGCGCCGCGCGGAGCGGGGCGGTGAGGTGGAACCGGCGGCGCCGACGAAGCAGCCGCTCTGGTTCTACCTGGGCGGTATTCCCGGCGCCTTCACGGTCATGCTGGGCGCGATCACCGTCAACGGGAGCCTGTCGCTGTCCGGGACGATCGCCTTCATGCTCGTGGGCCAGATCCTCTTCGGCCTCGTGTCCGACCACTTCGGGCTGTTCCGGACGCCGAAACGGCGCATCGTCCCCATGGACGCCCTCGTGGCGCTCTGCGTCCTCACGGGCAGCGCGCTGATCCTCTTCGGAGGCGCCCAGTGATCCTCTCCATCCTGCTGGCACTGCTCAACGGCGCGTTCATCGTGGCGAGCCGCGCCATCAACGGTCGCCTCAGCACTGTCATCGGCCCGTTCCGGGCCTCGCTGTGGAACCACCTGGTGGGGTTCCTCTTCCTCACCACTGTCCTGGCCGTACTCAGCCAGTGGGAGTTCGGGGCGAAGCCGCCGCTCGTCGCGTACATCGGAGGTGTGGTCGGGGCGCTGTTCGTGGTCGTGAGCAGTTACGTGTTCCCCCGGCTCGGCGCGATGAACGCGGCACTGCTGGTGATCAGCGGCCAGATGATCACCGCCGTCCTCATCGACTGGCAGATCAAGAGCGTCACGCCCGGCCCTCCGCGCTGGCTCGGGGTGGTTCTCGTACTGCTGGGCGTCTACCTGTCCCGGGTCGCGCAGACGTCGCGTGAAGCCAGGAACGAGGACGCCGAGAACAACGACCCCACGAGCGAAGACCCCAGGAACAAGGACGCCGACGCCAAGGGCGACCAAGACGACGACAAGCACAAGGAGCAGGCGAAGTGATCGACTCGCCCGTGGTCAAGAAGCTGCTGAACGACCGCAGCCACCACATCGAATTCAACGGCCACCTCAGCAACCACGTCAAGCACGCCGTGGTCGCCCTGGCCCGCCTCGGTATGTCCCCGGAGCGCATCCAGGACTACTACGAGAACTACGCACGACTGACCACGTACGGCCACGGCCTCGAACCGGCCCGCCCCTCCACGTTCGACATAACGGACGACAACTGGCGGGACTTTCTGGGCCGCCGCATCGGCTTCGCCTCGTACTACACGTACTTCGACCGCAAGGTGGCCGAACTGGGCATGACGGAGGTGCTGCGCCGCTACAGCCCCGACCTGGTCCCGGGCTGGGTCGGCGCCTTCACGCACGCTGCCATCCACCTCGGCTGGGCGCTGGACGCCGAGAGCCGCTGCATGGCGGTGGAGGGCCTCGCGTACATGGCGTTCGCGTCCGTGCCGAGCCACCCCGACCGCATACGGCGCGACCAGGCCGCGCACCGGCGCCCCGAGGACGCCACCCCCATGGACTCCCTGCTGCGCGTCGCCGCCGCCTGGGACGCCGACCGCGAGGCGCTGCGCACCTGGGCGCAGGACGTCGGCACCGTGCCGGAATCGGGTGCTCCGGAAGGCGTCCACCCCGAACTCGTACGCTCCGGACTCCAGTTCCGCAATGCCCGCATGCTCGACGTCGGACACCCGCTCATGTACGACGCTCCCGCCTGGCTGGACGCACCGGACACCGCGGCCACCTGGGAGCAGCTGTACTACGCGGTCACGCTGCTCTACCTGGCCCGGCCGGGCGACTTCGTCCTGCTGCACCTCATCACGTCCCTGTACGCGATGGAGCAGATCGCCGAGCACCTCCCGGAGGAACAGCGCCGCGACGTCATCGCCTGCTACTGGACCGGGATGCTGGGCGTCGTCCTCGCCCAGGCCCAAGTGCCGAAGCGGGCCAAACTCGCCGCCCTGCACGCGCTGTTCCAGAGCGCCGTCGACGCCGGACCGGACGGGCTGCGCCGCATGGACTGGGAGCTCATCGCCGCCCGTTCCTTCGAGGAGGAGGAAGAGCACAACCCCAAACTCGTCCACGTCATGCGCCGGATGTGGGAGCGCACGGGCGGGCTCTCGGTCTACCGGACGGCCGCGGGCCAGTTCACGGACACGCCGCCGCTGCCGCCGTCCTTCGAAGAACCGCCGAACGAGTGACCCGAAACCCGAGCGACCACCGAAAGGACCAACACGACATGGTGAGCACGACCCCCGCAACCACGACCGCCACGGCCACCGCCGATCCGACCGCACTCGTGCACCTGCTGCCGCAGACCAACCAGCTGCGTGCCCTCCACACCGTCATGCGGAACCGCCAGGCCCGCCGCGAGGACTTCGTCTTCGCCGCCGAACGGGTCGTGCGGCTGCTGGTGGAGGCGGCCCTGGAGTTCGTCCCGTACGACAAGGACGACGTCACCACGCCGGTCGGCGCCACGTACGAGGGGCTGCGCCCGTCCCGCCAGGTGTGCGGCGTCTCGGTCGTGCGGGCCGGCGAGAGCATGGAGGGGCAGCTGCGCGCCGTATGCCCGTCCCTGCGCATCGGTAAGATCCTGATGCAGCGGGACCCGGAGACCAAGCTCCCCCGGCACTACTGGACGAAGCTCCCGGGCGACATCGCCGACTGCCACGTGCTCCTGCTGGAGCCGATGCTCGCGACGGGCGGCACGGCCGTCGCCACCATCCAACTGCTGCTGGAACAGGGCGTGGCCGAGGAGAACATCGTGTTCGTCAACCTCATCACCGTGCCCGAGGGCATCGAGGCGGTCACGCGGCGCTTCCCGAAGGTGCGCATCGTGACGTCGTCCATCGAGGAGCGCCTCAACGAGGACGCGTACATGGTCCCGGGCATCGGCGACTTCGGTGACCGCTTCTTCGGCACGGACATCTGAGGGCGATCAGCGATGGACTCCGTCCCCAAGGTGATCGAGAAGGCGGCGTGGCTGTGCCTGGACAGCGGCCGCCTCCTGGTCGCACGCACCCACGGCCGGGACGCCTTCTACCTCCCCGGCGGCAAGCCGGAGCCGGGCGAGAGCGTCCGGGACGCGCTGGTCCGCGAGGTGCGCGAGGAACTGGGCGTCGAACTGCTGCCGGAGAGCGTAGCGCTCCAGTTCGTGGTAGAGGCGCCGGCCCACGGCGGGGGGCCGGGCACGGTGGTGCGGATGGCCTGCCACAGCGCCGAGCACGTGGGCGTACCGGCACCGCACGGTGAGATCGCCGAGGTCGCCTGGCTCGGGTACGGCGAGGGCGACCGGGAACGCCTGAGCGTGGCCGCCCGGGCGGTCATGGCCCGGCTTGCGGCCCAACGAGTGGTGTTCGTCTGAAGAACTGCGCGGCGGCGTCGCTCCCACGGATCCCCGCTAGTCGAACAGGGACTCCCTTTACCACGACGCGCACTGAGAGGGCGGTTCGTGAGTTGGTGTCCGTTTCTGGTTGTCGTTGGGGATAGGGCTGCTGGTCGTCGGGGCGGCGGTCGGATACTGGAGCCTTCTGGCGAGCTTTTGGCGTCGGGGTCTGTCAATCGAACGGTGTATCGGGGGTGGTTGGGGTTACTGGCGGGCTGCGGAGAGCCGGCCGTCGAAGGTGATGTCGAAGGCGTTCAGGGCCGTCTTCCAGTGCAGGGTCCAGCGGGCTTGGCCCTTGCCGGTGGGGTCGAGGGACCTGAGGGACATGATCGCCATGTAGACGCACTTTCAGGGCGGCCTGCTCGTTGGAGCCCGTGGAGCGCGGTCCGTAGCCCACAGTGGGCCCAAAGTCCCAGAAGAAGTCCCAGAGAAGTCCCAGAGATGCCGCCGCACCCCTCCTTGACCCGCTAACTAGCAGGTCAGAGGGGGTGCGGCGGCATCCTCGTATCAAATATCCCGGAAGATCTCGATCTGCGCGCCCACCGAGTTGAGCCGCTCCGCCAGCTCCTCGTAACCGCGGTTGATGACATAGACGTTGCGGAGTACGGAGGTGCCTTCCGCCGCCATCATCGCCAGCAGCACCACCACGGCGGGCCGCAGGGCGGGCGGGCACATCATCTCGGCGGCGCGCCAGCGGGTGGGGCCCTCGACCAGGACCCGGTGCGGGTCGAGCAGCTGGAGGCGGCCGCCGAGGCGGTTGAGGTCGGTGAGGTAGATCGCGCGGTTGTCGTAGACCCAGTCGTGGATCAGCGTCTGCCCGTGCGCGGCGGCCGCGATGGCCGCGAAGAACGGGACGTTGTCGATGTTGAGGCCCGGGAACGGCATCGGGTGGATCTTGTCGATCGGCGCCTCCAGCTTGGAGGGCCGGACGGTCAGGTCCACCAGCCGGGTGCGGGCGTTGTCGGCCGCGTACTCCGGGGTGCGGTCGCAGTCGACGCCCATCTCCTCCAGGACCGCGAGCTCGATCTCCAGGAACTCGATCGGCACCCGGCGGATGGTGAGTTCGGACTCGGTCACCACGGCGGCGGCCAGCAGGCTCATCGCCTCGACCGGGTCCTCGGAGGGGGAGTAGTCCACGTCCACGTCGATCTGCGGGACCCCGTGCACGGTCAGCGTCGTCGTGCCGACCCCGTCGACCCGTACGCCCAGCGCCTCCAGGAAGAAGCACAGATCCTGGACCATGTAGTTGGAGGAGGCGTTGCGGATGACGGTCGTCCCGTCGTGGCGGGCGGCGGCCAGCAGCGCGTTCTCGGTCACGGTGTCGCCGCGCTCGGTCAGCACGATGGGGCGGCCCGGGGTGACGGTGCGGTCGACCTGCGCGTGGTAGAGCCCTTCCGTGGCGGCGATCTCCAGGCCGAACCGGCGCAGCGCGATCATGTGCGGCTCGATCGTGCGGGTGCCGAGGTCGCAGCCGCCCGCGTACGGCAGGGTGAACTGCTCCATCCGGTGCAGCAGCGGGCCCAGGAACATGATGATCGAGCGGGTGCGGCGTGCGGCGTCGGCGTCGATCGCCGCCATGTCCAGCTCCGCGGGCGGCACGATCTCCAGGTCCACACCGTCGTTGACCCAGCGGGTGCGCACCCCGATGGAGTTGAGCACCTCCAGGAGCCGGAACACCTCCTCGATCCTGGCGACCCGGCGCAGGACCGTGCGGCCCTTGTTGAGGAGCGAGGCGCACAGCAGCGCGACACAGGCGTTCTTGCTGGTCTTGACGTCGATGGCGCCGGAGAGCCGACGGCCGCCGACGACCCGCAGATGCATGGGCCCGGCGTAGCCGAGCGACACGATCTCGCTGTCGAGGGCTTCACCGATGCGGGCGATCATCTCAAGGCTGATGTTCTGGTTGCCGCGCTCGATGCGGTTGACGGCGCTCTGGCTCGTGCCGAGCGCTTCGGCCAGCTGCGTCTGTGTCCAGCCCCGGTGCTGACGGGCGTCACGGATGAGCTTGCCGATGCGTACGAGGTAGTCGTCTGACATGGCGGCAGGTTATCTCAGATATGAGATGAGGCGGCTGCGGGGGTGTGCTGTTCGAGTGACGTCCGTGCACTGGTCCCGCGAGCGCCCCCCTACTCGCGGCCCATGCTCCCCCGGGTGCGCGCACGTGGCGCGGGCTGCGCATCCGTACGGGGCTGGAGCGCCCCGTTCAGCCGTGGCGGCGGGCTATGGGTTGTTTCCAGTAGGTCAGGGATGGTTTCATCCCAATCACCCCCGCCCGGCACCTCATGGCCGCGACGGGTGTCGAGATCCGGCGGCTCCCGGCGCGCCGCCCAGGTGAACTCGTCCTCGTCCGGATCCGGTTCAGCCCTGAGGTGGAGGGACCGGCAGGGGCATCGCGATCGCGAAGATACCGTCGGGTGGAGTCGTCGGGCGATCGGCGCTCTTCTCGTCGCCCCTCCCGTCGACGGGGGGGGTAGCCGGGCCGTCCTCCCGGGTTCGCGGCGACCTCAGGGCAGCACGCGGTACGTCACATGGGTGACCGCGTTCCCGGGGTGCGTCTCCACCTGCTCAAGGTCCAGCGACGGCACGCCGTCGAACAGCCGTGTGCCGGCGCCGAGGGTGAACGGCAGGATGTGCAGCCGCAACTCATCGATCAGGCCGGCGGCGAGGTACTGGTTGATGGTGGTAGCACCGCCGTGGATCGACACATCACGGTCCCCGGCCGCCTCGCGAGCTCGCCGCAGAGCGGATTCGATGCCGTCGGTGACGAAGTGGAACGTGGTTCCGCCCTCCATCGGCTGCGGATCGCGCGGGTGGTGGGTCAGGACGAAGACCGGTGCGTGGTACGGCGGGTTGTCGCCCCACCAGCCCTTCCACGGCCGGTCCCACGCGCCGCGTACGGGGCCGAACATATTGCGCCCCATGACGAAGGCACCGACCGTCGTCAGCCGGTCGAGCGCGGCCTGCCGCTGCTCCGGGGTCTCGAACATCCAGGAGTGCAGCCGGTCGCCCCAGCCGTCGCCGGCGTCGTCGCCGAACGGGCGCTCCTCGCTCTGGCCGAGCCCGGCCGAGTACCCGTCGAGGGAGATCGAGAGCTCGCAGGTCACCCTGCCCGAACATCCGGTCACTGTGCCGCCCTCCTGGTGGCGACCTGCCGTCGCCTCGGCGGTGAACCGCCCGACGCGTTCACCATGGGGTAGACCGCTCCGAGCCCCCGAACTCATCGGGCCGTCGTGAGCCGCACTGCTGTGAGCCTCGCACCGAACCCCCGGCCCGGACACTCAGGGCCTCAGGGGGCCGGGGCCTCAGAGTCTCAGGCCCCGGCAGCGGGCCTCGGCGCGCGGCGCAGCCGTTCCTCCAGCGCTTCGAGCAGGCCGGGCAGGTCGGGGGCGACGGCGAGGTCCTCCAGGGTGGAAGCGGCGAGGAAACCCGCGTCGGTGAGGCCGTGCAGGGCGCCGATCAGGGGTGTCCAGAAGCCCCCGGCGTCGAGGAAGCCGACGGGCTTGGCGTGCAGGCCGAGCTGACGCCAGGACCACACCTCGAAGATCTCCTCCAGGGTCCCCAGCCCGCCGGGCAGCGCGACGAAGGCGTCGGCGCGGTCGGCCATGATGGCCTTGCGCTCGTGCATCGAGTCGCAGATCACCAGCTCCGTGACCTCCTCGCGCGCCCACTCCCGCTCGATCATGCTGCGGGGCATGACGCCGATCACCTCGCCGCCCGCCTTCATCGCGGAGTCCGCGAGGATGCCCATGAGTCCGGTGCTGCCGCCGCCGTAGACGAGCCCGATCCCGCGCCGTGCCAGGTCGCCGCCCACGTGCGCGGCCAGCTCGGCATGGGCGGGGTCGTGCCCGTCGGACGAGGCGAGGAAGACGGCGAGGCGGCGCATACGGACTCCCGGGTACGGCTGCGGTGGACGGTCCGGTCTACCACGCTTGTGCCCATCGAGATCGAAGACAGCCACGTGCAGCGCGCTGACCTGGGGCGACTGCGCGCTGGTCGGGGGTGGCTGCCGCTGAGCTGGGGCGACCGGGCTGGATGTCCATGGGTGCGGTCCGTCTCGGGTGAGGCAGGGGGTGCTGTCGCGTGAGGTTGGTGCCGCTAGATGATTGAGTCCAAGGGCTCGTAGCCGTTGGCCGCGGGCGACCGGTGTCGCATGTCGCTGCCGTCGCCCGCCCAGCACGTGCGAGGCGTGCCCGTTTCATTTTGGAGGTCTTGGAGGTCAGCGGAGAGCACGCGACGCACGCTTCAGCGCCTCGGTGGACGTCTGGGGCGGGGCCCGGCTGGGAAATGGCCTTGAGTCTCCAGTGACTGGAGACAGCAGAGTGGGGGACATGGACGTTACGACCCTCTACTCGATCGGGGAGCTCTCCCGGCGGACCGGCTTGCCTGTGAGGACCATCCGGTTCTACTCCGATTCGGGGGTGGTAGCGCCGACCACCCGTAGTCCCGCCGGTTATCGGCTCTACGACCTCGACGCACTGCTTCGTCTGGAACTCCTGCGCACACTGCGCGAGCTGGGCATGGACCTGCCCACGATTCAACGGGTGCTGGACCGCGAGCTCTCGGTGGCGGACGTCGCCGCGGCGCACGCCGACGCCATGGACGTCCAGATCCGGATGCTGCAACTGCGTCGGAGCGTTCTGCGAGTCGTGGCCAGCCGCGGGTCCAGTCCCGAGGAGACCAAGCTCATGCACAGGCTCACGCAGTTGTCCGGCGAGGAACGCCGACGTTTGATCGACGATTTCATGGATGGCACCTTCGGCACAGTGGATGCCGACCCGGGCGCGGTGGCCATGGTTCGCGCTGCAACTCCCGACCTCCCCGACGATCCGACCAGCGAGCAGGTCGCCGCGTGGGTGGAACTCGCCGAGCTGGTCAGCGACGAGGACTTCCGTGCCCGGATGCGCCGGACGGCCGTACGCCAGGCCGCCGGGCGCCCGCTCGACATCGAGCGCGATGCCGGCGAGGAGCTGATGCAGTTCACCCGTCAGAAGGTGGCTGAGGCCAGGAAGTCGGGCATCGAGCCGCGCAGCGACAGAGCCGCACCCGTCATCGACGACCTCGTGCACCGCTTCGCCGAGGTGTTCGCGCGCACCCCTGACACGGAATTCCGGGACTGGATGGCGCAGCAGTTCGAAGAGGCGCACGATCCCCGGGTGGACCGGTACTGGCAGCTGGTGTGGATCGTCAACGGCTGGCAGGTAGTACCAAACCTGATCCCGGTGTACCCCTGGCTCACCCAGGCCCTGCGAAATGACCGCGCCGCATAGTCACCGCAGTGGGCACCGACCCGGATCCCTGAACGAGTCCAAGGGATCACCTGCGGACATGAGACCAGGTCGTCCAACGTCGATGTGTGACCAACGACCTGGACACCCTCACAACGGCACTCTATGCCCGGATTGACGACGAGTTGAAGGCTTCGCCGTGGACTGGCACCGTGGCGGCCTGCCGTCGTGATCACGCCCAAGCTCACCCACGCCGAGCTGATCACGCTCGCGGTCATGCCAGCGCTGCTCGTACCCACCTCTGAGCGGCGCTGGCTTCGCCGCGTCGGGCGGGACTTCGGCCACCTGTTTCCCTACGTGCCCCAGCAGTCCGGCTGCAACCAGCGGCTGCGCGCCGCGTTCTCACTGCTCACCAGCATGATCCGGATCGTGACCCGCGATACCTCACCGCGGAGCGACGATGTGTGGCTGGTCGACTCCACACCGGTCGGTTGCGGGTGCTCCCCCGAGAGACGGCCAAACGCTCGGACCTGGCAGGCTGGGCCCAGTACGGCTACTGCGCATCACACTCGCGATACTTCTGGGGACCGCGTCTGCACCTGGTGTGCACGCTCGGCGGACTGCCGGTCCCCTTCGCCCTCACCGGAGCCAAGGCGGACGAGCGCGAAGCGCTGCGCGACATGCTCGATACCGCGCCAGACGTCCTCGCCGCTCACCCCGGCAGACGATCATCGGGGACAGGAACTACTTCGGCCGCGAGTTCGAGCACGGCCTTGCCGAGCGTCACCTGAAGCTGACCCGGCCGGCCCGCAAGGGGGAAGCCGATCCGGCCGGGTCACACCTTTTCGAACCGCGGCGGCAGGTGATCGGGCCGATCAATCAGACCTTGAAGGCGCAGCTCAACCCGGAACGGCACGGCGGCAAGAGCCCGGCAGGGCGTCGGCCCGGGTCTTGTGCCGGATCCGCGCACTCACAGCGGCGATCTGGCACAACGACCAAACTGGACAGCCCCGCGCCGCCGAAGAATCAAGCGATCACTCACGGCCTACGATCACTGACCGCAACGACACCCCCTGGAATCATCCACCTAGGCGGAACTGGTGGTGGTGCCGGTCGGCAGGGCCTGCTGATAGAGCGCCATCAGCACACCGTGCACGGGCTGGTCCTCTGCATCTTCCTCGGTCTCGTCGACCAGTTTGGCGAGTGCCTCGCCGAGTTCTCTTGCCTTCGCGGGATCGAGACGCAGGTGGCGCAGTGTCAGGTGGGTCTCGGTGGGAGAGAGGTCCAGCTCCTGGGCGACTGCGGCGAGCATCGCGGCGGTGCCCGCCGCTCGGGGTTCGGCGACGATCATCTGCCGGGCCGTGCGCTGGTAGTACTGCTCGGTGCCGCCGCGGACCTGGCGGGTCTCGGCGATGTGGACCAGCCCGGCCTCGCGGAGCACTTTGAGGTGATGGGCCACGTTGCCCTTCTTCGCGTCGAGCTGCGCCGCAAGCTGGCTGGTGGTGGCAGGCCGGTGGCCCAGGGCGAAGAGCAACCGCTGACGCAAGGGGTGGGAGAGCGCCGCGAACTGTTCGGGCGCACCGATCTCCAGGACGTCCTCAGGAGGCGGCGGATAGGGAGGCTGATCACGCATACCGAAAGTGTCTAAATCTTTTGACGTTTTCGCAAGGGTGGTGCTCTACTCCCTGCCATGACGACTCCGACGAAGCTTGTGCCGACCCCTGTCATCGACGAGACGGCCCGGCTGCTGACCGAGCACTACGTTTTCCCCGAGATAGCCGAGCAACTGGCCGACCTGCTGCAACGGCGCCTCTCGGAGGGTGCCTACGACGTCGACGGCGCCGAGGAGCTCGCCCGCCTGGTCACTGCGGACCTTCAGTCCGTCAACGGCGACCGTCACCTGAGACTGAAGCACCACGCCGACCCGGTGTCCCCGCAGAGGGGGGCTGCCACCCGGGACGCCATGCGCCGGGACTTCGACTCCTCTCTCGGCGGTGCGCCCCAGGTGCGGTTGCTCGACGGAGGGGTCGCCGTGGTGGAGCTGGCGCCGATGCTGTTTCCGCTGGAGTGGGCCGCCGAACCGCTGAGCGCCGCGCTCACCCTCGCCTCCCGCGCCCAGGCGCTGATCGTGGACCTGCGTGCCAACCGGGGCGGCGACCCGGACACCGTCGCCTTCGTCTGCAGCTACCTGCTCGACGAGCGCACCCACCTCAACACCATGTACTGGCGCGGCGGCGAGCGCGGCGAGCAGTCCTGGAGCCTGCCCCACGTTCCCGGCGCGCGCTTCGGCGGCAGCAGGCCGTTGTACGTGCTGTGCAGCGGCACCACCTTCTCCGCCGCCGAGGAGCTGGCGTACGACCTCCAGCAGCTCGGCCGCGCCGTAGTGGTCGGCGAGCCCACCCGCGGCGGCGCGCATCCGTGCCAGGGCTGGACCGTGCACCCGCACCTGGAAGCCACCGTCCCGGTCGGCCGTGCCGTCAACCCCGTCTCCAGTACGAACTGGGAGGGCGTCGGTGTGCAGCCGGACGTCCCTTGCGCCGCTGCTGACTCCCTCGACCGCGCCCTGGCTCTGGCCCGACTGGCAGGCTGACCCGGTCCAGCTCATCGGCAGCACTGCGCGCAGCGCCTCCTCCCGCCCACGCCGGTGGCTGATCCCGCGGGCGGAGCCCCCCCCGTCCCCGGCCGCCGCCCCCGGCGCGCTCACCCTGCGCAACCAGGTTCGCTGGTCCATCGCCTGGATTGGATGACAGGGGACAAAGGGCACCTGGGCATGACCGAGCGGCGGCTATGTACTAGAGTTATCTCGACATCGAGATATCTGCCGAGGTGCACCACAGCCGCCGCCCGGTAAGGGTTACCTAACTAAGCCTTACCTTAGCGGATGGTCGGGGCCGTAGACGGCAAAACGCGGCGCCGACTGCCAATGAGGCGCGGCGCGGAGATACGCGCACATTGAAGAAGGAGACTGTCGTGTCGGCGAACAGCTTCGACGCCCGCAGCACGCTGCGCGTGGGCGACGAGTCGTACGAGATCTTCAAGCTGGACAAGGTAGAGGGCTCCGCGCGCCTCCCGTACAGCCTGAAGGTTCTGCTGGAGAACCTGCTCCGCACCGAGGACGGCGCGAACATCACCGCCGACCACATCCGGGCCATCGGCGGCTGGGACTCCCAGGCTCAGCCCAGCCAGGAGATCCAGTTCACGCCGGCCCGCGTGATCATGCAGGACTTCACCGGCGTGCCGTGTGTCGTGGACCTCGCCACCATGCGTGAGGCCGTGAAGGCGCTGGGCGGAGACCCGGCGAAGATCAACCCGCTGGCCCCGGCCGAGCTGGTCATCGACCACTCCGTCATCGCCGACAAGTTCGGCACCAAGGAAGCCTTCGGCCAGAACGTCGAGCTGGAGTACGGCCGGAACAAGGAGCGCTACCAGTTCCTGCGCTGGGGCCAGACCGCCTTCGACGAGTTCAAGGTCGTCCCCCCGGGCACCGGCATCGTCCACCAGGTGAACATCGAGCACCTGGCCCGCACCGTCATGGTCCGTAACGGCCAGGCCTACCCCGACACCCTCGTCGGCACGGACTCGCACACCACCATGGTCAACGGCCTCGGTGTGCTCGGCTGGGGCGTCGGCGGCATCGAGGCCGAGGCCGCGATGCTCGGCCAGCCGGTCTCCATGCTCATCCCGCGCGTCGTCGGCTTCAAGCTGACCGGTGAGCTGAAGCCCGGCACCACCGCCACCGACCTCGTGCTGACCATCACCGAGATGCTCCGCAAGCACGGCGTCGTCGGCAAGTTCGTCGAGTTCTACGGTGAGGGCGTCGCCGCCACCTCGCTCGCCAACCGCGCCACCATCGGCAACATGTCGCCGGAGTTCGGCTCCACCGCCGCGATCTTCCCGATCGACGACGAGACGCTGAAGTACCTGCGCCTGACCGGCCGCGACGAGCAGCAGGTCGCCCTCGTCGAGGCGTACGCCAAGGAGCAGGGCCTCTGGCTCGACCCGGCCGCCGAGCCCGACTTCTCCGAGAAGCTGGAGCTCGACCTCGCCACGGTCGTCCCCTCCATCGCCGGACCGAAGCGCCCGCAGGACCGCATCGTCCTGGCCAACGCCGCGCAGCAGTTCGCCCAGGACGTCCGCAACTACGTCTCCGACGACGAGGAGGCGGGCAAGGAGTCCTTCCCGGCCTCCGACTCCCCGGCGTCCTCCAATGGTGTCCCGTCGAAGCCGACCACCGTCACGGCCCCCGACGGTTCGACGTACGAGATCGACCACGGCGCCGTCACCGTCGCCGCGATCACCTCCTGCACCAACACCTCGAACCCCTACGTCATGGTCGCCGCCGCGCTCGTGGCGAAGAAGGCGGTCGAGAAGGGCCTGACCCGCAAGCCGTGGGTCAAGACCACCCTCGCTCCGGGCTCGAAGGTCGTCACCGACTACTTCGACAAGGCGGGCCTGACCCCCTACCTCGACAAGGTCGGCTTCAACCTCGTCGGTTACGGCTGCACCACCTGCATCGGCAACTCCGGCCCGCTGCCGGAGGAGGTCTCCAAGGCGGTCAACGACAACGACCTCGCCGTCACCTCGGTGCTCTCCGGCAACCGCAACTTCGAGGGCCGCATCAACCCCGACGTCAAGATGAACTACCTGGCGTCCCCGCCGCTGGTCGTCGCGTACGCCATCGCCGGTTCGATGAAGGTCGACATCACCAAGGACGCCCTCGGCGTCGACCAGGACGGCAAGCCCGTCTACCTGACCGACATCTGGCCCACCGAGGCCGAGGTCAACGACGTCGTGGCGAACGCCATCGGCGAGGACATGTTCAACAAGTCCTACCAGGACGTCTTCGCGGGCGACGCTCAGTGGCAGGCGCTGTCGATCCCGACCGGCGACACCTTCGAGTGGGACTCCGAGTCCACCTACGTGCGCAAGCCCCCGTACTTCGAGGGCATGACGATGGACACGACCCCGGTCGAGGACATCACCGGCGCCCGGGTGCTCGCCAAGCTCGGCGACTCGGTCACCACCGACCACATCTCCCCGGCCGGTGCGATCAAGGCCGACACCCCGGCGGGCAAGTACCTCACGGAGCACGGCATCGAGCGCCGTGACTTCAACTCCTACGGCTCGCGCCGTGGTAACCACGAGGTCATGATCCGCGGCACGTTCGCCAACATCCGCCTGCGCAACCAGATCGCGCCGGGCACCGAGGGCGGCTACACCCGCGACTTCACCAAGGACGACGGCCCGGTGTCGTTCATCTACGACGCCTCGCAGAACTACCAGGCCGCCGGCATCCCCCTCGCGATCCTCGCGGGCAAGGAGTACGGCTCCGGCTCGTCCCGCGACTGGGCCGCCAAGGGCACCGCGCTCCTCGGCGTCAAGGCCGTCATCGCCGAGTCCTACGAGCGCATCCACCGCTCGAACCTCATCGGCATGGGCGTCCTCCCGCTCCAGTTCCCCGAGGGCCAGAACGCAGAGACCCTCGGCCTCACCGGCGAGGAGGCCTTCTCCTTCACCGGCGTCACCGAGCTGAACAACGGCACCACCCCCCGTACGGTGAAGGTCACCACCGACACCGGTGTGGAGTTCGACGCGGTCGTCCGCATCGACACCCCCGGCGAGGCGGACTACTACCGCAACGGCGGCATCCTGCACTACGTGCTGCGTCAGCTTGCCGGTTCCTGACCTGAGGTGAACGAGCGCCCCGCCCCCGCATCTCGCGCGGGGGCGGGGCGCTCGCGCGCGACGGGGCGGAAGGCGTGCCTGCGAGCGTGACCGGACGCGATCTGTTCCCGGAGCGGAGCTGCGCGTCCTACGACGACGAAGAACCCCGTACCCGGTACCCAGGTACGGGGTTCTTCTGCCCTTGCGAGCGTGCGGCGAACGAGCGCCGCCACGGTGTCAGACGTCAGCCGGTCGGAGGGGCATCCAGCCGCTGTGGCTCATCGCCCCGCCCCTCCCCCTCGATGGCACGGATGAACTCCTCGTGGGCCGGTCCGTGCCCGGGCGGGCTGCGCACCGGTCAGCGGTCATGCTGCGCGGCCAGGGCTGTCACGCCGCGTCGCAGGCGGCGGAAGTACGTGGCGCGGCTGAGGTGCAGGCTGTGGGCGACCTGCCAGTGGGTGCCCGACCGGTCGACGTAGTACGCGCGCAGGATTCTCCCGGCATCGGAGTCGGCCGCTGAGGGGCTTGCCGCCAGGGTGTCCACGGCTTCGACGAGCCAGGCGCGCAGTGCCCGGGCCGTCGGTGTGTGCGCGGCGGTCAGGAGCGGACTGCCGGCCAGCCCCTTGGGGGTGTGCAGGTTGCCCAGTGCCTCGGTCATGTGGGCCGCGGCGGGTTCGTCGGCGGTGTCCGGGGCGGTGGCGGTGACGCCCAGGCGGCGGAGCCAGGCGGGGAGCGCCGCGCCGGTGAAGTCGTTGCTGTAGACCTGCGGGGCGCGTCCGCAGCGGTAGATGTCCTCGCGGATTCCCCCGTGGCGGCGGAAGGCGAGACTGTCGAGAAGCTGGTGGTAGCCGGGGTCGGCGGTGGACACCAGGAGCCTCCCGCTCGTGACCGCCTGCCGCAGGATGTGGCGCAGCACCTGTGCGTGGACGGCCGGTTCGGGGCAGAACGCCGCCCCCAGGAACAGCCCGCCCCGGTCGCCCGCCGCGAGACCCTCAGTGTGTTGCTGGAGCAGCGGCTCCATGCCCGCCAGGGTCTGCTCCCGTACGCCGATCAGGCTGATCAGCCCGATCGGCTGTCCGTCGATGTCACGGGCCAGGCGGAACCCGGTGATGTCGTCGTCCAGCCACTGGGTGACCAGCCGTTCCGTCCTGCGCTGGTCGAACCCCTTGAGCGATGCCCAGCCGTGCATCAGGCGGCCGATGTCGTCGGCGTCGGCGCCTTGGGCTGTCACGATCGGGACCGGTGGGCGGCCGGGCGGGAAGAGCACCTCCCGTACGACCCGGTCACCGGCCAGGAGCATGGACTGCTCGGCCAGTTCGGCCCGCCGCTCGGGCGGGGCCGACCCGGTGAGCATCGCACCGCGGTAGCGCGCCGCGCGGGCGAGCAGCGCGCCGTGCTGGTCCGGCCGCCGCCACTGGTAGGTCATGTCGAGCAGGGCGCGGTACGGTTCGGCGACGGTCAGCCCCAGGGCGGTCCGGTGGACCAGGCTGAGCCCGGCCAGGTCCGTGAACAAGTCCGGGCCCCTGGCCAGCAGCTTCTCGTCCGCCGCGCCGACGGCGGCGAGCAGCCGGAGCGCCTGGGCCCTGCGGCGGCCCGGCAGTTCGCGCTCCAGGCGCTGGAGGATCTCGGCGCTGACCTCGTCGGCCACCGCCGCGGGGGCGGTGGGCGCGGCCCCGGCGTGCACCGCCCGGCAGGCGGCGAGCGCCACCAGGGGAATCCCGCCGGCCAGTCGGACGACGAGGTCCCGCGCGCCAGGGTCCGCGAGGCCTGCCCGGCTCGCGAGCGCCGCGATCTCGTCGTCGGGCAGAGGAGGAACGGCGAGGGTGACCAGGTCGCCCCCGGCCCAGCCCCGAGCCGCCCGTAACGGCCTGCGGCTGAGCACGAGTACGGGGCGGTGGCCGGCGGGGGCGTCGTCGAGTGCCCCGGCGGCGGACTCCATCGCCGTACGCCCGTCGACGCCGTCCAGCACCAGCGGCCTGCGGTCATCACCGGTCACGGCCCGCCGCAGGTCACCCGGGGCGTGCGGGCGGGACAGATCGACGTGCTGGGCGTCGAGCGAGCGGGCCAGCCAGGTCTTCCCCACGCCGAGCGGACCGGTCAGATTCACCAGCGGACAGGCCGCGACCGCCGCGCCCAGTTCGGCGGCCAGAGCCGCCCGCGTACCGCTGTCGCCCTCGTTCGCCCCCATCGCGCCCCCCATCGGATGGTCCCCTGCTGCCGCCCGAGGTCCCGGTACGGGTTGAGACACATATGAGACTCCCGGCGAGGCGGGAGCTTATACGTTCGTTCACGTGTTCTGACCAACTAGCAACGGAGGAGCCGTGAAGAAGTCCATCGGGGCGGCCGGAGCCGTGTTCAGCGCCCTCGCCCTCGCCGTGGGAATGGCGACCCCAGCTGCGGCCGACAGCCCGTCCAACGGCCGTTGGAACAACATGCGGGCCCTGCACACCGGAATGTGCGCTGCCGTGGGCAACAACTCGACCAAAGTGGGTGCCGGGCTGATCCAGTACCGGTGTGACTACAAGTCCAACAAGGAGTTCTACGCCCAGGGGGCGGGCACGAACGCGTATTTCCTGCGGATCAGATCCACCAACATGTGCGTGACGCCGCAGACCGGCGCCAACCACGCCCTCCTCGTCCAGTCCCCGTGCGCCAACGTGGACTCGCAGGTGTGGGTGGCCGAGTACGCCGGCAACGACAGCTGGAAGATGCGGAACCGGGCTACGGGCTTCTGCATGGGCGTCGCGTGGGGCACCACCAACAGCGGCCAGCCGTTGGACCAGTCCTCCTGCGGCGCGTTCGACGGCCAGACCTGGCGGTTCACCGCGGTGTAGTACGCCCGGCCGGTCGGCCGGGCAGGGGGTAGCGCGGCCTTCTCGGCCCCCGACCTCTGCGGGGGTGCGGGGCCCGGGCCCTGTCAGCCGGCCTCGCGTTCCTGGGCGGGTTGATCGGGCTGTTCGCAGGGTTGGGCCGCCCAGGGGCGCCGGGTGTGGCTTTCGGGCGGCTGCCGTCCGCGGCTGTGCTCGTTTCGCCGCCCGGCACCCCACGGCGACCTGGCCGCTGATGGGGAAATGCGAACGAATCGCTGCGCAGGGCAATGAGCCCTTTCCGACATGATGTGCTGGTCGCGTGTCGGGCGGCTCCGCGGAACAGTGAAGCTCCTGGTGGACGGGTTCTCGACCAAGACCGCCCGCAGCCACCAGGAGCTTCGCGTGCTTGTCCGCCCGTCGTCGACCGACCTGTCCGGTCACCCCCACGCACAGCTCGCGGCCGGGTTCGGTACCGGCATCGCCACCGCGTACCGCTGCGTACCCGAGGCCGTCGAAGTGCTGGCCGCGCTTGCGCCCGCCCTGGCCGAGGCGATGCGGTGACGCACGGACCAAGGCGTTCGGGATCGTCGAGCCTCTCGCCGCCGCCGGCCTCAAGTGCCGGGCGGGCACGGCATACCCGTGACGGCGACGATCCGCCCCGGATCACTCCGGGGCGGCCCTTTCGCCGGTACGGGCCTTCCGGTCAGCCGGACATCGCTTCCCGCGAGACCCGGTCGATCCGGCACTTCGTGCCCGCCGGTACCTCGCCGAGGCCCTGGGCCTTGATCCTGGCGGTCGCGCCGGGGGGCGACATCGTCGTCCGTGACCGCGAGGCCCTCGCTCACCACGTCACCGCCACGGTCCACGAACGAGACATGGATGACGTAGGCCGCCGTGCTCCCGCTCCCGTTCACGACCTCTATCTCGGCGGACATCCAGTTGATCAGGGAGTCCCGTGTGCACCTCGTGATCGTGGCGTCCTTCTCGGCGGCCGGTTCGTCGGCCTCCGGCTCCGGCTCCTCGAAGTCCTCCAGCTCCTCCCAGCCCTCAGGGCCGTCCGGCCCCGCCGTGTCGCCGTACCGCGAACCCGCCCGCTCCTCGGGGAGCGCGATGGACTCCGAGGCCTTCTGCATCAACGCGTAGACCAGTGCCACCGTCGCGCCGATGACGACGAGCCCGCCGACCACGGACAACGTCACGATCAGCCCCGTACGCTGCTGCTTGCGCGGCGGGTCGGCGGGGGGCGCCCACGGCGACTGCGGCTGTGCGAACGCGGGCTGCCGCGGTGGCTGCGGCTCCGGTTCGGGCGGCGGAGGCAAGAAGGCGTCGGACATGAGGTCCCCCCACGGGAAATCGATCAGGCAAAGGCCTTACGGTACGTGCCTCCGCCCCCTCACGCCGCGCGCATTCCGGCTGGTCCGCCGCCCGCCGGGCCCGACGCACCGCCCCACGCGCGGAATCCGGGACCTCGCCGCCCCCAGGTGCGATCGTGGGCCGGGGCCGAGCCTGCGGCCCCACTCGCAGGGCCGGGGGCTCCGAGCCCGCGGTCCCCACCCGCACCACCCGGCACCGAGAGCGAACGGACCACTATGGGCGAGCTGATCCTCATCCGCCACGGCGAGACCGAGTGGTCCCGCTCCGGGCAGCACACGAGCTGGACCGACCTCCCCCTCACCGACGCGGGGGAGCGGCAGGCCCGCGCCCTCGTCCCGCTGCTGGCCGACCGGCACATCGCCCTCACCCTGGTCAGCCCGTCCGTCCGGGCCCGCCGCACCGCCGAGCTGGCCGGGCTCACCGCGGCCCGGGTCACCCCGGAGCTGAGGGAGTGGGACTACGGCGGCTACGAGGGCATCACCACCCGGGAGATCCACCGCACCCGCCCCTTCTGGAACCTGTGGACCGACGGCGTCGACCCCGGCACCCCCGAACACCCCGGCGAGAGCCCGGCGGACGTCGGGGCGCGGGCCGACACGGTGCTGGCGGGGGTGCGGTCGGCCGCCGAGCTGGTCGGGGACGGGGACGTCGCGCTCGTCGCCCACTCCCACCTCCTGCGCGTCCTCACCGCCCGCTACCTGGGGCTGACCCCGGCCGAGGGCCGCTTCTTCCAGCTCGCCACCGGCGCGGTCTCCCGGCTCGGTACGGAACACGGCCAGCCGGTCGTCACCGCGCTCAACGTCGCCCTGCCCGAGGGCCTCCGAGGGTGAACCAGGAGGGCTGAACGCCGACGGCCGGCACCCCGCCCTCGGGGTACCGGCCGCCGGCGCACGGCACAGACGTCAGGAGAGCAGCTCCACCTCCGCCAGCGTCGCCGAACCCGTCAGCACCAGCCGGTACTTCGCGTAGTCACCGGGCCGGTCCACCGAGAACACCCGGGTCTGCCTGTCCCAGGCGAACGACTGCCCGGAGCGGCGGTCGATGTCCGTCCACTTCCCGCCGTCGGACGAGCCCTGGAGCGTCCACCCCTTCGGGGCCCGGTCCGCCGCCGACGACGTCAGCGTGTACTGGAGCGCCTCGGCGGACCCGGGGACGGGCAGCTCCACCGACGTGACCTCCGCCGCGGTGGCCGAGGTGTCGTCGAAGAGCGCGCCGTCCCCCTTGAGCACATCGCCCTTCGGCGACGGAACTCTGTCGTCCTGCTGGATGGAGACCGGGGCCGCGTTCTTGCCCGTACCCCACCTGGACGGCTCGGGCCCCATGTCGAACGCCAGCGTGCCGCCCTTGGCCAGCACATCGTGGGGGAGCGCGGTGGAGGTCCACTTCTTGCCGTTGACCCTCAGGCCCTGCACGTAGATGTTCTCCGCGCTGTTCTTCGGGGCCTTGACGACCAGCTTGCGGCCGTTGTCCATGCGGACGGTCACCTTCTTGAAGAGCGGCGAGCCGATCGCGTACTCCCCGCTGCCCATCACCAGCGGGTAGAAGCCGAGCGCGGAGAAGAGGTACCAGGCCGACTGCTCGCCGTTGTCCTCGTCGCCGTGGATGCCCTGGCCGATCTCGCTGCCGACGTACAGGCGGCCCAGCACCTCGCGGACCTTCTCCTGCGTCCGGTACGGCTGGGAGGCCGCGTTGTACATGTACGTGGCGTGGTGGGCGACCTGGTTGCTGTGCCCGTACTGGCCCATCCGCACGTCACGTGCCTCGGTCATCTCGTGGATGACCCCGCCGTAGCTGCCCGCGAACTCGGGGCCCGCCGTCTCCGGGGTGGAGAAGTAGGTGTCCAGCTTCTTGCCCAGGCCCGCGCGGCCCCCGTACAGGTTGGCCAGGCCCCGGCTGTCCTGCGGGGCGGTGAAGGCGTAGCCCCAGCCGTTGGTCTCGGTGTAGTCGTAGCCCCACACCCGCGGGTCGTACGCCTCGGAGGGCAGGCGCCAGTCGCCGCCCGGCTTCCTGCCCTGGAAGAAGCCCGCCTCGCCGTCGAAGAGCGTGACGTACTTCTGCGCCCGGTTGAGGAAGTACTCCGACTCCTCCTTGTACCGCGCCTTCTTCGTCTTCTTGTAGAGCTCCTGGCCCATCCGTGCGATGCCGTAGTCGTTGAGGTAGCCCTCCAGCGACCAGGACAGGCCCTCGTGGGTCGAGGTGTCCGCGTAACCGGCGAAGACGGAGGTCTCCATGCCCTTGCGGCCGACGCCCGGGGACGGCGGAGCCACCGTGGCGTTCTTGACCGCCGCGTCGTACGCCGCCTCCGCGTCGAACTTCACGCCCTTGACGTACGCGTCGGCGAACGCCACGTCCGAACTGGTGCCGGTCATCAGGTCCGCGTAACCGGGGGAGGACCAGCGCGAGGTCCAGCCGCCGTCCTTGTAGTGCTGCACGAAGCCGTCCACCAGCTCACCCGCCTTCTTCGGGGTGAAGAAGGAGTAGGCGGGCCAGGTCGTGCGGTAGGTGTCCCAGAAGCCGTTGTTGACGAACACCTTGCCGTCGACGATCTTCGCCCCGGTCCTCGTCGGGGTGTCCTCGCCGACCGGCTCGACGAAGGGGCTGGCGTACCTGTTCTTCCCGCCCACCTTCTCGTGGCCGGAGTTCGGGTAGAGGTAGAGCCGGTAGAGGCTGGAGTAGAGGGTCGTGAGCTGGTCCTCGTCGGCGCCCTCGACCTCGATCGTCCTCAGGACGTCGTCCCAGGCCGCCTGTGCCTCGCGCCGCACCTTCTCGAAGGAGGCGGACTCCGGGATCTCCATGGCGAGGTTCTTCTTCGCCTGGTCCACGCCGATCAGCGAGGTGGCCAGGCGCAGGTTGACCGTACGGTCCTTGCCCGCGTCGAAGCGGAAGAAGCCCGTGACGTCGTCACCCCCGCCGCCCTTCAGCCTTCCGCTGTCGGTCACCGGCGCGTCGAAGACGCCGTACACGAACATCCGGGTCGCTCCCGTGGACAGCCCGCTCCTCACGTCCGTGTAGCCGGAGAAGGAGCGGGTCTTCGGATCCAGGGTCAGACCGCCCGCGTTCGTCACGTTGTCGAAGACCAGGCTTGCGTCCTTGCCGGGGTAGATGAACCGCATCCGGGCCGCGTGGTCGGTCGGCGCCATCTCGGCCTTGAGGCCGTTCTCGAACGTGACGCCGTAGTAGTGCGGCTTCGCGACCTCGTTCTCGTGCCGGAACGGCAGCCCCCGGGCCGTGCGAGCCGCGTCCGGGGTGCCGCTCGCGGCCGAGGGCATCAGCTGGAAGGTCTGCCGGTCGCCCATCCAGGGGCTCGGCTCGTGGCTGGCGCTGAAGGCCTGGAGCGTGGGGAGGTTGTCCTCGTTGTTGCCCCGGGAGTAGTCGTACAGCCAGCTCAGCGAACCGGCGTTGGTCACCGGCGTCCAGAAGTTGAAGCCGTGCGGGACCGCGGTGGCCGGAATGTTGTTGCCGCGCGAGAAGCCGCCGGAGGAGTTGGTGCCCCGGGTGGTCAGCGCGTAGTCCGACAGATGCGCCCTGCGCTTCTCCGGCTTCCTCGGGGCGATCGTGATGTCGTCGATCCAGCCCTGGAACTTCGCCTTGCCCTTCGGGGAGTCGTACGCCACCAGAATCCGGTCGACCGTCCTGCCCGCGGCCACCGTGCCGAGGCGGGCGGTGACCTTGTTCCACTGGTTCACGTAGAGCCGCTTGGCATCGGCCTGGCCCTGCGGGGTGAGCAGCCCGCCGTGGCTGTCGGTGGCGCCCAGCTCGCTCAGATACGTGCCGTCGGTGAAGGCGAGGTCCACCGACACGTGGGTCGCCGGGTAGTTGAGGTCCGTCTCGCCCATCTGCGGATAGACCAGGTAGGACAGTTCGGTGTGCCTGGTGACGGCCGTGTTCACGTCGAAGATCTTGTTGTACGAGTACGCCCGGCCGTCCGGTCTGTGCGTACCCGCGTAGCGCAGTGCCTTCTTTCCGGTGAACCCCGCGCCCGACTTCGCGGTGGGGGAGCCGGAGGGGCCGCGGTCGGGCCGGCTGCGCATCTCGTCGGGCACCGGCGCGGAGGTGTCACCGTTCGAGAACTGAACGTCGGCGAGCTGGAGCTCGGACCCGCCGCCGTTCGCCGTGATCTCCAGCCGGAAGTGGCGGTAGGCGGTGTCGGCGGTGAAGTCGTACGTCTTCGTCTCGTGCCGCTTCGCGAAGCTCTCGCCCTCGCGGGTGTCGAGGTCCCTCCATTCCTCGCCGTCCGCCGAACCCTTCAGCGTCCAGTCCTTCGGGTCGCGCTCGGCGTGGTCGTTGGCGGAGGTGAGGGCGTACGTCACCACCTTCACCGGCTCCTCCAGGTCGAACTCGACCCAGCCGGTCTTCGCGAACGCCAGCCACTTGGAGCCCGGCTCGACATCGACCAGGTTCTCCTTGACCTCGCCGCCCGCGGTGTTCTCGGCGCTCGCGCGGACCTCGGTGACCCGGTCGGTGACGTTGCCCGGTATGCCGGTGGAGAACCCGCCGTCGACCCCGGAGGCGCGCTCCTTGCCGTCGGGGCCCACTTCGACGGTATCGCGCCAGTCGGGCTGCCTCTCATCCGTCTCGAACGAGCTGCTGAACGTCCGTTCGCCGGGCGGCTTCCGGTCCGGCGGGGCCGGCTGGGCGGAGGCGACCGCGGGGGCGATCACCACCAGGGCGAGGGAGGCCGCCAGGGCGGCCGCTGTGGGGGTCCGTCTCCGGCGAGGGGCCGGGCGGGGGGCCGTACCGGGCGCCTCTTCGGAGCCGTGTTGAAGACCGCGTGGTGGCTGCATACCGAGCCATTCCTCCCCGGAAAAGTGCATGGACAACGTTGTCATTGCGGGGTGCAGGGTCCAGTAGGGAGCCAAGTGGCAGGACGTGTCAAGGGTGTTGGTGCGGGCCAGTTCGACGAATCCGCAGTAATGGGGAAATAGCCGCCCCAGGAAGCGGGCAAGGGGTGCCGAGCCGCCCCCGAGGTCTCAACTCGGGAAAGACTGCAGCCCAAACCTGCTTTCGATCTTGCTCAGTTGGCGACAAGTGGACTATACCTGTCGGCGTCTGCACAGCCGTTTCACGCGGGTGTGCACGGAGGGAGACAGGGACGGTCGCAAGGACGCCGGGGGCGTTCGCGCTGTACGGTCTCCCGAAACCTCCACGGCGCCGGCCCGGCCGGTACATCAGCACATCTGCATATCCGCACCACCCAAGCGCAACTGACCGCGGTGGCGGGGCCCTTCGCCTGAGGCGAATTTTCGACGGGTGACCGGCACACCGCCTGAGTCCTGGAGAAGGCGAGGACTTGAGCATGGGATCCACCTCCGCCCACAACAATGAGGGCCTTGGCCGTCGCGATCTGATCAAGCGTTCTGCCGCACTCGGCCTGATCGCTGTTCCGACGATGAGCTTCCTGTCCGCCTGCGCGAGCGGTGGCGGTGACAGTGACGACAAGGTCGAAAAGGGCGAGAAGACCGACAAGAACCCGCTGGCCGTCAACGGCAGCGCGCCGCTGGAGATCGTCATCTTCGACGGCGGCTTCGGCACCAAGTACGCCGAGGACGCCAAGGCCGTCTACGAGAAGACCTACCCCGAGGCGGAGGTCAAGTTCTCCGCGACGCAGAAGATCCAGTCGGTTCTTCAGCCGCGTTTCAACGGTGGCACCCCGCCCGACCTGATCGACAACTCCGGCGCCCAGCAGATGGACATGGGCGTCCTGGTCGGCAAGAAGCAGCTCACCGACCTGACCCCGCTGCTCGACGCCCCCTCCATCGACGACCCCGCCAAGAAGGTCCGCGACACCCTGCGGCCCGGCATCGTCGAGATGGGCCAGTTCGACGGCGACCCGGTCTGGATCATGTACTACGCCTACACGGTCTACGGCGTCTGGTACTCGCAGACCGCACTGGAGAAGCTCGACGCCACGTACCCGGAGACCTGGGACGAGATGCTCGCGCTCTGCGCGAAGGCGAAGAAGCAGGGCATCGCCGGCTGGACCTACCCCGGCAAGCACCCGTACTACATCCCGTTCTCGCTCTACCCGTTCATCGGGAAGATCGGCGGCGTCGAGGTCCTCGACGCGATCGACAACCTGGAGCCGAAGGCCTGGGAGCACCCCGCGGTCAAGGCGGCCTTCGAGGCGTACTACGAGCTGTACGCCAAGGGCTACATCCTCAAGGGCACCCCCGGCCTGGACCACCGCGGCTCGCAGGGCGCCTGGGCCCGCGGCAAGGCGCTGTTCATCCCGAACGGCTCCTGGGTGGAGAACGAGGAAGCGGCGATCATCCCCAAGGACTTCAAGCTGTCCGTGGGCGCCCCCTCCAGCCTCGACTCCTCGGACAAGCTGCCCTTCGGCACGATCTGGGCGTCCGGCGGCGAGCCCTTCATCGTCCCGAGCAAGGCGAAGAACCCCGAGGGCGGCATGGAGCAGCTGCGCATCATGCTCAGCGAGGCCTCGTCCAAGTCCTTCACCAGCAGCACCAAGTCGCTGTCCGCCTTCAACGGCGGCACCGACGGCCTGGAGCTGTCGGACGGCCTGAAGTCCGGTGTCGCCGCGCTGGACAAGGCGGGCACCAACGTGGTCAACCCGCGCCTCCAGGACTGGTACGTCAAGCTCCAGAAGGAGCAGATCGGTGTCGCCGCGCTCGGCGAGATGATGGCGGGCCGCGCCACCCCGGCCGAGACCATCAAGAAGATCCAGGCCTTCGCCGACGCGACCGCCAAGGACCAGTCCATCAAGCACTTCAGGCACCAGTGACCACGCGTCACCAGCGGCGGGCAGCACGGGAAGGTCGGAGTCGGTAACGATGCAACACGGTAAATACCGGTTCATAGTCGGGTTCTTGGTGGTCCCGATGGCGCTGTACGTCATCTTCGTCATCTGGCCCTTCATCCAGTCCATCTACTACTCGTTCACGGACTGGACGGGGCTGAGTCCCGACTTCAAGATGGTCGGGTTCGACAACTACACCAAGATGCTCGACGACGACATCTTCTGGAAATCGCTGCAGCACAGTGTGCTGCTGGCTGTTCTGCTGCCGCTGGTGACGCTGGGCCTCGCGCTCTTCTTCGCCTTCATGCTCAACGTGGGCGGGCGGCGCCGCAAGGGCGCCGCCGTCACCGGCGTACGGGGCTCGGGCTTCTACAAAATCGCGTACTTCTTCCCGCAGGTGCTCTCGATCGCGATCGTGGCCATCCTGTTCCAGTTCGCCTTCGACCCGGCCCAGGGCATGATCAACGGCACGCTCAAGGCCGTCGGCTTCGACGACGTACCGGACTGGCTGGGTGATCCGCAGCTGGCCCTGTGGGTGATCATGGCGGTCCTCGTCTGGGGCACGACCGGCTTCTTCGTGGTGCTGTTCTCCGCGGGCATGGCCTCCATCCCCAAGGACTTCTACGAGGCCGCGCTGCTGGACGGCGCGAGCCGCTTCACGACCTTCTTCCGGATCACGCTGCCCCTGCTGTGGGACACGGTCCAGTCCGGCTGGGTCTACATGGGCATCCTGGCCCTCGGGGCCGAGGGCTTCGCCATCGTGCACATCATGAGCGTCGGACCCGGCGGGCCCGACTACTCGACCACCGTCCTGCCGTTGTACGTCTACCAGTCGGCGTTCCGTGACGGACAGGCGGGCTACGCGACCACGATCGGTGTCGCCCTGCTCATCGTGACGCTGGCGTTCGCCGCCATCGTGATGCGGCTGGGCCGGCGCGAGCGGCTGGAGTACTGATGAAGACCACTGACACCCCTCCCGCCGGGACCGACGCGTCCAAGGTCCCCGCGCAGCGCACCGGGGCCGCCGGCAAGAGCCCGTCGGGCCCCGCGAGGAGCAGTGAGGGCCAGGTCCTCAACGTGTTCTCGCACGGTGTGCTGATCCTCTGGGCGATCATGGTCGTCCTGCCGCTGTTCTGGGCGGTGATGTCCTCGTTCAAGACCGACTCGGACATCTTCAACTCTCCGTGGTCGCTGCCCGGCTCACTCAACTTCGACAGCTGGGGCCGGGCCTGGAGCCAGGCCCATATGAGCGAGTACTTCCTGAACACCATCCTGGTGGTGGGCGGTTCGCTCGTCGGCACCCTGGTCCTCGGCTCGATGGCCGCCTATGTGCTCGCCCGCTTCGAGTTCCCGGGCAACCGCTTCATCTACTTCCTGTTCGTCGGCGGCATGAGCTTCCCGATCATGCTGGCCCTGGTCCCGCTGTTCTACGTCATGGACAACCTGGGGCTGCTGAACACGATCCACGGCCTGATCCTGGTGTACATCGCCTACTCGCTGCCGTTCACCGTGTTCTTCCTGACCTCGTTCTTCCGTACGCTGCCGACCTCGGTGGCGGAGGCGTCGATCATCGACGGGGCCTCGCACACCCGGACGTTCTTCCAGGTCATGCTGCCGATGGCCAAGCCCGGCCTGATCAGCGTCGGCATCTTCAACTTCCTGGGGCAGTGGAACCAGTACATGCTGCCGACGGTGCTGAACACCGACCCGGAGAAGCGGGTGCTGGCCCAGGGGCTGGTGGAGCTGGCCGCCAGCCAGGGGTACAAGGGCGACTACTCCGGCCTCTTCGCCGGCCTGGTGATCGCGATGCTGCCGGTGCTGGCGGCGTACATCATCTTCCAGCGCCAGGTGGTCTCCGGCCTGACGGCGGGCGCGCTGAAGTAGGTCACGTATCCACAACGGTCCGGCGCCCCGGCGGAGAACTCTTCCGCCGGGGCGCCGGACCGTTGTGGCGTCGGTGAGGCCCCGCCCGCTCAGGTCTTGACGGGAGGCGCCCCCGAACGGTCAGCTTAGAGTTCACATGTTGGAGGAAGCCGGGGTCTCATCGCTGCGGCCCCGGCCGGGGCGGTCCTCTTCGGACCGCCCGCCGAGGGCAGGAGTGGATGGGTCGATGGAGACTCCCGGGTCGCAGACATCGCTGCACAGGGCCAATCTGGAGCGGGTCGTACGCGCCGTACGGATGGCGGGATCGCTCACCCAGGCGGAGATCGCCCGGAGCACCGGGCTCTCCGCGGCCACGGTCTCCAATATCGTCCGGGAACTGAAGGACGGCGGAACGGTCGAGGTCACCCCCACGTCGGCGGGCGGCCGCCGGGCCCGCAGCGTCTCGCTCAGCGGCGACGCGGGCATCGTCATCGGCGTCGACTTCGGCCACACGCACCTGCGCGTCGCCATCGGCAACCTGGCCCACCAGGTGCTGGCCGAGGAAGCCGAGCCGCTGGACGTCGACGCCTCGTCCGCCGAGGGCTTCGACCGGGCGGAAGCGCTGGTCAAGCGCCTCATCGAGGCCACCGGCATCGGCCCGGACAAGGTCATCGGCGTGGGTCTCGGCGTGCCGGGTCCGATCGACGTCGAGTCGGGCACGCTGGGCTCCACCTCGATCCTGCCGGGCTGGACGGGCATCAACCCCAGCGAGGAGCTCTCCGGCCGCCTCGGAGTCCCGGTGTACGTCGACAACGACGCCAACCTCGGGGCGCTCGGCGAGCTGGTCTGGGGCAGCGGCCGCGGCGTCAAGGACCTCGCGTACATCAAGGTCGCCAGCGGTGTCGGCGCCGGTCTGGTGATCGACGGGACCATCTACCGGGGCCCCGGCGGCACGGCCGGCGAGATCGGGCACATCACGCTCGACGAGTCGGGCCCGGTCTGCCGCTGCGGCAACCGGGGCTGCCTGGAGACCTTCACCGCCGCCCGCTACGTCCTGCCGCTGCTCCAGCCCAGCCACGGGCCCGGGCTCACCATGGAGCGGGTCGTCCAGCTGGCCCGGGAGGGCGATCCGGGATGCCGCCGGGTGATCGGTGACGTGGGCCGCCACATAGGCAGCGGGGTGGCCAACCTGTGCAATCTGCTCAACCCGAGCCGCGTGGTGCTCGGCGGCTCGCTGGCGGAGGCCGGGGAGCTGGTTCTGGGGCCCATACGGGACTCCGTGTCGCGTTACGCGATCCCCAGCGCGGCCCGGCAGCTCTCGGTGCTCCCCGGGGCGCTCGGCGGCCGTGCCGAGGTGCTGGGCGCACTCGCCCTGGTGCTCAGCGAGATGGGGGATTCGACCCTTTTGGAGAGCACCCTCCCCGCAGCGACTCCTGCCTTCACTTAGATAACGAATGGCACCGTTGTCATCTCGTTAAGAATTTACTCCTTGACGCTGGTGCTGCGGCCGAGTTGACTTCCAGCCACCTCGGCCGCAACGTCGCGGCCTCGTCAGGGAGGTTCGAGAATGAACACGCGTATGCGTCGTGCCGCCGTTGCCGTTGCCGCCACCACGATGGCGATCTCGCTGGCCGCTTGCGGGAGTGCCAAGGAGTCGGGCGACAAGGCCGAGAAGAGCTCGGAGAAGAAGGGCGACGACCTGAAGATAGGTCTGCTCCTCCCCGAGAACCAGACGGCCCGTTACGAGAAGTTCGACCGGCCGATCATCGAGAAGAAGATCAGCGAGCTCACCGGCGGCAAGGCGGAGGTCGTCTACGCCAACGCCAAGCAGGACGCGACCACTCAGTCGCAGCAGGTCGACACCATGATCACCAACAAGGTCGACGCGCTCATCCTCGGCGCGGTGGACGCGAAGGCGATCGCGAACAGCGTCAAGAAGGCCAAGGCCGAGGGCATTCCGGTCGTCGCCTTCGACCGTCTCGCCGAGGGCCCGATCGACGCGTACACCTCCTTCGACAATGAAGAGGTCGGCCGCGCCCAGGGCACCGCTCTGCTGGAGGCCCTGGGCGACAAGGCCGACGGCGGCACGATCGTGATGATGAACGGCGCGATCACCGACCCGAACGCCAAGCTCTTCAAGAAGGGCGCCAAGTCCGTCCTCGACGGCAAGGTGAAGTACGGCAAGGAGTACGACACCAAGGAGTGGAAGCCGGAGAACGCCAACGCCAACATGGAAGCGGCGATCACGGCACTCGGCAAGGACAAGATCGACGGCGTCTACTCCGCCAACGACGGCATGGCGGGCGGCATCATCACCGCCCTGAAGGCCGCCGGTCTGCCCAAGCTCCCCCCGGTCACCGGCCAGGACGCCGAACTGGCGGGCGTGCAGCGCATCGTCACCGGCGAGCAGTTCATGAGCGTCTACAAGTCCTACCCCGCGGAAGGCATCGTCGCCGCCGAGATGGCCGTCGCCCTCGCCAAGGGCGAGAAGCTCGACTCCATCGCCACCTCCAAGGTCGACAGCGCCAGCCAGAAGGACATCCCGACGGTGCTCGTCCCGGTCATCTCGCTGACCAAGGACAACATCAAGGACACCGTCATCAAGGACGGCATCTGGACGCTGGACGAGATCTGCTCGGCCAAGTACAAGGCCGCCTGCGACAAGATCGGTCTGAAGTAGACCCCACGGACCCGGCCCGCCCCGAGCGGCCGGTCCCGCCCGCCATGCGTCCGCCGCGTCCACGCGAGGGCGGCACGGCGGCACCTCCCGCGCACGCGCCGCCGCACACCGGCCCGCACGCGCCACGAAGCCTGTCCGGTGTCCCGCCCACCAACTGTCCCGCTGCCGGGCGGGGCGCCGGACGGAACAGCTTCCCCTGTTTCTGTTCTCTTCTGCTCGACCGCCGCGCCTTTCCCCGGGCGCGGCATCCCCGCCGGTCAGGCGGCGAAGGAGATGGTTCACGTGTCCGCTACGCCCGTGTTGGCGTTGCGAGGGGTCTCCAAGCGATTCGGTGCCGTACAGGTACTCACCGATGTAGAGCTTGAGGTCCACGCCGGCGAGGTGGTCGCCCTGGTCGGCGACAACGGCGCCGGTAAATCAACGCTGGTCAAGACGATCGCCGGAGTCCACCCCATCGATGAGGGAGTCATCGAGTGGGAGGGCAGCGCCGTGCGGATCGAGAAGCCGCACGACGCCCAGAACCTCGGCGTCGCGACCGTCTATCAGGACCTCGCGCTGTGCGACAACATCGACGTCGTCGGCAACCTCTACCTGGGCCGCGAGCTGCGCAGGTTCGGCATCCTGGACGAGGTGGAGATGGAGCGCCGCTCCCGCGAGCTGCTGTCCACGCTCTCCATCCGCATCCCGAGCGTCCGCATCCCGATCGCCTCGCTCTCCGGCGGCCAGCGCCAGACCGTGGCCATCGCCCGGTCGATGCTCGGCGAGCCCAGGCTCGTCATCCTCGACGAGCCGACCGCCGCCCTCGGCGTCGAGCAGACCGCCCAGGTCCTCGACCTCGTCGAGCGGCTGCGCGAGCGCGGTCACGCGGTCATCCTCATCAGCCACAACATGGCCGATGTGAAGGCCGTCGCCGACAAGGTCGCGGTGCTCCGGCTGGGCCGGAACAACGGTGTCTTCGATGTGAAGACCACCTCCCAGGAAGAGATCATCTCCGCCATCACGGGCGCCACGGACAATGCCGTGACCCGACGTGCGGCGCGCAACGCGGAGGTTTCCAAGTGACCACCGACAACTCCGCGACTTCGCTGGACAAGGCCGCCGCCCCGGCCGACGCGCCGGTCGGCAACCAGGAAGCGGCCCAGGGTGCCGCCACGGCCGTCGACCCCCGCCTGCTCATCCGCCAGCAGGGCTTCACCGGCTACCTGACCGAGTTCAAGCGCAAGATCAGCGGCGGTGACCTGGGCTCCATCCCGGTGATCGTCGGCCTCGCGGTCATCGCCATCGTCTTCCAGAGCATGAACTCCGAGTTCCTCTCCGCGAAGAACATCAGCGACATCGCGACCACGATGGTCGCCACCGGCATGATGGCCGTCGGCATCATCTTCGTCCTGCTGCTCGGCGAGATCGACCTCTCGGTCGGCTCGGTCAGCGGTGTCTCCGGCGCCCTCGTCGCGGTGCTCAGCGTCACCCAGGGCATGAACGAGTGGCTGGCGATCCTCGTCGCCATCGTCAGCGGCGCGGTGATGGGCGCGATCCACGGCTTCTTCTTCGCCCGGATCGGGGCCCCGGCCTTCGCCGTCACCCTGGCCGGTCTGCTGTTCTGGCTCGGCTTCATGCTCCAGCTGCTGGGCGACTCCGGCACCATCAACCTGGACGGCGACGGGGTGGTCGGCCAGCTGACCACGTACTACTTCACCGATGTCGCCGCCGCCTACGGGCTCGCCGCCGTCGCGGTCGCCGGCTACTTCCTCGCCGCGTTCCTGGACACCCGCCGCCGCGAGGCCGCGGGCATCCCGGCCCGGCCGATCGTCGACATCACCGTGCGCACCGCCGTCCTCGCGGTGTTCGCGTTCGCCGCCGCGTACATGTTCAACCAGTACCGCGGCCTGCCGCTCGCCCTGGTCCTCTTCCTGATCGTCCTGGTCGGCACGGACTTCCTGCTGCGCCGCACGGCCTACGGGCGCAAGATCTTCGCGCTCGGCGGCAGCGTCGAGGCCTCCCGGCGCGCCGGTATCAACGTCACCGCGATCCGGATCTCCGTCTTCTCCATCGCGGGGACCTTCGCGGCGATCGGCGGCCTGTTCTGGGCCTCCAAGATCGCGGCGGCCAACCAGGGCTCCGGCACCGGCGACCTGCTGATGAACGTCATCGCGGCGGCCGTCATCGGCGGCACGAGCCTCTTCGGCGGCCGCGGCCGCACCTGGAACGCGCTGCTCGGCGTCATGGTGATCGTCTCCATCCAGTACGGACTGTCACTGGAAGGCATCGCCACCCCGATCCAGTACATGATCACCGGCGGTGTGCTTCTCGCGACGGTCGTGATCGACTCCGTCACCCGTAAGACCCAGAAGACCGCGGGCCGCGCCTGACCGCACCACGCGCGGGTGCCCGGTACTCCTCCCAGGGGGCGCCGGGCACCCGCGCGTGTCCGCATATGGCTACGAACCGGGCCGCCCGCTGCCCACGGCCGCGGACGGAACATTAGACTCATCGGATCGGCACGCACGCTCGATCAGCTCAAACGCAAGGAGGCACGGGTGGATCTGCTGACCCGCATCAAGGGACCGCGCGACCTGGACCGGCTCAGCCTCGGTGAGCTGGAGCAGCTCGCGGAGGAGATCCGTACCTTCCTCGTGGACGCGGTGTCCAAGACCGGCGGTCACCTCGGGCCCAACCTGGGCGTCGTCGAGCTCACCATCGCCCTGCACCGGGTCTTCGAGTCGCCCAAGGACAAGGTGCTCTGGGACACCGGCCACCAGAGCTACGTGCACAAGCTGCTCACCGGCCGCCAGGACTTCTCCCGGCTCAAGAGCAAGGGCGGCCTCTCCGGCTACCCCTCCCGTGCCGAGTCCGAGCACGACATCATCGAGAACAGCCACGCCTCCGGGGTCCTCGGCTGGGCCGACGGCCTCGCCAAGGCGAACGAGGTCCTCGACAAGGACGACCACGTCGTCGCGGTCATCGGCGACGGGGCGCTCACCGGAGGCATGGCCTGGGAGGCGCTGAACAACATCGCCGCCGCCAAGGACCGCCCCCTCGTCATCGTCGTCAACGACAACGAGCGCTCCTACGCCCCCACCATCGGCGGACTCGCCAACCACCTCGCCACGCTCCGTACGACCGACGGTTACGAACGGTTCCTGGCCCGCGGCAAGGACATCCTGGAGCGCACGCCCGTCGTCGGCCGCCCGCTGTACGAGACCCTGCACGGCGCCAAGAAGGGCCTCAAGGACTTCATCGCCCCGCAGGGCATGTTCGAGGACCTCGGCCTGAAGTACGTCGGCCCGATCGACGGCCACGACATCGAGGCCCTGGAGTCCGCGCTCCAGCGCGCCAAGCGCTTCGGCGGCCCGGTCATCGTGCACTGCCTCACCGAGAAGGGCCGCGGCTACACCCCGGCCCTGGAGGACGAGGCCGACCGCTTCCACGCGGTGGGCAAGATCCACCCGGACACCGGGCTGCCGATCTCCAGCTCCGGCCTCGACTGGACCTCCGTCTTCGGCGAGGAGATGCTCAAGCTCGGCCAGGAGCGCGAGGACATCGTCGCCATCACCGCGGCCATGCTGCAGCCCGTCGGCCTCGGCAGGTTCGAGGCCGCCTTCCCGGACCGGATCTACGACGTCGGCATCGCCGAGCAGCACGGCGCGGTCTCCGCGGCGGGCCTCGCCACCGGCGGCCTCCACCCCGTCTTCGCGGTCTACGCCACCTTCCTCAACCGCGCATTCGACCAGGTCCTGATGGACGTCGCCCTGCACAAGTGCGGCGTCACCTTCGTCCTGGACCGGGCCGGCATCACCGGCACGGACGGCGCCTCGCACAACGGCATGTGGGACATGTCGATCCTCCAGTGCGTGCCCACGCTCCGGATCGCCGCCCCGCGCGACGCCGACCAGGTCCGCGCCCAGCTGCGCGAGGCCGTCGACGTCGACGACGCGCCCACCGTGGTCCGCTTCTCCAAGGGCGCGGTCGGCCCGGCGGTCAAGGCGGTCGGCAAGGCGGGCGGCATGGACATCCTGCGCGAGCCGAAGGCGGCCCGCCCCGACGTCCTGATCGTCTCCGTCGGCGCGCTCGCCCCGATGTGCCTGGAGATCGCCGACCTGCTGGACGCCCAGGGCATCTCCAGCACCGTCGTCGACCCGCGCTGGGTCAAACCGGTCGACGAGGCACTCGCCCCGCTCGCCGAGCGCCACCGTGTCGTCGTCACGGTCGAGGACAACTGCCGCGCCGGAGGCGTCGGTTCCGCCGTCTCCCAGGCGCTGCGCGACGCCGGCGTCGACGTACCGCTGCGCGACTTCGGCATCCCGCCGGTCTTCCTCGACCACGCGTCGCGCGGCGAGGTCATGGCCGAGATCGGACTGACCGCACCGGACATCGCCCGCCAGGTCACCGGCCTGGTCGCCAAGCTCGACGGCCGCTTCGAGAGCCGCGAGGTGGAGCCCGCCCGCGACTGACGCCCAACCCTCCATACGGCCGACGGGCCGGGAGAACCGCCCCTGTACGGGTGGCTCTCCCGGCCCGTTCGCGTGAAACGGGCCGGTTGGCGTGATCATGCGCTGTCCGGTGCCCATCATGGCGCTCACAACGAGTGCGTGGAGGTACGCAGGTGAGCGCGCAGGCCACACCACCCCGCGGAAGGGGCGTGTTCCGCACCAAGTCCGTCGAACAGTCGGTCCTTGACACCGAGGAGCCGGAACACGCGCTCAAGAAGTCCCTCTCCGCCCTGGACCTGACGGTCTTCGGCGTCGGTGTCATCATCGGGACCGGCATCTTCGTCCTCACCGGGAAGGTCGCCAAGGAGACGGCGGGACCCGCGACCGCCCTCGCCTTCGTCGCGGCGGCCGTCGTGTGCGCGCTGGCCGCACTCTGCTACGCCGAGTTCGCCTCCACCGTCCCGGTGGCGGGCTCCGCCTACACCTTCGCGTACACGTCACTGGGCGAGCTGGTGGCCTGGATCATCGGCTGGGACCTGGTGCTGGAGTTCGCGCTGGGCACCGCGGTGGTCGCGGTCGGCTGGTCCGGCTACGTCCGTTCACTGATGGACAACGTCGACTGGACGATGCCCCGAGCGCTCTCGGGCCCGGATGCGGCGGAAGGATTCGGCTTCGACCTCCTGGCCTTCGCCCTGGTGCTGGTCCTGACCGCCATCCTGGTCTTCGGCATGAAGCTCTCCGCCCGGGTCACCTCGGTCGTCGTGGCGATCAAGGTCGGCGTGGTCCTCATGGTGATCGTCGCGGGCCTGTTCTTCATCGAGGCCGAGAACTACAAGCCCTTCGTCCCCCCAGCCGAGCCGCAGCCCGCCGGTTCGGGCTGGGACGCCCCGCTCGTACAGCTGATCTTCGGCTACGAACCCACCAATTTCGGCGTCATGGGCATCTTCACGGCCGCCTCCATCGTCTTCTTCGCGTTCCTCGGCTTCGACGTGGTGGCCACCGCCGCCGAGGAGACCAAGCTGCCCCAGCGCGACATGCCGCGCGGCATCCTCGGCTCGCTCATCATCTGCACGGTGCTCTACGTGGCGGTATCGATCGTGGTCACCGGCATGCAGCACTACAGCGAACTCTCCGTCAGCGCCCCGCTCGCCGACGCCTTCAAGGCCACCGGGCACCCCTTCTACGCCGGTCTGATCAGCTTCGGCGCGGCGGTCGGCCTCACCACGGTCTGCATGATCCTGCTGCTCGGCCAGACCCGCGTCTTCTTCGCGATGAGCCGCGACGGCCTGCTCCCGCGCTTCTTCTCCAGGACGCACCCGCGCTTCAGGACCCCGTACCGTCCGACGATCCTGCTCGGTGTGCTGATCGCGATCATCGCCGGGTTCACGAGCATCGACGAGCTGGCCACCCTGGTGAACATCGGCACGCTCTTCGCCTTCGTCGTCGTCGCGCTCGGCGTCCTGGTCCTGCGCCGCACCCGTCCCGGCCTGCACCGCGCCTTCCGCACCCCCTGGGTACCGGTCCTGCCGGTCGCCTCGGTGGCGGCCTCGGTCTGGCTGATGCTCAATCTGCCCGCGGAGACCTGGCTGCGGTTCGGTGCCTGGATGGCGCTGGGCGTGGTCATCTACTTCGTGTACGGGCGCTCGCACAGCCGGATGGCCAGGGAGGGGCGCCAGGGCCTGCCGTCAGACTGACGCCTGCCGGGCGGCCTCCCGCACGCGCGCTCGGGAGCCTCACGTGTCCAGCGTGCCGCCCCCGCCCTATTAATATGAACCTATGACTTGGCTGATCACGGGTGGTGCGGGTTTCATCGGGGCGCATGTCGTCAAGGCGATGCTCGACGCCGGCGAGCGTGTAGTGGTGTACGACGACCTATCGACCGGGGACCCGACCCGCGTTCCCGCGGACGTGCCCTTCGTCAAGGGCTCGACCCTCGACCGGGGACAGCTCGACCGGACGTTGTCGGAGTTCGCCGTCGACGGGGTCGTCCACCTCGCCGCCAAGAAGCAGGTGGCTGAGTCCGTCGCGCTTCCGCTCCACTACTACCGGGAGAACGTGCACGGTCTCCAGACTCTTCTGGAGGCCGTCACGGAGGCGGGAACCCGACGGTTCCTCTTCTCCTCGTCCGCGGCCGTCTACGGCCTCCCCGACGTGGACCTCGTCACCGAGGCAACGCCGTGCGCGCCGATCAATCCGTACGGCGAGACCAAGCTCGCCGGTGAGTGGATGGTGCGCGCGGCGGGCGCCGCACACGGTATGGCGACCGCCTCGCTGCGCTACTTCAACGTCGCGGGGGCGGGGAGCCCGGCCCTCGCCGACACGGGCGTCTTCAACCTGATCCCCATGGTCTTCGAGAAGCTCACGGAGGGCGCGGCCCCGATGATCTTCGGGGACGACTACGCCACCCCGGACGGCACCTGCGTCCGCGACTTCATCCACGTCGAGGACCTGGCTTCCGCGCATCTCGCGGTGGCGGGCGCCCTCGGAGAGCGTGGCGACGGCTCCGACCTCACGGTCAACATCGGCCGGGGCGCGGGCGTTTCGGTACGCGAGATGATCGCCCTGATCGGCGACGTCACGGGATACGGCCCGGACGCCGAGCCCGCCGTGATGGCCCGCCGAGCCGGAGACCCGGCCCGGGTGGTGGCCTCGGCGGACCGGATGCGTACGGAGCTGGGCTGGACGGCCCGGCACGACGTACGCGACATGGTCGCCTCGGCGTGGGAGGGCTGGTGCTTCTCCCACCCGGAGGCCCGTCGCTGACCCTGCCCGCACCGGGCTGACGCGGGGGGGGGGGGGGGGGGGGGGGGGGGGGGGGGGGGGCGCTTGGTGGGTGTCTTTTCTCCTGGGTGTGTTTTCGCGCGGCGGCA
>NZ_JBVIPK010000004.1:344740-583846 GCF_055577965.1 Streptomyces sp. NPDC033165
TCCCCCCCCCCCCCCCCCCCCCCCCCCCCCCCCCCCCCCCCCCCCCCCCCTCCCCCTCCCCCCCCCCCCCCCCCCCCCCCCCCCCCCCCCCGCGTCGGTCGTTCCGGTCCGGTCCGGTGTCAGCCGCCCGTGGCCGGGGACTTCTTGGCCGATTCGGGGATCGTGGAGTCCGTGCGGATCGCCTCCCACAGTTCGCCTGCCTGCGGCTCGGCGGCGACCACCCGATTGCGGTCCTGCTTGTCGTACGCCACCGGAAGCATGATCGTCTCCATCGAGCCCGGGTCGACCCCGTTCATCGAGCGGCCGAACTCCGCGAGCGAGGTCAGGGAGGCGAGCCCGGAGTCGGTGGTCAGCGCCTTGGTGGCCGAGTTGGCGATCTTGTACGAACTCGCCGGGCTGCCCAGCAGGTCCTGCGACTTGATCTCGCTCAGCAGCGCCAGCAGGAACTGCTGCTGGAGGCCGATGCGGCCGAGGTCGCTGCCGTCGCCGATGCCGTGCCGGGTCCGGACGTAGGCGAGGGACTCGGTGCCGTTGAGCTTGTGCGGTCCGGCGGTGAGGTTGAGGCCGGAGGCCTTGTCGTTGATGTCCTGGGGGACATCGACGGTGACTCCGCCGATGGCGTCGACCAGGTCCTTGAACCCGGCGAAGTTGATCTCCAGATAGTGGTCGATCCGGACCCCGGACATCTTCTCGACCGTCTTGACGACGCAGGCCGGACCGGCCAGCGAATACACCGAGTTGAACATCACCCGGTTCGCCTCGGGGAGTTCCGAGCCGTCGGACGCGGAGCAGGAGGGCCGGGTCACGAGCGTGTCGCGGGGGATGGACACCGCGACCGCCTTCGTGCGGCCCTCGGGTATGTGCACGACCATCGCCGTGTCGGAACGGGCACCGCTCACCGCCCCGCCGCCGCCCAGCTCCTTGTTCTCGGCGCCCGCCCGGGAGTCGGAGCCGAGCACCAGCAGGTTCTGCCCGGCGGTGGGGAGCTTCTCCGGGCGTTCGTCGCCGAGCGCCTTGTCGATGTCGACGCCCTTGATGTTGCCGTCGAGCTGGCTGTAGAGCCAGTAGACGGTCCCTCCGGCGGCCAGCACCAGCGCGAGCAGGGTGAAGAGAATTCCTCGCCGTACGCGCTGCCCGCGGGTACGAGCCTTCGGGGCCCGGCGGCTCTTGGGCTTGCGGCGGGAGGGCAGGTCGGAGTCGTCAGACATACACACAGCTCGTCATCGTCTGGGCCCCTGGGTCAGTGGGGTAACCACTGAGGCGTGTCGGACCCTCCTTGGGGATCGGCTGCCGAAGCCGCAGGAGGGGATCGTGCGGATGCTCGCCACGGTTCGGATGCTGGGACAGCAGGACCGCAGGAGGACACCTGTTGATCGAACATGCTCGGATCAATCAGATGCTGGAGAACTATAGACAGATTTCTGGACCGGAAGGGAGAGCGCATATCTTCTTGGGAGCCGGGATGCATCGGAACGCCCGGTTCCGCTCCAGAGGGGATCGTCGGGCTCATGGCACGCAGAGGGGGACGCCGAGGCGGGCGTGAGGGCAGGGCGCCGCACGGGTCGGGGACCTCCCCGACCGCCCGCTCCGAGGCGGTGGCGATCGTCGTGGCCACACCGGCGGACGCGCTTGCGCTGCTGGCCGGGGAGGAGCCCGGGGCCGCCGTGCACATCGTCTGCGCCCAGCCCGGCACGGCCGACGAGCGCGCCGCCCTCGACCGGGCCGTGGAGGACGCCGCACGCAGGGGTGTCCGGGTGGCGGGGGACGCCTGGGTCATCGACGCCGAGGTGGGAAAGATCACAGCCCTGGTGCTCGACGTCCTGCACGAGCTGCGGCCGTTGCGCGTGCGGACGCTGGACCCCGATCCGGCGCACGTGGCCTTCGACGCCGAGGCCAAGCGCCCGGTCATCGCCGAGCCGCCGCTGCGGGGCAGTGTGGCACGGGCCACGATCGCGGCGGCGCGCAGGTATCAGCGCACCTGCGGTGCGCCGGTCTTCGTCGACTGCCGGCGGGCCGGGGTGGATCCCCGGCTGGGGGCGCAGGCGGCTGCCCGCCACCCCCGGTCCACGCGGTGGCTCGTCCGGGGCGCGGACGGCCGACTCTCCGCGTATCTGCCGTCCGCCGCGGGCGTGCTGCGCTGGACCGAGCGGACGGCGGGGCGGGACGACTGGGCGGGCCCCGAACTGCTGGAGGGCCCCGACCTCCTGCCGGGGCTGACCGTGCTCCAGGACGGCGACGGCTATGCGCACCTGATCGGTCTGCGGCGCCGGAAGAGCGCCGACGGCAAGGAGCATGTCGACATCGTCCACACGACGCAGTACCAGAGCGGACGCCCCATCGGCCCGTGGCATTCGGTGGGCAACCCGAACGCCAACGACCGGGCCAAGGCGCGGGAGGTGGGCTTCCCGGCGGCGGTCTTCGACACCGCGGGAAACCTGCACGTCTTCGTGCGCAACTTCGGACACGGCGTCAGCACCCGCCGCCAGTCACCTGACGGGAAGTGGAGTGCGTGGCAGCACCTGCGGGGCATGGCCGTCGCCGATGAGCTGATCGCGCTGCCCGGCCGGCTCGGCGGCGCCGAGATCTGGGCCCGGGCGAGGGACACGGCTTCGGCGGTCCGCTGGCACCAGGAGGCGCCGCAAGGTGCGTGGACCCTGGACGCGGAGCCCATGGTGAGCCCCTATCCGGGGAGCCTTTCGGCGGCGCCCGAGGCGGGTACGGTCCGCTTCCGCTACGCGGCCACCAACGAGGTCTGTGCCGGGGTGCCGGGAGGCGGTCCGGTGGGGCTGGGGGGCGCGGACGGGGCCGGGCCGATCGCCGCTGTCGCCGGAGTGGACATCCAGGGCTGGGGCTGCACCGTGCTGGCGAGGTGGGGCCACGCGGGGTCGTGCGCGGTGGGAGCCCACGAGGACGGCCGGCCGGAGGGCGGCGTCTGGTGGTTCGACGCGGGGGAGACCTCGCTGGTGCCGCCCGCGGTGGCCGTCGACGGGTACGGCCGGGCCGTCATCACCCTGCTGGGGGCCGACGGCCGGCTGAGGGTCGCGCGCCAGGAGCCGGGCGCGAGCGGGCTGGCCTTCGGCTCGTGGATCACGGTTCGGTGACATAGCGGTCATACAGGATCAATGATCGATCCAGTTCGCACGCGTACAACCATTGACAGTTTTAGATCGTCTTTGAACTTGCTATGGTCTTGACCTGAAACTTACGTGGACAACGGGTGAAGCAACTGTGCCCACGATGTGAATGCCCCCTTGATCGCGTGTTCTTGCAAGCCGCTGGGGCGTGCTCGCCGGTACGCAAGGTCTGAGGGGTTATGGGGAAGCTGTCGCTGAGAGCTGTTCAGAAGCTGACGTGCAAGAAGCGCGACGCCTGGTGGACGGTTCTCCTGGTCGACCCGGTCGCCACCCGCATGCTGATCGGGATGGCGAAGTTCAAGTTCATCACCCCGAACCGGGTCACCTGGGCGGCTCTCTTCGTGGGCCTCGGGTCCGCGTACTTCTTCCTCAAGGGCGACGCCTGGTCGCTGGCGATCGGGGCGGGCCTCTACCACCTGAGCTTCATCCTCGACTGCATCGACGGCAAACTCGCCCGGCTCAAGGGCAACGGCACCGTCTTCGGCGGCTGGCTCGACTACGTCTTCGACCGCATCAGGGTCCTGTTCTGCGCGCTCGCCCTGATGGGCGGGCAGTACCTGCGCACGCACGACGAGCTCTACCTGCTGGCAGCCCTGGTCGTGGTCTTCCTCGACATGCTCCGGTACGTCGACGCCCTGCAGATCTACAAGATGCGCATGTCCATGCGCATGAAGATCGAGAAGGTCACGCTGGAACGCCAGCGGCTGGACGAGGAAGAGGCCGAGCGGGAAGCCCGCGCGGCCGCCCACCGTCCGGCCGAGCCCGAGCCCGAGCAGCCCAAGGTCGTCTTCATCGAGGACCTGCTCCGGGAGAACCCGGGCGTGGAGGCCGAGGTCCTCAAGCAGCAGACGGGCGAGGTCGTCGACCTGCACGCGCAGTTCCGGCACCGCTTCCCCTGGTACACCCGGTTCCGCCAGGCCCTGCTGCGCAGCCGCATCCGGCCGCATCTGATCAGCGGTATCGAATTCCAGATGTTCATCTTCATCGTCGCACCGCTGATCAACCAGATCCTGTGGACGACGGCGATATCGGCCCTGGCCCTCGGAGCCTTCGAGCTCGTCATCATGTACAAGTTCTGGCTCTCCACGCGTGACTTCACCCGCCTCATGGAGGAGCTCGCCCCGACGCCGCCCAGCGCGGGAACCATCGCCGAGCACCTGCACCGGGGCCGCCACCGCCGCCCCGCCGCCCTCGACGAGCCCTCGCGTCAGGAGACCCTGACCCGGCAGTTCCCCCTGCCCGAGCAGGACGACGACCTGGGGTTCCAGCCCTACCCCCAGCCGTACCCGCAGCACGCGCAGGACATCGAGACCCAGCAGCTCAGGGCCCTGCCCTACTGGGTGGAAAACGAAGGATCCGTACGATGAGTTCCCCGGTCGACCCGTCCGCGTACACGGTCTCCGTGGTGGTTCCGGCCTACAACGCGAGCGCCACCCTCGGCCGGGCCCTGCGGTCCGCTCTCGCCCAGACGCATCGCAATGTCCAGGTGATCGTCGTCGACGACGCCTCGGCCGATGGAACGCTCACGGTGGCGAGGGAGTTCGCCGCCCAGGACCATCGTGTACAGATCATCGAGCGCCCCGAGAACAGCGGCGGGGTCGGCGCTCCCCGGAACGACGGCATCATGGCCGCCACCGGACAGTACGTCATGTTCCTCGACGCGGACGACGAGCTTCCGCTCAAGGGCTGCGAGGAACTGCTCGCCTCGGCGGCGGCCACCGGGTCGGACATCACCGCCGGCCGGACGCTGCGCGTCAACCTCAACACCGATGAGACCTCCGTCTGGCAGCCGCAGCTGTACACCGCGCCGCGCACCGTCGCCGGGCTGCGCGCCCTGCCCCAGCTCTTCGACGACCCGATCGCGGCGGGCAAGCTGTACCGGCTCGACTTCCTGCACAACAACGGCGTGCGCTTCCCCGAAGGCGTGTACTACGAGGACACCTACTTCTCGACGCTCGCCAACTACCGTGCGTCCTCGATCACCTTCATCACCGCCCCGGTCTACCGCTGGATGTGGGAACGGGACTCCTCGGCCCCCTCCATCACCAACCGGCGGGGCGAGCTGCGCAGCATCCGGGACCGGGTCGCCGTCCACCAGTACACGGACGCGTTCCTGCGCCAGGTCGGCGAGCGGGAACTCCTGGCCCACAAGGTGGTGAAGTTCCTCTCCCACGACCTCCATCTGTACGCCCGGGAGCTCCGCTCCGGCGACGAGCGCTACCGCAAGGCCTTCGCGGGCATCGTGGCGCCCTATCTGCGCTCCCTCGAACCCTCCGTCTACGAACTGTGCGGCGTGATGGAGCGGGTGCGGGCCTTCTGCCTCATCCACGAGCGGGTGGACCTCGCGCTGTCCGTCTCGGACTACAGCCAGCGGCGCAGCGTGCTCAGCTCGGACCTGGTCGAGCGGGACGGCCGCGTCTACTGGTCGGAATCGCTCCTGCACTTCCCGCAGGCGGAGCGCTTCCTCGACGTCACCGACCTGGAACTCACCGGCAAGCCCCTGGGCGAAGCCCGGCTCTTCAACCAGGCGACGGAACTGGAGATCAGGGACGGTGAGCTCCACCTCTCCGGATTCATCCTGAACCAGTTCGGAAGGTTCTCCGCCGACGGAAAGGTCGAGCTCAAGGCCGTCCTGCGGCTGCGCAGCACCAAACGCGACCACGTCTTCCCCGTCAACGCGATCGAGATCGACGACCACCGGGTCCACTACCAGTCCGTGCTCGACCTCGCATCCAGCATCGGAGCGGCCGCCGACGACGGAGTGTGGAACCTCTTCGTCCAGGTGCGCCACGCCGGAGCGCGCGCCACCACGACCGTCGCCGTGCACGGCCTCGACATCACCCGCGACCGCTACCAGGCGCCCTCGGGCCCGGTCGAGATGTACGAGACCGTCAGCGGCAACGTCGCCCTGCGGCCGGAGACCCGGGAGCGCACCCAGCAGGACACCCGCCGGGGGACCCCCTGGCACTGGTGGCAGGGGAACGAGGAGCCCCCGCCCCTGCCCGCCCTGCACTCCTACCGGGCGGCGGTCGTCGTCCACTGCCACAACGACGAGCACCACCTGTACGAGTTCCTGCACTCGCTGGCCGCCCAGTCCCTGTTCGCCGAGACCCAGGTCATCTTCGCGGACGACGGTTCCACCGACCGCACGGCCGAACTGCTGGACAACTTCGCGGCCTACTACCGCAACGCGAGCGTGCTGCGGCTCCCGGCCCGGGGCGCCGCCCTCGCGTACGACCAGGGGCTGGCCCAGGTCACCGCGCCCTACGTGCTGTTCGCACGGGGCCGGGACATCCTGGGGGCCGACTGTCTGAGGCAGCTCACCGAATCGGCCGACAAACACGACATCGACGTGGTGATCGGCAACTACGACACCTTCCCCGGACCCCGGCGCAACGCCGACGAGCCGTGGAAGAGGTACTTCGGCAAGGGTGCGCGCGGGGTGACCGACCTGGTCAGGAAGGCCCCGCACATGGTCTTCTCGACCGACCTCGGCAACAAGCTCTTCCGGGTCTCGCTGCTGCGCGGCCAGGGGCTCAGGGCGGCGGACGGCGGCCCCTTCGCCGACGTCTGGCTGAGCCTGGTGGCCGTGCTGGCCGCCCGTTCCTTCAGCCTGGTGGACCGCTACGTCTACTTCGACCGCGACCCCGCCCGTAACGACTCGCTCTTCGACGTCGACTGGAACGACCCGGCCAAGGTCCGCCGGCGGCTGCGGCTGAACCGCTTCCTGCTGGACTTCGGCGACCTGATCGAGGCGCCCTCGGCCCGGCTGATCCACCGGTTCGTGGTGCGCTCGTACCAGCCCTATCTGCGCAACTTCCACCGGATCATGAACCGGTCCGAGATCGCGGAGGTCTTCGACGAACTCTGCGCCGTCTACGCCCGCCTGCCCGAGGACCTGCTGCTCCAGTACGTCGTCCACCCGGTGTCCCGGGTGCAGCACCACGCCGTTCGGACCAGGAACTTCGAGCTCTTCTGCGATCCGCTGGGCGGCGCGGACTACGAGCCCAGGGTCCGGCTGGACGAACAGGGCATGTACCGGCAGCTGGCCGCCGACCCGGTGGCCTCCCGGCTGCTGCGGGTGGAGCGGCAGCGCGGCGTGCTCGAAAGCATCCGGTACCGCGACGGCGAGCTGCAGTTCGAAGGCGTGATGACGCTGACCGGCGTGGACATCGCCCAGCTCCTCACGAACCGTTTCGAGCTGGTCTGCACGGACGGGAACCGGTCCGTGGCCATCGAGGCGGAGCAGGTCTACCGCCGCGACCGCTGGCGTGTCCGCAAGGAGCGCGACTGGTACGGCGGCTGGCGCGCCTCCGCCGATCCCTCGGTCCTCGCACCGCTCTCCGGACGCGACCTGACGGTCTCACTCCGCTTCCACGACGGCGAGCGCCACACCGACGCCCCCGTCGCCGCCCGGCTGATGCTCCACCGTTTCAAGGGCATGCGCCGCATCGGCAGCGACCGGCTGTGGCTCGGTGTCCGTGCGGACGACTCCGTGGTGTTCCGGTACTTCACCGGTGCCGGGCAGAAGCTGCGCGGCCGGATCTGGCACCTGCTGCGCCAGGCCCGCGCCGCGCTGCCCGGCCGCCCCGGCTGGCGGACCCGGCTGGCGTACCTGCTGAGCTATCCCCGGCTGCACCGCAAGGACATCTGGATCATCGGCGAGCGGGCCGACACGGCCCAGGACAACGCCTACCACCTGTTCCGCTGGATCAGGGAGAACCACCCGCGCCGCAAGGTCTACTACGCGATCAACGGCGACGCCAAGGACCGCGCCAAGGTCGCTCCGTACGGGCGTGTGCTGGACCGGACGTCCCGCAAGTACCGCGTCTATCTGCTGCACGCCAAACGGCTCATCAACCCCTACGACCTGGAGGCCTACCTCGGCTTCCCCGAGCTCAGCAAGAGCTCCTTCCTGCGCGGCTACGGCGACCTGCTCAACTACCGCCGGGTCTTCCTCCAGCACGGGGTCACCTACAACGACGTGGCGCCCTCGGTCCATCACCAGGTCACCAGCGTGGACCTGCTCCTGACGGTCGGTCAGGCCGAGCGGTCGTACTTCGCCGAGCACTGCGGATACGGTTACGCGCGCGTCGCTGCAGCCGGTTTCCCCCGGTTCGACGCGCTGAAGCCGGTGCGCTCCGAACGCCCGAGAATCCTGCTGATGCCCACCTGGCGGCGGGACATCGTGGCGCCCTCGTACGACAAGGCGGCCAAGGCGAAGATCCCGTTCGCCGCCTCGGAGTACTTCCGGTTCTTCTCCACACTGCTGCGCGACGAACGCCTCCTGTCCGTGCTGGAGCAGTGCGGTGTGGACCTGGAGTTCATGCCGCACTACGAGATCCGCCCCTATCTGCACCACTTCCGCATCGACCACCCCTCCGTCACGGTCACCGGTGACGGGCGGGACGTCCAACTGGCCATGCGCGAATGCTCGTTGCTGGTAACCGACTACTCCTCGGTCTTCTTCGACGTCGCGTACATGGGCACGCCCATCGTGTACACGCCGTTCGACGAGGAGGACTTCTACGGCAACCACTACAAGCGCGGCTACTACGAGTTCGAGCGGGACGGATTCGGCCCCGTCTGCCGTGACGTCGACTCCACCGTCCGGGAGATCATCGACACGGTGCACCGCAACTTCACGGTCGAGCCCCAGTACCGGGCCAGGGTGGACGCGTTCTTCGGGCGCCGGGACACCAGCAACTCGGAGCGGGTCTTCCGTGCCATCGAGGGACTCGAATCGGCCGTGGAGAGCAGCCGGGCGACCGACGCACCGGCGACGTCACGGTCGATGCCCGGCATCGGACCGGACGGCGGGACGGGGTTCCGCGAGCCGGACCGGCACCGGGAGTGGGCGTAGTGCCGCGCCCGCGCACCCTGTTCCTCGCCGGTGACTCCAGCGTCACGAGCCGGCCGCGCAGCCTCGCGCCCATGGCCGGCTGGGGCCAGGCGCTCCCGCTCTTCCTCAGGGGCGTCAATGTGACCAACTGCGCGCGGGCCGGGGCCAGTTCGCGGAGCTTCGTCGAGCGGGGCAGGCTGGCGTGGATTCTGCGGGAGGCCCGCCCGGGCGATCTGCTGCTGGTCTCGTTCGGCCTCATCGACATGAAGCGCTGCGCCGGACGCTTCACGGAGCCGTTCACCGACTTCCAGCACTACCTCCGACGCTGCGTCGACGGCGCACGCGACCGCGGGGCACATCCCGTGCTGGTCACCAGCCAGGAGCGCGGGGTCTTCGACGCGCAGGGCAACCTGCGGCGGCTGCTCGGCCTGTACCCGCTGGCGATGAAGGAGATCGCGGAGACGGACTCCGTACCGCTGATCGACCTCAACGAGTGGAGCGTCCGGCGGTGGCGGCGGGCGGGGCCGCACGGCACCCGGCGGATCTTCCTGCACCTGGAGCCGGGGGAGCATCCCAATTTTCCCGACGGTGTGGCTGACCACACCCACCTCCGGGCGGCCGGAGCGATCGAGTGCGCCCGGTTCGTGGCCGGTGAACTCCAGGGCCGCGCCATGCTGGAGCCCGACCACTTCACCCGTATGGAACGCCCTGACGTCCTTGAGGACAGCGTCGCCTGGCTGGAGGACCACGACTTCGACGAGCTCACCCGCACCCGGACCCTGGAGGTGGTCATATGAACGACTGGCATCCGCTGGCACGTATTCAGGTCGCTCACCCCGAACGCACGACGGTGTCGGCCGTTCTGGAACTGCACGCCGACACGGACCCCGCGCTCGCGGTCGTCCCCGGCCAGGAGATCTGCCTGCACCTTCAGGTGACCCCGACGGGCGGGCCCTACCGGGCGTACGGCTACCTCTTCGACGACATCGTGGCGGAGCACGCCACGATGACGAACCTCCAGGGCCTCGGCCACCTCCCCAACGGGCGGTACGCGACCTACGCCCGGGGCAACGAGCCCCGCGCCGTGACCGCTGTCCTCAAGGTCTCCGACGACGCCCCCGAAGGCGCGGTCCTGCTGCCCAAGGTGTGCGTCGGGGTGATCTCGTACGCCGGTGAGAAGCTGGTGTCCTCCGCGCAGATCACCGACGCCGGATTCTGGGTGCGGCGCGCGTGGCTCCCGGGCCGCAACATCGCGATTCCGCCCGGGGGCCGGGTGGTCATCGGCCCCGACCGGGAGGCGGCCGAGGCGGGCCTTCGGGTGGTGGGCGTGGGGCTTCCCCAGTACGGGGGCGTCAGCGCGCTGCCCGACGGCAGCATCACCTACACCGGTGTGCCCGGAGCCACCGGCTACGACCGGTTCTCCGTCTGCTACGAAAACGCCGCCGGGACGCGCAACTGGTCCGAGGTGACCGTGTACGCCGGGGACGACGTGGGCCTGACTCCCGGTCTGTTCCCCGGAGTCCACACAGGATGAACCGGCGACGGCTGCTGGCGGCCGGGGCGGCGGCCTGGGCGTTGAGCGGGTGCCGCTCCCCGGACGCCCCGGCGGCCGACGACGCCCGGGGGCCGTCCGCCGGAGCCTCCCGCCCGCCGGAACCGCCACGGAGGCCGACCGTCCCGCTGCCGCCTGGGGTGACCTATGCGGAGCGCACGGTGCGGATGTCCGGGGGCCCGGTGCGCCACCAGGTCCTGACGATCGCCCGCTCGGCGCCGGTGCGGGTGAGTCCGGTGCACGGCGACCGGCTCGACTCCGCGCGGACCGTACGGTCCATGGCCCGCGACGCCGGTGCGGTCGCGGCCGTCAACGGGTCCTTCTTCGACATCCGTACGAGCGCGGTCTTCAGCGGTTACGACGGAGACCCGCTCGGGCTCCTGATGGAGAACGGAACCCTGCTCAGCGAGGCGGCGAACGGGCGTACCGCCCTGGTGCTCGGTGTGCGGGGCGCGGGCCCGCGCATCGTCGAAGCGCGGTCCGTGACCCGGGTGACGACCGCGGACGGCACGAGCCGCCCGGTCGACGGCGTCAACCGGGTGCCGGGGCGGATCGTCGGGTGCGGCGGCATCGGAGGAGACGTCCTGCGGCGCACGGGGCGCGCCATGACCCGTCCCGTGCACAACCAGCTGTGCACGGACAGCGGGGAGCTGGTCCTCTTCACGCCCCACTGGGGCCCCGCCACCGCCGCGGGCGGGGACGAGGTGGTGGAAGCCGTCCTGGCCGCCGACGGCCGGGTCCTCGACCTGCGTCGCTCCGCCGGACCGGTGCCCGCCCACGGCCGCGTCCTGCAAGGCATCGGGGAGGGTGCGGCATGGCTGCGTCGGCACGCCGCCGGCTCCGCCGTCCTGACCCTCGACTCGCAGGTCTTCGACGAGACGGGGCGCCGCATCCCGGAGGAGGGGGCGGGAATGCTCGGGGCGGGCCCCCGACTGCTGCGGGGCGGCGCGACCGACATCAACATCGAGGCCAACGGAGTCGCGGCCACGGCCCTGCGGCAGCGCCACCCCCGGACCCTGGCGGGGGTCGCCGAGGACGGCACACTGCTGCTGGTCACCGTGGACGGCCGCGAGCCCGGCGGCAGCGTCGGGGCGACCTTCGACGAGGCGGCGGAGCTGATGCGCTCGCTGGGCGCCCACGACGCGATGAACCTCGACGGCGGGGGCTCCACCACCATGATCGTGAACGGTCGTCTCCGGAACCGACCCCGGTCCGGCGAAGGCGCGGAGGTGGGGGAGCGCGCGGTCGCCGACGCCCTCGTCGTCGTACCCCTGTGAACTCCAGAACGGCCCGGTAGCACACGCACGGAAACGGCCCGGCACACCACGTGTGCCGGGCCGTTCGCCTGCCGTGCGTACTACGCGGGCACGCTCGCCACGCCCTGCTCCAGGAACGGCTTGCCGTTCACCCGCTGGGAGACGCCCTCGCGGTCCAGGTACGGCGTGATGCCGCCCAGGTGGAAGGGCCAGCCGGCGCCGGTGATCAGACACAGGTCGATGTCCTGGGCCTCGGCGACGACGCCCTCGTCCAGCATCAGGCCGATCTCCTGCGCCACCGCGTCGAGCACGCGGTCGCGGGTCTGATCCTCGGTGAGGACGGTGTCGCCCTGCTTGAGGAGGGCGGCGACCTCGGGGTCGAGGACCGGCGCGCCGGAGTCGTAGACGTAGAAGCCGCGCTTGCCCGCCTTGACGACCGCCGCGAGGTTCTCGGAGACCGTGAAGCGCTCCGGGAAGGCGCGGTTCAGGGTCTCGGAGACGTGCAGGCCGATGGCCGGGCCGACCAGCTCCAGGAGCACCAGCGGGGACATCGGCAGGCCGAGCGGCTCGACGGCCTTCTCCGCGACCTCGACCGGGGTGCCCTCGTCGATGACGTTCTGGATCTCGCCCATGAAGCGGGTGAGGATGCGGTTGACGACGAACGCCGGGGCGTCCTTCACCAGGACCGCGGTCTTCTTCAGCTTGCGGGCCACGCCGAACGCCGTCGCCAGCGAGGCGTCGTCGGTCTGCTCGCCGCGGACGATCTCCAGGAGCGGGAGGATCGCGACCGGGTTGAAGAAGTGGAAGCCGACGACCCGCTCGGGGTTCTTCAGCTTCGACGCCATCTCCGTCACCGAGAGCGAGGAGGTGTTGGTGGCGAGGATCGCGTGCGCCGGGGCGACCGCCTCGACCTCCGCGAACACCTGCTGCTTGACGCCGATCTCCTCGAAGACGGCCTCGATGATGAAGTCCGCGTCCGCGAAGCCCTCGGCCTTGTCGAGGACACCGGAGACCAGGCCCTTGAGGCGGTTGGCCTTGTCCTGGTTGATGCGGCCCTTGCCGAGCAGCTTCTCGATCTCGGCGTGGACGTAGCCCACACCCTTGTCGACGCGCTCCTGGTCGATGTCCGTGAGGACGACCGGGACCTCAAGGCGGCGCAGGAACAGCAGCGCCAGCTGGCTGGCCATCAGACCGGCGCCCACGACGCCGACCTTGGTGACCGGGCGGGCCAGGTTCTTGTCCGGGGCGCCGGCCGGGCGCTTGGCGCGCTTCTGGACCAGGTTGAAGGCGTAGATGCCGCTGCGCAGCTCACCGCCCATGATCAGGTCCGCCAGCGCCTGGTCCTCGGCGTCGAAGCCGGCGCTCAGGTCGCCGTCCTTGGCCGCCGCGATGATGTCCAGCGCGCGGTACGCCGCCGGGGCCGCGCCGTGCACCTTGGAGTCCGCGATGGCCCGGCCGCGGGCGACGGCCTGGTCCCAGGCCTCACCGCGGTCGATCTCCGCGCGCTGAGGCGTGACCGAGCCCTTGAGCACGTTCGCGGTCCACACGAGCGACTGCTCCAGGAAGTCCGCACCCTCGAACAGCGCGTCCGCGATGCCGAGTTCGAAGACCTGCTTGCCCTTGAGCTGACGGTTCTGGTTCAGCGAGTTCTCGATGATCACCGAGACCGCGCGGTCGGCGCCGATCAGGTTCGGGAGCAGCGCGCAGCCGCCCCAGCCGGGGACCAGACCGAGGAAGACCTCGGGCAGCGAGAACGCCGGGAGCGCCTTGGAGACGGTGCGGTAGGTGCAGTGCAGACCCACCTCGACACCGCCGCCCATGGCCGCGCCGTTGTAGTACGCGAAGGTGGGGACCGCGAGGCCGGCCAGGCGGCGGAAGACGTCGTGGCCACCCTTGCCGATGGCCAGCGCGTCCTCGTGACGGCTCAGCAGCTCGACGCCCTTGAGGTCGGCGCCGACCGCGAAGATGAACGGCTTGCCGGTGATGCCGACACCGGTGATGGTGCCCTCGGACGCCTCCTTCTCGACCTGGTCGATCGCGGCGTTCAGGTTCGCCAGCGACTGCGGTCCGAAGGTGGTCGGCTTGGTGTGGTCCAGGCCGTTGTCCAGCGTGATGAGCGCGAACCGCCCGGCGCCGTACGGCAGGTCCAGGTGGCGTACGTGCGCCTGGGTGACGACCTCGCCGGGGAACAGCTCGGCCGCTCCCTTCAGAAGCTCAGTGGTGGAGCTCACTTGTTGCCTCCGTCAGCGTTGAAGTGCGGGTTCTCCCAGACGACCGTGGCGCCCATGCCGAAGCCGACGCACATCGTCGTCAGGCCGTAGCGGACCTCGGGCTGCTCCTCGAACTGCCGGGCCAGCTGCGTCATGAGCCGGACACCGGAGGAGGCCAGCGGGTGGCCGTACGCGATGGCGCCGCCGTACTGGTTGACGCGGGCGTCGTCATCGGCGATGCCGTAGTGCTCCAGGAAGGCGAGCACCTGCACGGCGAAGGCCTCGTTGATCTCGAAGAGGCCGATGTCGTCGATGGTCAGACCGGCCTGGGCCAGCGCCTTCTCCGTGGCCGGGATCGGGCCGTAGCCCATGACCTCCGGCTCGACGCCCGCGAAGGCGTAGGAGACCAGGCGCATCTTGACCGGGAGGCCCAGCTCGACTGCGACGTCCTCGGCGGCGAGCAGCGAGGCGGTGGCGCCGTCGTTGAGCCCCGCGGCGTTACCGGCCGTCACCCGGCCGTGGGCGCGGAAGGGGGTCTTCAGGCCCGCGAGGGACTCCATCGTGGTGCCCGGGCGCATCGGCTCGTCGGCGGTGACCAGGCCCCAGCCCGTCTCGCCCGCCTCGGCGTTGGTGCGGCGCACCGAGACCGGTACCAGGTCCTGCTGGATCTTGCCGTTGGCGTACGCCTTGGCGGCCTTCTCCTGCGAGCGCACCGCGTAGGCGTCGGCGCGCTCCTTGGTGATCGTGGGGTAGCGGTCGTGCAGGTTCTCCGCCGTCATGCCCATGAACAGGGCGGACTCGTCGACCAGCTTCTCCGACACGAAGCGCGGGTTCGGGTCGACGCCCTCGCCCATCGGGTGGCGGCCCATGTGCTCGACGCCACCGGCCACGACGACGTCGTACGCGCCGAAGGCGATGGAACCGGCCGTCGAGGTGACGGCGGTCAGCGCGCCCGCGCACATGCGGTCGATCGAGTAGCCCGGGACGGACTGCGGCAGACCGGCCAGGATTCCGGCGGTACGGCCCAGCGTGAGGCCCTGGTCACCGATCTGCGTGGTCGCGGCGATGGCGACCTCGTCGATCTTCTTGGGGTCCAGGTCCGGGTTGCGGCGCAGCAGCTCCCGGATGGCCTTCACGACGAGGTCGTCGGCGCGGGTCTCGTGGTAGATGCCCTTGGGGCCCGCTTTGCCGAACGGGGTGCGGACGCCGTCGACGAAGACGACGTCCCGGATGGTACGAGGCACGGTGGCTCTCCTCCAGGGTGCGGGATGGCACTGCTGCGGGGCACGCCACGGGGCGCGCCGCCTGCCCATCATGCTACTTGCGGGTAACCAGACTGCCCACCCCCCACGGCCGGAGCGTCGAAGGTCACACCGGGACGGCGGCCGGTGCGACGCCTCGCGGGCACCTCGGCGGCCATCAGGACCAGCGGTTCGAGGCGGAGGCCCAGCGCGCGCCGCAGCGCCGCGAAGATCCGGTCGCTCCCGTGCGAGTCGATCACCGGAGCGCCTCCGGCCGCCGGCAGGAGCGCCGGCAACCTGGCGTGATTTCGCCCCTCGGCGACGCGCATCCGCACCGCCGACGCATACGCTGCGTCGCCGTCCGCCTCCGCTTTGTCGACGAGTCCGGCTCCGTCGCCGTCCTCGTTCCGGCCGGAGAAGTGAAACACCCCCCGGCCGTCGGCCGGGGGGTGTCCGGGGGCGCGTGTGTACGGGATCAGGCGCCGGTGTCCAGAGCCCGGAGCAGCAGGGGTGCGACCTGCTGGATCTGCCAGTTCCGCGCCCCGTATCCGGCGAGGGTGTCCTCGACGGCGCTCGGGGTGGGGTTCGCCGGGGGCTCCCAGCAGACCCGGCGCACGGTGTCCGGGGTGATCAGGTTCTCCTGGGGCATGTGGAGGCGCTCGGCCAGCTCCGAGACGGCGGTGCGGGCGGCCGAGAGCCGGGCGGCGGCGGCCGGGTCCTTGTCGGCCCAGGAGCGCGGGGGAGGCGGCCCGGCGGGCTGCTGGCCGGGCTGCGGGAGCTCCGACTCCGGCAGCGCCCTGGCCCGGTCCACGGCGGCCTGCCACTGCTCCAGCTGGCGGCGGCCCATGCGGTGGCCGAATCCCGGCAGCGCGGTCAGGGCCTGCACGTTGACCGGCAGCGCGAGCGCGGCCTCGACGATCGCCGCGTCGCCGAGGACCTTGCCCGGCGAGACGTCGCGGCGCTGGGCGACCTGGTCACGGGTGGTCCACAGCTCGCGGACGACCGCCATCTGACGGCGGCGGCGCACCTTGTGCATGCCCGAGGTCCGGCGCCAGGGGTCCTTGCGGGGCGGGGCCGGCGGCGCGGATGCGATGGCGTCGAACTCCTCCCGGGCCCACTCCAGCTTGCCCTGCCGCTCCAGCTCCTTCTCCAGCGCGTCGCGCAGGTCGATCAGGAGCTCCACGTCGAGCGCGGCGTAGCGCAGCCAGGGCTCGGGCAGCGGGCGGGTGGACCAGTCGACCGCGGAGTGGCCCTTCTCCAGGGCGTAACCGAGGACGTTCTCCACCATCGCGCCGAGGCCGACGCGCGGGAAGCCCGCGAGCCGTCCGGCCAGCTCGGTGTCGAACAGCGAGGTGGGGGTCATGCCTATGTCCCGCAGGCACGGCAGGTCCTGGGTAGCCGCGTGCAGGATCCACTCGGTGTCGCTCAGTGCGGAACCGAGGCCCGAGAGGTCGGGGCAGCCGACCGGGTCGACCAGTGTACTGCCGGCGCCCTCGCGGCGCAGCTGTACGAGATAGGCGCGCTGGCCGTAGCGGTACCCCGAAGCGCGTTCGGCGTCGACGGCCACCGGGCCGGTGCCCGCGGCGAATGCGGCGATCACCCGGGCGAGGGCGTCGTCGGACGTCACCACCGGGGGAATGCCCTCGCGCGGTTCGAGCAAGGGGATCGGCGCCGGGGCGACGTCGTCCGGGGGAGCGCCCCCGGTGGTTCGCAGTGAAGTGTCTGCTGCGGTCTCTTGGGCGTCGGTCACGCCTCAAGGGTATAGGTGTATACGCGCCACCCGTCGACGGAACGTTCCGTCGACGGGTGGCCATGCGCATATTCCAGCCGGGGGCGCATCGGTGCACGTCCCGGCGGGGTGGGGTCAGTGGATGATGCCCGTGCGCAGGGCCACGGCGACCATGCCGGCGCGGTCTCCGGTGCCCAGCTTGCGGGCGATCCGGGCGAGGTGGGACTTGACGGTCAGGGCGGAGAGGCCCATCGAGACGCCGATGGCCTTGTTGGACTGGCCCTCGGCGACCAGGCGGAGCACCTCCACTTCGCGGCCGGACAGTTCGCGGTAGCCGCCCGGGTGGCTCGGGGATCCGGGGGGCCTGCGGTGCATCCGGGCCGCGTTGGCGCCGATGGGGGCGACGCCGGGGCGGGTGGGGTGGCCGATGTTGGTTCGGGTGCCGGTGACGACGTAGCCCTTCACGCCACCCGCGAGGGCGTTGCGAACGGCGCCGATGTCGTCGGCGGCGGAGAGGGCGAGACCGTTCGGCCAGCCTGCGGCTCGGGTCTCGGAAAGCAGGGTCAGCCCGGAACCGTCGGGCAGGTGGACGTCGGCAATGCAGATGTCGCGCGGGTTGCCGACGCGGGGGCGGGCCTCCGCGATGGACGACGCCTCGATGACGTCACGTACTCCGAGGGCCCACAGATGGCGGGTGACGGTGGAACGGACGCGCGGGTCGGCCACGACGACCATGGCCGTCGGCTTGTTCGGGCGGTAGGCGACCAGGCTTGCGGGCTGCTCAAGGAGAACGGACACCAGGCCTCCTGGGGGGAGTGGCGGGACGGGCCGGCTCAGGGGATGAAGCCGGGGGCGAAACCGTGCTTGAAGGGTCATTGACCTCTTCGGCAGCGGACCCGTCCTCCTTTAGGGGAAGATCACGATTTGGTGAGTAACAATTCGGGCAAATAGGACGCGCGATCGATTGTACGAAAAGAGAGCCGGTGCTGTGCGATACGGGTGACGGAGCGTTACGAACACCAGGGCGAAGCGGGTGGCCGGGATGACGAAGCGCTACGAAACCTGCGGCCCGCGCCGCTGCGGCAGCGTCACCACCGCCGCGTCCGTCGGGTCGGACGGCGGCAGACCCGCGATCTGACACAGCAGATCACCCCAGGCCATCAGGTGCGACGCCGCGTCCGGCACCCCGCCGCGCCCCTCCCGGGGCGTCCACGAGGCCCGGATCTCGATCTGCGTCGCCGGACGGCGCGCGGACAGCGCACCGAAGTAGTGCGATCCGGCGCGCGTCACTGTCCCGCCGGCCTCCCCGTAGGACAGCCCCCGCGCGTCCAGTGCACCCGTCAGCCAGGTCCAGCACACCTCCGGAAGCAGCGGGTCCGCCGCCATCTCCGGCTCCAGCTCCGCCCGCACCAGCGTCACCAGCCGGAAGGCCCCCTGCCAGGCGTCGTGCCCCGCCGGATCGTGCAGCAGCACCAGCCTGCCGTCCGCGAGATCGTCCTCCCCGTCCACCACCGCCGCCTCCAGGGCATACGCGTGCGGCGCGAGGCGCTGGGGCGGCCTGGTCGGCTCCACCTCCAGCTCCGGGCGCAGCCGGGCGGAGCGCAGTGCGTCGACCGCCGCGCGGAACGCGGGCGGCACGGAAGGCCCCTGCGCGCTCTCCTTGCTGTCAACGCCATCGGAATGATCGGAAAATTGTCCCTGAGCCGGAGCCATGCCGGGAAGGGTAAAGGGAACGCGGGCCTCGTGCAGGGAGAGACACCCGTGCGGGGCCGGGCTCCTTCGCGTGCGTGCGAAGATTCTGTGCGTGAGCGCCAACGACAGCCCTTCGGGCCAGCAGACGACGACCTCCGCCAGCCACGACGCGGGCCGCGCGGCCACCCACGACTCCGCGTTCCTCAGGGCCTGCCGGCGCGAACCCGTGCCCCACACGCCGGTCTGGTTCATGCGCCAGGCGGGGCGCTCCCTGCCCGAGTACCTGAAGGTCCGCGAGGGCATCGCGATGCTCGACTCCTGCATGATGCCGGAGCTGGTCACCGAGATCACGCTCCAGCCCGTACGCCGCCACAAGGTCGACGCCGCGATCTACTTCAGCGACATCGTCGTGCCGCTGAAGGCCATCGGCATCGACCTCGACATCAAGCCCGGAGTCGGCCCCGTCATCGCCGAGCCGATCCGCACCCGTGCCGACCTCGCCCGACTGCGCGACCTCACCCCCGAGGACGTCCCGTACGTCACCGAGGCCATCGGGATGCTCACCGCCGAGCTGGGCGCCACCCCGCTCATCGGCTTCGCCGGGGCCCCCTTCACCCTCGCCAGCTACCTCGTCGAGGGCGGCCCCTCGCGCAGCCACGAGCGCACCAAGGCCATGATGTACGGCGACCCGCAGCTCTGGGCCGACCTCGTCGACCGGCTCGCCGAGATCACCGGCGCCTTCCTCAAGGTCCAGATCGAGGCCGGCGCCTCGGCCGTCCAGCTCTTCGACTCCTGGGTCGGGGCCCTGGCCCCCGCCGACTACCGCCGCTCGGTGCTCCCCGCCTCCGCGAAGGTCTTCGACGCCGTCGCCCCCTACGGCGTCCCCCGCATCCACTTCGGCGTCGGCACCGGCGAACTCCTCGGCCTGATGGGCGAGGCCGGGGCGGACGTCGTCGGCGTCGACTGGCGGGTCCCGCTGGACGAGGCCGCGCGCCGCGTCGGCCCCGGCAAGGCGCTCCAGGGCAACCTCGACCCGGCGGTGCTCTTCGCGCCCACCCCGGCGGTCGAGGCGAAGACCCGCGAGGTGCTGGACCAGGCCGCCGGGCTTGAGGGCCACATCTTCAACCTGGGCCACGGCGTCATGCCGTCCATGGACCCGGACGCGCTCACCCGGCTCGTGCAGTACGTGCACGAGCAGACCGCACGCTGACCCGAGGTGCCCCGGGCGCGGGGGCCTCGTCAGCTCCCCGCGCCCCGCACCGCCGCCACCGTCTTGCGGGCCGCCACCAGCACCGGGTCCCACACCGGTGAGAACGGCGGAGCGTAGCCCAGGTCGAGCGCGGTCATCTGCTCCACCGTCATCCCGGCCGTCAGCGCCACCGCCGCCACGTCCACGCGCTTCGCCGACCCCTCGCGCCCGACGATCTGCACCCCGAGCAGCCGTCCCGTACGGTGCTCCGCGATCATCTTCACCGTCATCGGCTTCGCCCCCGGGTAGTAACCCGCCCGCTGTGTCGACTCGATCGTCGCCGTGACATAGCGCAGCCCGACCGCGCGGGCGTCCTTCTCGCGCAGCCCGGTCCGGGCGATCTCCAGATCGCAGACCTTGCTCACCGCCGTACCGACCACGCCCGGGAACGTGCCGTAGCCGCCCCCGGCGTTGGAACCGATCACCTGGCCGTGCTTGTTGGCGTGGGTGCCCAGCGCGATGTGGCGGGTGCGGCCCGCCACCAGGTCCAGGACCTCCACGCAGTCGCCGCCCGCCCAGATGTTCTCGTGGCCCACCACCCGCATCGACAGATCGGTGAGCAGTCCGCCGTGCGGGCCGACGGGGAGACCCGCCTCCCGCGCGAGCGCCGTCTCCGGTTCGACGCCGATGCCGAGGACCACCACGTCCGCCGGATACGTCCGCGCGTCCGTCGCCACCTCGCTCACCCGGCCGTCGGGACCCGTGAGGATGCCGGTGACCGCCGCCCTGTTGACCGTGGTGATGCCCAGGCCGTCCATCGCCTCGTGGACGAGCCGTCCCATGTCCGGGTCGAGCGTCGCCATCGGCTGCTCGCCCCGGTTGAGGACGGTCACCTCGAAGCCCCGCTTGAGCATCGCCTCGGCCATCTCGACGCCGATGTACCCGGCGCCCACCACGACCGCCCGCCGCCGCGTGCCGGAGCCCAGGGCGTCCAGCGAGTCCAGGAGGGCCTGCCCGTCGTCCAGGGTCTGCACCCCGTGCACCCCGGGCGCGTCCATACCGGGCAGCTCCGGGCGCACCGGACGCGCCCCGGTGGCGATCACCAGCTTGTCGAAGCCCGTCCAGTACGTCGTCCCGCTCTCCCGGTCCAGCGCCCTCACCCGGCGCCCCGCCACGTCGAGCTCCGTCACCTCGGTCCGCATCCGCAGATCGATGTCCCGCTCCCGGTGCTCCTCGGGGGTACGGGCGATCAGGTCCTCGCGCCGCTCCACGTCACCGCTCACCCAGTACGGGATGCCGCAGGCGGAGTACGAGGTGAAGTGGCCGCGCTCGAAGGCGACGATCTCCAGCGCCTCCGGCCCCTTCAGCCTGCGGGCCTGTGACGCGGCGGACATGCCCGCCGCGTCACCCCCGACGACCACCAGTCGCTCCGTTGCCATACCGGGTCCCTTTCGCCGAGTTCAGCCGCGTCAGGGGCCACGCTACGGCGATCAGGGCGCCGGGGTGCCCTCCGCCTCGGGCCGGGGAGCTGCCGGGACCCTGCGTGCCGCCCGCCGGGCGCGCAGCACCCGCCAGACCATCAGCGCCAGGGCCGCGGTGGTCAGGAACGGGAACGCGGCCCCGAACGCCACCGCGATCCACCGGAGCATCGCCACGAACGCGTCCCAGCCGCCGCCCAGCGCGTCCAGGAAGCCCGGGTCCTCCTTCTCCCCGTCGTCGCCCGGGGCGTCCGGCGGCGTCAGGTCCAGCGTGATCGTCGCCAGCGAGGTGCGGTCCTTCAGGCTCGCCCGCTGGGCGAGCAGCGACTCCAGGTCGGACTGACGGCTGCTCAGCTCTCCCTCCAGGGTCACCACATCGCTGATCCGCTCCGCCTTGTCCATCAGCTCCCGCACCCGGGCCACGCTCGCGCGCTGCGTGGCGATCCGGCTCTCCACGTCGACCACCTGGTCGGTGACGTCCTTCGCGTCGGAGGTGCGCGACAGCAGCTTCCCGGAACCGGCGAGGGTGCGCAGCACCTCCTGGAACCGGTCCTGCGGCACCCGCAGCACCAGACGCGAGGTCTCGTACGTGTCGTCCATCCGCTCGGTGTTCTCCGTCGCCACCAGGCCACCGGCGCCCTCCGCCGTGCTGCGGGCGGCGGCGACGGCCTTCGGCACGCTCTTGACCTCGACGGAGAGCGTGGCCGTACGGATGACGTGGGTGGCCGCGGCCCCGGGCCTTGGGGCCTTCCTCCCGGCAGCCTTGCCGTCCGCCGGCGCTTCCGACGCCATGGACCCGTCCTCGGCGCCCGCCCCCGCCTGCTCCTCGGACAGGTCCTCCCTCCCCTTCTCCCGCCCCGCGTACTCGCTGTCCGCTGTCTTCGCGCCGCTGTCCGAGGCGTCGCCCGCCCCGCAGCCGCCGACGGCGAGCAGCGCGCCGAGCACCCCGGCCAGGAGCGCCGCCCGGCCGCGGCCGTACCCCCGCCGGGCGCGCGGCGCGGCAGGCGGCCGGGCCACGGATCGATCGGTCTTCCTTGTCATAACCAGTCCCCCCAGGACGGTGGTTGATCGTGCCGGTTCGACGCGGCGCCCCCGGAGCCGGTTGCCGGCCGGCGGTTTCGAAGCGGTCACGGTCGGGACTCGGAACGGGTTTGAGAGAGTGGACCCATGCAGCGTTCTCAGCGTTCCGATCAGCGGGCGGACACCACCGCGGGCCACGTCGTCGTCATCGGCGGCGGCATCGCCGGCCTGGCTGCCGCCCACCGCCTGGTCACCACCGGTCTGCGCGTCACCCTCCTGGAGGCGACGGACCGGCTCGGCGGCAAGCTCATGACGGGCCGGATCGCGGGCGTCCAGGTCGACCTGGGGGCCGAGTCGATGCTCGCCCGCCGCCCCGAAGCGGTCGCCCTGGCCGAGGCGGTGGGCCTCGCCGGCCGCCTCCAGCCGCCCGCCACCGCCACCGCGTCCCTCTGGACGCGCGACGCGCTGCGCCCGATGCCCAAGGGCCACGTCATGGGGGTCCCCGCCGACCCGGCCGCCCTCGGCGACGTGCTCTCGCCCGAAGGGCTCGCCCGGATCGCCGAGGAGCGCGACCTCACCCCGACCCCCGTCGGCGACGACGTCGCGGTCGGCGCGTACGTCGCCGACCGGCTCGGCCGCGAGGTCGTCGACCGGCTGGTGGAACCCCTCCTCGGCGGGGTCTACGCGGGCGACGCCTACCGGATCTCCATGCGCGCCGCCGTACCCCAGCTCTTCGAGGCGGTGCGGGAGGGCGGCCCGCTGCTGGAGGCCGTACGCCGTGTCCAGGAGCGGGCCGCCGCCCTCCAGCGGAGCGGACCGGTCTTCCAGGGCATCGAGGGCGGCATCGGCACTCTGCCGGGCGCCGTCGGCGACGCCGTACGGGCCGGGGGCGGCGAGATCCTCACCCAGACCCCCGTCCTCGACCTCACCCGCAGGGAAGGGGGCTGGGCCGTCCGCACCGACACCCGGGTGATCCCCGCCGACGGCATCGTCCTGGCCACCCCCGCCTGGTCCGCCGGGACCCTGCTGGCCGCCGAGTCCCCGGCTGCCGCCGCCGAGCTGTCCGGTGTCGAGTACGCCTCGATGGCCCTGGTCACCCTGGCCTTCCGGCGCGCCGACATCGAGGCGCACGAGGCCCTGCGCGGCCGTTCCGGCTTTCTGGTGCCGCCGGTCGACGGCCGCACCATCAAGGCGTCCACCTTCTCCAGCAACAAGTGGCAGTGGGTCGCCGACGCCGCCCCGGACCTCTTCGTGCTCCGCACCTCCGTCGGCCGCTACGGCGAGGAGGACCACATCCACCGCGACGACGAAGAACTCGTCGCCGTCTCCCTGCGCGACCTCGCCGAGGCCACCGGGCTCACCGCCCGGCCCGTCGACACCGAGGTCACCCGCTGGATCGGCGGCCTGCCGCAGTATCCGGTCGGCCACCTCGCCCGGGTCGCCCGCATTCGCGACGAGGTCGCGGTCCTCCCCGCACTGCGCGTCTGCGGCGCCGTCTACGACGGGGTCGGCATCCCCGCCTGCATCGCGAGCGCCCAGCGCGCGGCCGACGAGATCACGAGAGAGATCATCGCCACGCCGACCCTGGTTCGGGGCACGGGGAGCGAGGCGGGACAATAGCCGTATGAGTGCCCCTGAGACTGTGACATCAAGCAAGAGTCCGAACGCCGGAAAGAAGGCCAAGGACCTCAACGAGGTCATCCGCTACACCCTGTGGTCGGTCTTCAAGCTGCGCGACGTGCTGCCGCTGGACCGCGCGGGGTACGCCGACGAGGTCCAGGAGCTGTTCGACCAGCTCGCGGCCAAGGACGTCACCGTCCGCGGCACCTACGACCTCTCCGGTCTCCGCGCCGACGCCGACCTCATGATCTGGTGGCACGCCGAGACCTCGGACCAGCTCCAGGACGCGTACAACCTCTTCAGGCGCACGAAGCTCGGCCGCGCGCTCGACCCGGTCTGGTCGAACATGGCGCTGCACCGCCCGGCCGAGTTCAACAAGTCGCACATCCCGGCGTTCCTCGCCGACGAGACGCCCCGCGACTACATCAGCGTCTACCCCTTCGTCCGGTCCTACGACTGGTATCTGCTCCCCGACGAGGACCGCCGCCGTATGCTGGCGGACCACGGCAAGATGGCCCGGGGCTACCCTGACGTCCGCGCCAACACCGTCGCCTCGTTCTCGCTCGGCGACTACGAGTGGATCCTCGCCTTCGAGGCGGACGAGCTCTACCGCATCGTCGACCTGATGCGCCACCTGCGCGCCTCCGAGGCACGGCTCCACGTGCGCGAGGAGGTCCCGTTCTACACGGGCCGCAGGAAGAGCGTCGCAGACCTGGTGGCCGGGCTCGCATAACCAGCGAGTCCCGCACCACCCCAACCCGGAAGATCAGAAGACGGGCACCAGGCACCGACCGTGCCGCCCGCCGTTCCAGCGACACCGGGTTCGGCTCAGGGGGCCGTCGCACCGATCACGGTGCGACGGCCCCCGCTCCGTATCCGCCCGCCGGATCAGTCCAGCGACACCGGGTTCGGCTCCGGACGCGCGGCGCAGTCCGCACCCCGCCCCGGCACCTGGCCGGTCAGCAGATACGTGCGCAGATGGTCGTCGACACAGGCGTTGCCGGCCCCGCCGACACCGTGCGTACCCGCGTTCCGCTCGGTCACCAGCGACGAACCGGGCAGCCGCTTCCGCAGCTCCAGCGCCCCCCGGTACGGGGTCGCCGCGTCCCGCTCCGCCGCCAGGATCAGCACCGGCGGCAGCTCGCCCCACCGCGTGCCGACCTCCAGCGGCCGCTGCCGGGGCGCGGGCCAGAAGGCGCACGGCAGGTTGGTGAAGGCGTTGTCCCACGTCTCGAAGGGCGCGATGCGCGCCAGGTCCGTGTGGTCGCGGTCCCACACCTCGAAGTCCTCGGGCCACGGCGCGTCGTTGCACTCGACGGCCGTGTACACCGCCTGCGCGTTCTCGTTGTCCTCGGCCGCCACCGCGCGCGGGGAGGCCTGCGCGATCAACGGCTCCGGGTTGCCCCGGACGTACTCCGACAGCGCCGTCGCCCGCATCGCCCAGTAGTCGTCGTAGTAACCGGCCCCCAGGAACGCCGAGTGCAGCTGGCCCGGCCCGACCTTGCCGCCCGCGGGCTCCACGGCGAGCTCGGCGCGCACCTCGTCGTAGTGCCGCTGCACCGACTCCGGTGTGGCCCCGAGGTGATACACGTCGTCGTGGTCGGCGACCCAGCGGCGGAAGTCCTCCCAGCGCGATTCGAAGGCCAGCGACTGGTTCATGTTGGAGCGGTACCAGATCTGCTCCGGGTCCGGATCGACCACCGAGTCGAAGACCATGCGCCGTACGTGGGAGGGGAAGAGCGTCGCGTACAGCGCGCCGAAGTACGTCCCGTAGGACGCCCCCATGAACGTCAGCCTCGGCTCGCCGAGCGCGGCCCGCAGGACGTCCAGGTCACGGGCGTTGTTCAGCGAGGTGTAGTGCCGCAGCGCCTCACCCGCGTGCTGTGCGCAGCCCTGCGCGTACGCCTTCGCACGGGCGATGCGCTGCTCCTTGTACTCCTGCGTGGGGTGGGTCGGCGCCTGCGTCGGGCCCTTCGTGTACGCGGAGGGGTCCTGGCAGGTCAGCGGGGCCGAGGAGCCGTTCACCCCGCGCGGGGCGTAACCGACCAGGTCGTAGGCCTCGGCGAGCTCCTTCCACCCGGGCAGCTCCCCGACCAGCGGGAAGGTGACGCTGGACGCACCGGGGCCGCCCGGGTTGTAGACCAGCGCACCCTGCCGGTCCTTCGCCGGGCCGGTGGCCAGGGTGCGGCTGACGGTCAGTTCGAGCTGCCGCCCGTCCGGCTCCGCGTAGTCCAGGGGCACCTTCACCGTGCCGCACTTCAGGGAGTCCGGCAGCATCTCCTCCTCGGGGCAGGGGACGAAGTCGATCCCGGCGGCGGTGGCGCGGGAGGCGGCGATCGCGGTGCCCCGGGCCTCGGCGTCGACCGGACCCTCCCAGGCGGCCGCCGGAGCGACGGTCAGGGCGGACAGGACCAGGGAGCCGATCGATGTGTACAGCGCAGCTGTTCTCACGCGCGGGGCCTCTCTGCGGATGCGGAGGGGGATGGTCGGGCGTGCGGGCGGTGATGTCCAGCACCGCCCCGGCGTGTCCGGAGGAATGCCCCCGACGGCCGATCGGAATCCTTGCTCCGGAATCTGGTTCAGGGGCCACCGCCGCCGTGGCCCGCACCCGAGCGGCCGCCCGAGCGGACGGTCCGGCAGTGCCGCCGTGATCAGCCGGCGCTGGAGCACCGGGCCGACGCGGCGGCCGGTTCGTCGAGGACCGGGTTGTCCTACTTCCCCACGAGGGCGGCACGTGCCGCCCGGACCAGGCGGGTGGTGCGGCGGGGCGGCCGGGCGGCGGACCGGTCCTGCCACCAGTACGTCAGCCGGCGCCGCTCGGCGGGATCAGCGGGGGCGCCCGTGGTCAGCAGGTGCTCCGCGAAGTCCAGGGCGTCGCGCCGGTAACTGCCGGACATCGGGCGGCGCCGGGCGTACGCGAGGAACGCGGCGCGGTAGCCGTCGCCGAGGATCTCCGGCAGCTCGGGCGCCACCTTGGCGACGACATCGGCCCGCTTGGCGGCCAGTGCCCGGCTCTGCACCCGCAGCCGCCGGTGATCGAACCCCTCGGGTGCCGGGGTCCCCGCCACGAGCGCGGACAGCAAAGCGGTCTGGGAGACGGCGAGACGGTCGCGCACGCTGGGACGGGGGGCGGCGGCGACCGTGTCACGGGTCGCCCCGGCGGGCGGCGCGGACCGCGCAGCGGCAGCCGTCGTCGTGCTCAGCGCGGCCCGGATCGCGTCCAGTTCAGCCGCCAGCTCGGCCCCCGGAGGAAAGGCGTCGTCTCGCTCCAGCAGGACGCCCGGCGGGTCGACCCGGGAACGCAGCTCGGCCAGGACGTCCAGGACCGGGCCGGTCACCGGGTGGGCGTGCGTGTCGTGCCAGATGCCGTCCCTCTCGACGCCGCCCGCCACATGCACGTACGCGATGGCCTCCACCGGCAGTTCGTCCAGCGCCTTCGCCGGGTCCTGGCCCAGGTTGACGTGGTTGGTGTGCAGGTTGGCCACGTCGATCAGCAGCCGCACCCCGGTCCGCTCGACCAGCTCCGCCAGGAACTGCCCCTCGGTCAGCTCCTCGTCGGGCCAGGTGATCAGCGCCGCGATGTTCTCCAGGGCCAGCGGCACCGGCAGCGAGTCCTGCGCGATGCGCACGTTCTCGCACAGGACGTCCAGTGCGTCCCAGGTGCGCGGCACCGGCAGCAGGTGCCCCGCCTCCAGCCGCGGCGACGCGGTCAGCGGCCCCCCGGCCCGTACGAACGCTATGTGCTCGGTCACCAGCGGCGCCCCCAGCAGCTCGGCCCGCGCCCCGAGGCCGACGAGGCGCGCCGGGTCCGGGCGGTCCGCACCGCCCAGGCCGAGGCCCACCCCGTGCGGAACGATCCTCACCCCGCGCTGCCGGAGCCGTACGAGGGAGTCCGGGAGGTGGTCGGCGCAGAGGTTCTCCGCGACCGCCTCGACCCAGTCGATCCCCTCCAGCGCCTCCACCTCTGCGGCGATCTCCGGCCGCCAGCCGATCCCTATGCCCAGCTTCATGGTGTCCCCCCTGCTCACCTCGTTCTGTCCAGGGGTCATGGCCCCGTCGAGCGGCGATGAACCCGACCAGGGGGACGTTCAGAGCTGGATTTGAGGTTCCGGGACCGCCGCCCCCGTTATGGCATCGGCATCATCGTGGGCGGCACCGGGCGAGAGGTGAAGGACTGGTCGCCGGTCGGCGTCGCCGGTACGGGGGCCAGGGGGGCCTGTCCGTCCCGGGGCATCGACGGGCCCGAGGGGCTGGCGGTCGACCCGCTCACCGCCTCGCGCGCCAGGGCGTCGAAGTCGACGAAGCCGGTGCCCTCCAGCATGGTGATGTGGTCCAGCACCGTCTGGTTCGCATCGCTCGCGAGCTGCCGGATCAGGGTGTTGCGGGTCGTGTGCCGGACCTGGGCGATCAGCCCGAAGACCTTCCCGTGGGCGGCCCGCAGGATATTGGCGAACTTCCGCTCGTACTCGTCGCCGCTCGCCGCCGTCAGCTCCCGCAGCCACGCCTGCTGCTGCTCGGTCGCCTGGTTGGGCAGCTCCACCCCGAGCTTGGCCGCCACGTCCCGGGCCCGCCGGTCCAGGTCCGCGTGTCCGACGACGAGGTGGTCCCCGGCGGCCTTCGTCGCCTCACTGGGCGCCCGCTCGATCGCCTGCTGCCCCGCGGGCAGCTCCCACAGTCCGGCGAGCCGCACCTTCACCAGGAAGTCCCGGTCGGTAGCGGACAGCGGCCCCCACTGGGTGGCGACGCTGGAGGCGTTGAGGTTCGCCTCGCCGGTGCCCGAACGGTCCGCGTAGGACCAGACGGGGAACGCGATCGCGACCAGTGTGGCGACCAGCGCAGCGATGATGAGGGCCGTTCCGTTGATGCGTCGCAACAAGGTGTCTCCCGGGCCGAAGCGTGACAGCGTCCATCAGGCGTCAATCAACCGCCAACCGACTCGCCGCGCAGGCTACTTGGCGGTAATGCCGGTGCGGCAGTACCGGGAGGTACGTAAGTGGTCGCAGAAATGCTCAGCCCCGGGCGGCCCGTCCGGGTCGGGGGCCCCGGTCGTCTCCGGAAAGTCATGCCCGGTCCCCGCGTTCCGGGCGAACGGCGGGACTTCCGGGCGGCCCTTACGCAGTGCGGCGCAGCGCCGGGTGGTCGGCCACCACCGTGCAGGAACCCGGGGCGATCTCGGTGAACCCGGCGTCGCGGACCACCGGCAGCCCGCTCACCGTCAGCTCCCGCCAGCGCTCCGGGCCGGGCGTCGCCACGGAGAGCGGGAAGCCTGCCTCGCGCCACGCCTTGCGCTCGGTCTCCGACAGCTCCCACCAGGCGAGCTGCGCCCCGTGCCCGGCCTGGGCCATCGTCTTGCCCGCCGACATGTCCAGGTCGGGGTTGAGCCACAGCACCGGGCCCGAGGGTTCGGGGGCGGCGGGCGGCCCGGGGTCGTCCAGCTCGGTGCCCGACACCTGGAGCTTGGCCAGCTCCTTGGGCCAGCCGTCCAGCGGGACCGGCGGGAACACCCGTACTTCCGCGCCTTCCTCGCCCGTGACCATGATGCCCTCCAGCGCCGCGGCCTTGCGCCACTCCGCGCCGCGCGCCCGGCGCACGACCTTGCGGATGCGCGCGTCCTGCCAGTCCCGCATCGCCCCGGCCCACTCCCCGTCGCCGATGGACCGCTCGTCGGAGAGGATCGTGAGCACCGCGCGGGCGGCGGTCCGCAGCGCGTCCGTGCGGGCGGGCGGGTCCGTCTTCTCCAGGTGGAGCACCAGCGGCAGCACGAACTGCCGAGCCTGGTCACGGTCGGCCGGACCGTCGTCGAACGGGCTCTCGGGCGCGGGGACGTCGTTGCTGATCACCGTCCCAGTCTGCCAGGCCCGGGATGTCACCTGCTTGGCGGAGAGGGCAGGTCCGGGTGAGGATGCTCCCCATGAAGAGCGATCTCTTTTCCAGCGAGCACATGGCCCAGCCGGCCACCGCCCCCGGCATGACTCTGCAGAACAGCAAGTCGATCAAGTACGTCGTCAACGGGGAGATGCACGCCCGGCAGGGGTCGATGATCGCCTTCCGCGGCAACCTCCAGTTCGAGCGCAAGGGCCAGGGCATCGGCGGTCTGCTCAAGCGCGCGGTCACCGGCGAGGGACTCGCGCTCATGGCGGTCCGGGGCCAGGGCGAGGCGTGGTTCGCGCACGAGGCCGCCAACTGTTTCATCGTGGAGATGGACCAGGGCGACTCGCTCACCATCAACGGCCGCAACGTCCTCTGCTTCGACGCCACACTCTCCTACGAGATCAAGACGGTGAAGGGCGCCGGAATGGTCGGCGGCGGCCTCTTCAACAGCGTCTTCACGGGCTACGGCAAGCTCGGCCTGATGTGCGAGGGCACCCCCATCGTGATCCCCGTGACGGCGGCCCAGCCGGTGTACGTGGACACGGACGCGGTCGTCGGCTGGAGCCAGCAGCTCACGAGCAGCCTGCACCGCTCCCAGAGCGTCGGCTCGATGGTGCGCGGCGGCTCCGGCGAGGCCGTCCAGCTGATGCTCCAGGGCGAGGGCTTCGTCATCGTGCGCCCCAGCGAGGCCAGGCCCGAGAAGACCTCCAACTGACCCGGGCGGCCACGGGACGTGGGCCATCGGTACGGCGGCCGCTGGGTCCTGCGCGGGGTCGGCCTCACTCTGCCCGCGCGGGCTCTCGTCCGGGTCGAGGGGGCCAACGGCACGGGGAAGCCGACCCTGTTGCGGCTCCTCGCCGGGATCGACACCCCGACCGAGAGCAGGATCACCGCCCGGCCTGCGTCGGACGCCCAAGGACCTGTCGTACCGCTCCGCCCCGCCGCCTACCCCTCCATCAACTCCGACACCTTCACGAAGCGGTAGCCGCGCTCCCGCAGCTCCGGCACGATCCGGCGTACCGCCGCCTCCGTGGCCGGGGCCGCGCTGCGGGTGCAGTGCATCACGACGAGCGAGCCCGGACGCACCCCGGCCAGCACCTGATCGGCCACCGCGTCCGCGTCCGTGGCGAACGCGTCGCCGCTGACCACGTCCCACTGCACGGCCGTCACCTTCGCCGGGGCCAGTGCGCGCAGGGTGGCGTCGTCGTAGCAGCCGCCGGGGAAGCGGAAGTAGGGCACGACGTTCCGGGCCCCCGCCTTCCGGAACGCGGCGAAGGCGCGCTCCACGTCACGGGTCATCGCGGCCTTCTCGACCACCGGCAGGCCGTAGCAGGGGGTGCTGAAGGCGTAATGGCTGTAGGAGTGGTTGGCGATCTCGAACAGCGGGTCCGTGCCGATGGCCTTGGCCTGGGCCGGGTACTCCTCGGCCCAGCGCCCGGTCATGAACACGGTCGACGGCACCTTCAGCCGCCGCAGCAGCGCGATCAGCTCGGGGTTGTCGAAGCGCTCGCCCGACGCCGCCCGGGAGCCCTGATCGGCCGTCATGTCGGCGTCGAACGTGAGCGCCACGACCTTCTCCGCCGAGCGGTCCGCGCCGTCGCCCGACGGCCGTCGCTCGAAGACCGGGGTGCGGCCCGCCGGGCCCGGAGCCATGGTGGGCGGCTTCTTCGGGGCGACCGGGGGTGAGGCGGTGGCAGCCGTAGGGGAGTCGGCGGCTTCGGTACGCGAGTCGGCAGGGCTCGCGCACCCGGCCAGGACGGCGCCGCCGAGCACCGCCCCCGCAACCACCATGGCAGCCACTTTCCGTGATGATCTGATCATTAACGGAAAATATCGGATATCAGTGGATTGACCTCGGCTATCAGTGCCTCGACGCGTGTCCTGATCACGTCGCGGATCGGGTGTACCGGGTGTATCAGTCGAATGTGGTGTATCGGGCAGATGGTGTGACGCCTCTGCCACGGGGTCTTCGAGGGGCCAGCCGCGGTAGGTCCTGCCGGGGAAGGCCGGGCTCAGTCCGGTAGGGGCCCCGGGCGCGCGCCCGGGGCCCCTACCGGGGGACCATGGAAGGACAGCGGAGTTCCGACCGGACCGCGAAGGGCAACGGCATGGCACACCCCTCCACCCCGTCGAGCGAACCGGCCGGACCGGTCGGTCGGCCCGGACCGTCCGGACCTGCCGTGACCATGGCGGTCTCCGCCGCCGACGGCCGGCACGCCGCACTGGTCCTGGCCGGGGAGATCGGGGCCGAATCCCTGAGCGGGCTGGAAGAACTCCTCGACGACCCACGGCTCGGCCGCGCCGCCGCCTGGACCCTGGACATGAGCGGCGTCACGCACTTCGACCTCGCCTGCGCCTACGCCCTGCTGCGAGCCGTCACCCTGCGGGAGGAGCCCGCCGAGCTCACGATCCACAGGGCCCGGCGCGCCGTCCGGCGGACACTGCGGAGCTCCGGGCTCGACGCGGTGGCCGTGATCGAGGAGCGGTGAGGGCCCTCAGGCCGCAGGCGGCACTCTCAGCAGAGTGCCCATCGCCGCGAGTACCGAGGGCTCGGCCCGGTGGATCACGGCAGAGGCCGCGCCCCGATCAGCACCACGGCCCCGTCACCGCGAACGTCGTCCCCGGCGTGTAGCAGTTCACGTACATCGTCGAGCCGTCCGGCGAGAAGGCGACCCCCGCGAACTCGCCCCACGCCGGTTCCTCGGGCGTGCCGATGTTCTGCCGCCCACGAGCCATCGGGTACACCTCGCCCCGCCGGGTCACCCCCAGCACGTGCTGGGCGCCGCCGCCGTCCTCGCAGACCATCAGCCCGCCGTCGGCGGCCAGGCAGATGTTGTCGGGGGACTCCCCGGGGAGCTGGACGTCGGTGTCCGGGCCGAAGATCACGACCAGCGTGAGCCGCCGCTTCCTCGGCTCGTAGCGCCAGACCTGGCCGTAGTGGTCGGCCGCCGAGCCCTCGTCCCGGTGCGCGAAGCTGGACACGAAGTAGACGGAGGAGCCTCCCCAGTAGCAGCCCTCCAGCTTCTGCGCGTGCGTGATGCCCTTCGGCCCGAAGTCCTGGAAACGGATCGCGGTCCCGGCCGCCAGCGAATCCGGTACGGGCGCCCACTCGATCCGGTCGAAGCTCGTCCCCGTCTCCTGGACGGCCGACAGGTCCGGCACGCCGGGCACCCGCATCGCCTCCAGCGCCCCGCCCGCCCGCAGCGAACCGGTGCCGCCGAGCGGCTTCTCGGGGAGGAAGCGGTAGAAGAGCCCGAACGGCTTGTCGAACGCGTCCTCCGTCTCGTACACGATCCCCGTCCTCGGGTCGACGGCGATCGCCTCGTGCTGGAAGCGGCCCATCGCGGTCAGGGGGATCGCCCCGGTGCGGCGCGGGTCGGCGCCGTCCACCTCGAAGATGAAGCCGTGGTCCTTGGTGTACCCGTTGGTTCCGGCCTTGTCCTCGGTCTCCTCGCAGGTCAGCCAGGTACGCCAAGGAGTGGGGCCGCCCGCGCAGTTGACCGCCGTACCGGCGATGGCGACGCGTTCGCCCAGCACCTTGTTGCGGCCGTCCAGCTCCAGGACCGTACAGCCGCCCTTGGCCGCCGGGTCGTACGTCAGCCCCTCGACGGTCGGCACGCCGATCGCGGCGGTGGGCCGGTTCTCGTGGTTGCGGACGAGGTGGACCCGCCCGTTCCGGCCCGCGAGGGCGGCCATCCCGTCGTGGTTGCCGGGCACCCGCCCCTCGCCGGAGCGCAGCGGCTCGCCCTCCCGGGACAGCACCCGGTAGCGGAACCCCTTCGGCAGATCGAGGAGGCCGTCCGGATCGGGGACCAGGGGGCCGTAGCCGCCGTGTCCGCGGGCGGCGGCGGTGCCCGCGAAGAGTTCACTGAAGGCCCCGGTGAAGGCGACCGCGGCGGCCGCGCCGCCGCCTGCCAGGACCTGTCGTCGTGTTGCGAGGTGTCGAGGTGCGGATGTCATGAGGCAACTCCCTGTTGGCGGACAGGTGAAGTGACCCGCACGTGTGTAGCACGCACGGAGGCGCGGGGGAACCATGCGCGCCCCCGCGCCTCGTGTTGCTGCTGGGACGGCCCTGTCGGCCGCCGCCGCCTCGCGCGGATCAGGCCAGGGAGGCCGACAGTGTGATCGTCGTGCCCGTCAGCGCCTGGCTGACCGGGCAGTTCGCCTTGGCGTCCTCGGCCGCCTTCAGGAAGTCCGCCTCGTCGAGACCGGGGACCTCGCCCTGGACCGTGAGGTGGATGCCGGTGATGCCGGTGCCGGGCTGGAAGGTCACCTCGGCCTTCGTCTCCAGCTTGGTGGCCGGGGTGCCCGCCCCGGCGAGACCGTGGGACAGCGCCATCGAGAAGCAGCTGGAGTGGGCGGCCGCGATGAGCTCCTCGGGGCTCGTCTTCCCGTTCGCCTGCTCCGAGCGGGACGGCCAGGAGACGTCGTACTCACCGATGCCGGAGGAGTCGAAAGTGACGACACCCTTGCCCTCGATCAGGTTGCCTTCCCAGACCGTGTGCGCCTGACGCGTGGTAGCCATGCTGGATCCCTTCGAACGGTGTGCGCGGTTGTACGGGACAACGCGGGGCAGACCCGTCGTGCGCCGTACCCCGCTGAGTTACGCCCCCGAACCTACTGCGCCACCAGCCCCTTCGCGTCCCGCGCCAGCGCCGTCAGCCGGGAGATCGCGCGGAAGTACTTCTTCCGGTACCCGCCGTTCAGCATCTCGTCGCTGAAGAGCCGGTCGAAGGGCAGCCCGGAGGCGAGCACCGGGACCTCCCGGTCGTAGAGCCGGTCGGCCAGCACCACCAGGCGCAGCGCGGTCGACTGGTCGGGCACCGCCGTCACCCCGGTCAGACAGACCGCGCCGATGTCGTCGGTCAGCGCGCCGTACCGGCTCGGGTGCACCCGGGCCAGGTGATCCAGCAGCCCGGGGAAGTCGTCGAGGGACGCCCCCGGCGTGGCGTACGCGGCCCGGGTGACCTGGTCGTCGGTGTACGGCGGCGGGGCCTCGGGCAGTCCGCGGTGCCGGTAGTCCTCGCCGTCGATGCGCAGCGGGCGGAAGTGCGCGGACAGGCCCTGGATCTCACGCAGGAAGTCGGCGGCGGCGAACCGGCCCTCGCCGAGCTTGCCGGGCAGGGTGTTGGAGGTCGCGGCGAGCGCGACCCCGTTCTCCACCAGCCGGCTGAGCAGCGAGGACACCAGCACCGTGTCGCCGGGGTCGTCGAGCTCGAACTCGTCGATGCACAGCAGCCGGTGCCCGCTGAGGGTCCGTACGGTCTGCTGGAAGCCCAGCGCACCCACGAGGTTTGTCAGCTCCACGAACGTGCCGAACGCCTTCAGCGAGGGCTCGGCGGGCGTGGCGTGCCAGAGGGAAGCGAGGAGGTGGGTCTTGCCGACGCCGTAGCCGCCGTCCAGATACACCCCGCGCGGCCCGGTCGGCGCCGCGGGCTTCCTGCTCCCGAACCACTTCCGGCGCCCGGCACCGGTCGCGTGCGACCCGCCGAGTCCGGCGGCGAAGCCCGCGAGGACCGTGACCGCCTCGCTCTGGCTGGGCTGGTTCGGGTCGGGTAGGTACGTGTCGAAGCGCACCGAGTCGAAGCGCGGCGGCGGCACCATCTCGGCGACCAGACGGTCTGCGGGGACGTGCGGCTCGCGGGCGCACAGGGACAGCGGGGCCGCTTCGGCAAGGGGGCTCTGCCCCGGAACGGCGGTGGATGACGACACAACTCTCCACCCTAAGGCCCGTGCCAGACTGCAACCCATGCGAAGCCTGTTCCCTGTGACGGACCTGACAACCAGCAGCTCCACGGGCGAGGGCCCGTCCGGACTGCTCGCCGACCGCGAGCCCGGACCGCTCGCCGACCGCGAGTGGAGCCTCGACGAGCTGGCGGACGCCTACGCCTACCCGGCGGACCTCCCCGCCGGGACTCCCTGGCTGCGCGCCAACATGGTCTCCACCCTCGACGGGGCCGCCCAGCACGACGGCCGCTCGCAGCCCATCTCCTGCGCCGCCGACATGCGGATCTTCGGCACGCTGCGGGCCCTGGCCGACGTGGTGATCGCCGGAGCCGAGACCGTACGCCTGGAGGGGTACCGCCCGGCCCGGGCCCGGGAGGCGTTCGCGGCGCGGCGGGCGGCGGCGGGACAGGGCCCCGCTCCGGCCGTGGCGGTGGTGACCGGCTCGATGGACCTGGACTTCTCGCTGCCCCTGTTCACCGAGCCGCTGGTCCCGACGCTCGTGGTGACCGGTGCGGGGGCGTCGGCGGACCGGATCGCGGCGGCCCGGAAGGCGGGCGCCGAGGTCGTGATCGCGGGGGACGGCACCCGGGTGGACCCGGCGCGGGCGGTGCGCGAGCTGGCCGACCGGGGGCTGACCCGGCAGCTGACCGAGGGCGGGCCCCGGCTGCTGGGCCAGTTCGTGGCGGGCGGCGTGCTGGACGAGCTGTGCCTGACGGTCTCCCCGATGCTCACAGCCGGTGATGCTCAGCGGATCGCCGGAGGGCCCGGGGTCGCCGTGCCGGAACGTTTTTTCCTGACATCGTTGCTGGAAGAGGCCGGGTTCCTCTTCACTCGGTACCGTCGGACTGACGGTTAGCGGAATTTCCCGTTCCGCTTAGCTCGGGCTGGGCACACTTACCCCTGTCCCCCGTGGAAGCACGGGGAAGGATGGTTTCAGCAAACGACCGTCGACGGCCGATGCTGCGGTCGACGAGACGAAGAAGCGGAAGGGCGCCTGTCGTGTTCACAAGCGTTTTGATGATCGAGAAGCCGCTGACTCCTGAGGACGTGGACTTTGTCACCACCCTTCACGGAGAGGAGCGGATCTCGTTCGTCGTTCTGTTGCAGCCGCGCGGTGACCAGGCCGATGTCCTGCTGCGCGCGATCGACGACGTGGCGATGGGGGAGCTCAAGGAAGCGGTCCGCGAGGGAGAGGAGCCGGAGGGCAAGGAGGCCCGGGAACCGGCCGAGATCGGGTTGGAGTACTCGCTACGGGCCCTGCGCGAGGCGGGTTCCGACGCGGTCGGACAGGTGGTCGAGGATCACCCCCTGGACAAACTCAAGACCGTGGTCGAGGAGGCGGGCGCCGACGAGGTCATCGTCCTGACCGCCCCGCACTACGTGGAGGAGTTCTTCCACCGCGACTGGGCCTCCCGCGCCCGGCACAAGGTCGGCGTCCCGGTGCTCAAGCTCTTCGCGCACAGCGAATAGGCTGAAGGCCGCGCGGGTGCCGGAGGGCAACCCGGAACCGCGTGGGACTCTCACCAGAACCTCGGAGGACTCAACGATGGCACCCGGTATTCCCGCCGCCATGGAACGACCGCACTTCATCGGCATCGGCGGCGCCGGGATGTCGGGCATCGCGAAGATCCTCGCCCAGCGGGGTGCGAAGGTGGCGGGCAGCGACGCCAAGGAGTCCGCCACCGCCGAATCGCTGCGGGCGCTGGGGGCGACCGTGCACATCGGGCACGCGGCGGACCATCTGGCCGACGACGCGTCCTGCGTGGTCGTCTCCAGCGCCATCCGCGCGGACAACCCCGAGCTGCTGCGCGCCAACGAGCTGTCCATCCCCGTGGTGCACCGCTCGGACGCGCTGGCCTCCCTGATGAACGGCCTGCGCGCCATCGCGGTGGCGGGCACCCACGGCAAGACCACGACGACGTCGATGCTGGCCGTCGCCCTCTCCTCGCTGAGCCTGGCCCCCTCGTACGCCATCGGCGGGGACCTGGAGGGCCCCGGCACCAACGCCACCCACGGCGAGGGGGACATCTTCGTCGCGGAGGCGGACGAGAGCGACCGCAGCTTCCAGAAGTACGACCCCGAGGTCGCGATCGTCCTCAACGTCGAACTGGACCACCATGCGAACTACGCCTCGATGGACGAGATCTACGACTCCTTCGAGACGTTCGTCGGCAAGGTCGTCCCCGGCGGCACCCTGGTCGTCTCCGCCGACCAGCCCGGCGCGGTCGAGCTGACCCGCCGGGTCCGCGACCTCTCCGACCTCAAGGTCGTCACCTACGGCTCCGCCGAGGACGCCGACGTCCGCGTCCACAAGGTCACCCCGCGCGGCCTGACCAGCGAGGTCACGGTCCTGCTCAACGGGAAGTTCCTCACCTTCACCGTCTCCGTCCCCGGCAGCCACTACGCCCACAACGCGGTCGCCGCCCTCGCCGCAGGCGTCGCCCTCGGCATCCCGGCACACAACCTGGCCTCGGCCCTCGGCACGTACACCGGGGTCAAGCGCCGCCTCCAGCTCAAGGGCGAGGCGGCGGGCGTGCAGGTCATCGACTCCTACGCGCACCACCCCACCGAGATGACCGCCGACCTGGAGGCCATGCGCGGCGCGGCCGCCGACGCCCGCCTCCTGGTCGTCTTCCAGCCCCACCTGTTCTCCCGCACCCAGGAGCTGGGCGTCGAGATGGGCCAGGCCCTCGCTCTGGCCGACGCCTCCGTGGTCCTGGACATCTACCCGGCCCGCGAGGACCCGATCCCCGGCATCACCAGTGCCCTGATCATCGACGCGGCGAAGGCGGCGGGCGCCGAGGTCACCGCCGTCCACGACCAGGCCGACGTCCCGGCCGCCGTCGCGGGAATGGCGAAGCCCGGTGATCTGGTTCTCACCATGGGAGCGGGCGACGTCACCGACCTCGGCCCGCGCATCCTGGACCACCTGTCCAGCGATCACCTGTCGAGCTGAGGAGCGGGACGTGTCGTACGACGTCGAGAAGCCGGACGAGCAGTGGCGGGCGGAGCTGACCCCCGCCGAGTACGCGGTACTGCGCCAGGCCGGCACCGAACCCGCGTTCAAGGGCGAGTACACCGACACCAGGACGGCGGGCGTCTACTCCTGCCGCGCCTGCGGGGCGGAGCTGTTCCGCTCCGACACCAAGTTCGAGTCCCACTGCGGCTGGCCGTCCTTCTACGACCCGAAGGACACGGACGCGGTCGAGCTGATCGACGACCGCAGCCACGGCATGGTCCGCACCGAGGTCCGCTGCGCCCGCTGCGGCTCGCACCTGGGCCACGTCTTCGAGGGCGAGGGCTACCCGACCCCCACGGACCAGCGGTACTGCATCAACTCGATTTCGCTGCGGCTGGCGCCGGACGAGAGCTGAGGCCCGAGGCCGCACGGAAGCGCCCCGGCCCGGACGTGGCACGCCACGTCCGGGCCCGCGTCACCCCTCGTCGCGCAGCAGCGGATGGATGACCCCGGGGAAGACGGTCGCCTGCACGACCTCCTCGGCCGATCCGCCCTGCACGACCGTCTCCGCGACCCCCCAGGGCCGTCCGGCCAGGTGGACGGTCAGGGTGTACGAGGACGAGCAGCCGGTGCACTCGTAGCGGTCGGCCCAGGTCTCGACCTCGGTGGTGGAGCCGGGGTAGCGCTTCACATGACGGTGGCGGGCGTGGCAGCGGTCGCAGGTCTCGCCGGGCTCACAGGTCCCGCCGCACGGACACGGCACGTCAAAGCCGTCGGCGGGCGACCACCGCTGCACGAGGACGGCGTCGCGGGTGGCCGCCATGTCCTTCATGGCCTTGAGGTTGCGGGCGGCGACGTTGTACGACTCGCCGGTGGCGGCCATCCGGTCGCGGATGACGTCCTTGCGTCCACGGTTGGTCGTCATGTCGGTTCCTCCTGGGGTTCACGCAGCCCGCCAGGAGGCCCACGAGTCGTATCGGTACCTCTTTACGGTACCTGTCCGGCACGTACGGAGCCTCCGGGCGTGCTCCTCGGAGGAACGGGGGGCTCAGCCCTGGGCGGCGTACGCGAGGAAGCGCGTCCAGGCGGCCGGGGCGAGGGCGAGCTGCGGGCTCTCCTCGATCTTGGAGTCGCGGACGTGCACGGTGGAGGGGCAGGCGGCGACCTCGACGCAGTCGTCGCCCGAGCCGCCGCTGTAGCTGGACTTGTGCCACTCCAGGGCGACCTCCACGCAGGAGTCGCCGTCGCCGCCGCTGTAGCTGCTCTTGAACCAGGCCAGGTCTGTGGTGCTCATCTCGCTCCTCGCATCCGCCGCATCAGGCTCTTGGAGTCGTCCAACGAGAGAGCCTGTGAACGCATACTGGCACACCGCATCTGGAGCGCGCTGATCACTTTGGGGTCGGAGATGAACTGTCCGTGCTCCTGCCCCTCCAAGTAGCCGAGCCACTGGTGCTCCGGCGTCTCCAGCAGCCGCATCGGCCCGTCCAGGCCCGCGTGGTGATGCCGCACCAGCGGCATGATCTGGATGTCCACATTGCGCAGCTCGGACAGGTCGAGGATGTGGTCGATCAGCTCCATGGTTACCTCCTCGCCACCCAAGTCCCTCAGGAACAGGTGCTCTTCGAGGATGAAGCTGAACGCGGTATTCGGCCGGTTACGCAGGAGCTGCTGACGCTCCAGCCGAGCCGCGAGCTGCGCCTCGATCTGCTCGTCGGCGAGCGGCGGCAACTGGTCCGTGAACAGCGTCCGTGCGTACGCAGGTGTCTGCAACAGCCCCGGAACCAACCGGCACTCGTACGTGTACAGGCTCAGCGCCGTCAGCTCCAGGTTCGCCCACTGCCGGAACCAACGCGCCAGCCCTTTCCGTCGCGTCAGATGCTTCGCCGCGCCCAGGATCACCCCGAACGCGTCGAGCACCCCGTCCGCGCGCTCCGCGAAGTCCGGGGGCGGGAGTCGACGGCCCTGCTCGACGGAAGCGATGGTCTCGGTCGAGTACCCGACGAGCGGGGCGAACTGTTCCTGCGTCAGCCCCGCACGCTTGCGGAAGTTCTTGACTACTTCTCCGAACATCTTGAGGGTGTACTGCGGTTCGGGTTCGGTGCGGCTCCCGCCGCCGTTGCCGAAGGTCCCGTACGTGTCGATCGTGCTGTCGATGCCATCCGTGCCGTGCGTCATGTACGGCCACCTCCCCGTGCGCCCGCCCTGGTTCGCCAACCCGTCCATGCTTACGGAACGTGACCCGTACCGTCCACCCTTCGCACCCGTACGCTGACTCAGCGTACGAGTTGGTGACCTGGTGCGTAGGCGTCGTGGGCCGGGAATCTGGGGCCATGGAAGCTCCCTTGAAGGCCCAACCCGACGTAACCGTACGTGTGTTCAGGCGTCGATTCAGCTCGAACCCACGCGGTGCCCGGCTCGCCCGCCGGGTCGGTCTCTACCAGCTGCACACCTGGGGCATCCCGTACCTCAGTGACGCCTCGGAGTCGGCGGCGCTGATCATCGGGGAGCTGACGGCCAACGCGGTGACCCACGGGCGGGTCCCCGGCCGCGACTTCGAGCTGTGCCTGACGCACGCGCCCGGCGACCGGGAGGTCATCGGCGTCCTGCGGATCGAGGTGTCCGACACCCGGGGTGAGTGCCGCCCGCCGGGGCCCGGCGAGATCACCGCACCGGCCGACGGTGACGACAGCGGGCGCGGGATGCTGATCGTGGACGCGTTGGCGGACCGCTGGGCCGTCATCGACCGTGAACCGCCGGGCAAGACGGTCCGGGCGGAACTGGACCTGCTGTACTGACTGCCGGGGCGGGCCCGCAGTCGGCCCCGTCGTCAGCCCCGGCTCAGTACGCGGAGTTCGTCGCCCTCCCGGCCGGGACGCGGACGAGGCCGACGCGGACGGCGGACGGGCGACTGTTCTTGGGGTGTGCAGGCCACGGGCGTTGGCCGACCGGTGTTCAGGTGCGGACCGGCCCGCTACTCGTACCGGTACTTCAGCGAGTCCGCCTCCGCCTGCTCGATGTCGGCGATCGTCAGCTCCGGCATCCGCAGTTGGGCCAGCGTCACCTCGGCCGAGGTCGGCTGGGCGTCCGTCGGAAGCCACTGCTCCGGCTTCCACGCCCCGCTGCGCAGCAGCGACTTCGGGCAGTGCGGGTAGACCTCCTCGATTCCCAGCACCAGCGCACTGGCCGGCGGCTTTCCCACGGCGGTCAGCTGCGACAGCAGCTCCGGGCGGGTGGACACGACCGCCCGGCCGTTCACCCGCAGGGTGGTGCTCCGCCCGGGGATGACGAACAGCAGCCCGGCCCTTCCGGTGGCGATGACGTTCTGCAGGGTGTCCAGCCGCTTGTTGCCGGTCGCGTCCGGTATCGCCACCGTCCGTGCGTCCAGGACGGCGACGAACCCGGCGGGACCGCCGCGCGGGGAGACGTCGCAGTTGCCCTCGGCGTCCGCGCTGGCGACCAGGACCAGCGAGGAGCAGCCGATCAACCGCCTTGCCTGTTCGGTGAGTTCGGTCATCTGCTTGCGAACGGCCGCGTCGCCGGGGAGTGCGTAGGCCCGTCGCAGCGCCTCCTGGTCGCGTACGGCGTCGAGGCTGAGCGAGTCGAAAGCGCTGTTGGCGAGGGGTGTCGTCATGCCTCCGACTCTATGGGGCCGACCTGCGGCCGCCCTTGGCCGGTGGGGGTCGGGAGGGGCGTCACCCCCGCCGTACCCGCCCCGCGATCCGGCGACCCAGCCGCCCCAGCGTGCTCGACCGGTTCCAGTCGCGGAAGGCGTTCGCCCGGCCGCTGCTGCCCGTCCGGCTCACTGTCTCCTCGACCTCCGCGACGGCCTCCGCCGTCATTCCGCGTACGGCAGGGCGCAGCACCTCGTCCAGGAGGGCGTTCGCCGTGGTGGTCCAGGCGTGGCCCGCGTGCGGGTGGGACGTCCAGGCGGTGAAGCAGTCCGCCGCGTAGGCGGGTTGGGTGCGCAGGCGGGTGGCGACCGGGGGTGTGCGGGCCGCGTGGTCGTAAGCGGCGATCAGTTCGGCGTCGTCGCCGTGGATGAAGGCGTACAGCTCCGCGCCGGGGCGGTCCGGGGCCAGCAGGCGTTCGGCCAGGGCGGTGAACGCCCTTTCCCGCAGGGCCGGTTCGAGTGGCTCTGCCCGGGTGCACAGGGTGCGGACACGCTCCGCCCAGCCGGGCTCGGGCGCTCCCGTGCGCAGGTCGCGGCAGAGGTCCAGGAGGTGGAGTGCGGCCCGCTCGCGGCCGCCGATCTCCTGCGGGAAGGCGCGCAGCAGGTCGTGGGCGAGTGCGGCGGCCTCGTCCGTACCGGCGGCCGGGGCGCCGAGGGCCGCGTCGACCGGGCGGGACCAGGTTCCCGCCGCCCGGTGCGCGTCCGACGTGGCCGCCTCCAGCAGCAGCCGGGCCTCCTCGACGGTCGGGGGCCGGTCCTCCCACACCAGGCCGACCGCCGTGCGCAGGACCTGTGGCTCGGTGAAGGGGGACAGGCCCGCCGCCCGCAGCACCCGGTGCCACACCGCCGTCCGGTCGCCGCCCAGGGTCGCCATCGCCCCCGGCGCCTCGGCGCACATCCGCAGATGCGGCAGCGCCTGCGTGCCGGTGAACGGCAGCGGGACGGCCGTCAGGAACCGGGCCACCGCCCCGGGGGCGTCCGGTGTGATCCGGTCCAGCGCGGCGAGCAACGCCGTCCGCACGTCGAACTGCTCGTCCAGCAGCTCCAGGAGGGCCGGTGCGAACGCCGGTGTCTCCGGCGATCCATCGGCCTCGGCCGGCAGTTCCCGGGCCAGCCGGTCCACGGTGTCCGGCAGCAGTTCCGCTATCCCGACGCCCAACAGTCGTGCCACTCGCAGAAGTTGCAGGGTCCGTGCCACCGGTACGGGCCTGCCCGTACCGCTCTCCAGTTCGGTCAGGATCTCCGGGGCGAGCGCCTCGGCGAGCGCCTGCCCGTCCGGGCCCGCGAACGCGTCCCTGCGGGGCAGCTCCAGCGAACCGTTGCCGCCCCGCACCGCCTCCGTCACCAGCATCGCGGCGAGCGGCGCGGTCACCGACGCCGGGCACCGGCCGTCCAGCGCGCCGAACAGCCGCCCCACCGCGTCGAATTCGGAGCCTGTACGGTCATCCACGCCTGGCCCGGTCAGCGCCTCCACCAACTGCCCGATTCGCTTCGCGTCCAGTGCGTAGGGCCGCTCGGCCGTCCACGCGGCGGCCGCCGCACGTTCCTCCGGCCCGAGCGCGATCCCGGCGCACAGGGCCGTCACGGCCAACGGCCCGGCGGCGAAGGGACCCCCGGGCAGCTCGCGGGCCTCCTGGAACAGCTCCGGCGCCCGGCTCCGCCACACCCGGGCAGCCGTCCGGGCCCAGGCATCCCGGGGGCCGTCCACCGGGGGCCGGTCCGCGCACACATGGACCCGCAGTCCCGCCTCCCGCGCCGCCGCCGCGTCCTCGGGCGGCACCCCCACGACCCGCAACGCCGAACTCCCCGGCCGCCGCGTGTACGTGGTGAACGTCAGCCGCTCCACGCTCTCCCTCGGCAGCGCCACCGCCGCGAGCCCCAGCCAGCGCGCCACGTCCGCACTGCGCCTCTCCACCAGCACCACCGGGCCGCCACCGGGCGGCTCCGGTTCGCTCGCCCGGCGCAGATCGGCGAGGACCGCCGCCAGCCACGGGCCGCGCGAGACGGCGAAGTCGTCGAGCCCCTCCCGTACGGGGGCGGGACCCGGGGGCAGCGCGGTGATCGGGTCGGGCGGCGTCCCACCGGACGGGGCCGCGGTGGCCCAGTGCGGCGAGCGCCACGCCTCCACCGGCAGCCGGTCGCCGGGCAGCGGCACCTCCGCGGGTATGTGCACCGCGTGCGTGTGGAACCGTACGCGCCCCGGCCCATCGCCGCGCGCCGGAGCCGTTCGGCCGACCAGACGGCTGCCGTCGGAGAGCACGGCATAGGTGAACGCCTGCGGCAGCGCGTGCAGTTCGGTGGGGGAGTGCGCGGGCCCCTCGGGTAGCTCGTACGCGACCAGCGGTTCGATCTCCGTGCGCAGCGCTCCCGACACCCCGGGCCCAACAGCCTTGATACGGACCGCCGTTCCCTCGTCCCCCGGCGCGTCGGAGGTGTAGTGCACCTGTGCAAGGCTCATCTGTCGGCCCTCTTCGTCCTGCCGCGCCCGGTCCCCTTCCGCCCACCCGCGCGACCGGGTCGGGGGAGAAGTCCACAGTCGCGGGGGCGACGTTATCAAGGACCGTGCGACCGGCCGGGGTCAGCAGCACCTCCGTCGGCGCCATGCGGGGGTGCGGAAAGCGGCCCGCGTCGAACACCGTCTGCTGGACCCGCTCCACCAGACCGTCCGCCCCCGGCGCGGGGCCTTGCCCGCACGTGCATACGCTCCCCCTGCCGCCCGAACAGGCTGAGCACCTCCACCGGACCTTCCCCCGTGGTGCCGAACCAGTGCCGGTCGCCTCGGCGATCGCGGTGAGCGACAGCCCCCGCCGCGTACGCAGTCGGCGTAGCCGGGGACCCACCTCGTCGAGGACCTGGGAGAGCGCAGGCGAACGTTTCATGTTGCTCATTCCGCCCGCCCGTTGCGGAATCGGCAACAAACGTTGTCCGGTGCGGGACGCGGATCGCACCCTGTGGGCGGTGCCGGTCGAGGGGCGGGCGCGGGGCAGCACGAGTGGAACGAGAGGGACGGACATGACGGGTTCACGGAGCGGTTCACGGGTCGGGTTCGAGCGCGGCAGCGACGCCGATGTCGTCGTCATCGGGGCCGGGGCCGGGGGCCTCAACGCGGCGCTGGCCCTGGCACGGGCCCGCCGCCGGGTCGTCGTGGTCGACGCGGGGGCCCACGCAACGCGGCGGGTATGCCTGGGCGTTCGGCGCGGGAGCCGTCGTCCACCTGGCCGCCGCACTCGCGGCCGCCGCGGCAGCGCGTAGGGGCGCGGCCACGGTGACGGGCGTGCCGTCCTTGCGAGGGGGCGGCACGCCCGTCGTTCCGGCGGGCTTCCGGCCGGAGCCGTCGGGCCATGCCGGAGGAGTTCGTCCGTGCGCACCCGCCGGTGGAGTTCCTCGGTCAGCCGGTCCAGCGTTCCCGCGCCGAGCGGATGTTGGCCATCGCCCGTTCCGAACCGGGCTGACGGGTGCCCGCCCTTACGTACCGATGGCGCAACAGTCCCCGAACGACACCCCCCGACCGGCCGGGCGAACCTATGATCGACGTGGCGTCGAGGGGAAACGGGGAGAGCGCTGTGAACAGTCGGGTGCCGTTAACGAGAGTCCGGTCCGTTCTTCCGCTGGTGCTTCTGCCTCTCCTGCTCACCGGCTGCACGGCGGACACGGGCACCCCCGGGGCCGAGCGCTCCAACGCCCCCGAGGAGTCTGGCCGGAGCACCGAGGCCGGGGCCGGGCCGTCCGCCGAAGCCCCGTACGCGATCCAACCGGACCCCGCCCGGCTCCCGAAGACCCGGGCGGCCGCGCTCGACCTCATCGGCCGCGTCATCGCCGACCCCGGCAGCTTCGGGCCCGGGGTGGTCAAGCGGAGCCCGTACGAGAGCGGACCGGCGACCTGGGCCGTGCTCGGGACGGACTGCGTCTGGCAGCAGCGCAAGCCCGCCGCCCACGTCCTGGCCACGCTCACCCGGTCCTTCGAGGTGCCCGCCGAAGCGGACAAGGGGCCGCTGCGCCTCGCCGCCGTCGTCACCGTCCACCGCACCCGCGAGGACGCGGCCTGGGAGATGGCGGAGTCGATCGAGGAGTCCATGCGCTGCCCCACCCAGCACCTGCGCGCGGGCGAGCGGATCGCCTCCCTGGTCGCGGGCGCGCTCCTCGGCGGCGAGGTGAACCAGAACAACTCCGAGGACTTCCTGAACGAGTCGGGGGAGTACCGGAGCGCCGAGCTGGGCGGGCCGCACCCCTACTCCTGGCAGCAGGCGCAGGTCCTCCAGTTCACCATCGCCGTGACCGGCAAGGGGGCGAAGGGCCGCACCGCGCGGGAGGTCGACGCCCTGGTCACCGAGGCGCAGGCCGCCATGCTGGTCCGGCTCGAATCCGCCGTCGAGAAGCAGAGCTGAGGCCGGCCGATGGACGATCTGCGACCCACCGACCCCGCCCGGATCGGCGGACACCGGCTCCTGGGCCGCCTCGGAGCGGGCGGCATGGGCGTCGTCTACCTCGGACGCACCGACGCCGGGAGGCTCGCCGCCATCAAGGTGATCCTCCCCGAGTACGCCGGGGACGAGGACTTCCGGACCCGGTTCCGCCGCGAGGCCGAGGCCGCACGGCGGGTGGACAGCCCCTGGGCCGTGCGCGTCACCGGAGCGGACACCGAGGCCGAACGGCCCTGGCTGGCAACGGAGTTCGTTGCCGGGCCGACCCTCTCGGACGTCGTCGTCCGGCGCGGGCCGCTGCCCGTGCGCAGCGTCACCGTCCTCGGCGGACTGCTCGCCCGCGCACTGGGCGCGGTGCACGCGGCCGGACTCGTCCACCGCGACGTCAAACCGGGCAACGTCCTCCTCACGGCCGACGGGCCCCGGCTGATCGACTTCGGGATCGCCCGCACCGCCGACGCCACCGCGCTGACCGCCACCGGACTCATCGTCGGCACCCCCGGCTTCCTCCCGCCCGAGCAGGCGTCCGGCGACGGCGCCGGGCCCGCCGGGGACGTCTTCTCGCTCGGCTGCCTCCTCGCCTACGCGGCCACCGGGCAGCCGCCCTTCGGCAGCGGCGCGGTCGACGCCCTCCTCTACCGCACCGTGCACGACGCCCCGGACCTGGACGGCATCGACGACCCGGCACTGCGCCGCCTGCTGGAGCGGTGCCTCGACAAGGACCCGGCGGCGCGCCCGGCCGCCGCCGACCTCGGCACGCTGATACCGGGGGACGCGCCGGGCGGGGCGAGCGCCGACTGGCTGCCCGAGGACGTCGTCCGGATCATCGCGGACCGGTCCGCCGCCCTGCTGGCCCTGCCCGGCATCGACGCCACCGTCGCCGACGAACCCGCCCCGCCGCCGCCCACCCCCGACCGGCGGAGGTTCCTGCTGTACGCGGCGGGCGGCGCGGCGGCCCTCGGTGCGGGAGCCTTCGCCGCCGTACGGCTGACCGGGAGCGGCACCGGGGGCGGCGGGACGGGCGGCGCGTCCGGTGGACGCCGAGTGATCATCGGCGTGCACGCCGACCTGACGGGTCCTCAGGAGGCGGCCGGGCGGGCCCAGGAGCGCGGTGTGCGCCTCGCCGTCGACCGCTTCAACTCGCTGGACGGGCAGCCCTTCAGGCTCGCCGTGAAGGTCCTCGACGACCGGGGGGACCCGGGCCGCTCCGCCCGGGTCGCCGAGGAGTTCGCCCGCGACCCGGAGGTCCTCGCGGTCATCGGCCCCACCGGTGACGCCACGACGGGGGCGGCGCTCGCCGCGTACGACGAAGCGGCGCTGGCGGTCCTGACGGTGTCGGCCCTCCAGATCACCTTCCCGGCCCGGGTCAACGGCTCCTTCTTCCAGGCCGCCCCCTCCTACGCGGTCCTCTCGTTCCCCATCGTCCGCCGCCTCCTCCTGCGTCCCGACGTCGAGCGGCTGGGCGTCCTGATCGACCGGTCCGGCGGGCAGGCCGCATACCAGGCGGGCTACGCCACGAACCTGCTGACGCCAAGCCTCACCACCGGTACCACCCACCCGCGCGTGGTGCCCGCCGGGGCCACCGAACTCGCCCCGGTCGTCGCCGACTTCCTCGACCACCGCAGCGACGCCATCTTCTACGCAGGAGACGCGGCAGGGGCGGCCCGTACCGCCCGCGCCCTGGCCGCCACCCCCTTCAAGGGCCCGCGCCTGGCCCAGCACACCGCCATGGCACCGGAGTTCCTGGAGCGGGCCGGCAAGTCCGCCGACGGGTGGGAGTTCGTCACGCCGTTCACCGACGCGAGCGCACCCGCGGCGACCGCGTTCACCGCCGCCCACCGCAAGCGCTTCGGCGCGCCGCCCGCACCCTGGGCCGCCGAGGCGTACGACGTCACAGGCCTCGTCGCCCGCGAACTGGGCGCCCTGGCCGACAGCGCCACGAAGGGAGCGACCCCGAGCCGCGGGCCGAGCGCGTCCCCCTCCGGGGACGGCCGCCCAACCCGCCCGGAGCTCACGGCGGCGATCGCCGCCGCCCAGTACGAAGGCATCTCCCGCACCTACGCGTTCGACAAGGAGGACCAGCAACTGGTCGGCCAGGACGCCCACCTGTACCGGGTGGAGGACGGCCGCCACCGCTACCTCGGCCCGGCCCCGAAGCCGCAGAGCTGACGTGCGGCCCCTCACCTCCGAGGACCCCCGCACCATCGGCCCCTACCGGACCCTGGCCCGGCTCGGCGCGGGCGGCATGGGCGTGGTCCACCTGGCGCGCTCGGCGGGCGGGGCGCTCGCCGCCGTCAAAGTGATCCGGGCCGAGCACGCCGCCGACCCCGCGTTCCGGGCCCGCTTCCGCCGCGAGGCCGAGGCCGCCGCCAGGGTCTCCGGCCCCTGGACCGTCCCGGTGCTCGGCGCGGACACGGAGGCCCGCGAACCGTGGCTGGCGACCGCGTACGTCCCGGGCCCCTCGCTGGGCGAGGTGGTAGGCGCCGGGGGTGCACTGCTGCCCGACACCGTGGCGGCGCTGGGCCGCCGGCTGGCGGAGGCGCTCGCCGCGGTGCACACGGCCGGGCTGATCCACCGCGACGTGAAACCCGGCAACGTGCTCCTCGCCCTCGACGGCCCCCGCCTCATCGACTTCGGGATCGCCCGCCACGAGGGCGCGACCGCGCTGACCGCCACCGACGCGGTGATCGGCACCCCCGGCTACCTCGCCCCCGAACAGGCGACGGCCGGGCCGCTCGGACCGGCGTGCGACGTGTTCTCGCTCGGCTGCGTCCTCGTGTACGCGGCGACTGGCCGCCCCCCGTTCGGCGAGGGCGGCGCGGCGGGCGTCCTGTACCGCACGATCCACGAGGACCCGGACCTGACAGGCGTGCCCCCCGCCCTGCTCCCCGTGATCACCGCCTGCCTGGCCAAGGACCCGTCGGACCGCCCGCCCGCCCGGCGGATCGCGGCGGATCCGGGCGCAGGGGCGTCGCCTCCCGACCCCCGCGACCCCCGCGAGGCCTGGGGGCAACCGGGGACGGGACCGGACGGTTCGACCCCCTGGGTCATCCCCGCCGGGCTCACCGCGCTGATCGCCGAGCGGTCAGCCGCCGCCCTCGCGCTGCCCGACCCCGAGCCGCTGCCGACCACGCTCACCCCGGCCGGGGACGGCGGCGAGGACCGCACCCGGGACGGCGGCGAGGACGGCACAGAGCCCCGCCGCTTGCGGCTCTCCCGGCTCTCCCGGCGGAGGCTCCTGACCGCAGGGGCGGCCGGAGCCGTCCTCCTCACCGGCGGCTCCACCGCCGCGTGGCTCGCCGGGCGGCAGCGTCGAGCGGGGAGCGGCGTTCCCTCCGCGGGCTCCGGGGAGCCGCCCACGTACACGATCGGGCTCCACGCCGATCTCAGCGGACCCGGGCGGGCCACGGGCCTGGCCCACCGGCGCGGCGTCGAACTCGCGGTCGCCGACCACAACGCCCGCAAGGACCCGGCGCTCCGGCTCGCCCTGCGGACCGAGGACGACGCCGGGGACCCCCGGCAGGCACTCCGGACGGCTGACCGGCTGGGCGCGGACCCCGAGGTCATCGCGGTCGTCGGGCCGACTGGTGACGTGCTGCGGGAGGAGACCGTCGAGCGGTACGCCAGGGCGCGGCTCGCCGCGGTCGTCGTCGCGGCGGGGGCCACCACCGTCGAGACCGGCTCCGGTGCCGACCTCCACCTCTGCCTCACCCGCACCCTCGACCGCGCGCTCGCCACCGGCCTCATCGGCTACCTCGTCCACGCCCGCCCCGCCAAGCGCATCCTCCTCGTCCAGGACGCGGCCGATCCGGTGCTCGGCGGCGAGATCGGCGGCGCGCTCCGCAACGCCACCCCGACCGGCGCCACCCTCGTCGAGCACCCGCTTCCCCGGGGCGCCGCGGGTTACGGCGGGGCTGCCCGCAAAGCCGTGACCGCCCGGGCGGACGCCGTCGTGCACGCGGGCGGCGACGCGTCCCGGGCCGCCCGGCTGGCCACCGCCCTGGCGGACGCGGGCTTCACCGGCACCCGGCTCGCCGCCGGGCCCGCCCTCGGGCCCGCCTTCCTCACCGGAGCGGGCCGGGCCGCCGACGGCTGGGTCTTCGCCGAGGCGTACGCCGACCCCGCGGCCCTCCCCGCGGCCCGGGCGTTCACCGCCGCCCACCGCAAGCGCTTCGGCGCACCCCCCGCCACCTGGGCCGCCGAGGCGTACGACGCGGTCCACCTGATCGCCCGCGCCGCCGGGGCCACCAGTGCCTCGGCCGAGCTGCGCAGCGGCATGGCCCGCCGGCTCGTCCGGACCGAGCACCGGGGGATCGTGCGGACCCTCGCCTTCCACGCCTCGACCCGCCAGGCGCGGCACGAGAACGGGATCTTCCTCTACCGGATCGAGAACGGCCGCCCGCGCTTCCTGGGCCCGTACGACGAGCTCTGAGCCGGGCCGGCACCGGGCAGCCGGCGGCAGCGGTCGGTGAAGCCACGGCCAGGCATGAAGATCTCCTGCGGGCGCGCTTAAGAAATCCTCGATGGACCCCGGCCCCGTCCGTACGGCAGATTTCTCCGTGACGGCCGAGGACGGCGCGTGGAGCTGCGCGACGTACGACGTGCTCCGTCCCGTCCCGCCGTGCCCCTTCGCAAGGGGTCACCCCGAAAAGACCACCCCGGGCCGCAGGGTTCCTCCGACATGCCCCCAGGCCCGGGGTGTCCACCACCCGCGCACCACGTCAGGGAGCCGCAGCCGTGAAGGCACTCGTCAAGCAGAAGGCCGAACCGGGACTGTGGCTGATGGACGTGCCGGAGCCGGAGTACGGCCCCACCGACGTCCTGATCAAGGTCCTGCGCACCGGGATCTGCGGCACCGACCTGCACATCCGGGCCTATGACGGCTGGGCGCAGCAGGCGGTCACCACCCCGCTCGTCCTCGGCCACGAGTTCGTCGGCGAGGTCGCCGCGACCGGTTCCGACGTCGTCGACATCGCGGTCGGCGACCTGGTCAGCGGCGAGGGCCACCTCGTGTGCGGCAAGTGCCGCAACTGTCTCGCGGGCCGCCGTCACCTCTGCCGCTCCACGATCGGCCTCGGCGTCGGCCGGGACGGCGCGTTCGCCGAGTACGTCGCGCTGCCCGCCTCCAATGTGTGGGTGCACCGGGTCCCCGTCGACCTCGACATCGCCGCGATCTTCGACCCGTTCGGCAACGCGGTGCACACCGCGCTGTCCTTCCCGCTGGTCGGCGAGGACGTCCTGATCACCGGCGCCGGACCGATCGGCATCATGGCCGCCGCCGTCGCCAAGCACGCCGGTGCCCGCAATGTGGTCATCACGGACGTCAGCGAGGCCCGCCTCGCGCTCGCCCGCAAGGTCGGCGTCAGCCTCGCCCTCAACGTCGCGGACCGGACCATCGCGGACGGACAGCGCGAGCTCGGCCTGCGCGAGGGCTTCGACATCGGCCTGGAGATGTCCGGCCGCCCCGAGGCGATGCGCGACATGGTCGCGAACATGACGCACGGCGGCCGGATCGCGATGCTCGGACTGCCCGCCGAGGAGTTCGCCGTCGACTGGTCCCGGATCGTCACCTCGATGATCACCGTCAAGGGGATCTACGGCCGCGAGATGTACGAGACCTGGTACGCCATGTCCGTCCTGCTGGAGGGCGGCCTCGACCTCGCCCCCGTGATCACCGGCCGGTACGGCTACCGCGACTTCGAGGCGGCCTTCGACGACGCCGCGAGCGGCCTCGGCGGCAAGGTCATCCTCGACTGGACCGTCTGACCCGTCTGACCTTCGAACTTCTCCTCGAACCCTTAAAGGAATCCGGCATGTTCGACTCCGTACGCGACGATCTGCGCACCACCCTCGACGAGATCCGCGCCGCCGGGCTGCACAAGCCCGAGCGCGTCATCGGCACCCCGCAGTCCGCGACCGTGGCCGTCACCTCCGGCGGCCGCCCCGGCGAGGTCCTCAACTTCTGCGCCAACAACTACCTGGGCCTGGCCGACCACCCCGAGGTCATCGCCGCCGCCCACGAGGCGCTGGACCGCTGGGGCTACGGGATGGCCTCCGTCCGCTTCATCTGCGGCACCCAGGAGGTCCACAAGGAGCTGGAGCAGCGGCTCTCGGCCTTCCTCGGCCAGGAGGACACGATCCTCTACTCCTCCTGCTTCGACGCCAACGGCGGTGTCTTCGAGACCCTGCTCGGCGCGGAGGACGCGGTGATCTCCGACGCCCTCAACCACGCCTCGATCATCGACGGCATCCGGCTCTCCAAGGCTCAGCGCCACCGCTACGTCAACCGGGACATGGCCGACCTGGAGAAGCAGCTCAAGGAGGCCTCCGGGGCCCGCCGCCGTCTGATCGTCACCGACGGCGTCTTCTCGATGGACGGTTACGTCGCCCCGCTCCAGGAGATCTGCGACCTGGCAGACCGCTACGACGCGATGGTCATGGTCGACGACTCGCACGCCGTCGGCTTCGTGGGTCCCGGCGGCCGCGGCACGCCCGAGCTCCACGGCGTCATGGACCGGGTCGACATCATCACCGGCACCCTCGGCAAGGCACTCGGCGGGGCCTCCGGCGGTTACGTCGCGGCCCGCGCCGAGATCGTCGCCCTGCTGCGCCAGCGCTCGCGCCCGTACCTCTTCTCCAACACCCTCGCCCCGGTCATCGCCGCCGCGTCCCTCAAGGTCATCGACCTGCTGGAGTCGGCCGGGGACCTGCGCGAGCAGCTCAACGCCAACACCGAGCTGTTCCGTACCCGGATGACCGCGGAGGGCTTCGACGTCCTGCCCGGCGACCACGCCATCGCCCCCGTCATGATCGGGGACGCCGCGAAGGCGGGCCGGATGGCGGAACTGCTCCTGGAGCGCGGTGTGTACGTGATCGGGTTCTCGTACCCCGTCGTCCCGCAGGGCGCGGCCCGTATCCGGGTCCAGCTCTCGGCCGCGCACTCCACCGCCGACGTGAACCGCGCGGTGGACGCGTTCGTCGACGCGCGGGCGGCGCTGGACGCGGAGGCGTAACCGCTCACCGGGTGGGCGGTCCTCCGCCACCTGGGACAATGGGCACATGATCGATGCGCGGCGGCTGCGAATCCTCCGTGCGGTGGCCGACCACCGCACGGTGACCGCGGCCGCCGCCGCGTTGTACCTGACGCCCTCCGCGGTGTCCCAGCAGCTCGCCGCCCTGGAGCAGGAGACCGGTCACCGGCTCGTCGAACGCGGGGCGCGCGGGGCCCGGCTCACCTCCGCGGGCGAGATCCTCCTCAGCCACGCCAACGTGGTCCTGGCCCAGCTGGAGCGGGCCGAGGCGGAGCTCGCCGACTACAGCGCCGGCATCGCCGGTACGGTCACGGTCGCCGCGTTCGCCACCGGCATCGGCCTCGTCCTCGCCCCCGCCCTCACGGAGCTCGCCCGCACCGCGCCCGGCATCCGGGTCCGGGTCCAGGACGCGGAGGGCGACGCGAGCGTGCCGATGGTGCTGGACCGGCAGGTCGACGTGGCGGTGGCCGTGGAGTACCGGGGCGCCCCCGCCGAGGACGACCGCCGTCTCACCCGCGTCCCTCTGTACTCGGAGCCCTTCGACGCGGTGCTCCCGGTGGACCACCGCCTCGCGGACCAGGCCCAGGTGGCGGTCGCGGACCTCGCGAAGGACCCGTGGATCGGTCCCTACCCGGGGAACCCCTGCCATGACGTGGTGGTCCTGGCCTGCGAATTCGCCGGGTTCGCCCCGCGCCTGGAGCACTCGTCGGACGACTTCCGGGCGGTGGTCGCGCTGGCCGGGGCGGACGCGGGGGTGGCGCTGGTGCCGCGCTCGGCCCTGCGCGGGATGGAGCTGACCCGGGTGGTCGTCCGCCCGGTCGAGGGCAGCGCCCCCACCCGCCGGGTCTTCGCGGCCGTACGCCAGGGGGCCGAGGGCCATCCGCTGATCCGGCCGGTGCTGGCGGCGATGGAGGCGGTGGCGGTACGGGAGGCGGGACTCGCGCGGGCGTGAGCACCGCACCTCCCGGCCGGATGAGGCGGACCGAACGTCCGATCCCGCGGCCCATGGACCCGCCCCCCCCGTGATCCGGCCGCCCCGCGCGGCAGCGCCGCGATGGCCCCTTCGCCCAGCACGATGACCGACGCCCTTGGTGCGGGCCAGCAGCAGCCCTGTACCGGCCGCCGTCCCGCGCGGGCGCACCACCACCCAGCGGGTGCCGTCTCCCCGGTCGGTGTCCTCCACCGGTTCAAGCCGGGCGCGTCACGGTATGAGGCGACGGCCTCGTTGTCGTCGCGGACGACTTCTCTGCCAGGTTCAGCGTGTTGGGGCAGGGGCGCGTTGGATCTCCGCCTTCGCTTTGCGGGTCGCAGCGTCCGGTCCACGTGAGCGGATCGCTGACAGCCCCCACTACTCGGTGATACCGTATAGTGGTACTCGGTGCTACGCAGTACCGCTGGGCCGAGGAGGACTCGCGATGGATGACCTGACGGAGATGTTGAAAGGCACGCTCGAAGGGTGCGTGCTCGAAATCATCGGTAGCGAGGAAACCTACGGCTACGCCATCACCCGTCAGCTGAACGAGCTCGGCTTCACCGACGTCATCGAGGGGACGGTGTACACCATCTTGCTGCGACTGGAGAGGAACAAACTCGTCCAGGTGACGAAACGGCCGTCCGGCGTCGGTCCGCCGCGCAAGTTCTACGCGCTCAACGCCGCCGGACGCGAGGAGCTCGCGAAGTTCTGGACGAAATGGCAGTACGTCTCATCACGCATCGACAGGCTCAAGGAGGGCGGGAGATGAACTTCTGGGAGACCATCACCGGCAGCGATCTCACCAGGGAGTGGAAGGCGTTCGAAGCGCGGGCCGAGGCCCTGCCGGACGACCACCGGGAGGCTTGGGGACAGGTCAAGGTCCACATCGTTCCCCATGGGGACTTCACCGGCCGCAACCTGATGCCGATCCTCGATGCCGCCCTGGGGCTGCTCGAAGAGGCGGCGGCGGACGGGCAGGGCGTCCACGAGGTGCTCGGAGACGACATCCCCGGCTTCTGCACGGCGCTGGCCGGCGGAGAAGGGGCCCGCACCTACCGAGACCGGTGGCGCGAGCAGTTGAACAGGAACGTCGCGAGGAAACTGAACCGGCTGGGAGGCTGACGTGGGTATCCAGGACATCATCGAGGGCAAGAAACAGTGGCGCGCGCATACGGCTCGGGTCAAGGCGCTCCCGCCGGACTACCAAATCGTCTACAAGGAGATGCAGAAGTACCTTTTCAAGATCGGACCGGTCGACCTGCCTGACGGGCCACTGCTTCCCGGGATCGTCGACTTCTTCGAGGAAGGCGTCGCCGCGGGCAAGGGGGTCCTGGAACTGATCGGCACGGACGTCGCCGCGTTCTGCGACGACCTGGTCAAGGACTCACGCACCTATGCGGACGTCTACCAGGAGTCCATCGCCAGGCAAACCGGCGCGGCGGAGAAGTAGCGCCCGCCGCCTCCTGTCCGTGGGCGTGGCCCGCACGAGCGGTTCGTTCGGCTCGGCGCCGCGCGAACAGACGCGGACCGGCCGACCGTCGGAAGCCGCCGCAGGTCCTGTCCACCGAGGTGGTCGAGTCGGCCGGTGAGACCTGGCCCGGTCATGCCCGTGCCTTCGGGGAGTACGTCGGTATGGGCCTGGCCGGCCCCCATCCCGAGGCCGCCGGCAACATGGCCATGCCGCTGATCCTCCTCCCCCTCATCTCCGGCGCCTTCATCCCGGCCGACACCATGCCCGGCTGGCTCCAGCCGATCGCCGAGTACCAGCCAGAGCTGGTCACGGTCGGTAGATCATTTCGATCAGGACGGCGGAGATGAGAGCCCACGCCCCGCCGCCGATCAGCCACCACGAGTCACCGACAGCCCCGGCTGTGATGAGAAGCACGGCGGCCAGAAACAGCGTGTACTCAGTGCGCTGCAGGCCCCGGGTGAAATCCGGGCCCTTGTCCCGGCCGCCCGGATGCCCGGTACGGGCCGGTGCGAAGGGGGGCGGACGGGTGCCTCTTCGGGGGCGCATGGCTCAAGCCTAGACACGGCGGAGGGCAGATGGCAGGGCCTCGTGACGAAGTCGGCGTCAAGGTTGTCTATCGTTTTCCAGTGCGAACAATCGTGGTGCCCGCCCGCAGGGTGGAGGGCTTGAGGTGGTGACGCCGCGGTGGCCGCGTCTTCGCCATCCGGCGCAGGTGGTCGTGGCCGGTTTCGCCACAGCGATCGCGGCCGGGGCCGGCCTGCTGATGCTGCCGGTGGCCAAGGCCGGGCCCGGTGGTGCCGGTGTGCTGGAGGCGCTGTTCACCTCCACCTCCGCAGTGTGTGTGACCGGCCTGATCGTGGTGGACACACCCGGATACTGGACCGGGTTCGGCCAGGCCGTGATTCTGGCGCTCATCCAGGTGGGCGGCTTCGGCATCATGACCTTCGCCTCCCTGCTGGTACTCCTGGTCTCCCACCGCATGGGCCTCAAAGCGCGGATGACGGCCGCCGCGGAGACCAAGACGCTTGGGCTCGGCGACGTCCGCTCGGTCGTGACCGGTGTGGTCAAGGTCAGTCTCCTGCTGGAGGCCGTCACCGCCCTGGCACTGGCCCTGCGGTTCGCGATCGCCTACGACGAGCCCTGGCCGCGAGCGGCCTGGCTGGGTCTCTTCCACGCCGTCTCGGCGTTCAACAACGCCGGATTCGCCTTGTACTCCGACAGTCTGATCGGCTTCGTCACCGACCCGTGGATCTGCCTGCCCATCGCCCTGGCCGTCATCGCCGGCGGACTGGGTTTCCCGGTCCTGTTCGAGCTGCGCCGTCGGTTCCGTAAGCCGCGCGGCTGGTCTCTGCACACCAAGATCGTGCTGTGGGCCACCGGCGTCTTCCTGGTCGGCGGCAGCGCCTTCATCACCGCCCTCGAATGGTCCAACCCGGCCACGCTCGGCCCCCTGCACGTTCCGGGGAAACTGCTGGCAGGGTTCTTCCAGGGCGTCATGCCGCGCACCGCCGGATTCAACAGCATCGACACATCTCAGATGAACCCCGCGAGCTGGCTGGGCACGGACGTGCTCATGTTCATCGGCGGGGCGAGCGCGGGCACCGCCGGCGGCATCAAGGTCACCACCTTCGCCGTGCTGTTCTTTGTCATATACGCCGAGATCCGCGGCGAGGGCGCAGTCAACATCTTCCACCGCCGTCTGCACGGCGACCTCCAGCGCCAGGCCCTCACCGTCGTCCTGCTGTCCGTGGCCGCCGTGGCCATCACCACCGTTGCCTTCATGGTCTTCTCCGACCACAGCCTCGACGAGTCGCTGTTCGAAGTCACCTCCGCGTTCGCCACCGTCGGCCTGTCCACCGGGATCACCGCCGACCTGCCCCCCGGCCTGCAGCTGCTGCTGATCGCGCTGATGTTCATCGGCCGGCTCGGCCCCATCACCGTCGCCTCAGCCCTCGCCCTGCGCACCCGCCACCGCCTGTACGACCTGCCCGAGGAGAGACCCATCATTGGCTAGGAAACCCAACCCCAGGAAGCGCCGTACAGGAGTGCGGGGCTCCGTCGTCGTCATCGGCCTGGGCCGCTTCGGCCGCGCCCTGGCGCTCGAACTCGTCGACGAGGACACCGAAGTGCTCGGCATCGACGAGAGCGCGGAGGTGGTCCAGGGCCTTTCAGGTGCCCTCACCCATGCCGTGCGGGCGGACTCCACCAAGGAGGACGCCCTGCGTCAGCTGGGTGTCCACGAGTTCGACCGTGCCGTCGTGGCCATCGGCACCGACCTCGAAGCCAGCATCCTCACCGCCTCGCTGCTGGTTTCCTTCGGCATCGAGAACGTCTGGGCCAAGGCCATCAGCGAAGCCCACGGCCGCATTCTCACCCAGCTCGGCGTCCACCACGTCGTCTATCCCGAACACGACATGGGCCAGCGCGTCGCCCACCTCGTACGGGGCCGCATGCTCGACTACATCGAGTTCGAGGACGACTTCGCCATGGTCAAAACGAACCCGCCCGCCGACATCATCGGGTTGCCCCTTTCCAACAGCGCAGTCCGCTCCCGCCACGGCATCACGGTCGTCGCCATCAAGCGCCCCGGGGAAGGCTTCACCTATGCCACTCCCCAAACGGTCGTCGAGGCGGACGACACCATCATCGTCGCCGGACGCACCCGGGCGACCGAACGCTTCAGCGAACTCCAGTAGGGCCTGTACCGGCAACGACCCAGCTCCCCACGGTTCTCGCAATATCATCCCTACGCGCAAGCGCAAGAGAAGCACCATGTCGCCCGAATCCGGAAGGACAGTGCTGATGCGCGGGAAGCCGGCCGTGGTGCGCGCTGTCGTCGCCCGACCCGCGTTCCGGGTCAGTTCGCGGGCTGCAACAGGTCCCACCGGTTGCCGTAGAGGTCCTCGAAGACCGCGACCGAGCCGTATGTCTCGTGGCGCGGCTCTTCCAGGAAGCGCACCCCGGCCGCGGTCATCCGGGCGTGGTCGGCCGCGAAGTCCTCGGTGTGCAGGAAGAAGCCGACCCGCCCGCCGGTCTGCGCCCCGACCCGTGCGGCCTGGTCCTCGTCCTTGGCACGGGCCAGCAGCAGCCCCGTACCGGCCGCCGCCCCGCGCGGGCGCACCACCACCCAGCGGGTGCCGTCGCCCCGGTCGGTGTCCTCCACGGGTTCAAACCCGAGCGCGTCGCGGTAGAAGGCGAGGGCCTCGTCGTAGTCGCGGACGACGAGGGTGACCAGGGCGATATGGGACATGAGGGTCCTTCCACAGGCACGAGGCGGGCAAGAGGCGTGAGGCAGAAGTAGTTATACGTAACACTAACGCTTTCGGCCCCCGCCCCGCACAATGCCCCGCATGGACTTCCTGGACGGTACGACCACCGGCGGCCGGGCCGCGCTGACGGACCGGGCCCGCGCGCTCGCGGAGGGCGGGCAGCGGCGGGTCCTCGGGATCGCGGGCCCGCCCGGAGCCGGGAAGTCCACACTCGCCGAGCGCCTGGTGGCCACCCTGGACGGGCGTGCCGTCCTCGTCCCCATGGACGGCTTCCACCTCGCCGCCGCCGAGCTGGACCGCCTCGGCCGCGCCGAACGCAAGGGCGCCCCCGACACCTTCGACGCGGCCGGGTACGCGGCGCTCCTGCGGCGGCTGCGCGACCCGGACCCGGTCCATCCGGTGTACGCACCGGCCTTCGACCGGGCTTTGGAGGAGCCGGTCGCCGGGGCCCTGGCCGTACCGCCGGACGTGCCGCTCGTCATCACCGAGGGCAACTACCTGCTGCTGGAGGACGGGCCGTGGGCGCCGGTGCGCGGGCTGCTCGACGAGGTGTGGTTCCTGGACCTCGACCCGGAGATCCGGGTGCACCGGCTCGTCGAGCGCCATGTGCGGTACGGCAAGCCCCGTCCGTACGCACGCGAGTGGGTCGCACGGTCCGACGAGGCGAACGCCCGGCTGGTGCTCAGCGGCCGCGGCCGGGCCGACCTGATCGTGCGGCAGCCGACGCGCGAGCGCTAGGCCGTGTCCGGCCCGAGCCGGTCGCGGTCGCCCCGCCCAACGGGCAGGATGCTGTGTGCCGAGCCGAGCAGTGTTGCCAGGAGGTCAGTCACGATGCCCAGCACCAGCCCGTCCGCCCAGCGGTCCGCCCCGCCCGTGCCCTTCACCGCCGACGACTACCGGGCCCGGATGGCGCGGGCCGCCGAGTCCGCCGCCGAGGCCGGGCTCGCCGGGGTGATCGTCGCGCCGGGGCCCGACCTCGTCCACCTCACCGGCTACCGGCCCGTGAGCACCGAACGCCTCACGCTCCTCGTGCTGCGGGCCGGGCAGGACCCGGTCCTCGTGGTCCCGACCCTGGAGGCGCCCGACGCGGCCGCCGCCACCGGGGCGCCCGCGCTCACCCTGCGGGACTGGACCGACGGCAAGGACCCGTACGCGGTGACCGCCCCGCTGCTGGACGCCGGGGGCCGCTTCGGCGTCAGCGACAACACCTGGGCGATGCATCTCCTCGGCCTTCAGCGGGAGTTGCCCGGCACCTCCTACACCGCGCTCACCGAGGCGCTCCCGATGCTCCGCGCGGTGAAGGACGTCGCCGAGCTGGAACGGCTCGCGGCCGCCGGGGCCGCCGCCGATGCCGCGTACGAGGAGATCCTGAAGGTCAGGTTCTCCGGCCGCCGGGAGGTCGACGTGGCGACCGATCTCGCCGCCCTGCTCCGGGAGTTCGGACACTCACAGGTCGACTTCACCGTCGTCGGCTCCGGCCCCAACGGGGCCAACCCGCACCACGAGGCGGGGACACGTACCATCGAGCGGGGTGACATGGTCGTCCTCGACTTCGGCGGCCTGAAGCACGGTTACGGCTCCGACACCTCCCGTACGGTCCATGTCGGCGAGCCCACCGCCGAGGAGCAGCGGGTCCACGACATCGTCCGCGAGGCCCAGCAGGCGGGCTGCGCCGCCGTCCGGCCCGGAGTCGCCTGCCAGGAGATCGACCGGGCCGCCCGCGCGGTGATCACCGAGTTCGGCTACGGCGACCGGTTCATCCACCGCACCGGCCACGGCATCGGCGTCACCACCCACGAGCCGCCCTACATGATCGAGGGCGAGGAGCAGCCGCTCGTCCCCGGCATGTGCTTCTCCGTGGAGCCGGGCGTCTACCTCCCGGGCCGGTTCGGCGTCCGGATCGAGGACATCGTGGCCGTCACCGAGGACGGCGGACGGCGGCTGAACACCACCGCCCGCGAACTGGCCGTCGTGGAGTAGCGCGCCCCGGCCCCCCCTCGGGTCCGGCACGGTTCGGTCGTCGGCCCCGGGGTCCGGCACGGTTCAGTCGTGGGCCCCGGCCCCCGGCCCCCGGGTCCGGCGCGCGGCTCAGTCGTCCGCCAGCACCACGCACGACTCCGGCGGCAGATGCAGCACCCCGTCCGCCCCCGGCGCCTCCACCGGCTCCCAGGCCGCCAGTACTCGCCCCCCGGCCCGCCGGTGGCGGCCCCAGCCCAGCGGGATCGCGGCGGGCTTGTCCGCCAGGTTCACCGCGATCCGCAGATCGCCCCTGCGGTACGCCAGCCAGCGCGCGTCCTCGTCGAACGCGGTCTTCACCGAGGCCAGGTCGGGATCGTGCAGATCGGGCAACGTCCGCCGCAGCGCGATCAGTTCGCGGTACCAGACGAGCAGCCGCGCGTGCGGTTCGCGCTCCGGCTCGGACCAGTCCAGGCAGGAGCGGTCCCGGGTGGCCGGGTCCTGCGGGTCGGGGATCTCCTCCTCCGCCCAGCCGTGCGCCCCGAACTCCCGCCGCCTGCCGACGCGTACGGCCTCCGCCAGCTCCGGGTCCGTGTGGTCGGTGAAGAACTGCCAGGGTGTGAGCGCACCCCACTCCTCGCCCATGAACAGCATCGGCGTGAAGGGCCCGGTCAGCACGAGCGCCGCCGCGCATGCCTGGAGGCCGGGGGAGAGCGAGGCGGCGAGCCGGTCGCCGAGCGCCCGGTTGCCGATCTGGTCATGGGTCTGCGCGTACCCGACGAAGCGGTGCGCCGGGGAGCGGCTCACGTCGACCGGGCGGCCGTGGGTGCGGCCCCGGAAGCTGGAGTAGGTCCCGTTGTGAAAGAACGCGGACGTCACCGTCTTGGCCAGGGCGGCGAGCGGGGCACGGGCGAAGTCCGCGTAGTAGCCCTGGGACTCGCCGGTCAGCGCGGTGTGCAGCGCGTGGTGGAAGTCGTCGTTCCACTGGGCGTGCAGTCCCAGGCCGCCCGCCGTGCGGGGGGTGGTGGTGCGCGGGTCGCAGAGGTCGGACTCGGCGATGAGGCCGAGCGGCCTGCCCAGCTCCAGGGCGAGCGCGTCGACGGCCGTGGACAACTCCTCCAGGAAGGTGAGCGCCCGGGTGTCGGCGAGCGCGTGCACCGCGTCGAGCCGCAGCCCGTCGAGCCGGTAGTCCCGCAACCAGGCCAGCGCACTGCCCAGCAGGAACGCCCGCACCTCGTCCGAGCCCGGCGCGTCCAGATTGACCGCCGCGCCCCACGGGGTGTGGTGGGTGTCGGTGAAGTACGGGCCGAAGGCGGGCAGATGGTTGCCGGACGGGCCCAGGTGGTTGTGGACGACGTCCAGGACCACGCCGAGCCCCAGCCCGTGCGCCGTGTCGACGAAGCGCTTGAGGCCCTCCGGCCCGCCGTACGGTTCGTGGACCGCCCACAGCGAGACACCCTCGTACCCCCAGCCGTTGGTGCCGGGGAACGGGCAGACCGGCATCAGCGACACATGGGTGACGCCCAGCTCCGCCAGATGGCCCAGCCGGGCCGCCGCCGCGTCGAACGTGCCCTCCCGGGTGTACGTCCCCACATGGAGCTCGTACAGGACCGCGCGGTTCAGCCGTCGCCCCGCCCACCCGTTGCGCCAGGCGTACGCCTCCTGGTCGACGACCGCGCTCGGCCCGTCGGGCCCGTCCGGCTGGCGCCGCGAGCGCGGATCGGGCAGCAGCGGCCCGTCGTCCAACCGGAACCCGTAGCGGTCCCCGTCCGCCGCCTCCGCCTCGACGCCCCACCACCCCTCCCGCAGCGGATCGCGCTCCATCGGGGAGCGGACGTCCGCCGCCTCCAGTACGACCGAGTCCGCCTCGGGGGCCCACACCTCGAACTGCATCCACCACTCCTCGTCCCTGGACAGGCCCTGCACGGCTCCGGCCTCTGGAACGAGCCCGTCACCGGCCGTTAAGGTCTGGTCCTGATCATTGCCCGCCGAGGTTCCCGCTCATACAGGTTCTGCTCATACGTACTGGCTCTGCTCGTACGTACGGCTGCTGGAGGCCGCTATGACCGTACCGCTGTTCCCGCCGGGCTTCCTCTGGGGAGCCTCCGCCTCCGCCTTCCAGACCGAAGGGGCGGTCGACGCGGACGGCAAGGGCCCCTCCGGCTGGGACGCCTTCGCCGCGCTGCCCGGCCGGATCAAGGACGGCACCGACACCACCCGGGCCACCGGCTTCCACACCCGCTACCGCGAGGACGTCGCCCTCCTCGCGGGCCTCGGGGCCGACGCCTTCCGGTTCTCCGTCAGCTGGCCCCGCGTGGTGCCCGGCGGCAGCGGAGCCGTCAACGCCGACGGGCTCGACTTCTACGACCGGCTCGTCGACGAGCTCTGCGCCCACGGCATCACCCCCGCCCCGACCCTCTACCACTGGGACACCCCGCTCCCGCTGGAGGAGGCGGGCGGCTGGCTCGACCGGGACACCGCCCACCGCTTCGCCGAGTACGCGGGGATCGTCGCCGAGCGCCTCGCCGACCGCGTCCCGATGTGGATCACCATCAACGAGCCCGCCGAGGTCACCCTGCTCGGCTACGCGCTCGGCGAGCACGCCCCCGGCCGCACCCTGCTCTTCGACGCCCTGCCCGCCGCCCACCACCAGCTCCTCGCCCACGGCCTCGCCGTACGGGCCCTGCGCGCGGCGGGCGCGGACAACATCGGCGCCGCCCTCTCGCACGCCCCGGTCTGGACGGCCGGGGACACCGACGAGGACCGCTTCGGCGCGGAGCTGTACGACACGCTCACCAACTGGCTGTTCGCCGAGCCGATCCTCACCGGCCGCTACCCCGACGAGAACCTCGCCGCGCTGATGCCGGGACCGGTCGCCGACGACCTGAAGGTCATTTCCACGCCGCTCGACTGGTACGGCGTCAACTACTACAACCCCACCCTGGTCGGCGCTCCCCGCCCGGAGGCGCTGGAGACCTTCTCCGGCTTCACGATCCCCACCGGACTCCCCTTCGGCATAAGGGAGATCGAGGGGTACGAGAAGACCGGATTCGGCTGGCCCGTCGTCCCCGAGGGGCTGACCGAGATCCTCACCCGGCTGCACACCCGCTACGGCGACCGGCTCCCCCCGCTCCTCATCACCGAGAACGGCTGCGCCCTGGACGAACCGCACGCCGACGACCGCCGTATCGCCTATCTGGAGAGCCACCTCACCGCCCTGCGCGCGGCGATGGACGCCGGGGTGGACGTACGCGGCTACTTCACCTGGTCGCTCACCGACAACGTCGAGTGGACGGAGGGGGCCTCCCAGCGGTTCGGCCTGGTCCACATCGACTACGAGACGCTGACCCGTACGCCGAAGGCCTCGTACGCCTGGTACCGCGACCTGATCCGCGCGCAGAAGCAGCAGAAGCAGCAGAAGGGGAACGAAGCGGCCGAGGGGACTTACGCAGCGCCGCCCCCATGATCAATACTCCCGCCATGGTCGCTTCATGGTGGTCCCGGGCCCGGCTGGGGATCTTCGTTCACTGGACACCCGCCTCCGTCCCCGGCTGGGCCCCGCCCCACGTCCCCGCCGCCGAACTCCCGGCGGCGGGCCGGCGTGCGCCGCTCGGCTGGACCTCATACGCGGAGTGGTACGAGAACGCGCTCCGCTTCCCCGGCTCCCCGGTCGCCGCCCATCACCGCGCCACCTACGGCACCCGCCCCTACACGGACTTCGGCCGCGACTTCGAGGACGGGCTCGCCGCCTGGGACCCGGCCGCCTGGGCCAGTTCCTTCCGGAAGGCGGGCGCGGGGTACGCGGTCCTGGTCGCCAAGCACCACGACGGGTACTGCCTCTGGCCCTCGAAGACGGAGAACCCCCACCGCACCGGCTGGCACACCACCCGGGACGTGGTCGGAGAATTCGCCGAAGCCGTACGGGCCGAGGGTCTTCGCTTCGGCGTCTACTACTCCGGTGGGCTCGACTGGACCTTCGACGACCGGCCCATCGGCACCGCCGCCGACATGTTCTCCGCCGTCCCGCGCGGCCGCTACCCCGCCTACGCCGACGCGCAGCTGCGCGAGCTGATCCGCCGCTACCGCCCCGACATCCTCTGGAACGACATCGCCTGGCCCGCCTCCGCCACCGAGATCCGCTCACTGGTCGACTTCTACCGCTTCACCGTCCCGCACGGCGTCGTGAACGACCGTCTGCTGCCGTACGCACCGCACTGGCGGGGCCTGCGCCTCCCGGGCGCGAAGGCGCTGTACAACTGGTGGGACCGCCGGACGGTGGCACAGGGCGAGGGCTTCGTCCCGCGCACACCGCCCGTCTTCGACTTCCGCACCCCGGAGTACGCCCGCTACACCGGCTCAGACCCGTACGAGATCACCCGGGGCGTCGACCACAGCTTCGGCTACAACCGCGACTCCGCCCCGGACGCCTTCATCGACCGTCCCACGCTGTCCACCCTGCTCCGCGACACGGCGGCCGACGGCGGAAACGTGCTGCTCAACGTGGGGCCGCGCGGCGAGGACGCGACGATCCCCGCCGAGCAGCAACTCCGCCTGGAGTGGCTGGCCGAGGAGGCCGGGGCCCTCACACCAGATGGACCCATTCCTGGGTGATCGGGTACCCGGCGCGGGCGAACGCGGCGGCCATCGGCACGTTGCCCCGGTCCGTCGCACCCGCGACGAACTCGGCGCCCTGCTCGACGAGGAAGCGCGTGCACTCCACCAGCAGGTCGTAGCCGTAGCCGTGCCCGCGCGCCTCGGGCACGACCCCGATGAAGCCGACGCAGGGCCCCGACGGGTTGTGCGCGGGCACCTGGATGCCCGCCACCTCGCCGTCCGGCGTGTACGCGAGCCGCCACCACTCCCGCGGCGAGGGGCACCAGTGGAAGAAGTCCAACTCCTCCTGGGCCGCCGCCTCCAGACCGCCGGGGCCCTCGATGGCCTTGCGGGCGTGGGCGTCCAGGGTCGCCGAGTGCACGCGGCGCAGCACATCGAGGATGACCGTGTCGTCCGGCTCGGGGCGGAAGGTGAGCCGCCCGGTCCGCTCCGGCAGCGGGCAGTCGGGGGTCCACCGGTAGCGGTAGCGCTCGACCAGCGGCTTCATGCCGGCCGCCGTCGCGGCGGCGACCCGCGCCTCGACGGCGGACCGCACCGCCGGATCGTCCCGCCACTTGGCGGGCGCGATCAGCTCGTACTCCTTGTCGAACGGGGCGCGGCGCAGGAGTTCGGCGCCCGCCTCCGCCTCCCCGTCCGCGAAGTCGAACCAGTTGAGCACGACGGGCTCGGTGTCGTCGGGCCCGCCCCACCAGGCGGCCCTGGCGACCACGGTGTTCTCGCGCAGGGCGACCCAGGACCAGTCGGGACGGTACTCGCCGCCGTCCGCCACGGTGGCGTAACGATGGCCGAACGCTCCGCGGCCGACGAGAGCGGCGTCCTGAAAAGAGTGGAAAAGATCGGCGTCGCTCGGGGTGAGCGCGCGAATGACCAGATCGGTCATGGAAGGTGTCCTCCGGAGACGAAGTGCCGCGCTCCCGGTCAGACGGAGTCCGACACCGCCCGGTGGACGGGGCGGGAACGCGGGGGTGAGAAGCTGCGGATGCCGGTGTTGCCGGTGGTGTGCTCACGCACGGTCCCACCTCCTTTCACGACTGGGCCGGATGCCGGTGCCGACCGTAGCCGTTGCCCGCGCCCGCTGTCCACCGGATTCAACGGGGCAGGTCCCCGACCTGTGTTGAGCACCGGGCAAGCGGCCCCGCGTGGGAGCCACGCAGGTCAGCGCGGGAGGAAACCCGGCTCGCCTGGACACCCCGGGCCCCTCGGGCCGACAATCGACCGTGTGACATCCTCCTTCGAGTTCCACACGTCTCCCGCTCGGCTGTCGGACGCCCAGCGCGACCGTGTCCTCGGCGTGCTCAGAGAGGGTGCCGCACAGGGCAAGCTGTCGCACGACACGTTCATGCGCCGCATGGAGCTCGCCCTCGTCGCCCGTCGCCCCGAGGAACTGGCCGCCCTCACCTCCGACCTGGAGACCGGCGGCAGCCGCTGGTCGCAGGGGCTCGTCCGAGCGGTCGGCGGGATCTCCGCCTTCCCCGGCAGGCTGCGCCGGGCCTGGCAGACCGAGCGGCTCCCCAAGCTGCTGCTCCCCGCCCCGAGCCCCCACCCGCTGCTCGTCGGCCGCGACCCGGCGAACGGGCTGCGCCTCAACCACGAGACGGTGTCCCGGCTGCACGCCGAACTGACCGTGCAGAACGGCCGCTGGGTGCTGCGCGACCTCGGCTCGACCAACGGCACCTGGGTCAACGGACAGCGGCTCGTCGGCTCGATCCCGGTGCGGGACGGGGACCAGGTGAGCTTCGGCCGGATGAGCTTCCGCCTCACCGCTCCGGCCCACCGCCCGCCCGAGCTGCCGCCGCACCCGCCCCGGCCCTCCGCCGCCCGTCCGCCCGAGCTGCCACCGCCCGCCCCCGAACTTCCGCCGCCCGGTCCCGGCCTTCCGCCCGCCTGATGCCTCCGGTCAGTGCTGCTGGTGCAGCCCCCGCCCGGCCAGCGTGAGGAAGGCCTCATCGACCGCCTCCGCGAGCGTCGGATGCGGGTGGATGCGGTGGGCGACATCGGCGGGCTCCGCGTCCCAGCCGACCACGAGCTGGCTCTCCGCGATCATCTCCGAGACGTGCGGGCCGACGAGATGGACACCCAGCACCCGGCCCGCCCGCTCGGCCACCGCCTTCACCAGCCCACCCCTGCCATGGACCATGCCGCTCGGGCTCTGCCGGGGCAGCGTGGTCCGCACCCCGCTGCCAGCCGGCGGGGTACCGGACCCGGGCACCGCCTCCTTCGTCGAGCGCACCGCCTGCGTCCTGGCCCGCCGCACAGCCGGGCACGGCGGGGCGGACCTGGTCGGCGAGTTCTGCCGGTGGCTCCCCGCCGGGGCGGCCGGGCTCTCCTGATCACCGGCCCTGCGGGCTGCCCCGCCGCCCTGCTCGGCCGGCTGGAGGCCGAACAAGGACTGCGGGCCCTGCTCACGGCGATGCCCGGCATCCGCTGGGCCGACGGCTTCCGGCCGGTGGCAGGCGGGCTTCCTCACCCGAGGCCCGCGCACCCTGCTGGTACGGGCGTCCTGACCACCACAGCCCGCGCGGTGCGGGGGAGGGGCCCGTACGTGCTCCGCCCCGCGCGGTGCCGGGGCGGGCGTTCGCGTGCCCCAGCCCGCCCCCGGAGTGCGAGCCCCAACGTGCTTCGCTCCGCGAGGCGCAGGGGGAGGGGGGCCTTTCGCGTGCCCCGCCCGCCCCCGGAGTCGTGAGTCCCTGCCCGCCCCACCCACCGCAGGCGTGAGCCCCTACGCATCCCGCCCCACCCGCCGCAGCAGCGCCACCGGCCGCTCCGCGAACAGCTCGCGCGCCGCCACCGTGCCGCCCGCGAACTCCCGGCCAGGCGAGGCCGACAGCACATCCCGCCAGGGCCCCGGGTACGGCAGGTCCACCACCGTGTCGCGCCAGCCGCCCTCCTCCGCCAGCCGCAGCGACAGCCGGGTCACCGCCGTGACCACCTCGTCCGACCGGCAGAACGCCACCGCGTGGGGCGCCGCCGGGCCCCGGGTCTCCAGCGGGGCGTACGTCCCCGACTCCCCGAACGCCTCGGGCAGCTCCCGCCGCAGCCCCAGCGCGGCCGCCGTCAGCGTCTGCTTCTCGTCCGGGGCCTCGGGCCGCCGGAACGGGCGCCGGTTGTCCGGGTCGACGAGGGCCAGGTACTCGCTCTCCGTGCCCTGGTAGAGGTCCGGCACCCCCGGCATCGTCAGCTGCACGAGCGCCGCCCCCAGTACCTGGGCGCGGACATGCGGGGCGAGGGCGTCCGCGAACTCCGTGACCAGCTGCCGGGGCAGCCCCGACGCGCTGCCCGGCCCGGCGGCGACGAAGTCCGACACCGCCCGCTCGTACGCCGGGTCCGGCTCCGTCCAACTGGTGAACAGGCCCGCCTCGCGTACCGCCTTCAGCAGGGCCGGTTCCAGCCGTCCGGCCAGCTCGTCGGCGGGCAGCTCCGCGCAGCCGTACGCCGACTGCCAGGCCGCCCAGGCCAGCTGCGGGTCGGGGGCCCCGACGGCCGTGGCCGCCGTCAGTTCGGTCATCAGCGCCGCCCACCGCTGCGGGCACTGGGACAGCACCGCGATCCTGGCCCGTACGTCCGCGCTGCGCTTGGTGTCGTGGGTGGTCAGGACCGTGCCGGTGGCGGGCCAGTCGCGGGCGATCCGGGCGGCGAAGGCGTGGAACTCCGCCGGTGGCACGGCCGGCCGGCCCGGGTCCCCGCCCACCTCGGTGGCCGAGATCAGCGGGACGTACCGGTAGAACGCGGTGTCCTCCACCGACTTGGCGTGCAGCGCGGACGCCGTCTGCGCGAACCGGGCGCAGAAAGACGTCTGTTCCTCCCCGTCCCCGAGCCGCCCGAGCGCCAGATCCCGTACGACGTCGACGGCCGCTGCCTCCTCCGGCACGGAGAACACCGACTTCGCTTCCCGTACCGCCTCGTCGGTCAGCGTCGCCTCCGCGATGCGGGTCGGCGGCTCGCCCGCCGTGACATACGGGCGGTAGACCGGAATGCGTACCAGCAGTTCCCGGACCGCCGTCCGCAGCGCCCAGGGCGCGTGATCGCGCAGCGCCGGGTCGCGGCCGCAGATCCCGGCCGCCAGCCGGGTCAGCCAGGCCGTCTCGGCGGCCAGTTCGTGGGTCGCCACCCGGTACGCGGCCCGCCGCACCGTCGCCTTCCAGTAGCCGCCCCGGTCGCCGGGCGGGCCCGCGAACTCCCGGTAGCGGCCGAGCAGCTCCGCCGCGCCGGACGGATCGGTGAACAGCCCGTCGATCCGGTGCAGCGCGTCGTAACCGGTCGTGCCCGCCACCGCCCACTCCACGGGCAGGCTCTCGTCGCCGGTCAGGATCTTCTCCACCACCGTCCAGCGGCCGCCGCTCGCCTCGTTCAGACGCTCCAGATAGGCGGCGGGGGCGGCGAGGCCGTCCGGGTGATCGATCCGCAGCCCGTCCAGCACCCCGTCGCTCAGCAGTTCGATGACCTTGCCGTGGGTGGCGTCGAAGACCTCGGGGTGCTCGACGCGGACCCCGATCAGCTCGGAGACGGTGAAGAAGCGGCGGTAGTTCAGCTCGGTGCGCGCCAGCCGCCACCAGCCGAGCCGGTAGTGCTGGGCGTCCAGCAGCCTTGGCAGCGGAAGCCCGGCCGTGCCCGCCCGCAGCGGGAACTCCAGGTCCTTGTAGCGCAGCACGTCGCCGTCCACGGCCAGGGCGTCCAGCTCCTGGCCGAGCGGGCCCGCGAGCACCGGCAGCAGCACCTTGTCGCCGCCGGCCGCCCAGTCGATGTCGAACCAGCGGGCGTACGGGGACGACGGGCCCTCACGCAGCACCTCCCACAGCTGACGGTTGTGCCGGGGCGCGGCCGCCATGTGGTTGGGCACGATGTCCAGGACCAGGCCGAGCCCGTGCTCCCGGGCCGCCGAGGCCAGCGACCGCAGTCCGTCCTCACCGCCCAGCTCCGACCGGACCCGGCTGTGGTCGACCACGTCGTAGCCGTGCCGGGAGCCGGGGACCGCCTCCAGGACGGGTGACAGGTGCAGATGCGAGACGCCGAGCGCGGCGAGGTACGGCACGGCCTTCTCGGCTGCGGCGAACGGGAAGTCGGGCTGGAGCTGAAGCCGGTACGTGGCGGAGGGCGTCATGGACTCCTACGTACCCCGCCCGGGGCGATCTGTGTCACCCCGGGCGGGACGCTCACCCCCCTCGTTCCTCCCCGCCGCCGTTCAGGCCGGGCGTTTCAGCACCGTCAGGCTGCGTCCGATCAGGGTGACCCGCTCGCCCTCGGCCACCTTCGGCCCCGTCCCCGGAGGCACCCCCTCCGGCCGTGCGGTGTCGACGACGACCTGCCACTGCTCCCCGTGGTCGACCGGGACGGCGAACTCCAGCGTCTCGGCGCTCGCGTTGAACATCAGCAGGAACGAGTCGTCGGAGATCCGCTCCCCGCGCGGCCCCGGCTCGGAGATCGCATGGCCGTTCAGGAACACGGTCATCGCCTTGGCGTGGGCCGCCTGCCAGTCCTGCTGCGTCATCTCCTCGCCCTCGGGAGTGAACCAGGCGATGTCGGACAGCTCGTCGTGGGTGCCCTCCACCGGCCGCCCGTGGAAGAAGCGGCGGCGCCGGAACACCGGGTGGTCGCGGCGCAGCCACACCATGGTCCGGGTGAACTCCAGCAGGGCGCGGCGGGGGTCGTCCTCGGGGTCCGTCGGGTCGGGCCAGTCGATCCAGGACAGCTCGTTGTCCTGGCAGTAGGCGTTGTTGTTGCCCTGCTGCGTACGGGCGAACTCGTCGCCGTGGCTCAGCATCGGCACGCCCTGCGACAGCATCAGCGTGGCGATGAAGTTCCGCATCTGCCGGCCCCGCAGCGCCAGGACCTCCGGGTCGTCCGTCTCGCCCTCGGCGCCGCAGTTCCAGGACCGGTTGTGGCTCTCGCCGTCCCGGTTGTTCTCCCCGTTGGCGTCGTTGCGCTTCTCGTTGTACGAGACGAGGTCGTTGAGGGTGAAACCGTCGTGGCAGGTGGTGAAGTTGATCGAGGCCAGCGGGCGGCGCCCGTCGTCCTGGTAGAGGTCGGACGATCCTGTCAGCCGTCCGGCGAACTCCGCCAGGGTGCGCGGCTCGCCCCGCCACAGATCGCGGACCGTGTCGCGGTACTTTCCGTTCCACTCGGTCCACAGCGGCGGGAAGTTGCCCACCTGGTAGCCGCCCTCGCCCACGTCCCACGGCTCGGCGATCAGCTTGACCTGGCTGACCACCGGGTCCTGCTGGACCAGGTCGAAGAACGAGGAGAGCCGGTCGACCTCGTGGAACTGGCGTGCGAGCGTGGCCGCCAGGTCGAAGCGGAAGCCGTCCACATGCATCTCGGTCACCCAGTACCGCAGCGAGTCCATGATCATCTGAAGGACGTGCGGGGACCGCATGAGCAGGGAGTTCCCGGTGCCCGTGGTGTCCATGTAGTACCGCTGATCGTCGGTCAGACGGTAGTAGGAGGCGTTGTCGAGGCCCCGGAAGGAGAGCGTCGGTCCGAGGTGGTTGCCCTCGGCCGTGTGGTTGTAGACGACGTCGAGGATGACCTCGATGCCCGCCTGGTGCAGGGCCTTCACCGCCTGTTTGAACTCCAGCACCTGTTCGCCGCGCTCGCCCCAGGAGGCGTAGGTGTTGTGCGGGGCGAAGAAGCCGATGGTGTTGTAGCCCCAGTAGTTGGCGAGCCCCATGTCCGCCAGCCGGTGGTCCTGGACGAACTGGTGAACGGGCATCAGTTCGATCGCGGTGACGCCCAGTTCGGTGAGGTGGGCGATCACCTCGGGGTGGGCCAGGCCCGCGTACGTACCGCGCAGCTCGGGCGGAAGCCCCGGATGGAGCATGGTCAGGCCCTTCACATGGGCCTCGTAGATGACGGTTCGGTGGTAGTCCGTCCGGGGGCGGCGGTCGTCGCCCCAGTCGAAGTACGGGTTGACCACCACGGAGCTCATGGTGTGCGGCGCCGAGTCGAGGTCGTTGCGGGCGTCCGGCCTGCCGAACGGATAGCCGTACACCTCCTCGCCCCACGCGATCTTCCCGGCCACCGCGCGGGCGTACGGATCGAGCAGCAGCTTCGCGGAGTTGCACCGCTGCCCGCGCTGGGGCTCGTAGGGGCCGTGCACCCTGAAGCCGTACCGCTGGCCCGGCATCATCCCGGGCAGGTAGGCGTGGCGCACGAAGGCGTCCGTCTCGCGGAGCTCCACCGCCGTCTCTGAACCGTCGTCGTGCAACAGGCACAACTCGATCCGGTGGGCGGCCTCAGAGAAGACCGCAAAGTTGGTACCGGCGCCGTCGTACGTGGCGCCGAGGGGATACGCGTGTCCCGGCCAGACCTGCATGATGAAGACTCTTCCACTTCTGATCCGGGTGCGGTGGCTTTCCTCGGCCCGATACTCACCGAATGCTCCCCGAATACTCCCCGAAAACGGTGCGCTCACCTAGGACGTCGCCCGGTGCGGCCGAGTCCTGTCGCCGGGCCCCGCCGCACCGGTCAACTTCGGACACTCCGGTGCCGCCCCGGACGCGCTTACGGACACCGTGGCGCGCCCGGCGTCCGGTTGCCGGCCCGGAACAGGGTGCCCAATCACTATGAATCCGCTCACTCCACCCGATCTCGCCGCAAGGAATTGGCCGCGTCCGCAGGGGAGTTGAGAAAGTCGCCTGCGCATCGGGCTGCATCGGATCACGCTCCCGGAGTACTCTTCCTTGATCGTTGGGTGGGGGAGTGGAAGGCGGTACGCGGGTGAGCTCGGGAGGGTTCGAGCTGCCCCCAGGTGACGCAGGTCACGAGGGGGAATCGACCGATGCCCCGCCCGGGGCGGTGTCCCTTGCGCAGCCCCTGGAGATAGGCGCCGAGCTGGACTGGGGAGCGGAGGCCTGGGGCGAGGTGCGCACGCGCGCCCAGCGGGCGGGGCGCGCCTATATCTGGCTGAATCTGGTCGAACAGCGTCTGCGGGCGGTGGTCGCCGCGGTGCTCCGGCCGATCTACGAGCCCGTGCACGGCGAGGAGTGGGTGGTGGCCGCGGCCGGGCCCGCCGGACAGGAGTGGGTGCAGCGCGCCGTCGCCGTACGCGAGGTCTCGCGCCGCAAGGGCTATCTGCTGGACCCGGCCGACGACAACGTCCTCAGCTTCCTGACGCTGCCCCAGCTGCGCGAGCTGATGGTCCAGCACTGGCCGTGTTTCGAGCCGTACTTCGACGACCGGCGCGATGTCGAGCTGGCCCTCGACGAGCTGGAGGTCGCGCGCAACGTGGTCTCCCGCAACCGCGCCCTGAACGAGGCGGTCCTCGCCCAGGCCGAACGCGCCTCGGCCCGCCTCCTGGACATCCTCGGCAGCGGGACCGGAGTGCCCTCCGCCGACCGGCTCCCGGTGGACGCCGTGGAGGAACTGGTCGGCGACCGGTACGCGGACGTGGTCTCCGTCCATCCGGACCGGGTCAGGCTCCAGCGCCAGCTGCCCGCCGAGGACCTGTTCGGCGGAGCGCGCCGGCTTGACGCCATCGGGATAGGCCTCAACCTGCTCGTGCAGAACTTCTCCGGCCGCCGCCTGGTCCGGCTCGCCGAGTCGGGCTGCCGGGTCCGGCTGCTGTTCATCAACCCGGCCAGCAGCGCGGTCCGCCGCCGGGAGCGGGAACTGGGCCTCAAGAAGGGCGAGCTGAGCCGCTCGGTGGAGATGAACATCCTCCACATGCGCCGCGTCCGCTCCAGGCTCCGCGACCCCGGCGCCTTCGAGATCCAGGTCTTCGACGAGACCCCGCGCTTCACCGCGTACCTGGTGGACGGCGACGGCCCGGACGCCGTGGGCGTCGTCCAGCCCTATCTGCGCCGCGCCCGGGGCATGGAGGCCCCCGTCCTGGTGCTGCGCGGCGGCGGGCGGCGCACGGTGGTGCGGGCCGGGCAGGACAGCGAGCACGGCCTCTTCGAGATCTACCGCGAGGAGTTCGAGTCGGTCTGGACGGATTCGCGCCCGGTCTCCTGACGGACCGTGGTCCGCGGGGGTGCCGCAGGGCGCTGTCAGTGGCCCGTGGCAGGGTGGTCATCAGTCGGGGGAGCGCACCACGAAGGAGGTATCCGGATGAGCTGGCACCGGGGAACACTGGTCGGCTTCGACCTGGAGACGACGGGGACCGACGTCGAGACCGACCGGATCGTCACCGCCGCACTCGTCCGGCTGGAGCCGGACGGCACGGTCGCCGAGCAGCGGACCTGGCTGCTCGATCCGGGGGTGGCGATACCGGAGCAGGCCTCCGCGATCCACGGGATCGGCACGGACCACGCCCGCAAGCACGGCGCCCGGGCGGCCTCGGCTGTCGAGGAGATCGCCCGGGCGGTGTCCGAGGTGCTGCGTTCGGACGTCCCGCTGGTGGTGATGAACGCCCGCTACGACCTCTCGCTCCTGGACCGCGAGTGCCGCAGGTACGGACTGCCGTCGGTCGAGGACCGGGTGGGCGGGGCGCCGTCGCCCGTCATCGATCCGCTGGTCATCGACAAGCACGTCGACAAGTACCGCAAGGGCAAGCGCGCCCTCCAGGCGCTCTGCGACCACTACGGGGTGACGCTCGACGGAGCCCACGACGCGACGGCGGACGCGGTGGCCGCCGTGCGCGTGGTGCGCCGGATGGGCGAGCGGCACCGCCCCGTCGGCACCCTGCCCCCCGCCGAGCTGCACGCCCTCCAGATCCGGGCGGCCGCCGAGCAGTCGGCCTCCCTCCAGGCCTATCTGCGTCGCACCGCCGACCCGGCGGCCGTGGTCGAGCCGTCCTGGCCGGTGATCCCGCGCGGGCGGTGAGCCGGCGCCCGTGGTGTCGTGCGGGCTCCCTTCAGGGGGATGGCGGGACAGGAACTGGCCGGAAGCGCACTGAGGGGCCCACGCCCCTCGTACGCACCAGCCAGCGCGCAACCTCGGAGCGAGTCGGCGTGCGGGCCTAGAAGGGATACCACCGCACTCCCGGATCGCCGTTCCGCAGCGAGGCCACGCGGCGGCGGAATTCCTCCAGTGCCTTCGGGTTGGCCGGGGCGTGCTGGGCGACCCAGGCGCAGCTGGCCGTCTCGCGGGCGCCCCGCAGGACCGCGCAGCCGTCCCACTCCCGGACGTCCCAGCCGTACGCGGAGGTGAAGGCGTCGTAGGCCGCGGGATCGAGGGCGTAGCGGTCGCGGGACAGGGCCAGGACCACCAGATCGTGTTCGCGCAGGTCGGCGGAGAACGTCTCCAGGTCGACCAGGACCGGGCCGTCGGGACCGACGTGGACGTTGCGCGGGAGCGCGTCGCCGTGGATCGGGCCCGGCGGCAGACGGGGGACCAGGGCGGCGGCCGCGGCCGCGAAGCCGTCGCGGCGCTCGCGGAGGAAGTCGGCGTCGGCCGGGTCGATCGCGTCGCCCGCCAGGTTAAGCCACCGCTCCACACCGCCCAGCAGCTCGCGGCGCGGCAGGGTGAAGTCCGCCGGGGCGGGCAGCGCGTGCACCAGGGTCAGCAGCGGTGCGAGGTCGCGTGGCTCGGTGGGCCGTACGGGGGCGGGGAGCCGGTGCCACAGCGTCACCGGGTGGCCGTCGGCCAGCCGGGGCCGGTGCTCGGCCGCGCGGACGGCCGGGACGCCGGACGCGGCCAGCCAGTCGGCGAGGGCCACCTCCCGCTCGGCCCGCTCGCGCAGCTCGGGGTGGCCGGTGGCGTCCCGCCCGACCTTGATCACCAGGTCGCCGTCGGCGAACACCGCGTTCTCGCCCAGCGCGAGCAGCTCCGCCGTGCCGGGAAGCCCGGCAGCCGTCAGCACCTCACGCGCACGCTTCTCGTCCATGGGTGCGATTTTCGCACCCCCGGGGGCCGCCCTTGACGAACCGACGGGCCGTCAGCACGATGACGAAGGCTCACGGCCGGCCGGAAGGGAACGACGTCCGCCTCGGGTGCACCAAGTGCATCACCGGGGTCGGCTCGCCACCGCCGCGACCGGCCGGGTCGTGGTCAGTCAGGCGTTCCCGTTCGCCCTGGTGACCATCCCGCTCCTCCTGGTGCTGAAGAACCTGTATCTGATCAACACCCTGTGGGGGGTGATCATGGTCTGCGTCGTCTGGTCGCTGCCCTTCGAGGAGGGCGACCGGGTGGTGCCCGGCACCATCCACGACCAGGTCAACACCGACGGCAGCGCCGCCCGCAGCGCCTTGGGCATGGGCGGGTCGGACTCCCTGCCCGGCTTCTTCGGCGGCAAGTACGCGATGGTGCCGCTCGGGTTCTCGTACCGTCAGCAGATCATCCAGCAGGCGCCCGAGGGGTTCGACTGGACGGTTCTGCCGACGCCGACGCCGACGCCGACGCTGTCGGTCGCCGAGGACAGCCCGCAGAAGAAGGAGGCCGTGGCCTTCATCGACTTCCTGCTGCGGCCGTCGAACATGGTGTGACTGGCCCGGGGGCTGCGCCCGGTGCCCGCCCGGAGTGTGCGCGGCTGTCCCGAATGGAAGGACAAGGTGGCCACCCCCGCCCTCCAAGAGTTCTACAGCGGTGCGATCGACATCGGTGAACTGCGCAAACGGCTGGTAGACGACGGGAACAGGGTGCTGGCGCGCTACCAGCGCTGAGGGGGAGAAGCCGAGGGGGAGAAGCCGAGAGGGACAAGAGGAACGGGGGCGGAAACAGATTGCACGAGACGTCTCGTCTCGTTTACGGTGCCGGCATGACGGAATCCCCGCGTGCCCACATCGCCATGTTCTCCATCGCCGCCCACGGACATGTGAACCCGAGCCTCGACGTCATCCGTGAACTGGTCGACCGTGGACACCGCGTCAGCTACGCCATCCCCGCCTCCTTCGCCGAGAAGGTCGCCGCCACCGGCGCCGAGCCCGTGATCTACACCTCGACCCTGCCGACCGACGAGGACCCCGAGGCCTGGGGCACCGAGCTGATCGACAACATCGAACCCTTCCTCAATGACGCGATCCAGGCCCTCCCGCAGCTGGCCGAGGCCTTCGTGGGCGACGAGCCCGACCTCGTCCTGCACGACATCACCTCCTATCCCGCCCGCGTCCTCGCCCACCGCTGGGGCGTCCCCGCCGTCTCCCTCTGGCCCAACTTCGTGCCCTGGGAGGGGTACGAGAAGGAGGTCGGTGAGCCGATGACCGCCGGGCTGAAGCAGACCGAGCGCGGCAAGGCGTACTACGCGCGCTTCGACGGCTGGCTCGCCGAGAACGGCCTGGGCCATGTCTCCTCCGACGACTTCGTGGCCCGCCCGCGCCGCGGCCTCGTCCTGATCCCCGAGGCGCTCCAGCCGAACGCCGACCGGGTCGACCGCGAGATGTACACCTTCGTCGGCGCCTGCCAGGGCGACCGTGCCGACCAGGGGGAGTGGCGGCGGCCCGCCGGTGCGGAGAAGGTGCTGCTGGTCTCGCTGGGCTCCTCGTTCACCAAGCAGCCCGCCTTCTACCGGGAGTGCGTCACGGCCTTCGGCGACCGGCCCGGCTGGCATGTGGTGCTCCAGATCGGCGCACACGTCGACCCGGCGGAACTCGGTGACGTACCCGGCAATGTCGAGGTGTGTCGGTGGGTGCCGCAGCTGTCCGTGCTGCGGCAGGCCGACGTCTTCATCACCCACGCCGGGGCGGGCGGCAGCCAGGAAGGGCTCGCCACCGGCACCCCGATGGTCGCGGTCCCGCAGGCCGTCGACCAGTTCGGCAACGCCGACATGCTCCAGTCGCTCGGCGTGGCCCGACACCTCCCGATGGAGGACGCTGACGCCACGAGCCTCGCCGAGGCGGTGCTCGCCCTGGTGGACGACCCCGAGGTGGCCGCCCGGTGCGCGCGGCTGCGCGAGCAGATGGTGAGGGAGGGAGGCACACCGCACGCCGCCGACCTCATCGAGGCCGAGATCGATGCCGATGCCAACGCGAAGAGCTAGGTCGAACTGTCCTGCTGGGAGCAGTCGTTGGACTGTTGCAACGAGTCCAGTGGCCCTCGTTCTCCCGCCACCGCGGCCGCCGCGCTCTCCCCCACGGGGCGCGGCGGCCGCGGTGTGCGCGGGGATCGCTCTAGGGTGGGTGGCCATGACGACGACGTACGCGGCACTGCTGCGCGGGATCAACGTGAGCGGCAGCAAAAGGGTCCCGATGCCCGAACTGCGCGACGTGCTCACCGGGCTGGGCCACACCGGCATCGCCACCTATCTGCAGAGCGGCAACGCCGTCTTCCGCAGCGACCGCGAGGACGAGAGCGCCCTCGCCGCCGACCTGCGGAAGGCCCTGCACCAGCGGTTCGGGTTCGCTGTCGACTGCCTCGTCCGCGACAGCGGCTATCTCGCGGCCGTCGCCGACGCCTGCCCCTTCCCCGCCGCCGAACTGGCGGGCAAGCAGCTCCACGTCACCTACTTCGACCGGCCCGTGGACGCCGACCGCTTCGCGGACCTCGACGCCCCCGCCTTCCTGCCGGAGGAGTTCCGGCTCGGCGACCGCTGCCTGTATCTGTACGCCCCCGACGGGCTCGGCCGTTCCAAGCTGGCCGACGCCCTGGGGCGCCCCCGCCACACCAAGGGCCTCACCGCCACCACCCGTAACTGGAACACCGTGGCCAAACTCGTGGAGATGACCCGTGTCTGAGCCGTCGCCCGCCGTGGCCGCAGCCATCGAAGGCGAGCTCCGCCTGCTGGACCCGGCGGTACGGGCCTGCGCCGGTCTCCTCGCCGAGCTGCTGCACCCCGAGTTCCAGGAGATCGGGAGCAGCGGCAGGCTCTGGAACCGGGAGACGATCATCGCGTCGCTGACCGCGGAGGACGCCCCGCTCCCCGGCCCGCTGACCGCGTCCCGGATGCGAGGGGTGCAGGTCTGCCCCGACCTGGTGCACCTGACCTTCGACACGGAGTCCAAGGGGCTCCGCTCGCACCGCAGTTCCCTGTGGCGGCTGACCCCGGAGGGGTGGCGGCTCTACTTCCACCAGGCGACGCCGTTCAGCGACGACTCGCTGACCCGCGATCCGCTGTCCGACGGCCCGTTCGCCGGGGCCTGAGCGCCGCTGCTCCGCCCGTCCGGAGGCCAGGGTTCCCGGCCGCTTTCGATTTAGGTTAGCCTTACCTTCGTTTGTCTGGAGGTGGGTGGCCGAAAGTCGCCCCTCCGCTGTTCGCGACACGCTGAGGAGCAGGTGAGTGGGGGCTGATACGGCCGGGCGCGGTGTCATCCGCCGCGCCGTTGCAGGGCAGCGTCGCGATGTCGTCGTCGGATCGGTGCTCGGCGCCGGGCACCAGATCGGCGAGGCCCTCGTCCCCGTCCTCATCGGGATGATCGTCGACCGTGCCGTCGTCCGCCCCGACGGGGGAGCGCTGGCCCTCTGGCTGGTGGTCCTCGCCGTCGTCTACGCCATGCTCTCCTACGGCTTCCGCTTCGGTGCCCGGGCCGGTGAGCGCGCCGCCGAACAGGCCGCGCACCACCTGCGCCTGGATGTCGTACGCCGGGTCCTCGCTCCGCACGGCGGAGCGGAGGCCGGACGGCCGCCCGGCGCCCTGGTGAACGTGGCCACCGAGGACGCCCGCCGGGTGGGGGCCGCCAACATGGCCCTGACCCTCGGCATCGCCGCCGTCGTCGGCGTCGTGGCGGGCGCGGTGCTCCTGCTCCGCGCCTCCCTGCCCCTCGGGCTCCTCGTCCTGATCGGCGCCCCGGCCCTCATGGCGCTCGGCCACTTCCTGGCCCGCCCCCTGGAGCACCGCAGCGAAGCCGAACAGGAACGCGCCGCCCACGCCTCCGGGGTCGCCGCCGACCTGGTCGCCGGGGTCCGTGTCCTCAAGGGACTGCGGGCGGAGCACGCCGCCGTCGACCGCTACCGGGCCACCAGCCAGGCCTCCCGCGAGGCCAACGTGCGGGCCGCCCGCGCCGCCGCCCTCCAGACCGGCCTGATGCTCACGCTGACCGGCTCGTTCATCGCGCTCGTCGCCCTCGTCGGCGGCCGCCTGGTCCTCAACGACTCCATCGGTCTCGGCGCCCTTGTCTCCGCCGTCGGCCTCGCCCTCTTCCTCCCCGGCCCGATCGGTGTGCTGGCCTGGGTCGGCGCCGAGCTGGCCAAGGCCCGCGCCTCCGCCGCCCGGATCGCCGACGTGCTGGCCGCCCCCGGCGAGACCACCGGCGGCACCACCGAAACGGCGGCTGCCGGCCCCGGCGAACTGCGCCTGCACGGCCTCGGCCACGCCGGGCTCGACCGCCTCGACCTGACCGTCCGCCCCGGTGAACACCTCGGCGTCGTCGTCACCGACCCGGCCGACGCCGCGACCCTGCTGCGCTGCCTGGCCCGGCGCTGCGACCCGGACCGGGGCCGCGTCGAACTCGACGGCGTACCCCTCACCGAACTGGCCCCGGCCGCCCTGCGCTCCGCGCTGCTCGTCGCCGAGCACGACGCCCAGCTCTTCGACGGCACCCTCCTGGAGAACGTCACCGCCGCCGCGCCCGCCGGGTCCGACCCGCGCCCCGCGATGGACGCCGCCGCCGTCGACGAGGTCGCCTCCGCCCTGTCCGGCGGCGCCGACGGCCGGATCGGGGAACGCGGCAGCTCACTCTCCGGTGGCCAGCGCCAGCGCGTCGCCCTGGCCCGCGCGCTCGCCGCCGACCGCGGTGTCCTGGTCGTCCACGACCCGACGACCGCCGTCGACGCCGCCACCGAGGCCCGGATCGCCGCGGGCATCCGCCGCGCCCGTACCGGCCGCACCACCGTCCTGGTCACCAGCAGCCCCGCGCTGCTCGCCGCCACCGACCGCGTCGTCCTCATCGACGGCGGCGCGATCGCCGCCGAGGCCCCGCACGAGGACCTCGTACGCGACCATCCCGTCTACCGCACGGCGGTGCTCACATGACCACGACAGCGGAAATACCGGGCACAGGTGAGGGTGGTGACGGCAGGGAACTGCTCCCCGTCGCCACGGCCGCCCGCACCCGGGCCGCCCTGCGCGCGCTGATCCGGCCCGACCGGGGCCTCGCCCTGACCGGCATCGGCGTCCTGGTCGCGGCCACCGCGGTCGGCCTCCTCGTCCAGCCGCTGCTGGGCCGGATCGTCGACATCGTCGCCGACGGCCGCCCCGCCGCCGACCTGACCCTCCCCGTGGTCCTCCTCGTCGTGGTCGCCGCCGTCCAGGGCCTCACCACGACGGTCGGGCTGACCAGGGTCGCCCGCCTCGGCGAGACCGTACTGGCCCGGCTGCGCGAGCAGTTCGTCCAACGCGCCCTGAACCTCCCCGCCGACCGGCTGGAGCGCGCCGGGGCCGGAGACCTCACCGCCCGCGTCACCGGAGATGTCGCCCGGGTGGCCGAGGCCGTACGCTCCGCGCTGCCCGAGATGGCCCGCTCCGTCCTCGCGATCGTCCTCACTCTGGGCGCGATGGCCCTGCTGGACGTACGGTTCCTGCTCGCCGCGCTCCTCGCGGTCCCCGTCCAACTGCTCACCGCGCGCTGGTACGTGCGCCGGGCCGTCACCCTCTACGCGGACCAGCGGGTCGCCAACGGGGCCCAGCAGCAACAGCTCCTGGAGACCATCGGCGGGGCCGTGACCGTACGCGGCCACCTGCTGGCGGAACAGCACACCGAACGCACCGCCGAACGCTCCCGCGAGGCCGTCGGACTGACCATGCGCAGCGTCAACCTGGTGCTGGGCTTCTACGGACGCCTCCACATCGCCGAGTACCTGGGGCTGGCCGCCGTCCTCGTCACCGGGTTCCTGCTGGTGGGCGACGGGGCGGTGTCGATCGGTACGGCGACGGCCGCCGCCCTCTACTTCCACAGCCTCTTCGGGCCCGTCAACGCGGCCCTGGTGCTGCTCGACGACGCCCAGTCGGCGGCGGCCGGACTCGCCCGGCTGGTCGGGGTGACCGACCTCACCCAGCAGGCGGAGCCCGTCGCCGTACCGCGGCAGCGCATCGCGCCCGAGGCGGCCGCCGTCACCGTGAACGGGGTCGGCCACGCCTACGGGCCCGGCCGCCCCGTCCTGCACGACGTCTCCCTCACCCTGAAGCCCGGCGAGCACGTGGCGCTCGTCGGAACCAGCGGAGCCGGGAAATCGACGCTCGCCCGGATCGTCGCGGGCGTCCAACAGCCCACCACCGGTACGGTCACCGCCCGCGCGGCCACCGGACAACGCCCCGTCGTCCTGGTCACCCAGGAAGTCCACGTGTTCACCGGCACCCTCGCCGACGACCTCCGGCTCGCCCGCCCCGACGCCACCGACGCCGACCTGCGTACCGCCCTGGCCGCCGTGCACGCCCTGGACTGGGCCGCAGCCCTGCCCGACGGACTGGCCACCGTCGTCGGCGAGGGCGGCCACCGCCTCGCCCCGGCCCGCGCCCAGCAACTGGCCCTCGCCCGGCTCGTCCTGGCCGACCCCGTCCTCGCCGTCCTCGACGAGGCGACCGCCGAGGCGGGCAGCGCGGGCGCGCGCGTCCTGGAACGCTCCGCCGAGGCCGCCCTGTCCGGCCGCACCGCCCTGGTCGTCGCCCACCGCCTCACCCAGGCCGTCGCCGCCGACCGGATCGTCGTGCTGGAGGCGGGCCGGGTCGTCGAGAGCGGTCCCCACGACGAACTGCGCGACGCGAACGGACCCTACGCGGCGCTGTGGCGCGCCTGGTCCGGCAGCCGCACCGCACCGCACCCCTGACCCCACGCACCATCCCCCCGTTCCCGCCTCCCCGTGGCACGTCCACCGTCCCCGAAGGAATCACTCATGTTCCGCTTGTTCCAGCGCACCCGGCTGACCGCCGTGGCCGCGTCCGCCCTGCTGCTCTTCGGAGCCGCGGCCTGCGGGTCCGAGGAGAGCGGCGACGCGGCCGCCCCGTCCGCCGACGACAGCCCGCGGAAGGGCGCCTACCCGGTCACCCTCGACCACAAGTACGGCGCCACCACCCTCAAGGCCGAGCCTCAGCGCATCGTCACGGTCGGCCTCTCCGACCAGGACGCCGTGCTCGCCCTCGGCAAGGTCCCCGTCGGCACCACCGAGTGGTTCGGCGAGTTCAAGGGCGCCATCGGCCCCTGGGCCGAGAAGGCCCTCGGCGACAAGCCCCGGCCCACCGTCCTGCACGACGACGGCACCGGGCCCCAGGTCGAGAAGATCGCCTCCCTGCGCCCCGACCTGATCCTCGCCCTGTACTCGGGCCTCACCAAGGACCAGTACCGCACCCTCTCCAAGATCGCCCCGGTCGTGGCCCAGCCCAAGGACGGTCCGGACTGGGGCATCTCCTGGCAGGACCAGACCGCGCAGGTCGGCAAGGCCCTCGGCAAGAGCGAGGAGGCCGCGGAGCTGGTCGCGAAGACCGAGAAGCACATCACCGACGCCGCCGCCGCGCACCCCGAGTTCAAGGGGAAGACGGCCGTCATGGCCACCCCGTACGAGGGCATGTACGTCTACGGCTCGCAGGACAACCGCTCCCGGGTGCTGAACGGCCTCGGCTTCCAGCTGCCCGCCGGCCTGGACAAGGTCGTCGGCGACGCGTTCGGCGCCAACATCAGCAAGGAGCGCACCGATCTCCTCGACACGGACGCCGCCGTCTGGATCGTCGCCGACCCGGACAAGGACGCCAAGAAGCTCCACGCCAACCCGCTCTACGGAAAGCTTGACGTGGTCAAGGAGGGCCGCGAGGTGATGGTGAAGGAGAGCAGCCACTTCGGCAGCGCCATCTCCTTCGTCACCCCGCTCAGCATCCCGTACACCGTCGACCGCCTGGTGCCGATGCTGTCCGCCGCCGTCGACGGCAAGACGGACACGAAGGTCGTCCAGCCCGCGTCCTGAACCGTCCTGCCCCTGTCCTGCCCCCGTTCTGACGAGCCCTGACCCGTCCTGACGCGTCCTGGGTGTCCGTCCCGTCCGCCGGGACGGACACCGCCCCGTCCCCGTCGAACCACCCCTGAGGAACCGGACCGTGGAGCCAGCCCCGTGACCCGCCCCGCCCGATGGCGACCCGCCCTGCTCGTGGCCGCGCTCGGCACCGTGCTGGTTGTGCTGTGCCTGCTCTCGATCGGGCTCGGCGCGCTCCAGATCCCGCCCGGCGACGTGCTCAAGGCGCTCATCGGCCGGCCGGCCGGGCCCCGCGTCGAGGACGTGATCTGGTCCGTGCGCATCCCGCGTACGGCGCTGGGCCTGGCGGCGGGCGCGGCGCTCGGCCTCTCCGGCTGCGTGATGCAGGCGCTGACCCGCAATCCGCTGGCCGACCCGGGCATCCTCGGGGTGAGCGCCGGGGCCGCGTTCGCCATCGTGCTGGCCGCCGGGGTCGCCGGGATCGGCTCGCTGCTCGGCTACATCTGGTTCGCGTTCGCCGGGGCGATGGCCGCCGGCGTCGTCGTCTATCTGTTGGGAAGGATGGGGCGTTCGGGGTCGACTCCGGTGAAGCTGGCCCTGGCCGGAGTCGCGGTCACCGCCGTCCTGACGTCGCTGACCAGCGCCATCGTCCTCACCGACCCGCACGCGCTGGACCGCTACCGCTTCTGGTCGGCCGGTTCGCTCGCCGAGCAGGACGCCTCCACCGTGCTGCGCGTCCTGCCCTTCCTGGCCTTCGGCGCGCTCCTCGCCCTGGCGAGTGCCCCCGCGCTCAACAGCCTCGCCCTCGGCGACGACGTGGCCGCCTCGCTCGGCCGCAAGCTCGGCCTCGTCCGCCTCCAGGGCGTCATCGCCATCACCCTCCTCACCGGCGGGGCGGTCGCGGTGATCGGCCCCGTCGTCTTCATCGGCCTGGTCGTCCCGCACGTAGCCCGGGTCCTCGCCCAGTACGCCGGACTCGGCCCGGACCACCGCTGGCTGCTGCCGCTCTCGGCCGCCCTCGCCGCGAGTCTGCTGCTCAGTGCGGACATCCTCGGCCGGGTGATCGCCCGGCCCGTCGAGGTGCAGGCCGGGATCATCGTCGCCTTCATCGGCGGGCCGTTCTTCATCGCCCTGGTCCGCCGACGCCGCCTCGCGGAGGTATGACCATGACCACCGACACCCTGCCCACGAAGCCGCGCCCGGCCGCGAAGTCGGCCGCCCGCCCCTTCCGGCTGGCGTTCCCGCCGGTCTCCGGCACCCTGCGCCCCCGGCAGCTCGCGGTCTGCGCCGCGCTGGCCTTCGCCGTGTTCCTGGCCCTGTGCTGGAACGTCTCCATCGGGGAGTACGGCATCCCCCTCACCGACGTCGCCCGCGCGCTGACCGGCTCCGGCGACCCGGGCACCCTCCTCGTCGTCCGGGAACTGCGGCTGCCCCGCGCCATGACCGGGTTGCTCGCGGGCATCGCGTTCGGCATGTCCGGGGCGCTGTTCCAGACGATGACCCGCAACCCGCTGGCCAGTCCCGACATGATCGGCCTGACCCAGGGCGCCGGGACCGCCGTCGTCGCGGGCATCGTGCTGGGCTGGGACTTCGGCCTCGGCACCCAGGCTCTCGGCCTCCTCGGGGCCCTCACCAGCGCCCTGCTGGTCTACGGGCTCGCCTGGCGGCGCGGCACCACCGGCTACCGCATCATCCTCGTCGGAATCGGCGTCTCCTGGGTCTGCCTCAGCATCACCGACTTCCTGCTCGCCCGGGGCGGCCGCTTCCAGGCGCAGGCCGCGCTCGGCTGGCTCGTCGGCAACCTCAACGGCCGCGACTGGCAGCAGGCCGCACCGCTCGCCGTCTCCCTCCTCGTCCTGGTGCCCGCGGCCCTCCTGATCGGCCGCCTGATGCGTACGCTGCAACTCGGCGACGACGTCGCCAAGGGGCTCGGCACGCGGGTCCAGACCGTCCGCCTCACCGTCCTGATCACCGGCGTCGGCCTGGTCGCCTTCGCCACAGCGGCCGCCGGACCGGTCGCGTTCGTGGCGCTCACCGCCCCGCAGATCGCCCAGCGCCTCTGCCGCACCGCCTGGCCGCCCCCGCTCGCCGCCGGACTCACCGGCGCCCTCGTCGTCCTCGCGTCCGACGTCCTCGCACGCGAACTGATCCCCGGCACCGAACTGCCCGTCGGGATCGTCACCGGAGTGCTCGGCGCCCCGGTGCTGCTCTGGCTGCTCATCCGCGTCAACCGCGCGGGCTCAGGAGGCTGACCGATGACCACCGCCGAACCCGACCTGCGGGCCGAGGGACTGCACCTGGGCTACGACGACCGGGCCGTCGTCTCCGGCCTGGACCTGGCCGTCCCGCCCGGCCGGATCACCGCCATCATCGGCGCCAACGCCTGCGGGAAGTCGACCCTGCTGCGCGCCCTGGCCCGGCTGCTGGCCCCCCGCGAAGGCGCGGTCAGCCTGGACGGCCGCGCCCTGCACACCATCCCCACCCGGGAGTTGGCCCAGCGGCTCGGCATCCTCCCGCAGTCCCCGGTCGCCCCGGAGGGCCTCACCGTCATCGACCTGGTCAACCGGGGCCGCTCCCCGCACCAGACGTGGTGGCGGCAGTGGACCAAGGCCGACGAACAGGCGGTGCACGACGCGCTCGCCGCCACCGGCACCACCGACCTCGCCGACCGCGCGGTGGACGAACTCTCCGGCGGCCAGCGCCAGCGCGCCTGGATCGCCATGGCCGTCGCCCAGGGAACCCCGGTCCTCCTCCTCGACGAGCCGACCACGTATCTCGACCTCGCCCACCAGATCGACGTCCTGGACCTGGTCGTCGACCTCAACCGCCGCGAGGGGCGCACGGTCGTGATGGTCCTGCACGACCTCAACCAGGCCTGCCGGTACGCCGATCACGTCATCGCGATGAAGAAGGGCAGCGTCGTCGCCGAGGGCGCACCCGCCGACGTCATCACCGCCGAAACCGTCGAGGACGTCTTCGGCCTCCGCTGCCAGGTGGCCACCGACCCGGTGAGCCGGACCCCGCTGGTGATCCCGGTGGGCCGCCACCACACCCCTGACCCCGACCAGCCGCACAAGACGCTCGCCTGACGGGCCGCCGCACGTACCGGCCGTACGGCAGCCCGTCCGTCCGTCCCGGACTCAGATGCCCGCGGACGCCATCTCGATGATGGAGCGGTAGTAGGCGGCGGTCGAGACCACGCACGCGCGGTAGGTGCGGTTGTCCTTCACCACCAGGAAGTAGTCCCGCAGGTTCTTCCAGTACTGGACGAGATACCCGAGGCCCGGTACGAAGCCCGGCGGCCGGGGCACGAGGGCGAACGCCTCCGAGCACTGGAGGATGCGTTCGGTCGCCTGCGAGAGCACCCCGGCGACCTCGGCGTTCATGTTCCATCCGGCGGCCAGCTGCGGCGTCCAGATCGCGCCCGCGATCTCCCTCAGACGCTCCTGCTCATCGGGCGTCGGATCGGCCTGGAACCGGAACGCCTCGGCGGTCGCCGTCGCCCCCGAGTGCCCGCTGCCGACGGCCAGGGCGGGTGCGGCCGCCCCGGCGGTGAGCAGCGCTCCGGACAGCACCAGCGCCAACGCCGGAATCGTCGTGGACCTGCGTCTTCTCATGATGGCTCCCCTCCCGGACGCCCGCCGTGCCGACGGGACCGCGCACGGCCGTTCCGCGCGAACCGACGCTGACATGAGGCCCGTTGCTCGTCAACGGCGCCTGTTCGGCCGTTCCCGCACCCGGCAGGCGAACCGAAGTGGCCCACCGCACCAGGTACTCATTGGCCCGGGAACCCACACCAATCACTGCCTAGGCTGAGGCGCATGAGCACGCACCGCCCCACCTCCGCCCGCACCTCCGTCGACTTCTTCTTCGACCCGGCCTGCCCCTTCGCCTGGATCACCTCCCGCTGGATGCTGGAGGTGGAGCGGCAACGGGACATCGAGCTCCGCTTCCGCCCCATGAGCCTGTATCTGCACAACCAGGGGAATGAACTGCCCGACTGGTACCGCGAACTGGTCGACAGATCGATCGGCCCGGTCCGCGTAGCCGTCGCCGCGGCCGCCGCCCACGGCGACGGCATCCTGCGGGACCTCTACACCGCCCTCGGCACCCGCATCCACCGGCACAAGGAGGAGGACTTCGACGCGGTGATCGCCGCCGCCCTCGCCGAACTGGGCCTGCCCGCAGCCCTGGCGGGGGCCGCGCACTCCACGGCGTACGACGAAGAGGTCGCCCGCTGCCATGACGCGGGCAAGGACCCGGAGCAGGAGGCGTACGTGGGCACGCCGACGATCCACGTCGACGGCACGGTGTGGTTCGGCCCGGTCCTCAACGCGATCCCGCGCGGCGAGGAGGCGGCGGAGCTCTTCGACAGCTTCCGGGTGCTGGCCGACCACCAGGGGTTCTTCGAGCTCAAGCGGGCGCGCTCGGGCGGGCTGTCCTACGACTGAGCGGCCGGGAGATGTCCCGGGCGCGGCAGTCGGCTGTGCGATCAGCGGACCGGCCGTGGCGCAGCGCTACGCCGACAACGACGCCCCCACCGTCACCCGTGCCTCGTCGTACCGGTCCAGCAGCAGCCGCGCCAGCTCCGGCGCGGGGCCCAGCACGTCGGCCAGCACATCCGCCCCGGCCGCCTCGGCGCCCGCCGCGATGCGGTCGGGGAGCCGGCCGGGCGCGATGACGTAAGGGGCCACCGCCACCCGGCGGACCCCCTCGGCGCGCAGGGCCCGTACCGCGTCCTCGGTACGGGAGAAGCCGCCGGCCTGAACAGCGGAGGCGAACGCAGGCCGCACGGCGCACCAACCGGTGTGCCGCAGCTCCCGCGCGATTTCAGCGATCACTGCGATCGCCTCCGGGTCTGTGGATCCCGCCGAGGCCAGGACGAGCCCGGTCCGGGGGAGGTCGCCGGGACGGACCCCGGCCTCCCGCAGCCGCCGGGCCAGGGTGGCGTTGAGCAGCGGGGAGGGGCCGAGCACGTCCGCCTGGCGGATGTGCAGCCGCGGCAGCCGGGCCCGGGCCTCGCGCAGGACCGAGGGGATGTCGGTCTTGGCGTGGAACGCCCGGGTCAGGAGCAGGGGCAGGGCGGTCACCTCGTTAGCCCCCTCCGCGGCCAGGCGCTCCAGCACCCGGGGCACGGAAGGAGCGTTGAACTCCAGGAATCCCGTCTCCACACGCAGCCCCGGCCGCTCGGCGCGCACCCGCTCGGTGAGCGCGTGCACGGTCGCGGCGTGCCGCGGGTCGCGGCTGCCGTGGGCGATGAGGAGAAGAACGGGCTGGGACATGGCGTGACTCAGTTCTTGACGAGGAGACCGCGGCTGCGCAGCACCCACCGCTCCAGCGGACTGAAGATCAGCAGGTCGATCGCGATGCCGACGAACAGGATGAGCAGGATGGAGAGGAAGATCCCGGGCATGTCGAAGTTGCTGCGACCGTTCTCCAGCAACTGGCCCAGGCCCAGGCCGAGTTCGGGCGAGGAGACGATGATCTCGGCGGCCATCAGCGAGCGCCAGGAGAAGGCCCAGCCCTGCTTGAGGCCCGCCAGATAGCCGGGCAGCGCGGCCGGGAGCACGATGTGCCAGGTCCCGCGGATGCCGGTCGCGCCCAGGGTGCGGCCCGCCCGCAGGAACAGCGGCGGCACCTGGTCCACGCCCGATACCAGCCCGTTGGCGATCGAGGGCACCGCGCCCAGCAGGATCACCGCGAACATCATCTGGTCGTTCAGCCCGAGCCAGATCACCGCCGGGGCCACCCACGCCACCGACGGCAGCGACTGGAGCCCGGCCAGGATCGGCCCGATCGCCGCCCGGACCAGCTTCACCCGGGCGACCAGCAGCCCCAGCGGCGTACCGATGGCCACCGCGAGGAGGAAGCCGAGCAGACCGCGAGAGACGCTGGTCCAGACGACCTCCAGGAGCGTCCCCTTGAGCCACATGTCCCTCGCGCTGTCCCACACCGCGGACGGCGGCGGCAGCTTGTGGACCTCGGTGAACTCGGCGCGGACCAGCAGCTCCCAGACGATGAGGACCAGGGCCACCGCCACGACCGGCGGCAGCACCTTGTTCCGCAGGACCTCGCCGACCGGGGTGCGGCGGATCTGCACCGCGTCCAGGGCGTCGAGGCCCGCCTCCAGGCCCGCCAGGTCGTCGGGCCTCGCGTCGGCGGGACCGGATGGCCCGTCCGGCCGCTTCCGGCCGGACGTGATGTCAGTGCTGGCCATGTCGGCGGATCTCCCCACGCAGTTGTTCGGTGATCTCAACGGACAGCTCCGCCACCGCCTTGTCCTCGATGCGGCGCGGCTGCTCGATGTCGACCGTCCACTCCCGGGCGATCCGGCCGGGCCGCGACGACAGCAGTACGACGCGCTGCGCGAGCCGTACCGCCTCACGCACGTTGTGCGTGACGAAGAGGACCGAGGCGTTCGTCTCCCGCCAGATCCGGGTCAGCTCGTCGTGCAGCACATCGCGGGTGATCGCGTCCAGCGCCGCGAACGGCTCGTCCATCAGCAGCAGTTGGCTGTCCTGGGCGAGCGCGCGAGCCATCGCCACCCGCTGCCGCATACCGCCCGAGAGCTCGTGCACCCGCTTGCCGTACGCGCCGCCGAGGCGGACGAGTTCGAGCAGCCGCTCCGCCTCGCCGCGGCGCTGCGACCTGGGCACCCCGCGCAGCCGCAGGGCCAGTTCGACGTTCTTGCCCGCGGTCAGCCACGGGAAGAGGGCGTGCTCCTGGAACATCAGGGCCGGCCGCCCGCCGGGGGTCTCGATGGACCCCACGGACGGGCGGTCGAGTCCGGCCACCAGATTGAGCAGCGTCGACTTTCCGCACCCGGAGGCTCCCAGGAGGGTGACGAACTCACCCGGAGCGACATCGAGGTTGATGTCGTCCAGGACGAGCTGCTGCCCGGTGGGCCCGGCGAAGGACTTCGAGACGTGCGTGAGACGGGCGGCGTGCTCGACCGCCGTACGGTCCTCGGCCTTGGTGAGGGTGCTGGTCGCCATGGTCGTCACCTCCTGGGATTCCTGGGTCCTGTACGGGTTGGCTACTTGGCGCCGAGACCGGCGTCGGCGACCTCGGGCCGGCCCTCGGCCTTGAGGATCCTGTTCAGCGGGCCGAGGTCGTAGATGCCCGACAGCTTCGCGTCCTCCAGCAGACCGGCCCGCACCGAGTGCCCCGCCTGCGTCCTGAGCGTGGTGGCCAGCGGGTCGCTGGTGAACTCGATGGACTCCCACGCCGGGTCGAGGATCTCGGTGGGCAGCGGTTTGCCGCTCAGCTTCTCCAGCGCCTTGTTCGCTGACGCCTTGGCCTTTTCGGGGTTGTCGTCGATCCACTGGTTGGTGGACATCGACCCCTTGATCACGGCCTCGACGACGTCGGGGTGCTTGTCGAGGAACTTCTGCGACACGACGATGTGCGTGGTCACGAACTTCTTGTCCGGCCACAGGTCCTTCTCGTCGAGAAGCACCTTCGCGCCCTCGGAGACCAGCTTCGACGCGGTCGGCTCGGGGACCCAGGCGCCGTCCAGGGAACCGGCCCTGTAGGCGTCGGGCGTCACCTTGTTGTCCGAGCGGACCACGGAGACATCGCCCCCGCCGCTCTGCGGGTCGACCTTCCAGCCCTTCTCGGCGATCCAGTTGAGGAAGGCCACGTCCTGGGTGTTGCCGATCTGCGGGGTCGCGATCCGCTTGCCCCTCAGATCGTCCACGGTCTTGATCTTCTCCGGGTCGACCACCAGCTTCACCCCGCCGGAGGCCGAACCGGCCACGATCCGCAGGCCCTTGCCCTGGGTCTTGACGTAGGCGTTGATGGCGGGGGAGGGGCCGATGAAGCCGATGTCGATGGACCCGGCGTTGAGCGCCTCGATCTCGGAGGGACCGGCGTTGAAGGCCGTCGACTCGACCTCGGTGCCGCCCAGCTCCTTCTGGATGGTGCCTTCCTGGATACCGACCAGGGCGGTGGCGTGCGTGATGTTCGGAAGGTAGCCGACCTTCACGGTGTCCGCGGAGAGCTTCCTGCCCCCGGTGGAGACGTTCGCCTTCACGTCGTCGGCCTGGGCCTGGGAGCCGTAGCCGCAGGCGGTGGCGGCCAGGGCGAGCAGGGGCAGGGCGGCGGCGGCGACCAGGCCGCGGCGCACGCGGGAACGTGGGGCAGACACGGAAGGTGTTCCTCTCCTTGGCCCGGTCCTCACGTCCCACTGGTGCTCAGGGGGGCGCGGCCGGGAGATCGGCAGCTCTTGGGCGGTAGGGACGCTGCGGGCGCGGGTGGTACGGGTGGGCGCGCAAGCGGTGCGCGTACGTCATCACGCACATCGCCCGACCCCGCCCTGGCCGCTGCCGAGGGCGCCGCTGCCCACGCGGCCGCCCTCCTTCGCGAAGGTGGAGAAGAAGTCGCCGCCCATCAGAAGTCCCACTCGGCGTCGTCGGCCGCGCTGCCGCCTGCTTCGGCCACCGCGGCGAAGGACGCCCCGGCCATACCGGCGCTCAGCGTCGTACCGTCCGCCGGGTCGATCAGCAGGAAGGACCCGGTGCGTCGGGAGTCCGCGTAGGCGTCGAGCGCGAGCGGCTCGGCGGTCCGCACGACGACCCGGCCGATGTCGTTGGCGACCAGCTGCCCGGGGGCCGGGTGCTGGGACAGGTCGTCCAGGGTGAGCCGGGAGGGGATGTCCTTGACGATCGCCTTGACCGTCCGGGTGGTGTGCTTCAGCAGCACCCGCTGGCCCACTGAGAGCGGCTGGTCGGCCACGTGGCAGACGGTCGCCTCGACGTCCTGGGTGACCGGCGGCGCGTCCACGGCGGGGGCGATCAGATCGCCGCGCGAGATGTCGATGTCGTCGGCCAGCCGGAGCGTCACCGACTGCGGCGCCCAGGCGATGTCCACACTCTCGCCGAGGGCGTCGATGCCCGTGATCGTCGTGGTGCGCCCGGAGGGAAGCACCGAGACGGACTCGCCGACGCGGAAGGCCCCGGCGGCGATCTGACCGGCGTAACCCCGGTAGTCGGGGTGCTCGGCGCTCTGCGGGCGGATCACGTACTGCACGGGGAAGCGCGCGTGGCAGGCGGTCAGGTCATGGCTGACCGGGACGGTCTCCAGGTGCTCCAGGACGGTCGGCCCGCCGTACCAGTCCATGTGCGCGGACGGCTCCACCACGTTGTCCCCGGCCAGCGCCGAGATCGGGATCGCGGTGATCTCCGGGACGCCGAGGGATGCGGCGTACGCGGTGAACTCCTCGGCGATCGCGGCGAACACGGGCTCCGCGTAGTCGACCAGGTCCATCTTGTTGACGGCCAGCACCACGTGCGGGACGCGCAGCAGGGCTGCGACGGCGGCGTGCCTGCGGGTCTGCTCGACGACCCCGTTGCGGGCGTCGACCAGGACCACGGCCAGCTCGGCGGTGGATGCGCCCGTCACCATGTTGCGGGTGTACTGCACATGGCCCGGGGTGTCGGCGAGGATGAACCGGCGGCGGGCGGTGGCGAAGTAGCGGTAGGCGACATCGATGGTGATGCCCTGCTCGCGCTCGGCCCGCAGCCCGTCGGTCAGCAGCGCCAGGTCCGGCGCATCCTGGCCGCGGCTCAGCGAGGCCTGCTCGACGGCCTCCAGCTGGTCGGTGAGGACCGACTTGGAGTCGTGCAGGAGGCGCCCCACGAGGGTGGACTTGCCGTCGTCGACCGACCCGGCGGTGGCGAACCGCAGAAGGGTGGTGGCCGACAACTGCTCGGCCGACAGGATGGGTGTGGTCATCTTAGAAGTACCCCTCGCGCTTGCGGTCTTCCATCGCGGCCTCGGACATCTTGTCGTCGGCGCGGGTCGCGCCCCGCTCGGTGAGCCGGGAGGCGGCGATCTCGGTGATCACGGCGTCCAGCGTGGTGGCGTCGGAGTCGACGGCACCGGTGCAGGACATGTCGCCGACGGTGCGGTAGCGCACCAGACGGGTCTCGGTGACCTCGTGGTCCTTGGGCCCGCCCCAGTGACCGGCCGTCAGCCACATGCCGTTGCGGTTGAACACCTCGCGCTCATGGGCGAAGTAGATCTCCGGCAGCTCGATGCCCTCACGCTCGATGTACTGCCAGACGTCCAGCTCGGTCCAGTTGGAGATCGGGAAGACCCGGACGTGCTCACCGGGGGCGTGCCGGCCGTTGTACAGCTGCCACAGCTCGGGCCGCTGCCGGCGCGGGTCCCACTGGGAGAACTCGTCGCGCAGCGAGAACACCCGCTCCTTGGCGCGCGCCTTCTCCTCGTCCCGCCGCCCGCCGCCGAACACCGCGTCGAAGCGGTGCTGCTGGATCGCCTCGGTGAGCGGGACGGTCTGGAGCGGGTTGCGGGTGCCGTCGGGGCGCTCGCGGAGCTTCCCGGCGTCGATGTACTCCTGCACGGAGGCGACGTGCAGCCGCAGCCCGTGCTTCTTCACCGTACGGTCGCGGTAGTCCAGGACCTCGGGGAAGTTGTGCCCGGTGTCCACGTGCAGCAGCGTGAACGGCACCGGCGCGGGCGCGAACGCCTTCAGCGCCAGGTGCAGCATCACGATGGAGTCCTTGCCGCCGGAGAACAGGATCACCGGCCGCTCGAACTCTCCCGCCACCTCACGGAAGATGTGGACCGCCTCGGACTCCAGCGAGTCCAGGTGGCTGAGCGCGAACGGATGGACGGTGCCCTCCGGCACGGTGGTGACGGCACTCACGCCAGGCCCCTCTCGGTGAGCAGCGCGTGGAGCGCCGCCGCTGACTCCTGCACGGTCTGCTGGTGCGACTCGATCCGCAGGTCGGGCGATTCGGGGGCCTCGTAGGGGTCGTCGACCCCGGTGAGCCCGCTGATCTCGCCCGCGGCCTGCTTGGCGTACAGCCCCTTCACATCGCGTACGGAGCACACCTCGACGGGTGTCGCGACGTGCACCTCCAGGTAGGTGGTGGACTCGGCGGCGTGCCGCTTGCGGACGGCCTCGCGGCTGTCGGCGAACGGGGCGATGACGGGGACCAGCACCTTCACGCCGTTGGCGGCGAGCAGCTCGGCGACGAAGCCGATCCGGGCCACGTTGGTGTGCCGGTCCTCGCGGGAGAAGCCGAGGCCCGCGGAGAGGAACTCCCGGATCTCGTCGCCGTCGAGCACCTCCACCTTGTGGCCCTCGGTCCGCAGCCGGCCCGCCAGCTCGTACGCGATGGTGGTCTTGCCCGCGCTCGGCAGACCGGTGAGCCAGATCGTGGCTCCCGTCTCCGTCACGCTCATCGAACTCTCCTGATCAGTCGTCATCAGCCGTGCAGCCCGCATTCGGTCTTGCCCCGGCCGGCCCAGCGGCCGGCCCGTGCGTCCTCGCCCTCCAGCACCCGGCGGGTGCAGGGCGCGCAGCCGACGGAGGCGTAACCGTCCATCAGCAGCGGGTTGGTGAGCACCCCGTGCTCGGCGACGTAGGCGTCCACGTCGTCCTGCGTCCAGCGGGCGATGGGGGAGACCTTCACCTTGCGGCGCTTGGCGTCCCAGCCCACGACCGGGGTGTTCGCCCGGGTGGGGGACTCGTCGCGGCGCAGCCCCGTCGCCCATGCCGCGTACGCGGTCAGGCCGTCCTCCAGCGGCTTGACCTTGCGCAGCGCGCAGCACAGGTCCGGGTCGCGGTCGTGCAGCTTCGCGCCGTGCTCCGCGTCCTGCTCGGCGACCGTCTGCCGCGGGGTGATCGTGATGACGTTGACGTCCATCACCGCGTCCACCGCGTCCCGCGTCCCGATGGTCTCCGGGAAGTGGTAGCCGGTGTCCAGGAAGACCACGTCCACGCCCGGCAGCACCCGCGACGCCAGGTGCGCGACCACGGCGTCCTCCATCGAGGAGGTGACGCAGAAGCGCGGCCCGAAGGCGTCGGTCGCCCACTTCAGGATCTCGGTCGCGGAGGCGTCCTCCAGCTCCCGTCCGGCCTGCTCGGCCAGCTCCCGGAGCTCTCGGTCGGTGAGCTCTCCACTCAGCAGAGTGTCCGTCATATCCGGTCCTCTCCAACGTCGTTGCGCTGAACGCCCCGGGTCAGCAGGCCCAGGAACTTCAGCTGGAACGCACGGTTGCAGGAGGCACATTCCCAGGCGCCGTGGCCGGTCTCGTTGGGACGGAGGTCCTCGTCGCCGCAGTACGGGCAGTAGAACGGGGCGGCTCGCTCGCTCATGACAGCGACTCCGCACTGGCGCGCGCCGCCCAGGCCGCGAAGCGCTCACCGTCCTCGCGCTCCTCCTGGAAACGGCCGAGCACCCGCTCGACGTAGTCCGGCAGTTCGGCCGAAGTGACCTTCAGGCCACGGACCTTGCGGCCGAACCCGGCCTCCAGCCCGAGCGCGCCGCCGAGGTGCACCTGGTAGCCCTCGACCTGGTTGCCCTCGTCGTCCAGCATCAGCTGGCCCTTGAGACCGATGTCCGCGACCTGGATACGGGCGCAGGCGTTCGGGCAGCCGTTGATGTTGATGGTGATCGGGTGGTCGAACTCCGGGATGCGGCGCTCCAGTTCGTCGATGAGGGACGCGCCGCGCGCCTTCGTCTCGACGATGGCCAGCTTGCAGAACTCGATGCCGGTGCAGGCCATCGTGCCGCGCCGGAACGGGGAGGGCGTGACCCGCAGGTCCAGCGCCTCCAGGCCGGCGACCAGGGACTCGACCTGCTCCTCGGCCACGTCCAGCACGATCATCTTCTGCTCGGCGGTGGTCCGCACCCGGCCGGAGCCGTGCTGGTCCGCCAGGTCGGCGATCTTGGTGAGCGTGGTCCCGTCGACCCGGCCCACCCGCGCGGCGAAGCCGACGTAGAAGCGGCCGTCCTTCTGCCGGTGCACCCCGAGGTGGTCGCGCCAGGTCTGGGCGGGCTGCTCGGGCGCGGGCCCGTCGACCAGCTTGCGCTTGAGGTACTCGTCCTCCAGGACCTGGCGGAACTTCTCCGCGCCCCAGTCCGCGACCAGGAACTTCAGGCGGGCGCGGGTGCGCAGCCGCCGGTAGCCGTAGTCGCGGAAGATCCCGATGACCCCGCCGTACACGTCGGCCACCTCGTCCAGCGGCACCCAGGCGCCGAGCCGGACCCCGAGCTTGGGGTTGGTGGAGAGGCCGCCGCCGACCCAGAGGTCGAAGCCGGGGCCGTGCTCCGGGTGGTTCACGCCGACGAAGGCGATGTCGTTGATCTCGTGCGCCACGTCCAGCTGCGGGGAGCCGGAGACCGCGGACTTGAACTTGCGGGGCAGGTTGGAGAAGTCGGGGTTGCCGATGAACCTGCGCTGGATCTCGTCGATCGCGGGCGTGCCGTCGATGATCTCGTTCTCGGCGATGCCCGCGACGGGGGAGCCGAGGATCACGCGGGGCGTGTCACCGCAGGCCTCGGTGGTGGACAGGCCCACCTCTTCGAGGCGCCGCCAGATCTCGGGCACGTCCTCGATCCGGATCCAGTGGTACTGCACGTTCTGCCGGTCGGTGAGGTCGGCGGTGCCGCGCGCGAACTCCTGGGAGATCTCACCGATCACCCGCAGCTGCTGCGTGGTCAGCCGCCCCCCGTCGATGCGGACGCGCAGCATGAAGTACTTGTCGTCCAGCTCCTCCGGCTCAAGGACGGCCGTCTTGCCGCCGTCGATGCCGGGCTTGCGCTGGGTGTACAGCCCCCACCAGCGCATACGTCCACGCAGGTCGTTCGGGTCGATGGAGTCGAAGCCGCGCTTGGAGTAGATCGTCTCAATACGTGTCCGTACGTTGAGACCGTCGTCGTCCTTCTTGAACTGCTCGTTCCCGTTCAGGGGGGTGTGGTGGCCCACGGCCCACTGACCCTCACCACGGTGGCGTCCGGCCTTGCGGCGGGATGTGGCGGTCGCAGGCTGTTCCGGGGTAGCGGCCATGACAGTACGTCCTTCGGGACTGCAGGAGGGCGGCTCTGAGCGGCGCACTCGCGCTGAGGCGCGGCGGTGCGCAGGGGCGGTTCAGAGGTAAGAGGGTGCGGCGGGTGCTGAGGCTCTCAGCTCGCCGGACAGATGGCGCTGGACATGCGGCCGAGGTCGACGTGGCGTCGACTCACCAAGGCAATTCCAGTTCCAGGCATGACGGAAGCGTGTCACGCGCATCTCGGGACAGTCCACCACTATCCATTATGTGGACGACCTGGTCCCGAAGAGTGAGATGGTGTGGTGCCGGTCACAGGGGCTGCCCGTGGCATTGCCGACAAAACGCCCCGAGAGGGAGGCCGGGGGCCGGGCGGTCAGGAGCCGTACGCCCCGGGCCACGGTCCGGGCGTCGCCACCTCGGGCTCCACCTCGGTCCTCGTGTCGTAGAGCCGGAAACCGCGCCGCAGATAGTTGTCCATCGCGTGCGGGCCGTCGTTCGAGCAGGTGTGCAGCCACACCCGCTTCGTCGCGGGCCGCTCCGGCCAGCGCTCCGCCAGGTCCCAGGCGCGCGCCACTCCGTACGACAGGAGGTGGCCGCCGATCCGCCGGCCCCGGAACGCCGGGATCAGCCCGAAGTACATGATCTCGACCACGCCGTCGTCCTGCGGGTCCAGCTCCACATACCCGGCCGGAGTCCCGTTCGCGTACGCCACCCAGGTCTCCGCCCCGGGCCGCTCCAGTGCCGCCTGCCACTGGGCGTACGTCATCCCCAGCCGGTCCGTCCACCGGATGTCGCCGCCCACGGCCGTATAGAGGAAGCGGCTGAACTCCGGCAGCGGCACCTCGGACCGCACGATGCGTACGTCCCCCTCCGGCACGGCCGACGGACGCAGATCGGCGGGCGAGGTCTGCTCCAGCGACCAGACGGTCACCTCGGTGGTCGTCGCTGCGGGCTGCGGGAAGTCACTCATGACGGCCAGAGAACCATGCCGCCCAGCCCCCGCGCACGGCGGCCCCGCCTCAGCCGGTCCCCGCCCTCCCGCGGGCGCCCGTCACCACCGGCGCCTTCGAGTGCGGCAGCAGATCGCCCGGGTGCTCCGGGTGGACCACTTCCACCTCCACCCCGTCCCCGAAGCGGTACGGGCGGTGCGCCAGCACCGGGGCCAGATGGCGCCGCAGCCGGGAGATCTCGGCCCGGACCGTCACCGTCCGGGTCGCGTCCCCGAAGATGTCCCGCGCCAGCTCGGACGCCGTCCGCCCCTCCCGGTGCACGGACAGCGCGAACAGCAGCTCCGCGTGGCGCGGCGAGAGCCGCTGGGTGCTGGTGCCCAGCGGACCGGTCAGATGCACCGCGAGCCCCCGGGGCCGGCTCAGATCCAGCACCACCCGGCGGGGCGGCCCCTCCGCCCCGCCGTCGCTCACCTGCACCAGCCAGCCGCCCGGCAGCGGCTCCACCCGGCACATGCCGAGCGAGGGCAGCCACACCCGGCCCGGCCGCAGCGACTTCGGCAGCGGCAGCCGGTCCACCGGAGGCATCCCCGTCACCGCCGCCAGCCGCCCGTGCGTGTCCACCGCCAGCGCCCGCCCGCCGATCCGGCACAGGATCGGCGCGGCCACCGCCCGCAGCCGCTCGATCTCCGCCAGGTGCCGGTTGCGGATCTCGCCCTCGGCGAGCCGGGCCACCGAGTCGACCAGCGCCAGTGTCGCCGGATGGAACGTGGACGCCGGGCCGCTGATGTCCACGATCCCGATCAGCCGCCCGTCGCGCGGATCGCGCACCGGGGCCGCCGCACAGGTCCAGCCGTGCAGCGCCCGGATGAAGTGCTCGGCCGAGTGCACCTGGATGGGGGCCCGCGCCGCCAGCGCCGTACCGATCGCGTTCGTCCCCGTCGCCGCCTCCGCCCAGGCAGCCCCCTCCTCCAGGCAGATGTCGTGGGCCCGGCGCAGCACCCCGGTATTGCCCTGCCGCCACAGCACCCGGCCCTCGGTGTCGGTGACCACCATGATCTGCTGCGCGGCGTCCGCGATCGAGGCGAGCCCCGACCGCAGCAGCGGCATCAGCTCACCGAGCGCCGTGCTGCGCCGCCGGTGCTCGATCTCGTCCGCCTCCAGCAGCTCGCTCTCCGGCGACTGCTCCGGGTCGATGCCGCTGCGCACCACGCGGTTCCAGGAGGCGTCGATCTCGGCCCGGGGCGCGACCCTGGTCCGCTCACCCGTCAGCCGGGCCTCCCGGGCCCGGTGGAGCAGCCGCGTCGCCCCGCGGTCCGCCCCTTCGCCGGTCACCCGCACCACCCCGGCAGACCCCTTCTCCGTCATGGCCCCCATCCCCGTTCCCCCGAGTCCCCCGTTCCCCCCGGACGCTTCCTCCCAGTGCACACAATGGTTGCAACCCTTTGCAACTCTGGCGACGCGACGCGCGACCGTACGAGAGTGGCAGAACACCGTGGGCCGGGCCTGTTCCGGTTCTTCGGTGGTGCAGAAGCATGGAGGGTGGTGCCGTGTCGGCGCAGCACCACCCTCTGTCGCTCACCCGCCCCCGGCCCCTCCTCAGGGGCTCACGGCCTACGAGGCGTCCGGCCGGGCCCGTGCCACCACCGACGCCAGATCCAGCGTGTGCGGCAGCGTCCCGAACGCCGCGCCCCAGTCCCCGCCGAGCCGCGAGGCGCAGAAGGCGTCGGAGACCTCCGGCGGCGCCCAGCGCACCAGCAGCGAACCCTGGAGCACCAGCGCGATGCGCTCCACCAGCCGCCGGGCCCGCGCCTCGACGCCCTCCAGGTCCGCCAGTTCGGTCAGCAGATCCTTGATCGCCGCGTCCAGCCGGTGATCCGCCCCGCGCGCCTTCCCCACCTCACGCAGGAACGCGTCCAGCGCCTGCGGCTCCCGTTGCAGCGCGCGCAGCACGTCCAGCGCCTGGACGTTGCCGGAGCCCTCCCAGATCGAGTTCAGCGGCGCCTCCCGCAACAGCCGGGGCATCCCCGACTCCTCCACGTACCCGTTGCCGCCCAGGCACTCCAGCGCCTCGCCGACCACGGCCGTGCACCGCTTGGTGACCCAGTACTTCGCGGCGGGCACCGCGAGCCGCAGGAAGGCCCGCTCCTCCTCGGTGTCCGTGTCGTACGCCGAGGCCAGCCGCATCGCCAGGACCGTCGCCGCCTCCGACTCCAGCGCCAGGTCGGCCAGCACGTTGCGCATCAGCGGCTTCTCGATCAGCAGCCCGCCGAACGCGCTGCGGTACGCGCTGTGATGGATCGCCTGTGCCACCGCCTGCCGCATCAGCGCCGCCGAACCGACCACGCAGTCGAGCCGGGTGGCCGCCACCATCTCGATGATGGTGCGCACCCCGCGCCCCTCCTCGCCGACCCGGCGGGCCCATGTCCCGTCGAACTCGACCTCGCTGGACGCGTTCGACCTGTTGCCCAGCTTGTCCTTCAGCCGCTGGATCGCGAACACGTTGCGCGTACCGTCCGGGAGCACGCGCGGCACCAGGAAGCAGCTCAGCCCGCCCGGCGCCTGCGCCAGCACCAGGAAACCGTCCGACATCGGCGCCGAACAGAACCACTTGTGCCCGGTGAGCAGATACTCGCCCTCGCCGGACAGCGGCTCCGCCCGCGTGGTGTTGGACCGCACGTCGGTGCCGCCCTGCTTCTCCGTCATGCCCATCCCGAAGAGCACCCCGCTCTTGTGCCCGGCGGGCCGCAGCCCCTCCTCGTACGTGTGCGAGGTCAGCAGCGGCTCCCACTCGGCGGCCAGCGCCGGATCGGTCCGCAGCGCGGGCACCGCGGCATGTGTCATCGACAGCGGGCAGCCGTGCCCCGCCTCGGCCTGCGTCCAGACCAGGAACCCGGCCGCGCGCCGCACATGACCGGCCGGACGCCCCCAGGCGTCCGTCAGACCGGCCGACACGGCATGGCTCAGCAGCCGGTGCCAGGACGGATGGAACTCCACTTCGTCGATCCGGTTCCCATAGCGGTCATGGGTCCGCAGAACGGGCGTATACGTATTCGCCTGCGCCCCCCATTCCTGGGCCTGGGCGGATCCCGCGGACCGGCCGAGCTCCCCGAGCTCCGTCAGCGCCGCGGGCAGAACTCCGGTCTCGATGTGCCGTTCGACGGCCTCGGTAAGGGCCCGGTCGGCGGCGAAGACGTCATAGCCGACCAGCGGCGGAACCTGATTGGTCACTGTGTGGGTGGTGGCTGCCATGCGGATACGGTAAGGAGGTGCAGGCAGCAAATGAAACACCCGAGCGGCCATCGGGCCGGCTCCACCGTGCGCGAGTGCTCTACCGCAACGTCTCCAAGCGGCGGATGGCATGGCACTTGCTCAAGGACACCGTCAACTCGTGCATCGAGTACCGCATCCTGGGACTCGCGGCCGAGGCGGCGTTCTTCACCCTGCTCTCGCTGCCCCCGCTGCTGCTCGGCCTGATTGGACTGCTCGGTTACGTCGACGAGTGGACGACCACCACCACGGTCGCCTCCATCGAGCGCAACATCCTCTCCGCCGCCCAGACCGTGCTCTCCGAGCGCGGGGTCAACGACTTCGCCAAACCGCTGCTCGCCGACGTCACGACCGGGGCCCGCCCCGACATCATCTCCATCGGCTTCGCCATCGCCCTGTGGTCCGGCTCCCGTGCGGTGAACGTCTTCATCGACACCATCACCGTGATGTACGGACTCGACGGCCACCGCGGCATCGTCAAGACCCGGCTGCTCGCCTTCCTGCTCTACGTCATCGCCCTGCTGCTGGGCGCGGTGGTGCTGCCGCTGCTGGTCGTCGGGCCGGACCGGGTGGTCGAGTTCGTCCCCTGGGGCACCGAGGTCATAGCCGTCCTGTACTGGCCGCTCGTCATGCTGCTGACCATCGCGTTCCTCACCACGCTCTACCACGTGTCCGTCCCCGTGCGTTCGCCCTGGATCGAGGACGTCCCCGGAGCACTCGTGGCGCTCGGCATGTGGGTGCTCGGCAGTTTCCTGCTGCGCATCTACCTCACCAACACGGTCGAAGGCCCCACGATCTACGGTTCGTTGGCAGCGCCCATCGCCGTCCTGCTCTGGATCGGCATCTCCGCCTTCGCGGTCCTGGTCGGCGCGGCGGTCAACGCGGCCATCGACCGGGTGTGGCCCTCGCTCGCCACCGCCGAAGCCCGCGAGGCCACCGAACGCGTCCGGGCCGCGCAGGCCGCCGAGTTCGTCGCCCGGACCCGCCCGACCGCCTACGAGAGCACGGACACGGACGACGACGAGGACGACGGCCCCGCGTACATGCCCTCCGAGTTCCCCGAGCGATGGTCCCGCTTCCTGCCGCCCGACGACGTGAAGTCCCGGCTGCACGCGACCTGGGAGAAGGACTCCAAGGAGTCCAGGACCTCCAGGGAACCGCCGTCGTCCTGACGCCGCGCTAGCGTGGAAGCATGCCCCGCCAGCGGTACGAGGAGAGGCCGTCCCGGCTGGACGGCGCCGTCGTCTGGACCCTGGACGCCCCGCCCGGCTCCGAGCAGCCCGCCCGGTCCGTGCTCCCCGACGGCTGCATGGACCTGATCTGGACCGGCGGCCGCCTGATCGTCGCCGGACCCGACACCCACGCCTTCGAGGTGGACTCGCGCAACCGGGGCTCCTGCGCCGCGATCCGCTTCGCCCCCGGCACCGCGCCGACGCTCCTGGGCGTACCGGCACACGTGCTGCGCGACCACCGGGTCGAGCTGGATGCCCTCTGGCCCCGGAGCGCCGCCCGCAGGTTCGTCGAGCGGATCGACCGGGCCCCCGACCCCGCCGTCGCCCTGGAGGACGCCGCCCTGGACCTGGCCGCCGGCACCGGACCGCCGGACCCGCTCACCGTGGCGGTCGCGGACCGGCTGCGACGCGGCCGGTCCGTCGCCGCGACGGCCGCCGAGGCCGGCCTCGGAGCCCGCCAACTGCACCGCCGCTCCCTCGCGGCCTTCGGCTACGGCCCCAAGGTCCTGGCCCGGATCCTCCGCCTCCAGCGCGCCCTGACCCTCATCCGCACCGGCCTCCCGTACGCCGAGGCCGCATGCCGGGCGGGCTGCACCGACCAGGCCCACCTGGCCCGCGAGATGCGCGACCTCGCCGGAACGACGCTCGGGGCCTACTTCGCCGCAGGGGACGCGGGGGCGAACAGCGAGACCCCGCAGCCGTCCGGGTCCAGCACCACCGCATAGCGCTGCCCCCACTCCGCGTCCCAGGGCTTCGCATAGCCCCGGTGACCGGCCTCGACGAGGTCCGCGTACAGGGCGTCCACCTCCGCCGGGCCCTCGCAGGCGAACGCCAGCCCGAGCCGCTCGCCGCCCGCCGGGCGCTTCCATGCGGGGTCGAACGAGGCGATGACCTCCTCGGTGTCCCACAGCAGCCGCTGGCCGCCCGGCAGGGTCACCTCGACATGGGGCGCGGACTCCGCCCCCTCGGGGATGTCGAGGCCGAGCCGCCGGTAGAAGGCGAGCGAGGCCGCCAGGTCCGCCGTGATGATGCCGATCGCGTCGAGTCGTGGAGTCATGCCCCGACCGTAGGCGCACGCCGTCCCGGCCGTCTTGTACGAATCGGACGCCCGCCCCCGCCCCTCACTCCAGGCAGTCCGCGGGCGAGGTCCCCGGGTCGGTCAGGGCCAGGCCCAGGGAGGCCCGTTCGGTGATCCACCGCGTCGGCCGGTGGCGCGGGTCGCCCGTCGTCGCGTGCAGTGCCCGCTGGAGCTCCAGCATTCCTGCGGCCCCGATCCGCTCGCCCCACGCCAGCGGCCCGGCCGGATAGCCGAGGCCCGCGGTCACCGCGAGATCGATGTCGGCCGGCGCGGCCAGCGAGCGCTCCGCGATCGAACAGCCGACCGCGACGACGGAGGACAGCAGCCGCTGCGCGACCGACCCCGCCGTGTCCCGCACGACCGACACCCCGTACGGCTCCCCGCCCTCGGCGGCCCGCGCCAGCACCCCGCGCGCGTCGCGGGCGGCCCCCCGGTCGGAGGCGGGCGTCACCGCGAGCACCCGCCGCCGTCCGGCCGGAGGCAGCACCTCGACCCCGAACGTACGCTCCCGGGGGAGTCCGCCCTCCGCGATCGCCGCCGCCACCGACGTCCCCCACACCGGCACCAGGACCACGGCCTGAGCCGACGGCCCGCCGCCCCGCTCGACGCGGACCCCCGCCGCCTCCAGCGAACCGGTCAGACCCTCCTCGTACGCCGCGACCTCCCGCCGCCCCGCCGTGGCCAGGAACACCGGGCGCTCCGCGTTCCCGCCGACCGGGCTCTCCGGCGCGGGGCCGGACGCCCCGTCCCCGTACGCGTACCAGCCCCGGCCCGTCTTGCGGCCGTGCAGCCCCGCCACCACCCGGTTCGGGGTGAGGAAGGAGGGGCGCAGCCGGTCCTCGTACCGGAAGCCCTCCCAGATCGAGTCGATCACCGCGGCCGTCACATCGAGACCGGTCAGGTCCATCAGCTCGAAGGGGCCCATCCGCAGCCCCAGGACGTCCCGGGCGATCCGGTCGATCTCCGCCGGGTCCGCCACCGATTCCTCCAGCAGCGCCAGCGCCTCGGTCACCAGCCCCCGCCCGGCGTGGTTGACCAGGAACCCGGGGGTGTCGGCGACGGTGACGGCCCGGTGGCCGCACCCCTCGACCAGCTCGGTCAGCCGGGCCGGGATGTCCGGACGGGTCGCCGCGCCCGGTACCACCTCCACGATCCTCATCAGCGGCACGGGGTTGAAGAAGTGCAGCCCGGCCAGGCGCGAGGGGTCCTGGAGCGTCGCCGCGATCCGGGTCACCGACAGGGACGAGGTGTTCGTGGCGAAGACGGCGGACGAGGGCAGCGCCCGCTCCAGCTTCCCGAACACCTCGGCCTTGGTGGCCAGGTCCTCCCGTACCGCCTCGATGACCAGCTCCACCTCCGGACCGGCCGCCCAAGGATCACCGAGCGGCACCAGCCGGGCCACCGCCCCGTCCCGGTCCGCGGCGGTCATCCGGCCCTTGGCCACCGCCCGGTCCAGCATCGAGGCGACGAATTCCAGGGCCTCGGTCACCGCCTCGGGCCGTACGTCGGCGAGTTCCACGGTGTGCCCGGCGCTCGCCGCCCACTGGGCGATGCCACGGCCCATGGCCCCGGCTCCGACGATCCTGATACGCATGGCAGTGGGGCCCTTTCGGCAGAGGCAGGCACGGTCTTCAGCGGAGGTAGACACGGTTCGGGTCGACATCGTCGCGCAGGAGCCGCAGCTCCGCAGGTGTGGGCGGGGCCGTCGTCGTGACCCGGTCGGCGGCCTTCAGCTCCCAGCCGGTCGCGGCCCGGACCTGCTCGACGGTGACCCCGGGGTGCACGGCGGCCAGCCGCAGTTCGTCGCCGACGCCCTCGCGGGCGAGGACGCCCAGCTCGGTGACGACCCGGGTGACGCCGACGCCGAACGGACGGATTCCGTCCGCGAGCGCCCGGTCCGGGCCCGGCGTGGTGCAGAAGTCCAGCACCGCGGCGAAGGAGCGAGGGGTGTGGCGGCGCATCACCACGAACACCTCACGGGCGTTCGCCATCACCTCGACCGCGCCCCCGGAGCCCGGCAGCCGCACCGACGGGCGGTAAGGGTCCCCGATGACGGAGGTGTTGAGGTTGCCCCAGCGGTCGATCTGCGCGGCTCCCAGGAACCCCACGTCGATATGCCCGCCCTGGAGCACCGAACCGAACAGGGCGGGCATCGACACGACCGCCTCGGCGCCCGTGATCAGGACCGCGTCCGCGATGGTCTCCGGGAGGTGGGAGGGGTGCGCCCCGCACACCCCGGACTCGTACACCACCTCGATGCCCGGCGCGACGGTCAGCCGCGCCAGCTCGGCCGCGAGCGTCGGCAGCCCGATCCCCGCGAACACGGTGCGCCGCTCGGCCAGTTCACGGGAGGCGACGACGGACAGCAGCTCGGAGGAGGTGACGGGAACGGTGGAACCGCCTCCGCCCGCCAAGGCGGTCCGACCGTGACCGCGCACCGCCCCGCCCCCCTCAGCCGGGCCCTGCCCGCTCACAGCCGCCGCCCGTAGTTCACCGGGGCGCTCAGCGCCTCGCCCACCGCGAGCCCCGCCCAGTACTCCTCGCCGAGCTTCGCCACGTACTCCGCGTGGTCGGCGGTGCCGTACACCCACTCCGCCAGCCACTCCCGCAGCCGGACCGGATCCCGGCTGATCGCGGACCAGGACCGGTAGAAGGCGTTGTCCCGGTCGTAGTAGCCCTGCGCGAACGAGGGGTGCGCCCCGCGCGGGCAGACCACCACCGCGTCGACCGCGTGCGCCGGGATCAGCGTCCGGTTCGGGTCCGAGCGGACCACCTCGTCCCCGACCAGCTCCTCCACGACCACGACCGCCCGGTCCGCCGCGTACACCGCCTCGGCCTGGACCCCGGTCAGCCCCCAGATCTGGGTGTTGCCCCGGCGGTCGGCGCGCTGGGCGTGGACGATCGTCACATCCGGGTTGACCGGCGGTACGACGTAGATCTGTTCGGGAGCCTGCCCGTCCGGCCCGGGATAGGGCGAGGTCACCTTGCGGATACCGGGGTTGACGGACGGCAGATCGCTCCCGCCGTACGACCGCAGCGGATGGAACGGCAGCCGCTGCGCACCGGCGAGATAGCGGCAGACCATCCCGTAGTGGCTGTACTCCTCGAACGCCAGCGGCTCGGGGTCCGCCCGCTCGATCCGCCGCCGCAGCTCACCGAGCGAACCGGCGGAGGAGTTGCCGACGAAGGAGGAGACCAGCCGGGTGACACAGTCCGCCGCCACCATCTGGTCCACCACGATGTCCGCCGTCATCCGCACGACCGTCAGTCGGCGACGGCCCTGCCGGATGATCTCGTGCCCGGCCGCGGTCGGGATGAGATGGGTGAACCCTTCGAGGCTCACGGTGTCCCCGTCGTGGACGAAGGAGGCGACGGCCTCCCTCATCGACATGACCTTGTCGGCCGTCCGGTCCACCGTGCTCCCCATCGTCCGCATGCGCCGACCCCACGGTGTCAGCCCCCATTGATGGCTGTCCAATACCGAATTAGGCTCGGACCGAGACGTGAGGAGCATCAAAGACGCGAGGAGCGCCCATGGAACTGCGCCACCTGAAGGCCTTCCTCGCCGTGGCCGAAGAACTGCACTTCGGCCGCGCCGCCAAGCGCCTCCAGATGGCGCAGCCGCCGCTGAGCCAGCGGATCCGGCAGCTGGAGAAGGAGCTCGGCGTGCAGCTCTTCCGCCGCAACACGCGCTCCGTCCGGCTCACCGGCGCGGGAGAGGCCTTCCTCGAACCCGTGACGAAGATCCTCGACGACCTCGACACGGCCGTACGAGCCGCCCGCTCGGCGGGCCGGGGCGAGTACGGCCGGGTCACCATCGGCTTCGCCGGAGCCTCCAGCCACGAGACGCTGCCCCGGCTCACCCGCGCCGTACGCGCCGCCCACCCCGGCCTCGAACTGGTCATGACCGGCCAGACGTACGCCAACGTCGCGCTGTCCCGGGTGGCCGACGGCTCGCTCGACCTCGGCTTCGTCCGCCTGCCGGTCACCCGTGCGGGAGTTTCCTACCGGGTGATCGACGAGGAGGAACTGCTCTGCGCCCTGCCCTTCGACCACCCGCTCGCCCGGCGCGAGGCGGTGCCGCTCGGCGAACTGGCCGACGAACCGTTCGTCTCCTTCCCCGCCAACACCGGCTCCACGGTCCGCGACGCGATGACCGAGGCCTGCGAGAGCGCCGGGTTCACCCCGCGCGTCATCCAGGAGGCCCCCGACTCGTACACGATCATGGCGCTCGTCGCGGCCGGGGTCGGCGTCACCCTCACGGTCACCTCCGTACGCCACATCCAGCAGAGCGGACTCGTCTACCGGCCCCTCACCGGACCGCCCATCCGGCGCCAGGCGGCCCTCGCCTGGCGCGCGGACAACCCCTCGGCCGCCCTGCACGCCGTGCTCGCCGTCGCCCGGGACGCCCTTCCGACCCCCGTACGCCGACCGGACGGCGAACCGACTGAGACGCCGGGGCTCTCGATCCGGGGCCGATCCGGTATTGGACCGGCTCAGTCACCGGATGCGAAGGTCACCCCACCACCCGCGCCCCGTCCGTCGCCCTGAAGGAAGGCCCGCCCGTGCCGCTCGACGTCGTCATCTGCGAACCCCTGCGCACCCCGATCGGCCGGTTCGGCGGGGCGTTCGCCCAGCAGACACCGGCCGCGCTGGCCGCACGCGTCATCGCGGAGATCGTCACCCGCACCGGCATCGACCCCGACCGGGTCGACGAGGTGGTCCTCGGCCACGCCTACCCGACCAGCGAGGCCCCCGCCATCGGCCGCGTCGCCGCCCTGGACGCCGGACTGCCCACCACGGTCACCGGCTCCCAGACCGACCGCCGCTGCGGCTCGGGGCTCCAGGCGGTCCTGGACGCGGCGATGCAGATCCGCGCCGGGTTCAGCGACGTCGTGATCGCGGGCGGCGTCGACGTCATGAGCGGCGCCCCCTACTACACCCACGACGGACGCTGGGGAATCAAGGGCCCCGGCCTCCAGCTCCACGACGCCCTCGCCCGGGGCCGGGTCACCGCGGGCGGCCTCAACCACCCGGTCCCCGGCGGCATGATCGAGACGGCGGAGAACCTGCGCCGGGAGTACGGCATCAGCCGCGCCGACCAGGACGCCCTGGCCCTGCGCTCGCAGCAGCGGGCCGCCCGCGCCGCCGCCGAGGGGCGCTACGACGCGGAGACCGTCCCCGTCACCGTACGCACCCGCAAGGGCGAGACCGTCGTCACCGCCGACGAACACCCCCGCCCCGACACCACCGCCGAACAACTCGCCGCCCTCCGCCCGGTGATGGCCGAGTCCGACCCGGAGGCCACCGTCACGGCGGGCAACGCCAGCGGCCAGAACGACGCGGCGGCCGCCTGCCTGGTCACCAGCGCCGGAACCGCCGAACGCCTCGGCCTCACCCCGCTGGTCCGCCTGGTCTCCTTCGCCCGGGCCGGGGTCCCCGCCGCGACGATGGGCATCGCACCCGTAGCCGCCACCCGCACCGCCCTCGACCGGGCGGGACTCTCGCTCGCCGACCTCGACCTGATCGAGCTGAACGAGGCCTTCGCCGCCCAGGTCCTGTCCTGCACCCGGGAGCTGGGCCTCGGCGAGAAGGACCACGAGGAGCGGATCAACGTCAACGGCTCCGGCATCTCGCTCGGCCACCCGGTCGGCGCCACCGGAGCCCGTATCCTCGCCACCCTCACCCGCGAACTCCACCGCCGTGAGGCCCGCTACGGCCTGGAGACGATGTGCATCGGCGGCGGCCAGGGCCTCGCGGCGGTCTTCGAACGCATCGCGGCCTGAGGGGAGCCGGGGCCATCACGGCCTCACCGGCCGACCGGCGCACCCGCACCCGGCGCACCCGCACCCCGGGAGAAACCGGTCACCGCACACGACGAAAGGCCCGGCCGGACAGTCCCCGCTGTCCGGCCGGACCTCGTTTCTCACGCAGGCGCGGTGGTGATTCAGTCCCGCGCGTCACGGGTACGGCGCATCAGCACCGCCCCGCCGAGCAGCAGCGCGGCGCTCGCACCGGCGGCCAGCCCCAGATCGGCGGCACCGGTGTCGGCCAGGTGCGCACCCGGGGTGTTGGAGCCGGGCGTACCGGAACCGGGGGTGTCTGCACCCGGAGTGTCCGTGCCGGGGGTGTCGGTCGGAGGCATGTCGACGGGCGGCTCGTCCACCGGCGGTTCGTCGACCGGGGGCTCGTCGACCGGGGGCTCGTCGACCGGGGGCTCGTCGACCGGGGGCTCGTCGACCGGGGGCTCGTCGACCGGGGGCTCGTCGACGGGCGGCTCGTCCACCGGGGGCTCGTCGACCGGGGGCTCGTCGACCGGGGGCTCGTCGACGGGCGGCTCGTCCACCGGGGGCTTGTCCACCGGCGGGTGGTCGTGCTTCGGGCCGTCGGCGTTCACGCACTTGTTGCCGAAGGCCGGGTTCAGCAGGGCGATCACATTGACCGTGTTGCCGCACACATTGACCGGGATGTTCACCGGAGCCTGCAGGGTGTTGCCCGAACCGACGCCCGGCGAACCGACGGCAGCGCCTTCGGCCGACGCGTCGGCGTGTGCGGTGCCGCCGACCGCGGCCAGGAGACCTGAGGCGGCCGCCACGACGATGAAGCTCTTGTTCAAGACTTGTCGCATTACTTGTTACTTGCCCTTCCCTCACACATGCGCGCTGGACGACTGCCATAACGAACGAGGGCTGTGGGGGAAACTTGGAGTTGCGTGAAAATTCTGTCATCACCCGGATGGATGGCGTGTACGTATCCCGCACTTGCCGGTCCGCGGGTAAAGAAAAACGATTCCGCCGGTACGAACGGGTGGACGTACGAACGGAGGCGGGGCGATGTGTGCGAATCCGTACGGCGGTCGCGCTCCGGCGCCGCACGCCCCCCCGTGTCCGGCATTCGGGTGAATGGGCGGAACCAAACGCCGCGCGCCGAGTTGATCAGGGCGCTCCGCCGCGGGGCAACCAGTGCGAGAAGGGTTAATCGTGATCAAGAAGGTTCTGGCTACGGGCGCTGTCGCCGCCTCCGTCCTCGGCCTCGGCGCCACGCAGGCCATGGCGATCGCCAACGACGGGGGCACCACCTCGATCAACGGCAACGGCGCTTCGCAGTCCTTCGGCAACGCCGAGACCCACGGTGACTGGAGCCCGCAGTTCGGCCTGGTCCAGGGTTCGCTGAACAAGCCCTGTGTCGGTCTTCCGCTGAAGGGCAACGTCGGTTCACTCGTCGGCGTCGTGCCGGTCACCGTCCAGGACATCAACGTCCTGTCCTCCCCGCAGAACCAGCAGTGCACCGAGAACTCCACCCAGGCCAAGGGTGACGAGGCTCTGTCGCACATCCTGGACGACATCCCGATCCTCTCGGGCAACGGCGCCGGCAACGGCTGATACGGCTGAATACCCGGGCCCGGGCCCTCGGCGTTCCTCCACCGAGCGGTCCGGGCCCGCTGCTTTCCCCGGGAATGCGTGGTGGCTTTCCGGCCGCCCCCATTCCCGTAACCGACGCCGAATCGACGTTGCGTCATTCGGGCGGTTCTCCGGGATTCCGCTTCCCGGGCAGTTTCGATTCCGGCCGTTCATCGTTACGAATGACAGCGCCGGAGTCACGAGCGATCAAAATCGGGCTCGGGCGGCACGAGAGTCGTGACCGCCCCGGACTCCGCCGAGGAAAGGGACACAAAGTGAAGTACACCAAGGTTGCCGCCGTCGCCGCCGGAACGCTCATGGCGATGGGCACCGCCGCGCCGGCCATGGCCGACTCGGGTGCCGAGGCCGTCGCCGCGCACTCCCCGGGCGTGCTGTCCGGCAACATCCTCCAGGCCCCGATCCACGTTCCGGTCAACGTCTGCGGCAACACCGTCAACCTGATCGGTGCGCTGAACCCGGCCTTCGGCAACACCTGCATCAACCAGTGAACAACTGACCGGCCGGGCGGACAGCCCGGGACCGGTCGGCCCCGGACGGCAACCGCCGTCCGGGGCCTTTTCGTTGAACGACTGCCGCCGACAGCCGAGAAAGATGACGCCGCACAGTTTCCCGAATGCGGCCTGATCGTTGTCCATGGAGAAAGCGGCAGAAGTCACAGGTAAAGAAAGCTTGTGTGCGGCACGGGAACGTGACCGAAGCAGATGCCGTGCAGAAGGGAACCCCGAAGTGAAGTACGCGAAGACCGCCGCGATCGTTGCCGGTTCCGTGGCCGCCCTCGGAACGGCTGCCCCCGCCTTCGCCGTTACTGACGCCATGGCCCCCAACTTCAGCCTCGACCGGGGCCTCAACCAGGTCGTGGCCAGTGCCCCGCAGGTCGTGGACCCGCTGGTCGACACCGTCGGCGACACCACCGAGACGGTCTCGAAGGACGGCACGGTCGGCAAGCTGGCGGGTGAGGCCACCGGCGCGGCCGGAGGGGCCGCTCCACTGCTCGGCGGAGTGCCCATCGGCGGCTGACCGCCGCGGAACGGCGAACCTCTCAGCGCTTTCGGCGCCACCATTCCTCCCGTTCCGACTTCCTCCCGTGTCGGCCTCGCATTTCTCCGCGAACGCACGGCAGGAAAAGCACCGTTCGAGTGAATGGGCATAACCAGATCCGCCGGGCCGAGTTGAGCAGAATGCTCCGGACAGGCGGGCACACGTTTCATCCCAGAAGGGCTTTTCATGATCAAGAAGATTATGGCCTCGGCGGCCGTCGCTGCCACGGTCGTCGGTGCCTCCGCTGCGGCCGCCCCGTCCGCCATGGCGATCGCCAACGACGGCGGCACCACGTCGATCAACGGCAACGGCGCCTCGCAGGCCTATGGCAACTCCGCGACCCACGGCGACTGGAGCCCGCAGTTCGCGCTCATCCAGGGCTCGCTGAACAAGCCCTGCATCGCCCTGCCCGCCAAGGCGAACATCGGCTCCCTCGTCGGCCTCGTGCCGGTCACGGTCCAGGACATCAACGTCCTGTCCTCCCCGCAGAACCAGCAGTGCACCGAGAACTCCACCCAGGCCAAGGGTGACGAGGCCCTCTCGCACATCCTGAACGACATCCCGATCCTCTCGGGCAACGGCGCCGCCAACAACTGACGCCGCACAGACCGAACCACGCGGGGCCAGTCCCCCCGTCCGGCGAACGCTCTTCGCCGGACGGGACGGGCTGGCCCTTCGTCGTGCGTGGGCGCGTCCGGCGCCGTGTCCGACGGGCGCGGGCGGTGCGGGGGTTGGGCCGGATGCCGTAGCACCGGCTGAGGATCCGGCCCCGTCCGGGTAGAGCCTCTCCATGGACCCGTACGGCAGCCAGCCCCCGCAGCGCAGAGAGCAGCCCCCACCGAGCGGCACACCGATCTTCGACCGGCTCCTCGCCGAGTGGCGGGCGGCCGGACACGACCCCGTTCCGCAAGCGCCTCAGGAGCCGACCGCGCACCGCGGTGGTTTCGTCCCGGCGGCCCGCACCTCGGACGAGGTGGCCGAGAACTGAGCAGCGGCGTCGACCTTGCGCCGGATCGAACCCATTTGAGTGGCAGTGCGCAACCGATCGCGGTCCGCGTCGGTTGATCAGTACGTTCCACACCGGGACGCTCCGAAAGGTGAAGCTTGATGAAGAAGATGATGGCCGGCGCTGCAGTGGCCGTGTCCATGCTCGGTCTGTCCGCGGTCGCGGCTCCCGCGGCCATGGCGATCGGTAACGACGGTGGCACCACCACGGTCAACGGCAACGGCGCCGAGTCGAAGTTCGGCAACGCTGTGACCAAGGGTGACTGGAGCCCGCAGACCCAGGTTGTCCAGGGCACCCTGAACAAGCTCTGCATCGGCCTGCCCGCCAAGGTCAACGTCGGCTCGCTCGTCGGCGTCGTGCCGGTCACGGTCCAGGACATCAACGTCCTGTCCAACCCGCAGAACCAGCAGTGCGCCGACAACTCCACCCAGGCCAAGGGCGACGAGCCGCTGTCGCACATCCTGGACGACATCCCGGTGCTCTCGGGCAACGGCGTCGGCAACAACTGACGTATCGAGCACGGGCGGTCCCGAGGTCACCCTCCGGACCGCCCGTCCTCATTTCCGCGCTTCCGCGGCACGCCGCACGACCGGCACCGCCGTACGACGAGGCCCACCACTCCACGGGGGGTGGTGGGCCTCGTCGTGTGCTGGTGCGGGGCGGTCAGCCCAGGGAGCGGACCGGGAGCAGACAGTGCGCGGAGGTGCGGACGACCTCCTCGTCGGCCGCGAAGGCCCGCAGCTGGTCCTCGCTGACCGGCTGCCCGGGCACGGCCTCCGGCCATGGGGCGGTGGCGAACATGCCGTACACCTGGCCCTGTGCCTGGGCGGCCGCCAGCCACTCGGCGGGGGCGGGGTACTGCGCCTTGAGGTGAGGCAGCGTCAGGACGGCCTGGCCCGCCTGGACGAGGAGCGTCGCCTGGATGCCGGGGGTCGTGGCCGCGTCCTGGATCGAGCCGCCGACCTGGAGGCCCGCACGCTCCAGCGCGCTGCGCAGGGCCTCGCGGCCGACCTCCGGACCGTCCTGCCCGTCGCCCAGCGAATAGGAGAGGAGGAAGGCGGTGTCCTGGTCGGCGTCGGGCTGCCGGCCGCTCCAGCCGATCAGGATCTGGGTGCCCAACTGGGCTGGTGTGAACGTGCCGGTGGAGGTCTGGGGTGTGGTCATGCTCGGCACCCTAACGGTCATGGACCAGCACCTATGCACGCGTATCACTCGATCGAGGGAGATCTATGGGTAACTCCGGCGAAAAAAACTGTTGGCGCCGCTCCCGGGAGCCGGTCTAGGGTGAACACCGTTCCGCACGCCGCAGTGACGCGTGCGGCAGACAAGAGGAATCAGGAGGTGAGGACATTGATGACTGTCGTTGCGATGGGCACTGCCCACAACCGGAAGAGCATCGTCCTTATCTCCGTGGCCACCGGCTGACCACTTCTCGCAACTCCCGCGCCGAGCGCGCGTGCCGGGGCCACCCTGTGAAGGGTTTCCCTTGTCTTTCTCGTTTTCTCCGGCAGCTTCTTCCTGCTCTTCTTCGCACCCGCTGGCCCCGTACGGCTGGGACGAGGACTGGGCGGCCGCCTTCTTCCCGTACGCCGAGCAGGGGCTCGTCGCGGGGCGGGTGGTGCGGGTGGACCGCGGTCAGTGTGACGTGATCACCGCTGACGGCCCGGTCCGCGCCGACACCGCGTTCGTGGTGCCGCGTGACCCGATGCGGATCGTCTGCACCGGTGACTGGGTGGCGCTCGACGCGGACGGTGACCCGCGCTTCGTCCGTACGCTGCTGCCGCGCCGTACCGCCTTCGTCCGCTCGACCTCCTCGCAGCGGTCCGAGGGGCAGGTGCTCGCCACCAACATCGATCACATCGCCATCTGCGTCTCGCTCGCCGTCGAACTGGACCTCGGACGCCTGGAGCGCTTCCTCGCGCTGGCCCTGTCCAGCTCCAGCGGCGCCGCCCTGCTCGGGGACGGGCGGGAGACCGAGCACCAGCCCGAGGTGATCGTGCTCCTTACCAAGGCGGACCTGGTGCCCGACGCGGCCACCGTCTCCCACCTGGTCCGGGACGTCGAGGCGATCGCCCCCGGCGTCCAGGTGCTGCCCGTCAGCTCCACCACGGGCGAGGGGCTCGACGTCTTCGGCGCCCTCGTCTCCGGCGGTACGAGCGTGCTGCTCGGCATCTCCGGCGCGGGCAAGTCGACCCTGGCCAACACCCTGCTCGGCATGGATGTGATGGAGGTGCTGGCCGCCCGGGAGGTCGACGGCAAGGGCCGGCACACCACCACGACCCGCAACCTGCTCGTCCTGCCGCACGGTGGCGTCCTCATCGACACCCCCGGTCTGCGCGGCGTCGGCCTCTTCGACGCCGGGGCAGGGGTCGGCGAGGTGTTCTCCGAGATCGAGGAGCTGGCCGCGCTGTGCCGGTTCCACGACTGCTCCCACACGGTCGAACCGGGATGCGCCGTGCTCGGCGCGCTGGAGGACGGCACCCTGCCCGAGCGCCGCCTCGACAGCTACCGCAAGCTGCTCCGCGAGAACCAGCGGATCGTCGCCAAGACCGACGCGCGCGTGCGCAGCGAGATCCTGCGGGACTGGAAGCGCAAGGGCTCCGAGGGGCGGGCGGCGATGCAGGCCAAGCGGGGCCGGGTGCGGTAGCCGCAGGCGTACGGTTCGATGTCCGAAAACCGCGAGTGCGGCAGCGGCGGCTGCCGCACACTGGACGGTGTGATGGACGAACGGACCAGGTACGAGGCGGTGAGCAGCCGCGACGCACGGTTCGACGGAGTGTTCTTCTTCGCCGTCGTGACCACCGGCATCTACTGCCGGCCGAGCTGCCCCGCCGTCACTCCCAAACGCGCCAATGTGCGCTTCTACCCCACCGCCGCCGCCGCCCAGACGGGCGGCTTCCGGGCCTGCCGCCGCTGCCGCCCGGACGCCGTGCCCGGCTCCGCCGAGTGGAACGCCCGCGCGGACGTCGTCGGCCGGGCCATGCGCCTGATCGGCGACGGCGTGGTGGACCGCGAGGGGGTGCCCGGGCTCGCCGGGCGGCTCGGCTACAGCGCCCGCCAGGTCCAGCGCCAGCTGAACACCGAGCTGGGCGCGGGACCCGTCGCGCTCGCCCGTGCCCAGCGCTCCCACACCGCCCGGGTGCTCCTCCAGACCACCCGGCTGCCGGTCACCGAGATCGCCTTCGCCGCCGGGTTCGCCAGCGTCCGGCAGTTCAACGACACCATCCGGCAGATCTACGCCCGCACCCCCAGTGCTCTGCGCGCCGAGGCCGGGACGGGGCTCGGTGGCGGACGCCGCGAGGGGGCGCGGGCCGGGGTGCCGCTGCGGCTCGCCCATCGGCGCCCGTACGCCACCGCCGCCATGTTCGACCTGCTGGCCGCGGAGGCGGTCGCCCGGGTCGAGGAGGTCGTGGGGGAGCCGGGGCGCCGTACCTACCGTCGCACCCTGAGGCTGCCGTACGGCTCCGGGCTCGTCGCGGTCGACGAATCGTCGCCCGGCCCGTGGCTGGAGGCCCGCATCCAGCTCACCGACCTGCGTGACCTGACCACCGCCGTCCAGCGGCTGCGCCGACTCCTCGACCTGGACGCCGACCCGTACGCCGTGGACGAGGCCCTCGCGGCCGACCCCGGCCTCGCCCCGCTGGTCGCCGCCCGCCCCGGACTGCGCTCGCCGGGCGCGGCGGACCCGGAAGAGGCCGCCGTACGGGCCCTGGTGGGGCGGGAGCGGGCCGAGGAGCTGGTGGAGCGGTACGGAAAGGCGCTGGACGTGCCGTGCGGCGGGCTCACCCATGTGTTCCCCGATCCGGGCGCGCTCGCCGGTTCTACCGAGGATCCGGCGCTCAGTGCCCTGGCCGCCGCGCTCGCCGACGGGCGGCTGCGGCTGGACGCCGGCGCCGACCGGGGCGAGGCGGAGCGGACGCTGCTGACGCTCCCCGGGATCGGCCGCCGCACCGCCGCGCTGATCCGGATGCGGGCGCTGGGCGACCCCGACGTCGATCCGTACGGGACGCCCGGGGCCGAGGACTGGCGGCCCTGGCGCTCCTACGCCGTACGCCACCGGGAAGCGGCCGCGGCTCCCCGCTGACCGCCCCCGCCGCACCCCGGGCGGTCAGCCCCAGAGCACCGCGCCCAGCCAGGCCCCCGCCACCAGCAGACAGGCGAACAGCTCCACCAGCACCGCGTAGCCGGTGGCCCGCATCACCGAGCGCACCGATGCCCAGGCCGCGCCCCGGCTGCCCAGCCGCAGCCGCTCCGCGCCGAAGATCGCCCCCACATACCCGAGGACCGCGCCCACCACGGGCACCACGAAGAACCCCCCGATCGCCGCGACCCCGCCGAGCATCAACGTCCGGCGGGGGGCGCCCGACTCACCCGGGCGACGCGGCGGCAGCAGGGGCTTGAGGGCCTGGTTCAGCAGCATCAGGGCCGTCGCGCCGATCAGGACGGCCCAGGCCGCCGTCGTCATGTCCGTCAGCGCCCACCACAGCACCGCCGCCCAGACGATCGCCTGCCCGGGGACGCCCGGCAGCAGCACCCCGACCAAGCCCAGCAGCATGACCAGGCCGACGGCGACGAGCTGCCACACACTCATCTGACCAGCGTGCCGGAGACTGCCCCGCCGCGCCCGTCAGCGCACCCGGGGCACCCGCGTCCACCTGCACCGATCCACCCCCTCAGGAGGCGGTGGTACGGGACACCCAGCCGCGTTCGTACGCGTGCCAGCCCAGCTGGAGGCGGGTGGAGACCCCGGTCAGCTCCATCAGGCCCTTGACCCGGCGCTGCACGGTCCGCAGCCCCAGGTCCAGCTGCTTGGCCACGCTGGCGTCCGTCAGCCCCGCCAGAAGCAGCGACAGGACCTCCAGGTCCGTCGGGTCGGGCCCGACCCCCTGCTCGCGCACCCCGCCGCCCTCGCCCAGCCGTAGCGGCATCGCCTCCCGCCACACCGCCTCGAAGAGGCCCATCAGCGACTCCAGCAGACCGCTGGCATGAACGACCAGGGCGGCGGGCTCCTCGCCCCGCCCGGTCAGCGGGACCATCGCGAGGCTGCCGTCGGCGACGACCAGCTTCGTCGGCACCCGGTCCACCACCCGGCACTGCTCGTCCCGGCTCAGCGCCGTCGACAGCTCCAGAATCCCGTACGGCATCGACAGCACCTCGCGCTCGACCACCACCCGGTAGCTCACGCCGCGCGAGGTGGCGCGCTCCTCGGACTCGTTCTCCATGCCGGTCACCGCGACCGTCTTCCCGGTGACCAGGGCGCACACCTCGGACACCGCCCCCAGCTGCAACTGGTGGAAGCGCTGGGTGACGGCGCTCGCCCCTGTCACCACCTCCACCAGGTCGTGCACCGCGGGCTCGCTCGCCTCCGCCCGGTACTCCTCGGCGAGCAGCGCGGACGCCAGCTCCGCCTGCTCCAGCTCGTGCCGCTGCTGGATCAGCAGCGCACCCAGGGCCACCCCGGGCGGAGCGGCCACCCAGCGGCCCGGCCGGGCCGAGGACTGGGCGGCCAGACCCTGCTGCTCCAGCCGGCGCAGCACCCGCTCGGTGTCCGCCTCGGGAAGGGCCAGCCGGTGCGCGAGATCGGTGAGCTCGGCCGCTCCCGCCGCGACGAGTGCGCGGTACGTGGCTTCCTGTCTCTCGTCGAGACCTATGGCCCCCAGCATTCTCCGGCCCTCCCGTGTGGTGATCGCGCATCGCGGCGCCCCTGCCCGCGGGTCCCGCGTGGCGGGAAGAGGCCACGGCGTAAACCCGCCGCTCACATCATCCCCTGTACCCCTGGTCGCTCTGCCACTGTGGCGCCACCGCAGCACCAACAGCCTCCGGGATGCGGCCTCTTGGGCTGATTCATTCCGGATTGACCTGGGGAGAGCGATGCGCCCGATATCGCGTACGGCACTCGGGGCGGCGACCGCCGCCGTGCTCGCCGTCACCGCTATCGCACCGTCCGTGGCAGCACCATCGGACGCGCGGTACGCGAAGAGACCGCTCACCGGCAGCGCGGCGGCCGCCGCGGATGCCAAGCCCGTCACCCTGACGCTCGTCACCGGCGACAAGGTGCTCGTGACCACCGACGCCTCGGGGGCGTCCGCCGCGACCGCCCTGCCCCGCGCGGACGGCAGCGTCCCTCTTGTCCAGACCCGGCAGTCCGGCTCCGACCTGTACGTCTACCCGGAGTCCGCCGTCGCCGCGCTCGCCGCGGGCACCGTCGACGAGGAGCTCTTCAACGTCACCGGACTGATCCGCCAGGGCTACGACGACAGCCGCGCCGACTCCGTCCCGCTGATCGCCACCTACACCGGCGACGCTGCCCGCCGCACCCTCCTCACCCCGCGCGGCGCGGAGCGCGGCCAGAGGCTCGACGCCATCGACGGACTCGCGCTGAAGGCCGACAAGAAGCGCACCGCCGACTTCTGGGCCGATCTCACCGCCCCCCGATCCCGGGCGGCCTCCGGCCTCAAGAAGCTCTGGCTCGACCGAAAGGTTCAGGCCAGTCTCGACAAGTCGACGAAACAGGTCGGCGCGGACCTCGCCTGGGCGGCCGGTCACGACGGCACCGGCACCAGGGTCGCCGTCCTGGACACCGGTGCCGACGCCGAACACCCCGACCTCCAGGGCCGGATCACCGCATCCGAGAACTTCACCGACTCCGACACCACCGACGACCGCCAGGGCCACGGCACCCATGTCGCGTCCACCGTCGGAGGCTCCGGCGCGGCGAGCGACGGGAAGAACAAGGGCGTCGCCCCCGGCGCCGACCTCATGGTCGGCAAGGTCCTCAACGACAGCGGGTCCGGCGCCGCCTCCTGGATCATCGCGGGCATGCAGTGGGCCGTCGACAACAAGGCCGACGTCGTCTCCATGAGCCTCGGCAGCGCGGAGCCCACCGACTGCACCGACCCGATGAGCCTGGCCGCCGAGGAGCTCGGCAAGAACAAGGACACCCTGTTCGTGGTCGCCGCGGGCAACCTCGGCCCGTCCCTGAACACCGTCTCCTCGCCCGGCTGCGCCGCCGGCGTGCTGACGGTGGGGGCGGTGGACCGGGACGACTCCACCGCGAACTTCTCCAGCCGCGGCCCCACGATCGGCTCGCACACCCTGAAGCCGGAGATCGCCGCACCCGGCGTCGCCATCTCCGCCGCCGCCGCGGGCGGCCGGGGCTCACAGGCGTACCGGTCGATGTCCGGTACGTCGATGGCCACCCCGCACGTCGCGGGGGCCGCCGCCGTCGTCAAGCAGCGCCACCCCGACTGGACCGCCCAGCAGATCAAGGCGGCCCTGGTCTCCTCGGCGCACAGCGCCGTGCCCGGCGACGTACGCGAGACCGGCGGCGGCCGCCTCGACATCGACCGCGCCGTCCGTACGCCCGTCATCGGCGCGCCCGCCGTCCAGGGCGGCACCTTCAACTGGCCCCAGGACAGGAGCGATCGCACCACTGTTGGCCTGCCCTACACCAACACGGGCGGCAAGCCCGTCAAGCTCTCGCTGAAGGTCTCGGGCGTCACCGGCAACGACGGCTCCGCCGTCGGCTCCAAGGTCGCCGCCCTCGCCCGGAAGTCCGTCACCGTGCCCGCCGGGGCGACGGTCGAGGTCCCCCTCGAACTCGACCCCGACGCACGGCTGGCCGCCGCCCAGTACGGTGACGTCACCGGGCGCGTCCTCGCCACCGCACCCGGGGGAGTGCGGGTCTCCACCCCGTTCTCCCTCTATGTGGCACCGGAGACCGTCACCCTGCGCGTGAAGCTCATCGACCGCACCGGCAAGCCCGCCGACGGCGTCTCCTCGGTCGACCTCATCGGCACCGACACCGCCTCCGGCGAACGCCGCTTCAACGAGGGCGCCGCCGACCAGACCTACCGGGTCCGCCCCGGCGCGTACTTCGTATCCAGCTTCATCGCCTCGCCCGACACCACCGACCCGACCGGTCAACTCGTGGGCTCCGTCGGCTATCTGGCTCGCCCTGAGCTGAAGCTCACCAAGGACACCACGCTCGTACTCGACGCCCGCAAGGCCCACCGCCTGAAGGTGAGGACTCAGGACCGGGTAGCCGAGACGCGCGGCGCGACCCTCGCCTTCGGGCGCACCTGGGACAACTGGCTGCACTCGGGGTCCATCTCGGGCAACGAACTGATCAAGGACTATCTGGTCGACGTCCAGGGCAAGCCCCGTGACGGCGACTTCGAGTTCGCCTCCTTCTGGCGCGCCTACGCCCCCCAGATCCAGAAGTTCTCCCTCGTCGGCGGAGCCGATCTGCACCCGCGTCCCGCCACCACGGGGTCGGTCAACCTGGACGGCAAGGGGCGCGCCGAGGTCGTCGACGCCGGTGAGGGCAGCCCGGCAGAGCTGGAGGCCGCAGGCGCCGAGGGCCGGATCGCCCTGGTGGAGGTCGCGGACGACTCCTCCAACGTCCTCACCCAGGCACGCGCCGCAGAGGCCGCCGGGGCGAAGGCGCTCCTGGTGCACCGGCCCTCGGCCGGCGACTGGAAGCCCGGCATCGGTTACGGGGCGGCGCCCCTGCCGGTCCTCGGCCTGCGGGCCGACGAGGCCGCCGTACTGACCGCGGCGCTCGGCAAGGGCGGGGCGGACGTCACCTGGAAGGCCACGGCGGTCAGCCCGTTCGTCTACAACCTGTCGTTCCCGGAGAAGGGGCGGATCACCTCGGACCGCACCTACAAGGTCCGGGACAAGAAGCTCGGTTCGGTCGTCTCCACCCATGAATCCATGGGCGTGGCAGCCGACTTCGTCGACACGCTCCTGGTCTCCCGCCCCTACGGCGGAACGTTCGGCGCGTCCTCCCTCGCCCTGGTCGCCGCCCCCGGCAAGCGCACCGAGTACTACACGGCGGGCGACACCGTCTGGCAGAAGATGCTCTCCTCCAGCTTCCCCTGGGGCGAGCTGATGACCGGCAACCCCCGTACGTACAAGGCGGGCCGGGCCACGACGGAGGAGTGGTACCGAGGTCTGATCGTCCCGGGCGCCCCGCGCGACGCGGCGGGCGGGGAACTGCTGGCGGGTGAACGGCAGGACAACCTGATCGGCGTCGCCCCGGCGTTCATGACCGACTCCGAACACGTGGGACAGCAGGGCTCGTTCGGCGACATCGGCAACATGCGGCTCAGCCGTGACGGAGAGCTCGTCGGCACCAGCGCCTACCCGTTCGGTGTGTTCACCGTGCCGGCCGAGGGCGCCGCGTACGAACTCACCATGACGACCACGAAGGTCGGTTCGCCCGCCCAGGTCTGGAAGCGGTCCACGCAGACGCGGACCACCTGGAAGTTCCGTTCCGAGCGGAAGCCGCACGTGGCCTCGCAGGGGCTGCCGTTGCTCTTCCCGCGCTATGACCTGCCGTCGGACGGGATGAAGACCCTGCCCGCCAAGGACGGCCGGCGGATCGGCCTCGGTGCGAGCGGGCACGCCGGATACACCCCCGGCAAGCTCACCGGCGCGAAGGTCTCCTTCTCCTACGACGGCGGCGAGACCTGGCACACGGCCACCACCGCGCGGCGGGGCGGCCGGTGGACCGCGACCCTGGACCACGCGGACGCGGCTGGACGGTCCGTCACCCTGCGGACCGAGCTGACCGACGCGAACGGCAACGCCGTCGTCCAGACCGTCAACGACGCCTACGCCGTGAGGTAAGCGGATGAACAGCTGATACGCCGATACGGCTATCACCTCGAACGGTCTGCCGGGCGTCCCTCCCTCGGGGGTGGGGTCGCCCGGCAGACCTCGTTCACGGGCCGCGATTACGGGCCACTTTTTCCCGATGCCCCGTTTTCGGGCGCTGTCCGCGGTGGACAATAGGGGCATGAGTCAGCAGGGTCAGAAGCCCGCCGCCCATGAGGACGACTGGTGGCGGAAGCTGTACGACGAGACCGCGCCGGACACCGGTCCCAGCAGCGCGCCCGACAGCCTCGACGACCGCTTCGACTCCGTGTCGTACACGGTGAGCAGGACGGCGGGCGACCGCCGGGACATATACCGGCCGCCGGAGGCGGGCACGGGCAGGTTCGCGGGGGCCGCGGAGGACCCGGACCCGGAGGCGGACAGAGCGGCACTGTGGGACCCGGAGGCGGACCCCGGCCTCACACCGGACCGGGGCACTGCGCCGGACCCGGGCCTCACGCCGGACGCCGACCTCACGCCGGACGCCGACCTCACGCCGGACCCGCACCTCACGCCGGACCCGCGGTCCGCCTGGGACCCGTATGCGAAGCGCGACACGATCCCGGAGCCCGACCGGCGCCCGGCCGTACCCGCACCCGCCATCGACCGGGCCACCCCCGCGCCCGGGGCTGGGGCGGCGCCGGAGGCGGGCACGGGGCACGGGCCGGTCGCCGTGCCGGAGGCGCGCGACGCCGTTCCGGCCGGGCTGCCGAACCGCCGGGCGGCCAGGCCCGGGACCGACGCCATGCCACCCGGCCCGGCCGCCGCTTCCGTACCGCCGTCGACGCCCGCAGCCACGTCCGCCCCGCCCCCGCCTCCGCCGAATCCCGTCGCGCCCGTCCCGCCCCCGCCCCCCGCCGCTCCCCGTACCACCGCCTTCCCGGCCCCCTGGGAGCCGCCCGCCGGGCGGAGCGGTCCGCGGACGTTCGCCGCGCCCCGGCCGCCCGGGCCCCCGGTCGCGCCCGAGCCGGACGTCGCGGCCGACCCGAGCGCCCTGCACGCACTGCCGCCGGACCCCGCGGTCGCCGGGGCCCCCGGCGCGCGGCCGGTCGTCGGGCATCTCGGGGACCGGCCGCCCACCTACGACGCCGAGCCCGCCGCCCTGCCCTCCGCCACCTCGGACAACCTGGACGGTCTGGTCCCCGACACCGTGCTGGACGGCGCGCGGTACGGGACGTACACCCTGCGCGTCGCGTCCGTGCGGGGCGACTCCGCCCGGTTCCGCGGCGAACCCCGGCGCGACGGGCTGCTCACCGCCCGGTTCGGGGCGGGCGAGAGCGCCCTCGTGCTCGTCGCCGTCGCCGGGGGCGCGCGGGCCAGTGAGGCGGCGCACCTCGCCGCGGCCGACGCCTGCCGCTGGATCGGCGGGGCCGTCGCCCGCAGCCACGTCCGGCTCTCCGAGGACATAAGGGCGGGCCGCCGGGGCGACCTGAAGTCGGGGCTGCACCGGCTCACCGACCGTACCTACGGCAAGCTCCGTGCCCGCGCCGCCGAACTGGGCGTCGAACCCGCCGAGTACACCGCGAGCCTGCGCTGTCTGCTGCTGTCCGCCGACCCCGACTGCCGCACCCGCGTCTTCTTCGGCGTCGGCAGCGGCGGACTGTTCCGGCTCCGCGACGGCCTCTGGCAGGACCTGGAACCCCTGATCCCGGAGGGCGGCGCCCCACAGGCGGCGGGCGAGCAGGAGGAAGGACCGGACGGGGACCGGCTGACCATGGACCTCCAGATCACGACCTCCCCGTCGCCCCACATCCAGGGCTCCGTCCCACCGCCCGCCCAGCCCTTCCGCTTCCGGGCCTCCGTCGCCCGCCCCGGTGACACGCTGCTCCTGTGCAGCAACGGGCTCGCCGAGCCGATGCGCGGCGAGGCGGCGCTCCCGGGAGAGCTGGCCGAGCGCTGGGGGACCGGCGGACCGCCCGGACTGCCCGCCTTCCTCGCCGACACCCAGCTCCGGATCAAGGGGTACGCCGACGACCGCACCTGTGCCGCCGTCTGGGAGGCGTAACCGCGCCCGCCGTGGGTTGATGGACTGCGGAGCCCGATCCGCCGGAGTCTCGGGTTCCGCAGTCCGGACAGCCGAAGTGCACGGAGCACGGGCAAGGAAGGGTGCGCATCCATGGCCAAGCAGAACGTGGCGGAGCAGTTCGTCGACATCCTCGCCAGGGCAGGCGTCAAACGTCTGTACGGTGTCGTCGGTGACAGCCTGAACCCCGTGGTGGACGCCGTCCGGCGTAATCCGTCCATCGACTGGATCCACGTCCGCCACGAGGAGACCGCCGCCTTCGCGGCCGGTGCGGAGGCCCAGGTCACGGGCAGCCTCGCGGCCTGTGCCGGCTCCTGCGGGCCCGGCAATCTGCACCTCATCAACGGCCTGTACGACGCCCACCGCTCCATGGCCCCGGTGCTGGCCCTCGCCTCGCACATCCCCTCCGGCGAGATCGGCCTCGGCTACTTCCAGGAGACCCATCCGGAACTGCTGTTCCAGGAGTGCAGCCACTACAACGAGATGATCTCCAACCCGGAACAGATGCCGAGGCTCCTCCAGACGGCGATCCAGCACGCCATCGGGCGCGGCGGCGTCAGCGTCGTCTCGATGCCGGGGGACGTCGCCTCCAAGGCGGCCCCCGAGAAGAGCATCGAGCACGCGCTCGTCACCGAACGGCCGACCGTCCGGCCCGGCGACGACGAGATCGACCGGCTCTGCCGGATGGTGGACGAGGCCAAACGGGTGACGCTGTTCTGCGGCAGCGGCACCGCAGGGGCGCACCCCGAGGTCATGGAGTTCGCCGGGAAGATCAAGTCACCGGTCGGGCACGCCCTGCGCGGCAAGGAGTGGATCCAGTACGACAATCCGTACGACGTGGGGATGAGCGGGCTGCTCGGCTACGGCGCCGCCTACGAGGCGACCCACGAGTGCGACCTCCTCATCCTGCTCGGCACCGACTTCCCCTACAACGCCTTCCTCCCGGACGATGTGAAGATCGTCCAGGTGGATGTCCGCCCCGAGCGCCTCGGCCGCCGCTCCAAGCTCGACCTCGCGGTCTGGGGCGATGTACGTGAGACCCTGCGCTGTCTGACGCCCCGGGTGAGGCCCAAGGCCGACCGCAAGTTCCTCGACCGGATGCTGAAGAAGCATGCGAACGCCCTGGAGGGCGTGGTCAAGGCCTACACCCGCAAGGTCGAGAAGCACACCCCGATCCACCCCGAGTACGTCGCCTCCGTGCTGGACGAAGTCGCCGACCCGGAGGCCGTGTTCACCGTCGACACCGGCATGAACAATGTCTGGGCGGCCCGCTATCTGACGCCCAACGGCAAGCGGCGGGTGATCGGTTCGTTCAGCCACGGCTCGATGGCCAACGCGCTGCCGCAGGCGATCGGCGCGCAGTTCACCGACCGTGGGCGGCAGGTCGTCGCGATGTCCGGCGACGGCGGATTCTCCATGCTGATGGGCGACTTCCTCACCCTGGTTCAGTACGACCTGCCGGTGAAGGTGGTGCTGTTCAACAACTCCTCTCTGGGAATGGTCGAGTTGGAGATGCTCGTCGCGGGACTGCCCTCGTACGGGACGACCAACAAGAATCCGGACTTCGCCGCGATCGCCCGCGCGGCCGGTGCCTACGGCGTCCGCGTGGAGAAGCCCAAGCAGGTGCAGGGTGCGCTCAAGGACGCGTTCAAGCACAAGGGGCCCGCGCTCGTCGACGTCGTCACCGACCCGAACGCGCTCTCCATCCCGCCGAAGATCAGCGCCGACATGGTCACCGGCTTCGCGCTCTCCGCCAGCAAGATCGTGCTGGACGGCGGAGTGGGCCGGATGCTCCAGATGGCCCGCTCCAACCTCCGTAACGTGCCCCGCCCCTGAGTCTCCTCAAGGGCGGGCGGGAGCTCATGCCGGAGTCAGGCGCACCGTCAGGATCTGGAACGGCCGCAGTTCCAGGACGAGTTCCTCCCCGTCGGTCGCCGCCGGGTGCAGCGGCCGCTCCAGCAGGTCGGTGATCCGCGCTCCCGCTACCGGGAAGGACGCCGTCAGCCGCGCCCGTGCCCGGCCGCCCGCCGATTCGTAGAGCCGTACGATCACATCACCGCCGCGGTCGTCGGCGAGCTTGACCGACTCGACCGTCACCGCCGGATGGCCCGTCGCCACGAGCGCGGGCACCACCGGGGCCACCGCCGCCCGCAGCGGAAGGTTCAGCGCCAGCCCCTCCCGTACGGCATCGGTCACCTCCGCGCCGGGCGCGAGTGCGTAGCGGAAGCGGTGCGTGCCGAGATCGGTGAGCGGGTCCGGGCTGTGCGGGGCGCGCAGCAGGGTGAGCCGGACCGTGGTGCCCAGCCCCTCCGGGTGCGGGGTCCGCGTCACCTCGTGCCCGTACGTCGAGTCATTGAGCAGCGCGACACCGTAGCCGGGTTCGGCGACCCGCAGCCAGCGGTGCGCGCAGATCTCGAACCGGGCCGCGTCCCACGACGTGTTGTCATGGGTCGCCCGGTGGACGTGGCCGAACTGGATCTCGGCGGTCGACCGTTCGGCGTGCACATCGAGGGGGAAGGCCGCCTTGAGGACCTTCTCCGACTCCTGCCAGTCCACCTCGGTCTCGATGTCGAGCTGTCTGCTGCCCGCCGCGAGCCGCAGCTCCTGGACGACGGTGGACCGCCCGAAGGACCGCACCACCCGCACCGCCGCCCGCAACGGGCCCTCCTCCACCAGCGACACGGCATCGGCCGCGGTGAGATCGGTACGGGACCGCCGGTAGTGCCGGTCGATGTCCCAGGCGTCCCAGTGGTTGGGGTGGTCCGGGTGCAGCTGGAGGAGGTTGGCACGGGCTCCGGGGGTCAGCACCTCACGTCCGGCGGCGACGTCGTACACCGAAGCGATCAGCCCGTCGCCGTCCACCCCGACCCGCAGCAGTCCGTTGTCCAGCACGATTGCGCGGCTGCCGGACGTCTCCGCCGTCACCGGGCGCTCCGGGACCGCCGCACCGTCCAGCGGGCCCGCGCCGAGCCCCGGACTCCGGGCGAGCACCGCCGCCCGCCCCTCGCCCAGTTCCTGGAGCTGGGCCCCGGACGGCAGCACCGCGGCCGCCTCGGCGTCCAGCTCGATCACCTGAACGCGTTCGTAAGGTGAGGAGTTGAGCGCCACCATGGCCTCGGCCGGGCCCAGTGACGTCACCGCGTCCGCCACGATGTCCGCCAGTTCGGCACGCACCTCCTCGTAGGTCTCCCGCGCCTCGCGGTGCACCCAGGCGATCGACGAGCCGGGCAGGATGTCGTGGAACTGGTGCAGCAGCACCGTCTTCCACACCCGGTCGAGACGCCCGTGGGGGTAGGCGTACGCGGGGGAGCGCAGGGCGGCAGCCGTCGCCCACAACTCCGCCTCCCGCAGCAGGTGTTCACTGCGGCGGTTGCCCTGCTTGGTCTTCGCCTGCGTGGTGTACGTCCCCCGGTGCAGCTCCAGGTACAGCTCGCCCGACCAGACGGGGGCCTGCTTCCCGTACTCCTCCTCGGCCGCGGCGAAGAAGGCCGCGGGCTTCTCGACCGTCACCCGGGGCGAGCCCTCCAGGTCGCGCAGTCTGCGGGCCCGCTCCAGCATCTCGCGGGTCGGGCCGCCGCCGCCGTCGCCCCAGCCGAACGGGACCAGGGAGCGGGTGGCCCGGCCCTTGTCCGCGAAATTCCGCTCCGCGTGGGCCAGTTGGCGGGCGTTGAGCTGGGCGTTGTAGGTGTCGACGGGCGGGAAGTGGGTGAAGACCCGGGTGCCGTCGATGCCCTCCCACCAGAACGTGTGGTGCGGCATCCTGTTGTGCTGGTTCCACGACAGCTTCTGGGTGAGGAACCACCGCACCCCGGCCAGCCGTGCCAGTTGGGGGAAGGCGGCGGTGTAGCCGAAGGAGTCGGGGAGCCAGACCTCCTCCGTGTCGACACCGAGCTCATCGCGGAAGAACCTCTTGCCGTGGACGAGTTGACGCGCCAGCGCCTCGCCGCCCGGCAGGTTGGCGTCCGACTCCACCCACATCGAGCCGACCGGCGACCACTGCCCCGCCGCCACGGCCTCCTTGATCCGATCCCAGATGTGCGGCTGCTGCTCCTTCACCCAGGCGTACTGCTGGGCCTGCGAACACGCGAAGACCAGCTCCGGGTAGTCCTTGGCGAGGGCGGTGGCATTGGCGAACGTACGGGAGGCCTTGCGGACCGTCTCGCGCAGCGGCCACAGCCAGGCCGAGTCGATATGCGCGTGCCCGGCCGCCGAGATCCGGTGCGCGCTCGCGGAGGCGGGCCGGGCCAGCACCTCGGCCAGTTCCGCCCGCGCCGCCGCCGCGGTGCCGGAGACCTCGTGCAGGTCCAGCGCGTCGAGCATGGACTCCAGGGCCCGCAGGATCTCGTGCCGGCGCGACCGGTCGGCGGGCAGCTCGTGCATCAGCTCGGACAGCACCTCGATGTCCAGGACCAGCTGCCACACCTCCTCGTCCAGCACCGCGAGGTCGGCCGAGGCGAAGCGGTACAGGGGGCGGTCACCGGAGGTCAGGACGTCACCGAGCGGGGTCGGCTCGAAGCCGTGCTCCAGGACGGCCGGATTGGCCGCCGCCTCCAGGAGCAGAGCGACCGGCTCGCCGCCCGCCGCCGGGCGGGCGACGGTCAGGTGCCGGTTGCGGGGATGAACACCCTTGAGGGGGACGCCCAGATGGTCGTACAGCATCCCCTCCGCCTGGAACCCGGGCCCCTGTCCGGTGAACCCCGGGTCCACGACCACCTCCACCCGGCGCCCCGCCCAGGTCTCGGGCACTGTTCCTTCGAGCCGGAACCAGCTCGTGGACCAGGGCCTTCCCCACTCCGTACCGACCGAGAAGGGCTCGAAGCCCTCGCCCAGGGCCTCACCCACCGGCACCGGCTCGCCCGGCACATGCCACACGGACAGGGCGAGCGGGGTGCGGGCGGCGTACTGCGCCGGGCGGAGGAACTGGTTCAGGGCCCGCTCCAGGCGTCCCTCCACCAGGGTGCGGTCGTCGTGCATCACAGCTCCTCGGGGGAGGGGGCGTCCTGCGTCGTGGCTCAGTCTCGTGCTCCGGCCGGGGCTGCGCCCGCGTGATGACGGTGTGCGCGGGTGGGAGTGTCCCGTGCGCCCCTCACCGCTCCCGCCCGTTCACTTATTGATGAGTGGACAAGCGTGACCGTGTGCGCACAGGGGCATGCATCCCGTGAGGCTGTTCGAGGGGGCAGTCGGACGGAGGAGGTCGGTTCACTGTGCGGGCGGGGGAAATGGCGAAGCGTCAGAAGAGGGCCGGGGTCGTCGAGGGGTGCGGCCCCCGGGTCCGGAGACCGGGTCAGGCACCGCAGGCGGCCCGGATGCGCCGCAGAGTGGGTCATGCCGACCGGTCGGCGGTGGGGGAAGTGCGCCGTGAGCTACGGGAGTTCCTGCGACATCGCTCCTGTCCCCGGGAGCGGACGGAGGCGGCGGAGCTCCTGGTGAGCGAACTGGTGACCAACGCGCTGATCCACACCCGGCACGGGGCGGTCGTCACCGCGACGGCGACACCCGCCACGCTGCGCGTGGAGGTTCAGGACTTCGAAGCGGACCTGCCCGCGCCGTACGTACCGAACGCCGACGACGGTACGCACGGCAGGGGCCTGATCCTGGTCCGCAGCCTGGCCGACGCCTGGGGCGTGGAGGCACGAGCCCTGGGCAAGGTGGTCTGGTTCGAGCTGCACGGCGCAAGGCCCTGAGGGTCCCTCCACCGCGCAGTGAGCTCAGCCGAACTGCTGCTCCAGATCCTTGAGTTTCTGTTCCAGTGAATCGAGCCGCGGAAGCGTCTGGGTGTCGTCCTCGGCGGTGAGGTCGACCGTCCGCGGGTCATGTCCCTGGTTCGAAGCGTCCAGGCTCTTCGAGCTCGAACCGTCCGCCGACGGCTTCGGGCCGACGGCTTGCAGGGATGGCCGGGGTCGCAGAGGCAGCTGTCCCGGCTCTGCTATGGCAGGCTCCGCGACGGGCGGCGGCGAGCCGCCCGAAGCCGGGGGGAGGCTCTGGACCTCCATCCGGTGGCCGGTGCGGCCGCGCCCCCAGGCGCGGTTCTGCCGGTTCAGGGCCTTGATGCGGGCCCGGTCCAGCTTCGCCTGCTCCCTTCGGCGCAGCCGGTTCTGTTCCTGCTCCTTGCGGTCCTCCCGCACCTCGTCGACCGCCTCGTCCAGCGTGCGTACGCCTTCGAGGAGCATCAGCGACCAGGCGCCGAAGGTCTCCCGGGGCGCCCGCAGCCAGCGGACGATCCGGATCTGCGGCAACGGACGGGGCACCAGGCCCTGTTCGCGCAGTGCCGCCCGGCGGGTCTGCTTCAGCGCGCGGTCGAAGAGCACCGCGGCCGAGAGGGACATCCCGGCGAAGAAGTGCGGAGCGCCCGCGTGGTCCATGCCCCGGGGCGCGTGCACCCAGTTGAACCAGGCGGCGGCCCCGGCGAACGTCCACACCAGCAGCCGGGAGCCGAGCGCCGCGTCTCCGTGGCTCGCCTCCCGTACGGCCAGCACCGAACAGAACATCGCGGCACCGTCCAGCCCGAACGGGACCAGATACTCCCAGCCTCCGGTGAGGTTCAGGTTCTGCCGGCCGAAGCCGACGAGCCCGTGGAAGGAGAGCGCGGCGGCGACCGCCGCGCAGCAGAACAACAGGACGTACGAGGCGGTGGCGTAGAGCGCTTCCTTGCGTCTGCGGCGTTCCTCGCTGCGTTCCCAGGAGTCGTCGGCCGCGGCCTTGCCGGCGGCACGCTTGCCGCGTGCGACCACCGTCACCGCCGCCATGACCCCCACGAGCAGCACGGCGCCCGGAAGCAGCCAGTCAAGCGATATGTCGGTCAGTCTCATGCGCGGTCCCTTGCGTCACGTAGGGCGTTTCGTGCGCCATCGTGACGGAATTCCCGTCCCGCTCCGGGGGTTTCGGGACAAGAGCACGCCATGGGGGTGGCAGAGGCTATCGATGGGTGGAATCTTCTCGAACTCCCGGCCGGTGCAACCGGGTTGCGTTCGATTCTTCGTCCTCCGGACGGGCGGTGTGGATCAGGGAGCCGCGGCTGAGGGCCGACCCACCAGGGATTACGAGACAGCCCTCAGCTTCCGCACGCGGTCCGCGTCGCAGGTACGCGGGCAGGTCACACAGGTGTCCTCGGGGCGCAGGGTGTAGAAGAGGCAGCAGCTCGCCCGGTCGCGGGTCGGCAGGGACTGGCCCTCGGGCCCGGTCAGTTCGCGGAACCCCGCGGTGCCGACGTACGGCTTCGTGGTGCCGGGGAGCAGCAGCTCCAGCTCGGCCATCGCGCGCCGTTCCTCGCCCAGCAGATGCGCGATGTACCAGAGGCCCTCGACGATCTCGTCCGTCGCCATCCCCCACAGCGCCCGCTTGCCGCGCCGCATGCGGGGCCCGAAGCCCTCCAGGACGGGGGCGAGGTGCTCGGTCAGGGAAGCCAGGACCTCCGCCCGCAGCGCCGCCTCGTCCGGGACGACCCTGGCCCCGGGGAGTCCGGCCGCCGGGTCGTCCGGCAGACAGGCGAATTCCCTCACCCGCACGGTCAGGTGCCCCAGCGCCCGCTGGAAGGAGACGTCCTCGACCGGGATGCGCACCACCCGGCGGTGGAGGAACCAGGGCACCGTCACCAGCAGGCAGGCGGGCCAGGCGTACCGGTGCAGACCGAAGCTGGCCACCACGTCCGGGCGGGCCTGCTGGCCGTAGTCGCGCAGCACCTGGGCATTGTCCCAGGCCAGGAAGGCGTCCACGGCGGCTCCGCCGGCTGCCAGCTCGGCCGCGCCGACCCAGCCCGCGCCGGACGGAGCGACCGCGTCGCCGTCGAGCACGTCGGCACGCAGACCGGGGAAGACCTCGGTCAGTCGGGCGTACGCGGCGGTCACGGGGGACGTCGCGGTACCGGTGAACGGCGGGGAGAGGGTCATGCAGGGACCACCGAATCGGGATCGTGTGCAGGTAAGGCTAACCTTACCCGATACCGTCGATGTTTGAACTGCGGCCTCCTGCCTCTATCGTGCACAGGAGGCTCGGCGTACGCGAGTCGGCCCGCGGCAGGTGGAGGAGGTCCGGGTGGACCAGGGCAGCGCGCACGAGGGCGCACGTCCGGCGTACGCTCCCGGCGCGTCCTCGCGCACTCAAGAAGCGGAGGGCCGGGTGCCGCACCAGGCGCGCGGCGAGGCCTCCGCCCGGGGCGAGCACACCCACAGTGAACCGCCCGCCCCCCGGGTGGTGCGGCGCCACTCCGTCCGGGGGCAGATTCTGGAGTCCCTGCGCGCCGCGCTCGTCGACGGCGAGCTGATCCCCGGCCAGGTGTACTCCGCCCCGGCCCTCGGCGCCCGCTTCGGGGTCTCCGCGACCCCGGTGCGCGAGGCGATGCAGCAGCTGGCCCTTGAGGGCGCCGTCGAGGTCGTGCCGAACCGCGGCTTCCGGGTCACCGAGCGCGGCCCCCGCGAGCTGGCCGAGCTGGCCGAGGTGCGCGCCCTGATCGAGGTCCCGGTGATGCTGCGCCTGGCCCGTACGGTTCCGGTGGCCCGCTGGGGCGCGCTGCGCCCGCTCGCGGACGCCACGGTCGCGGCGGCCGCCGTGGGCGACAGGGCGAGCTACGCCGAGTCCGACCGGGCCTTCCACCGCGCGGTCCTCGCGCTCTCGGGCAACGAGCAGCTGGTCGCGATCGCCGACGAGCTCCACCGGCGCTCCCAGTGGCCGTTGGTCTCGGGCCCCGCCACCCGCCGGGCCGATCTGCTGGCGGACGCGGCCGAGCACACCGCCCTGCTCGACGCCCTCATCGCCCAGGACCTCACCGTCGTCCAGGCCCTGGTCCGCGAGCACTTCGCCGGCGCCGACGGCTGACCGGTACGGCCCGCGTATCCACCCGGCCGCCCTGCGGATAGGGTGTGCCCGCACCGCGCGATCATGATCGTTTCCGCGCGGCGGAGAGCGCGGGAAGCGCGGGAAGCGGGGGCGGGGATGATCCGTACGGAGTCGGCGACGGTGCGAAGACGCGTGCGGGGGCCGGTCGCCGGGGCGCTGGCCGCGGCTGCCCTGGCAGCGGGGCTCGCGGGCTGCTCCGACGGGGCGGACGACCGTACGCCCCCGGCCCGGACGCCGTCGCCGACGCAGAGCGGGTCCACCGGCACGCCGACCCCCGGCACGAGCACGTCACCGAGTCCGAGTCGGAGCGCTTCGCCGAGCCCCACCGCCGTCCCCGCTCCCACGGAGACCGCCCCGCCCCGGTCCTCGCCCGCGGCGACCCTGCCCGTACCGCGCACGGCCAAGCCGGAACCGCCCAAGGCGCCGGTCCCGCCGCCGCCCCGGAACGGCGGCGGCGCGGGCTCCGGGTCCGCAGCCGTACCGCAGAACCCCAACAGGGGCCCGAACCCGCCGCCCGCGCCGCCGCGCCCGACCCCGAAGCCGGACTGGACCGACGCGCGCTGGAGACCGGGAGACCCGGTCGACGACCGCACCCAGGGCTGACCTACGTCGGCCCGGCCCGGTTTCTCACCGGCCAGGGCCGACCCGCCCCGTACCGGCCAGGCCGGAACCCGGGTGAGCGCGGCCTCGGACCGCCCGGCCTCGGACCGCCCGGCCTCGGACCGCCCGGGCCCGGACCGGCCGCCCCGGTCCGGGCGCCCGGACCGGCACCCGGCCCGCCCGCCTCAGCCCGCCTCGGCCGCCCGCTGGGCCGGGGGCCCCAGGTACGGGGCCAGCCAGGTGGGCACGCCGCCGAGGAGGCGGAACAGCCGCCCGGCCTCGGCGCGCAGCCGGGCCGCCTCCGGTTCCGGCTCCGCCCCCGCGAGGGAGATCAGCGCCGGGGCCGTACCGACCAGGAAGCCCAGCTCCTCGCGTATCCGCAGGGACTCCGAGAAGCCGTGCCGGGCCTCCGCCAGCTCGCCCTCCCGCAGGGCCAGGGCGGCCAGATGCCGCCAGGTGGACGACAGCAGCAGCTCGTCGCCCTGGTTGGCCGCCCCGGCGTGCGCGCGGCGGAACGCGGCGCGCGCCGACTGCGGCGAGTCCGCGATGTTCTGGGCGATCAGCCCGCGCCGGAAGTCCAGCAGCGGCCGAGCGGGGGACGCGGGGGCCAGCAGGGCCGCCGACCGGCTGAGCGCCACGCTCGCCTCGTCGGCCCGGTCCCGTACCGCGAGGAGCGTCGAGGCGTACGCCAGGTGCCCCCGCTCGCAGGCGGCCGCACCGCGTTCGTCGTCGGTGCGGGCGATGGCCTCCGCCGTGCGCAGCGCGTCCTCGGCGTCGGTCCAGCCCTGTCCCGTGTACAGACAGCGTTCGGTCAGCAGGGCGGTGCGCTGGAGCGCCGCCGCCGGGTCGGTCGCCGCGTGCGGCTCCAGCAGGGCGGCCGCGTCCAGCCAGCAGGCGCGGGACCGCAGCCGCCATACCGCTGTCTGGAGCGGCGGATCGTCATCTGCTGTCGTTCCGGAACCAGACATGGCGGTATGCGCCACATTGCCCTCCCCGAGCGCGCCATTGTGCTGTTGAGTGCTTGAGTACCGCCGCATCTCAGCACGGATCGGCACGCCGGGCCAAGGGGTCCGGACAATGTCAGGTGAAAGAATTCACAATCGGCGGGAACTCGACGGAGGCCGGGAGGGCCCCCGCGCGGGCCGGAGGATCAGCTCATGCGCAGGGCGAGGAAGAAGTCGAGCTTGTCCTCCAGGCGCGAAAGATCACGCCCCGTCAACTGCTCGATACGCCCGACGCGATAGCGCAGTGTGTTGACGTGGAGGTGCAGCCGGGCCGCGCAGCGGGTCCAGGACCCGTCGCAGTCCAGGAAGGCCTCCAGCGTCTCGATCAGCTCCGCGCGGTGGCGCCGGTCGTAGTCGCGCAGCGGGTCCAGCAGCCGGGCGGTGAAGGCGCGCCGGACATCGTCGGGGACGAACGGCAGCAGCAGCACGTGCGAGGCCAGTTCGTGGTGACCGGCCGCGCAGACCCGCCCCGGACGGGCCGCGGCCACCCGGCGGGCGTGCCGGGCCTCCTCCAGCGCGCCGCGCAGCCCTTCGGCGGAATGCACAGCCGCGCTGACACCCAGTGTCAGCCGGCCGTCGTCGGCGAGCCCGGCCGAGAGCGGTTCGCGGACGGCGGCCAGCAGGGCGTCGGCGTGCAGCGCGGGGTCCCCGTCGGCTGTCTCGGCGTCCTCGCCGGACTCCGCGCCGAGGTCCTGCGCCCCCTCCTCCTCCCCGGCCTCCGGCAGGGGGGCGGTGAGGGCGGGCAGCGGGACGAGGGCGATGGCCTCCTCGCCCGTGTGGGCGACGGCGATCCGGTCGGCGGAGTCGGGGCCGCTGACCGCCGGGTCGACGAGGATCTCCTCCAGCAGCGCCTGGGCCACCGGGCCGCTCGCGATCTCCCCGGCCGCGGCCGCCGTGGAGCCCGCGATGACCGCCGAGCCCTGATCGGGGGCCGCCCCCGGGGCGGTCCAGTCGACCCGGGCCACCACGACCTGCCACTGCGGGGCCACCCCCAGCCCGGGCAGCAGGACCGGTGCGGCGACCCGCAGCCTGGCGGCGATCTCGGCCGGTGCGGCGCCCGTCTGGACCAGCTCCAGGACCTCCTGGGCGAGCCTGCGGCGTACCGTACGGGCCGCGTCGCGGCGGTCGCGTTCGACCGCGATCAGCTGGGTGACGCCCTGGAGCAGGTCGAGCCGGGGCGCCGGCCAGTCCGACGCGTCCGCCTCGACGGCCAGCAGCCAGTCCGAGAGCACCGACTCCCGTACGTCGCGGGCGGCCGGGACCGCGCCCCGGCCGGTGTTGCGGATCGGGAAGAGCGAGTACGTCGTACCGGCGACGGACGCCCGGTGCGGGCCCCGGCGGCCGGTGCGGGTGGCCGCCAGATGGTGCCCGGCCAGGGTCGCGCCCAGCGGTCCCGGCAGCGGTTCGCCCGCACCGGCGATCTGCCGGCCGGTGGGGGACAGCACCCAGGCCCGCAGGTCCAGGTCGGAGGTGAGCAGATCCAGGACGACCTCGGGGCCGCCGCCCGCCGGGCCCGCGGTCATCAGCCTGCGGTGCCGGTCCACCACGGCCGCCAGATCGCCCGCCCGCTCGCCGGAGACCTGGCGCACGACATGCTCGGTGATGGTTGCGAAGGCCACGGTCTCGTGTACGGCGAAGAGTGGGAGGCGGTGGTGCAGACACGCCTCGACCAGGTCGGCGGGGATATCGCCGAGCTCCGCCTCACCGGCCGCGAGACCGGCCACCCCGGCGCCCGCCAGGATGCGGACGAACGGCTCGGAGTCCGCCGCGTCCCGGCGCCAGGCGAGGCCCGTCAGCACCAGCTCGCCGCCGGAGAGGTAGCGGCTGGGATCGCGCAGGTCGGTCGTCATGACGCCCCGGACCGTCCGGTCCAGCTCGTCCTCGCCGCCGAGCAGCCGCAGGCCCAGCGCGTCGGTCTCCAGCAGTGCGCGCAGCCGCATCTCGTCGCCGCCGATCTTTTCCGTAGGGGAGGAGCAGGTGGGTGAAGGGGTTCGTGGGTGGGGGAGCGCTGAGGTCAGGGGGTATCTGTGAATTGCGGTGAGGTTACTGATCTCCGCCATTCGTTCGAATCTACAAGACAAGGACGGAGACCAGCCAACTCCTTCAGTGTTTCGGTGACTGCACCGGCCGGAGCTGGGCTTGTGTACTGGGCCACACAGAACATGAACGACACGTGAACGAGCCATACAAGCCAGAACGAGCCAGTCGAGGGCCGGCCGTCCCCAGCCCCAGCGAACGACCCGATTGAGAAGAAGAGAGCCACTCATGGACTTCCTTCGCCCCGCCAGCTGGGAGGAGGCGCTCGCCGCCAAGGCCGAGCACCCCACGGCTGTGCCCATCGCGGGCGGCACCGATGTGATGGTCGAGATCAACTTCGACCACCGGCGGCCCGAGTACCTCCTGGACCTGAACCGCATCGGTGAGCTGTCCGAGTGGGAGGTGGGCCAGGAGAGCGTGCGGCTCGGCGCCTCCGTGCCGTACAGCAGCATCATGGACCACCTGCGGGCCGAGCTGCCCGGCCTGGCGCTGGCCTCGCACACCGTCGCCTCGCCGCAGATCCGCAACCGCGGCGGCGTCGGCGGCAACCTCGGCACCGCCTCGCCGGCGGGTGACGCCCACCCGGCGCTGCTCGCCGCGGGCGCCGAGGTCGAGGCCGAATCCGTACGCGGAATCCGGCTGATTCCTATCGACGCTTTCTACACAGGCGTCAAGCGCAACGCCCTGGAGCCGGACGAGCTGATCCGGGCCGTGCACATCAGGAAGGCCGACGGGCCGCAGCAGTACTCCAAGGTCGGCACCCGTAACGCGATGGTCATCGCCGTCTGCGCCTTCGGCCTCGCGCTGCACCCCGAGACCCGCACCGTGCGCACCGGCATCGGCTCCGCCGCCCCGACGCCCATCCGGGCCAAGGAGGCCGAGAACTTCCTGAACGCCGCGCTCGAAGAGGGCGGGTTCTGGGAGAGCGGCAAGATCATCACCCCCGCGATCGCCAAGCAGTTCGCCGCTCTCGCATCCGGCGCCTGCAACCCGATCGACGACGTACGCGGCACGGCGAAGTACCGCAGGCACGCGGTCGGCATCATGGCGCGCCGCACGCTCGGCTGGACCTGGGAGCAGTACCGCGGCGCGGGCCGCACGCTGGAAGGAGCTGCGTAACCATGCGAGTCAATTTCACGGTCAACGGCCGTCAGCAGGAAGCCGACGACGTGTGGGAGGGCGAGTCCCTCCTCTACGTCCTGCGTGAGCGCATGGGCCTGCCCGGCTCCAAGAACGCCTGCGAGCAGGGCGAGTGCGGCTCCTGCACGGTCCGCCTGGACGGCGTCCCCGTCTGTTCCTGTCTGGTCGCCGCCGGTCAGGTAGAGGGCCGCGAGGTCGTCACCGTCGAGGGCCTGGCCGACTACGCCAAGCACCGCGAGGACGCCCACCCGGGCGGCGGCTGCGCCTCCGGCGCGTGCGGCACCACCCTGGACGCCGCCAAGCGCTGGCAGGCCCGGCCCACCGACGGCCGGACCGGCGAGGCCGCCCCGCTCTCCCCGATCCAGCAGGCGTTCATCGATGCCGGAGCCGTCCAGTGCGGCTTCTGCACCCCCGGCCTGCTCGTCGCCGCCGACGAGCTGCTGGAGAACACCCCCTCGCCGTCCGACCAGGACATCCGTGAGGCGCTCTCCGGCAACCTGTGCCGCTGCACCGGTTACGAGAAGATCCTCGACGCGGTCCGCCTCGCGGCCGCCCGTCAGGAAGAGGCGGTCCAGTCATGACCACGTCCCCGAAGGCCCAGACCGTACCGGCCGGCACCCCCACCGAGATCACCCAGGGTTCGCCCACCAAGGGCGGCATCGGCGAGTCCACGCTCCGCCCCGACGGCACCCTGAAGGTCACCGGGGAGTTCGCGTACTCCTCCGACATGTGGCACGAGGACATGCTGTGGGGCCAGACGCTGCGCTCCACCGTCGCGCACGCGGAGATCGTCTCCATCGACACCTCCGAGGCGCTGGCGACGTCCGGCGTCTACGCGGTGCTGACCTACGACGACCTCCCGGCCGAGATGAAGAACTACGGCCTGGAGATCCAGGACACCCCGGTCCTCGCCCACGGCAAGGTCCGCCACCACGGTGAGCCGGTCGCCATCGTGGCCGCCGACCACCCGGAGACCGCGCGCCGCGCCGCCGCGAAGATCAAGATCGAGTACCGGGAACTGCCCGTCGTCACCGACGAGGCCTCCGCGCTCGCCGACGACGCGCCGCTGGTCCACGAGGGCCGCACGGACGAGTACATCAAGTACGTCCCGCACGCCAACGTCGTGCACAACCAGCCGATCATCCGCGGCGACGCGGGGAAGGCCGCCGAGCGGGCCGACGTCATCGTCAAGGGCGAGTACACCTTCGGCATGCAGGACCAGGCCTTCCTCGGCCCCGAGTCCGGCCTCGCCGTGCCCTCCGAGGACGGCGGCGTCGAGCTGTACGTCGCCACCCAGTGGCTGCACTCGGACCTCGAACAGATCGCCCCGGTCCTCGGCCTGCCCGAGGAGAAGGTCCGTATGACGCTCTCCGGCGTCGGCGGCGCCTTCGGCGGCCGCGAGGACATCTCGATGCAGATCCACGCCTGCCTGCTGGCGCTCCGCACCGGCAAGCCCGTCAAGATCGTCTACAACCGGTTCGAGTCCTTCTTCGGCCACGTCCACCGGCACCCGGCGAAGCTCTACTACGAGCACGGCGCCACCAAGGACGGCAAGCTCACGCACATGAAGTGCAGGATCGTCCTGGACGGCGGCGCCTACGCCTCCGCCTCCCCGGCGGTCGTCGGCAACGCCTCCTCGCTCTCGGTCGGCCCGTACAAGATCGAGGACGTCGAGATCGAGGCGGTCGCCCTCTATACCAACAACCCGCCCTGCGGCGCGATGCGCGGCTTCGGCGCGGTCCAGGCCTGCTTCGCCTACGAGGCGCAGATGGACAAGCTCGCCGCGAAGCTGGACATGGACCCGGTCGAGTTCCGGCAGCTCAACGCCATGGAGCAGGGCACCCTGCTGCCCACCGGACAGGCCTGTGACTCGCCGGCCCCGGTCGCCGAGCTGCTGCGCCTGGTCAAGGCCCGGCCGCTGCCGCCCGAGCAGGAGTGGCTGACGGCGGGCAGCGAAGGCACCGCCGTCGATGTCCGCTCGCTGCCCGGCGGGCTCTCCAACACCACGCACGGCGAAGGCGTCGTCCGGGGCGTCGGCTACGCGGTCGGCCTGAAGAACGTCGGCTTCTCCGAGGGCTTCGACGACTACTCCACCGCCCGCGTGCGGATGGAGGTCATCAACGGCGAGCCGGTCGCGACCGTGCACACCGCGATGGCCGAGGTCGGACAGGGCGGCGTCACCGTGCACGCCCAGATCGCCCGTACCGAACTCGGCGTCAACCAGGTCACCATCCACCCCGCCGACACCCAGGTCGGCTCCGCCGGATCCACCTCCGCCTCCCGCCAGACGTACGTCACCGGCGGCGCGGTCAAGAACTCCTGCGAGGCCGTCCGGGAGCAGGTCCTGGAGATCGGCCGCCGCAAGTTCGGCACCTACCACCCGGCCTGGGCCACCGCCGAACTCCTCCTGGAGGGCGGCAAGGTCATCACCGACGGCGGTGAAGTGCTCGCCGACCTGGCCGACGTGCTGGAGGACGAGACGATCGACATCGAGCTGGAGTGGCGCCACCGGCCCACCGTGGCGTTCGACAAGCGCACCGGACAGGGCAACGGCCACGTCCAGTACTCCTTCGCCGCGCACCGCGCGGTCGTCGAGGTCGACACCGAACTCGGGCTGGTCAAGGTCATCGAACTGGCTTGCGCCCAGGACGTCGGCAAGGCGCTCAACCCGCTCTCCGTCCTCGGCCAGATCCAGGGCGGCACGCTCCAGGGCATGGGAGTCGCCGTCATGGAGGAGATCATCGTCGACCCGAAGACCGCGAAGGTGCGCAACCCCTCCTTCACGGACTACCTCCTCCCCACGATCCTCGACACGCCGACGATCCCGGTCGACGTGCTCGAACTCGCCGACGAGCACGCCCCGTACGGGCTGCGCGGCATCGGCGAGGCCCCCACCCTGTCGTCCACCCCGGCCGTCCTCGCGGCGATCCGGAACGCGACCGGGCTTGAGCTCAACAGGACACCGGTACGACCCGAGCACCTCACCGGCACCTGAGAGCCTGCCGGGTGACCTCCCACCGGTCGTCACCCGGCGGCCTCTGAGCGGTCCCCCCCGACTCTCCGGGCGGTGTGCTGAGCCGAGAACGTCACACTTTTCCGCATCCCGCACCGCCCGGAGACACCAAGCACCGCACCGCTCGCGGTTCTTCGCCGTGCTCCCCGCACGGCAGCGCCTCACGGACACCCGTGCCTCCGGCACATCCGTACCTGCCTCAACAGTTCGTCCCGGCCGTCCCCGGGTCGTGCAGCCGACGCAGTCATCCCAAATCCCGCATTCAGGAATCTCCACGCGGGTGCCCCTGTGAACCTTGGGAGTCAGGCATCATGACCCAGCAGTCAGTGGAACCGAAGACCAGCGCGGAGGCCGCGGGCCCCGGCTCGCGCGTCCCCGCCGGAAGATCATGGCTCGACCGTTACTTCCACATATCCGAAAGAGGTTCCACGGTCGCGCGCGAAGTGCGCGGCGGCGTCACGACCTTCATGGCCATGGCGTACATCCTCCTGCTCAACCCGCTGATCCTCGGCGGGGAGGACGTCAACGAGAACCTCCTCAGCCAGAGCGGCCTGATCACCGCGACCGCCTTCGCGGCGGCCGCGACGACCCTGCTCATGGGCTTCGTCGGCAAGGTGCCCCTGGCGCTCGCCGCCGGACTCAGCGTCTCCGGTGTGCTCGCCTCGCAGGTCGCGCCCAGCATGACCTGGCCGCAGGCCATGGGCATGTGTGTGATCTACGGTGTGGTGATCTGCCTCCTGGTGGTCACCGGCCTCCGCGAGATGATCATGAACGCGATCCCGCTCGCGCTCAAGCACGGCATCACCATGGGCATCGGGCTCTTCATCGCCCTCATCGGCCTCTACAAGGCCGGCTTCGTCCACAAGGGCGAGGCGACCCCCGTCACCCTCGGCCCGGCCGGTGAACTGGCCGGCTGGCCCGTTCTGATCTTCTGCGTGACGCTCCTGCTCATCTTCATGCTCCAGGCGCGCAACATCCCCGGCGCGATCCTGATCGGCATCATCGTCGGCACCATCGTCGCCATCGCCATTAACGCGATCGTCGACATCGACGGCAAGGCCTGGAGCAGCGGCCCGCCCGCCCTGGAGGGCAGCGCGGTCGCCATGCCCGACTTCTCGCTCTTCGGGAACGTCGAGTTCGGCGGCTGGGGCGACGTCGGCGTGATGACCGTCGGCATGATCGTCTTCACCCTGGTGCTGGCGGGCTTCTTCGACGCGATGGCCACCATCATCGGCGTCGGCACCGAGGCCAAGCTCGCCGACGAGAAGGGCCGCATGCCGGGCCTGTCCAAGGCGCTGTTCGTCGACGGCGCGGGCGGTGTCATCGGCGGTGTCGCCTCCGGCTCCGGCCAGACGGTCTTCGTCGAGTCGGCCACCGGCGTCGGCGAGGGGGCCCGGACCGGGTTCGCGTCGGTCGTCACCGGCCTGTTCTTCGCCGCATGCCTCTTCTTCACCCCGCTCACCGCGATCGTCCCGACCGAGGTGGCCTCCGCCGCCCTCGTCGTCATCGGCGCGATGATGATGCAGAACGCCCGGCACGTGGACTGGAGCGACCGCTCGGTCGCCATCCCGGTCTTCCTGACCGTGGTCCTGATGCCCTTCACGTACACCATCACCACCGGTGTCGCCGCGGGTGTCATCTCGTACACCGCCATCAAGGTCGCCCAGGGCCGGGCCCGCGAGATCGGGGCCTTCATGTGGGGGCTGACGGTGATCTTCATCGTCTTCTTCGCCCTCAACCCCATCGAGAGCTGGCTCGGCGTCCACTGACGCCCGACCTCCCTTCACGCCTGAGGAGGCACGTGATGCTGGACATCGCCGAAGAGCTGCACCGGTGGGTCTCGCAGGGACGCGAGTTCGCCGTCGCCACCGTGGTGGCGGTCGGCGGCAGCGCGCCCCGGCAGCCCGGTGCCGCCCTCGCCGTCGACCGCGACGGCACGGCCGTCGGGTCGGTCTCCGGCGGATGCGTGGAGGGTGCGGTCTACGAACTGTGCCAACAGGCCCTCGATGACGGCAATTCCGTTCGCGAGCGCTTCGGCTACAGCGACGAGGACGCCTTCGCGGTCGGCCTGACCTGCGGCGGCATCATCGACATCCTGGTCACACCGGTACGGGCGGACGACCCTGCCCGCCCGGTGTTCGCCGCCGCGCTCGCGGCGGCCGCCGAGGGGACGGCGGCCGCCCTGGCGCGGATCACGGACGGGCCGGAGGAACTGCTCGGGCTCCCGCTCCTGGTCCGCCCCGACGGCAGTTACGAGGGCGGGCTCGGCGGCCACCCGGCGCTCGACCGGACCGCCGCCGCCGAGACCCGGGCCCTGCTGGACGCGGGCCGCACCGGACCGCTCGCCATCGGCGAAGAGGGCTCCCGCTGCGGCCGGCCCGTCCAGCTCCTGGTCGAGTCCAGCGTGCCGCCGCCCCGCATGATCGTGTTCGGCGCCATCGACTTCGCGGCGGCGCTGGTGCGGGCCGGGAAGTTTCTCGGCTACCGGGTGACCGTCTGCGACGCCCGACCGGTTTTCGCCACCGCGGCGCGCTTCCCGGAGGCCGACGAGATCGTCGTCGAATGGCCCCACCGCTACCTCGCCGGGACGGACACCGACGCCCGCACCGTGCTCTGCGTCCTCACGCACGACGCCAAGTTCGACGTACCGCTGCTGGAGGCCGCCCTGCGCCTCCCGGTCGCCTACGTCGGCGCGATGGGCTCGCGCCGTACCCACCTGGAACGCAACGAACGGCTGCGCGAGGTCGGCCTCGGCGACCGTGAACTGGCCCGGCTGCACTCGCCGATCGGCCTGGACCTGGGAGCCCGTACGCCGGAGGAGACGGCGCTGTCCATCGCCGCCGAGATCGTCGCGGTGCGGCGCGGCGGCAGCGGCGCACCGCTCACCGGGGCGCACACCCCCATCCACCACGACAGCAGCGGACAGCCACTCGCCTCGGTGGCCTGAGGCGCCCGGAAACAGCGGTGGCCTGAGGTGGCCCGAAAGACCAGGTGCGTGCGTCAGGCCTCGGCGACCACGGGTGCGGGCGACCGGCCGAACCGGGCCAGCAGATGCCACACCCGCTTGAGGTCCTGCGCGTCGTGGCGCCCGGCCCGGACCGCTTCGCCGATGATCCGGGCGTCGAGGTGGCCGTCGACGGCGAGGGCGGAACCGAGGGCGACGAACTCCGGCCCCCGGTAGCCGGGATGGAGCCGCAGCTCCTCGACGGAGAGCCGGAACCCCTGGTGCCACTCCACGGGGCACGGCAGCCGGCGCGCCGCCGCCTCCACCTCCGTACCCCGGAACGCGGCATCCAGGACCAGCGCCTCCACGTCCCGGTCGAGCCGGACCGGGGAGTGGACGTGCGCCTCGACGTAGTCGTCCAGCGCGTCGCGCCCACCGGTCGCCGCCTGCTCCACGAGTCCTGACATCCGGTCGGCCACCCCGAAGGCGACCGGTTCGGCCGCGCTGTCCGGATAGCAGAAGGTCGCCGAGGCCGCGACGTCCGCCGTCAGTCGGAAGTGGGCCGAGCCGAACCGGGGCGCGGCCCCGAAGGCGGCACGCCGCGCATTCAACGCCCCGTAGACCGGGCGGAGTTCGGACACCGCCCGGTCGTACGCACCGCCGAACATCCGGCTCTCCCACCGCCACCGGTCCCCGCCGGGCCGAGCGGTGAGCCCGCCGTTGCTCGTACCGGTCACGAACTGCGAGACGTACACCCCGTCCGAGCGCAGCCGTTCCAGGATCGGAACCCCCGCGGCGGCCATCCGGTCGGGATGGAAGTTCAGGGTTATGCGCAGCGCGGGGTCCAGCGGCGCCCCCGAGCAGAGGGCGGCGACATGCCGCAGAGCGACCTGCCGGGGCGAGCGGGGGTGGGCGTCCATCGCCACAGTCTGCCCGGCACCCTCCCGGGGGCGCACGCCCGTTCCGCCCGGCCGGGGCAGAGGGAGGGGCGTGGCGGTCGCGTCCGGCCGTTGCGGTTGGATGAGCCCATGAGCGTTCACGACGTGGCCCGCAGGCTGCCGGGCATACCCGCCCTCACCGATCTCTGCCGCTCCCTGGCGATGCTGGACGCGATCCTGCAGCCGGAGTGGGACCACCGCTGGCACAGCTTCGACGCACGGTGGTCGCCCACCGAGGCGATGGCCTCGATGCGGGACGGGTCGGGAGGCGAGTACTCCGTGGTCTTCTCCGCCGCGGGCGCCTACGCGCGCGGGTTCGACCACGAGTCCCCGATGAGCCCCTACGTGAACGACGCGCCCTGGCCCGGGGTGCTCGACGAGGTGCCCGCCGTCTTCCGCCCGTACGTGGACGAGCCGTCGTTCGCCGACGAGTTCGGCCTGCCCGTGGTCACCGCCTGCCTCTGGCGCGAGGCCGCCGACGACCGCTGGCGGGCGGGCGGTGTCGAGTTCCCGGAGGACGGTGAGGACTCCGACGGCGCCGACTGGCTCTTCCAGCTCCTCGTCGAGGGCGCCCCCGAGTCGTACCAGGAGTGGGCGCAGGACTGCTTCGAGGTCCCCGTCGACCTCGAAGCGGTCCGCCACGTCTACGCCCTTCGGCCGCTCACCGACGAGGTCGTCGCCGCTCTCAACCCGGAGCGGGCCCTCGCCGAACTGGCCGATGACATCGAGGAGATCGGATACCCGGCCGACGCAGGGGAGTGAGCGGCACCGACCCCGGGCGGCCGTAGCGGTCAGTCCGGCTCCGGGACCGACGCGTCGCGGCGGGCCAGGGCCTCGGCCGCGGGCAGCCCGTCGCGGTCCGCCACGGCCAGCCGGGCCCGCACCTCCGCGCGCGTGCGGGGGCGGAAGCGCGGCTCCTTGCCGCAGCCGCACACCGCCAGCCCCTCGTAGCGCAGGCCCGCGGCCAGGACGGCCGACACCGCGCCCCAGGCCGCGGTGTCACGGCGCGGCGGAGGAGCGAAGTCGTGGCCCGCGCGGACGAGGGCGCGGCCGCAGTTCGGGCAGGGCTGCTCCCGGCCCTGCGCCGGATGCCGCTTGAAGCTGACGCGGCAACCGACGCAGGCGAAGTGCAGCTTGTACCGGGTCATGGCGTAGTGGCACACAGGGCGACGGTACCGGGGCGGGGGCCCGCACGGCAGCCCGGGCGCTCCGCGCCGGTTCCGGCCTCACCGTCCGCCCTGCAACGCCCTCCATGTCTCCGGCCCCACCTTGCCGTCGACGCCCAGGTCGCGGCTGTTCTGGTAGCTGCGTACCGCGGTTTCCGTGGCCGGGCCGAAGCTGCCGTCCGCGTCGACGGTGGTGCCGAGCGCCGCTGTCAGGGCGCGCTGGAGGCGCTTCACCGCGTCGCCCGAGCTGCCCTGGGACAGGAGCGGGGTCGTGCCCGCCGACAGCAGGGCCGTCCAGGTCTTCGGGCCGACGATGCCGTCGGCGTCGAGGGAGCGGGCCCGCTGGAACGCCTCCACCGCGCTCTTCGTGTTGGGCCCGAACCGGCCGTCCACCGTGCCCGGCTCGTAACCCTGCCGGGTGAGCAGCGTCTGGACGGCCGTCACCTGCGGGCCCGCCGAGCCGGACTGCTGGGTCGTGTACACGGGGAAGGTCAGGCCGTCGCCGCCGTTGCCCGGGTCGCCGCCGATCAGCTCCATGTAGTAGTCCCAGTCCCAGTGGTCGCCCGGGTCGGTGTGGTCGTTGCCCGGAACCTCGCTGTGCCCGACGATGTGCGACCGGTTCTTCGGGATGTCGAACTTGGCGCTGAGGTGGGAGGTCAGGGCGGCCGAGGAGCGGTACATGGCGTCCGTGAACCAGGCCGGGTTGTCGACCCACCCCTCGTGCTCGATCCCGACGGACGAGGGGTTGGCGCTGCGGGCGTGCCACGCCGTGTCCTTGTCCCGGACCGTCTGGGTGACCTCGCCGTCCGATGAGCGGATCACGTAGTGGGCGCTGACCTGGGAGGCCGGGTTCTGGAACCAGCTGATGGAGCCCGCGTACGAGCCCTGCGTGACATGAACGACCACCTTGTCGACGGTCGCGGTTCGGTTGACGGCGTAGTTGGAGGAGTGGGCGGGCACCCAGCGCGCCGAGGGGTAGTCCTGGCTCTGGGCGTAGACGTCGGACGCCGACAGCGCCCCCTTGTCCGGGTCGACCGGCCGGGACGGTACGAGCACCTGCTCGCCGTCGCCCACCGTCGCCGTCACACCCTTGGCGAGGAACGTGAAGACGGCGTCCGCGTAGAGCGCGGCGGTCGGTCCATCGGCGGCGCTGTACCGGGCGACCGCCGGGTACCAGGCGTTCACGTCGCGGCGCTCGGCGGCGTCCAGGCCCAGCGCGTCGGCGTGGTCGCGCAGGACGGCCGCACCGCCGAGGATGTTGGCCGCTGTGTCCCGGCGCAGCCGCGCCGTGCTCTCGCCGGTCAGCTCGGAGGCCTTCTCCAGGGAGCGGTTCACCGGGTTGCTCGCCAGGTGCATCACGCCATAGCCGTTCGCCTGGCTGGGCTCGCCCGCGTGACCGTTCAGCCGGGACTCGCCGTAGCCGACGGCGGCCAGCAGGTCGCGCGGTACGCCGTGCTCCTGGGCCGCCTCGGCGAAGGCGCGGTTCATCGGGTCGGCCGTGTCCCGTTGCGGTGCCGCACTGGCCGGGTGCCCGGTGGCGAGGAGCGCCGTGGCGGTGAGGACCGCCAGGGCGCAGACCCGGGCCCGGGTGCGGGCTGCGGTGCGTAGGGGCATGAGGGCTCCTGCTCTGTGGAGTGGGGAGAGAAGAGAAAAGCCCTCCGGCCGGGGTCGGCCAGAGGGACGTGGAGCATGGTCAGGCTATCGACACGGGCTGGGCATGACAACGAGTTGAAGGGGTGTGTCGGGCCGCAACATGCCTGTTTTTTAAGGGAGTTGAAAGTTCCGCGGGCCTGCCGGGTGAACTCGGGCATCACCCGGCAGGGGAGTCCGCGCCGGTTGACGGAACCTCGGCTACCAGCGGTCGCGGTGGATGACGTCCGCCACCGGGCGACGCCGTACGGGCCCGAAGTTGCCCCGCGGCCACCCCACCGGGATCGCGGCGAACGTCGCCATGTCCTCCGGGATGCCGAGCTCCTGCTTCCACTCCTGTTCGAGCATCAGATGCCAGATGGTGATGTTCGCCGCGAGCCCCAGCCCCCGGGCCGCGAGCAGCAGGTTCTGCACACCCGGGTAGACGCAGGAGCCCTCCGCCAGCGCCTGGAAGCGCGTCTGCGTGGTCATCATGTGCTCCGTGCCCGCCGGGCCCAGCGCCCGCGCCGAGGCCGCGAGCCCCTCCTCGTCCAGGCGCGGTTCCGGGAACCGGTAGCACGGCACGATCAGCACCGGCGTCTCGGCGAAGTGGTCGCGCTGGTACTCGATCGCCGCCACCATCCGGCCGTACGCCGCCTCGTCCATGCCCTCGGGCGCGTACTTCCCGGTCGTCGCCAGATACGCGTCCACGCACCGCTTCCACAGCGGCGCCAGCCGCGCCATCACCTGGCGGTCGGTCACCACCACGTACTCGTAACACTGCATGTTGCCGCCGCTGGGCCCCCAGACGGCGGCCTGTATGAGCTGCTCGACCGTCTCGTCCGGCACTGCGTCCGGCTTGAGGCGGCGCATGGCGCGCATCGTGGACATGGTGGCGAAGAGGGCGGGGCCGCCGGGGGCGGACGGGTCGGTCTGAACCTTTTCGATGGTCATGATCGCGGAGTGTACGGCCCGGACCGGCCCGCCATCGGGGCTGCCGGACCGGGGCTGTCGGGGCCCGCCCCTGCGGCCTGCCTCAGCGTCGTGTCAGCCGGACGACGGGGATGTCCCGCTCGGTTGCCGCCTGGTACTGGGCGTAGCGCGGGAACAGCTCCACCAGGCCCGGCCACACCCGCGCCTTCTCCTCCGCCGGCAGGGTCGCCGCGGTCGCCCCGAACCGCTCGGTCTCCACCCGGAGTTCGACCTCCGGGTTCGCCTGGAGGTTCAGATACCACTGCGGCGGCCGTGCCGAGCCGCCGTTGGACGCCACGACCAAGTAGTCCTCGCCGTCCCGCCCGTAGATCAGCACCGTGCGCCGGACGAGCCCGCTGCGCCGGCCCACGTAGTCCAGCAGCAGGCAGGGCACACCGAGCTGCGTGGTGCCCTTGGTGCCGCCGGAGGACTCGTACAGCTCGGCCTGCCGGGCGACCCACTCGGTGGGGTTGAGCACGACCTCGCCGCGTCCGTCCTGCTCCGTCGTCATCCGGTTGCTCCTTCTCTCTCGCTCTCCCGTACGGGCTGCGCACCATCCTGGCATCCGCCCAACCCCGCAGCGGGGTATTCGTACACCTGGACTGACCGCCCTCCGCACGGGGGAACGCGGACCGGGAACCCGTCCGCGAAGGCGTATAAAGGGTCCTTCCGGAGCAGCCGGCGTCCCCCGATGGCCCCTCCCTCCACCTCCCCTCACACGCGGCCGGCGTCACCGCGTCACCGAGCCCAGGAGAGCCGAATGAGCACTTCGGAAGAGATCAGCGCCCTGCTGGTGACGAAGTTCGGAACCGACCCCGAGGCCATCCGCCCCGACGTCCCGCTGCACCGGCTGCGGCTGGACTCCCTTGCCCTGGAGGAGCTGCGGCTGCTCATCGAGGACCGGCTGGACGTGGACCTGGAGGACGTCGCGCTCACCTCCCGCGACACCGTCGGACGGCTCGTCGAGGCCGTCCACGTCAAGGTCGCCGCATGAGCGCCGCCGCCCGGGCCTACCGCCGCCCGGCGCCCGCCCCGTACGCCGCGGCCGTCACCGGGGTCGGCCTGGTCACCGCGGCCGGTACGGGCGCGGACGCCGCCTGGCGCGGCGTCACCGAGGGCCTCGCGCCGAACGTCGGGCCCCGGCCCGAACTGGCCGAACTGCCCTGCGACTTCTTCTATTCCGTCACCGACTGCGACCCGGGGGCCGTGCTCGGGGTCGCCGCCCAGCGGCTGATGGACCGTTTCGCCCAACTCGCCGTCATCGCCGCCCGCGAGGCCGTCGCGGACGCCGGGCTCGACCCGTCCGTCTGGGACAGTGCACGGGTCGGCGTCGTCATCGGCTCCGCCCACGGCGGGCTGCCCTTCTACGACGAGCAGAGCGCCGCCCTCGCCGACCGCGGCCCCCGCCGGGTCTCGCCGAAGCTCGCCCCCCTCTGCGTCGTCAACGGCGCGGCCAGCAGCGTCAGTCTGGACCTCGGCCTCCACGGACCCAGCCAGGCCGTCTCCACCGCCTGCTCCTCCGGCACCGTCGCCATCGGCACCGCCCACCAGATGCTCCGCTCCGGCGCCTGCGACATCGTCATCGCGGGCGGCGCGGAATCCACCTGCACCCGCCTCCTGATCGCCAGCGCCTGCCGCCTCAAGGCCGTCTCCACCCGCCGCGAGGACCCCGAGGCCGCCTGCCGCCCCTTCGACACCCACCGCGACGGCTTCGTCGTCGGCGAGGGCGCCGGGCTGCTCGTCCTGGAGCACCCGGACCACGCCCGCGCCAGGGGCGCCACCGTCCGTGCCCACGTGGGCGGTTACGGCGCCTCCAGCGACGCCCACTCCGCGGTCGCCCCCGACCCGGACGGACTCGGCATCGAACGCGCCCTGCGCAGCGCCCTGGCCGACGCGGGGCTCTCCCCGGCCGATGTCGGGCACGTCAACGCGCACGGCACCTCGACGGTCTCCAACGACCTGATCGAGGCGACCATGCTCCGCCGGGTCCTCGGCGAGAGCCCGCTCGTCACCTCCACCAAGGCCATGACCGGGCACACCCTCGGCGCGGCGGGCGGCATCGAGACCGCGCTCGCCGTTCTCGCCCTCCAGCACCAACGCATCCCGCCCACCGTCAACCTGGACGCGCCCGACCCCGCGATCCCGGTCGACGTGGTGGCCAAGGAGGCCCGCAGCGCCTCCTTCGACTGCGCCGTCAAGACCTCGCTCGGCTTCGGCGGCCACAACGCGGCACTCGTCCTCACCAGGGCCTGACCGGAAGGGAACGCAGGAGTACATGCCCGAGGAGATCATCCGGACGCTGTCGGTCGACGGAGTGCGCTACGGCTACCGCGTCCTGCCGTACGACCGCAGCGGCGGGACGGCGCCGGCCACCGCACCCACGCTCATTCTCGGCGGCGCGCTCCAGGGCATGTTCGGCTGGCCCCAGATGGACGACCACCTGGGCCCGGCCACCGACGTGGTCACCGCCGACCTGCCCGGCATGGGCACCGCCGACCCCCTCCCGCCCGGGCCGAGCGCCGGCCTCCTGCGCCGGGCCGTCCTGCGGATCGCCGACGACCTCGGCGCACCCCGGATCAACCTCTTCGGCTTCTCCTACGGCACCGCCATCGCCTTCGGGTTCGCCCGGCACCATCCGGAGCGGGTGGCCCGGCTCGCCCTCGGCGGCGTACCGGTGCATATCGACGAGGCCCAGGTGGACTGCTGGGAGCGGGCGCGGGAGCTGCTGGCGGGCGGGGACCGCGAGGGGTTCGCGGCGCTCGCGGCCGACGCGCTGATGTGCCTCGACCCCGAACGGCCCGTACACCGCAGGGAACTGGCCCGACGCTATGTCCGGCGCTCGTTCCTGCACGCGCTCGCCCACTCCCCGCACGCGGCGGACTCCCTGCACCGGGCGCTGGGCGACCGGCCCGACTTCTCCGGCGGGCTCACCGGCGTACCGGCGCTGGTCTTCGCCGGAGAGCACGACACGGTGACGTCGCCCGCGCGGCAGCGGGAGTTCGCCGCGACGATCGAGGGCAGCCGGTTCCTGACGATCGAGGAGTCCGACCACTGGGTGGTCCTGGAGCGGGCCGGCGAGGTGGCCGCGCTGGTCTCCCGGTTCTTCACCGAGCGGGAGCCGGTGACCGGCGCGGTCGCGCTGCCGCGCCAGGCGGGCACCCCGGTGGGGCGGCGAACCTGAGAGACCCCGGCGGGGCGGACCCGACAGCGGTCGGTCCGCCCGCCGGGGCAGTGCCTCAGTGCCAGAACCCGCCGACCTTGATCCGCACCACCTGCGGGTCGTGGTCGCTCGCCTGGTCGGCGAACTCGGCGTTGATGTGCACCACGTCGTAGTCGAAGCGCCGGATACCGGGGCTCGTGAGGATATGGTCCAGCGTCTGCGAGTTGCCGTCGTAGACATAGCTGTACCGCTCCGAGGCGGGCAGCGTCGTGATCAGGGGCTTGAGGACTCCGCCCTTGGTCAGCGTCTTCATCGTCGGGGAGAACTCGAAGTCGTTGATGTCCCCGAGCGTGATGACCTTGGCGAACCTGTCCGCCTTCAGCAGGTCGGCGGCGAAGGCGTTGACCTCGGCGGCCTGCTGGATACGATCCGCTTCCGAGGACCGTGTCGGCTCCTGGTAGCGGCCGTGCAGCGGCTGGTCGCCGCCCTTGGACGCGAAGTGGTTGCCGATGACGAAGACGGGCCTGCCCCGGAAGACGAACTCGCCCACCAGAGGCTTGCGGCTGTTGTTCCACGCCGGGCTCGTCGGGTTGATCCGCCCCGGGGACGCGGAGAGCTTCACGCCCCACCACGTGTCCACGGCCCGCACCGCGGTGGTGGCGTCCCCGCCCGGCCGGTCGGTGAAGGAGACCCGCTTCGGGTTGAACAGGAAGACGTTACGGATGTTGCCGCCGGGCTGACCGCCGTCCTTGTTGTTCTCGGGGGCGATGTAGCGCCAGTCGTAGCGCGGCCCGCCCTGCGCGACGATCGCGTCCGTGAACCGCTTCAGCGTGGCCTCGGAGCCCGTCGTGCCGTCGTTCACGGGACCGTTGTCGTCCTGGATCTCCTCCAGCGAGACGATGTCGGGGGAGGAGAGGTTGACCGCGACGCCCTCGGCCAGGGTGTCGAACTTGCCCTGGTCGTCCAGGGCGTCGAGGTTCTCCACGTTGTACGTGGCCACGGCGAGCTCGTTCCACCTCTGCTTGCGGGTCACCTCGCGCCGCAGCTTCTTGTCGACGAGCGTGCCCATCTCGGTGGCCTGCACGTTGTACCCGCCGTACGAGGCGTAGTCGAGCACTCCGGTGGTGCGGCCCTTGAGCACGTCACCGACGTTCGCGGTCGGCACCGGACGCGCCGGGTCCAGCGACATCACCTTGAGCCGGCCGGTGTTCTGGTCCTCGTAGGAGGCGTAGACCGTGCCGCCGCGCCGGTTGCGGTTCTCCCAGGGCTTCACGGTCACCCAGATCTCGTCGTACCTGGTCGTCGCCCCGGTCACCCGGGTGTCGGCGATCTGGACCCGGGAGCCCTCCAGCGCCTCGTACAGGTCCAGGGCGTAGCGGGACGGGTCCAGGGGCAGCGCGTCGATCGTCCCGCCGTCCGCCGACGGCACGTAACGGCCGGGTACCGAACGGGCGTTGAGCACGACCGGGTCGGGCAGCGCGTTGTCGGAGGACAGCACGGTGATGCGGGGCGCGGTGAGCTGGGTGATCGACTGGGTGCTGGTTCCGGGGCGGTACTCGCCGACCTTGCCACTGACCAGGACGGAGTCCCCGACCGCCACGGAGGGTGCGGTGGAGCCCGTGTAGACGAACAGGCCCTCGCTGGTGCGCGGGTCGTTGTCGGGCGCGGTGTCCTGGATCCAGAAGCCGCGCGAGCCGCTGCTCCGTACACCGGTGACGACGCCCGGGACCCCGTCCACCATCGTGCCGTCGAGCGGGGAGAGGCGGGTGGTGCCCTGGATGTCGTGGATCCGTACGTCGCCGGGCTCGGTGGGGCCGGGCTCCTCGGGCTCCTGTCCGCCGCCGGACGTCTCGCCCTTGGTGTTGACCGGGGTCGGGGCTCCCGCGGTGAGGTCGGCGGCGTTGTCGTCGGTGTCGGCGAGCGAGGCGGCCCGCGCGACGGACGCGGTGGCCGAGGCGCCGGGGACCGGGCCGCTGCCCTCCCGGACGACCGCGGAACCGTAGCCGACCAGATCGACGATCCGGGTGTCCGCCGCACAGTCCGCCGCCGACTTGCAGGTCAGCGGGTCCGTCCCGGAGACCAGGGCGACGGTTCCGCTGCCTGCGGCCATGGCGATCGTGCCGGTGGTGTCGGCGGTGGGCAGCGCGACCGTTCCGCCGTTGCCCTTGGCCTGGGCGACCAGGTAGCGGCCGCCGGGCGCGATCGACCCGGACAGCTCGGAGACCTGCCACCGCGAGCCGGCCGACGGGCTGCCCGGCAGGTACTGGACGCTGAGGCCGCCGACCTCGAAGGGCGCGGAGCCGGCGTTGGCCAGCTCGACGAAGTCCCGGGTCAGCGTCGCGCCGGAGTTGCCCCCGCCGCCGTACACCTCGGAGATGACGGCGGTGGCGGACGGGGCCGCCTGGGCGGCGGGCAGGGCGGTCACCGCGAGCGCGGCGGCGACGGCGCCGGTCAGCAGAACGGAACCGGATCTGTATATCTGCACGGGAGGTGCCCCTCAGCTTGGTGGTAAGAGCCAAAAGCTATGCGCGTAGAACGGGGCATGACAAGGCATCATCGGTAAATTCCCGGCGTCGCCCGTATGGAGAACCGGCTGCCGGGCCTCGCGAGAACCCCACGGGAGCTCGTCGCACGCCCGCCATGCGCCCGTCATATCTAGCAATATCCGGGCAAAATGCCCATCTGGGGTGGCCGTCCACCCTCCGGGCAGCACTTCGACCGGCTTACGCCCTTCCGGCTGCGTTGCACGCCGTGCGGCGATCCATCACCTGACGACACGAGGCCGTGTCGGCCTGAAGCGTGTGTTCTGCACGCCGTGCCGGCGGAGCCCCGGGCCGGACGGGCTCCGGCCCGGGGCTCCACCGAGGGCTCTCCCCGCACGGCCCGCTGCCCGCGCCGCCGCTCGGGCCGACGGCGCAAGGCTGGACGGGCCGGGGTCAGTTGCGGATGCGGTCGCGGATCCAGACCCCGGCCTCCTTCAGGACCCCGGTGCCCGTCCAGTTGCTCCCGCTGCACGTGCCGGTCTTGAAGACGGCGCCGGAGCGGTGGTCGTCGGAGTAGTTCCAGTTGGTCCAGGAGATCTTCTTGCGCTTCATCAGGTCGAGGTAGCGCTGCGACATGGCGAAGTCGTTGGCGCCCTCGCCCGAGTAGTTCTGCGTCCCGAACTCCGTGACGAAGACGGGGAGTCTGTCGGAGGCCCGGTCCAGCGCGCTGAGGTACGCCTCGCGGTGCGAGGCGGCGTAGAAGTGGAAGGTGTACATGATGTTCGAGGCGTTGACGGGGTTGTTCACGACCTCCGACTCGTTGGAGCCCTCGGACACCCCGAACGAGGACCAGGCGCGCGTCCCGACCAGCACGACCGCATCGGGGTCCTCGGCCCGGATCACCGGGATGATCTTCTCGGCGTAGGACTTGATGGCCGACCAGCTCACCCCCGAGGGCTCGTTGGCGATCTCGTAGAGCACGCCCGGGTGGTTCCGGTACTTCTTCGCCATCGCCCTGAAGAACGTCTTCGCCTTGCCCAGGTTCGCGTTCGGGTCGCCCGGCGAGAGCATGTGCCAGTCGATCACCGCGTACATACCGCGCGCGTGCGCCGCGTCGACGAACTTCTGCGCACGGGCGGTGAATCCGGCCGGGTCGGTCTCGTAACCGCCCTCCTGTACGTAGGTGGAGACGCGCAGCACGTCGGCGCGCCAGTCCCGGGCCAGGGCGTCGAGTGAGCCGCCGGTGACGCACTGGGCGTACCACTGGGTGCCGTGCGTGCTCATCCCGTTGAGGGCGATCGCCCGGCCGGAGGAGTTGCAGAGCCGCACGCCGCAGACGGCGAGCTGACCGTTGGCCGCGAGCGGGGTGGCGGCGGTGGGGGAGACCGGGGCCGGGGCGGGGGTCGGGGCCGCGCCCGCCCGGACGGGAGCCATGAGTGCGGTGACCACACCGAGCGCGGACGCGGCGAGCAGGGCCTTGCGGGCGAACCGGCGGCGACCGGCCGTGGGGGCGGGCTCGGTGGGGGGACTGGTGCGCTGGTGCATGGTGGTGCTCCCTTCGGAGGGGGGTGGGAGGCGCCATGTCGGCAGAACTGAAAGTAAAGCTTCCTTCCAATTGGCGTCAACCGTGTTGGGAAACTTTCCTGTCTATTAACGCGCGTGGCGGAGGGGGCCGTTGGGGGCCTCGGCCCCTAGGGTGCGAACCATGGCACGGAGCGCGGCGCATCCCGGGCCGACCGGGCGCGACGCCGGCTCCGGCGACCACGGCTCCGGCGGCCACGACGTCGGCGGCCCCGACCCCCGGCGCTGGCAGGCGCTCGCGGTCTGCCTGGTCGCGGGCTTCATGACGCTGTTGGACGTCTCCATCGTCAACGTGGCGCTTCCTTCCATCCGGGACAGCCTGAACACCCCCGAGTCCGACCTCCAGTGGGTGCTCTCCGGATATGCCCTCGCCTTCGGCCTCTTCCTCATCCCCGCCGGACGCCTCGGCGACGCGCGCGGCCGCCGGGCGGTCTTCATGGCGGGCCTCGCCCTGTTCACCCTGGCGTCCGCCGCCTGCGGGGCCGCCCAGTCCAGCCTCTGGCTGGTGATCGCCCGGCTGGTGCAGGGCATCGCGGGCGGGCTGATCTCCCCTCAGATCTCCGCCCTGATCCAACAGATGTTCTCCGGGCGCGAGCGCGGCCGCGCGTTCGGCATGTTCGGCACCGTCGTCGGGATCTCCACCGCCGTGGGCCCGCTGCTGGGCGGCCTGCTCATCCAGCTGGCGGGACCCGAGCAGGGCTGGCGCTGGGTGTTCTACGTCAACCTCCCGCTCGGCGTCCTCTGCCTGCTGCTCGCCCGGCGCCTCCTCCCGGACACACCTTCGGCGCGGCGGGTGCGGCCGCGCGACCTGGACCCGGTCGGCGTGGTGCTTCTCGGGACCGGGGTGCTGGCCCTGCTGCTGCCGTTCGTCCAGGCCCAGCAGTGGTCCGGCAACGGCAAGTGGCTCCTGCTCGTCCTGGCCGCCGCCCTGCTCGGCGCATTCGTGGCCTGGGAGTCGCGGTGCGGGGGCCGCCGGACCACGCCGGTGCTGGACCTGTCGCTGTTCCGGCTGCGCTCCTACTGGCTGGGGTGCCTGCTGATCCTGCTCTACTTCGCCGGGTTCACCTCGATCTTCTTCGTCACGACCCTCTACCTCCAGTCCGGTCTGGGCTACTCCGCGCTCCTGGCCGGTCTCGCCATCACCCCCTTCGCCCTGGGCTCCGGCGTCGCCGCGTCCATCGGCGGGCGGCTCGTCGGGCGCTTCGGCCGGCCCCTCGTGGTGGCGGGCCTCGCCATGGTCGCGCTCGGCCTCGCGGGCGCCGCCCTCGCCGTCCACTGGGTCCCCGGCAGCAAAGCGGGCTGGGCCATGGCCGCCCCGCTGCTGCTCGCCGGACTCGGCAGCGGACTGGTCATCGCCCCGAACCAGACCCTGACCCTGGCCGAGGTGCCGGTCCACCACGCCGGAAGCGCCGGAGGCACCCTCCAGACCGGCCAGCGGGTCGGCTCCGCGATCGGGATCGCCGCCGTGGGCGCGGTGTTCTTCGCCCAGGTCGGCCCGGACGGCTGGGCCGACGCCTACGACCACGGGCTCATCGTCTCCGTCGCCTTCGTACTCGCCGCACTGATCGTGGCCCTGGCCGAGGTCGGGGCGGACCGGCGGGACAGACGAAGGACAGCACGCACACCGACCGACGCATCGAGGAGCGCGGCATGAGCGACACAGCAGCGGACAGTCCGGGGACAGACCGCGCGGACAGCGACGGCAACGCCTCCTACGGCCACAAGCCGTTCAAGCGGTCCCGGAGCCACTTCGCGGACCGGATCACCGCCGACGGCCGCGAGGGCTGGCCCGTCGAGGCAGGCCGCTACCGGCTCGTCGCCAGCCGGGCCTGCCCCTGGGCGAGCCGCGCCCTGGTCTCCCGGCGGCTCCTCGGCCTGGAGGACGCCCTCTCGCTCGCCGTCGCCGACCCCATCCAGGACGACCGCAGCTGGCGCTTCACCCTGGACCCCGGAGGCAAGGACCCGGTCCTCGGCATCCGCCATCTCAGCGAGGCGTACGACGCCCGGGAGCGCGACTACCCCGGCGGCGTCAGCGTGCCCGCCATCGTCGACGTACCGAGCGGGAAGCTGGTCACCAACGACTACCAGCAGCTCACCCTCGACCTCGCCACCGAGTGGACCGCCCTGCACCGCCCCGGCGCCCCCGACCTCTACCCCGAGCCGCTGCGCGCGGAGATCGACGAGGTCATGGAAGGCATCTACCGGGACATCAACAACGGCGTCTACAAGGCCGGGTTCGCCAGCGGCCAGCAGGAGTACGAAGAGGCGTACGAGGCCCTCTTCGCCCGCCTCGACCAGGTTTCCGCCCGGCTCGCGGACCGCCGCTACCTCGTCGGCGACACCGTCACCGAGGCCGACATCCGGCTCTTCACCACCCTGGTCCGTTTCGACGCCGTCTACCACGGCCACTTCAAGTGCAACCGGAACAAGCTGACCGAGGACCCCGTCCTGTGGGCGTACGTCCGCGACCTCTACCAGACCCCCGGGTTCGGCGACACGGTGGACTTCGACCACATCAAGCGCCACTACTACGAGGTCCACACCGGCATCAACCCCACCGGCATCGTCCCCCTCGGCCCCGACCTCTCCGGCTGGACCACCCCGCACCACCGCGAACAGCTCGGCGGCCGCCCCTTCGGCGAGGGTACGCCCCCGGCAGCGGCCTCCTGATCCTCGGCGGCGACAAGAGGCCGTCCGGCCGCACAGGAACGGGACGACCATGCAGGACGCGCAGGCAACCGGCACGGACGGCCCTGCCGGGAGGCGCGTCTTCGCCGGCCAGTACGTACGACCCACGCCTCGGGGACGCCTACCGCGCTCGGGGGGCCGGGGGCGGCGGTGCCAGCGTGCCCCTGGCCAGCGGGGTGCGGGCCAGACGCACGCAGCCGGTGGCGATCAGGGCCAGCGCGACCAGCTCAGGCAGCAGCCACCAGCCGGTCCGCAGCTCCTCGTCGAACAGCGTCACCCCGTACAGGATGCTGATCAGCGCGTCCCCCAGCGTCAGCATCGGCTGAACGGCCACCAGACTGCCCGCCTGAAGCGCGTTCTGCAGCAGGAACAGGGCACCCACCCCGGCCGCCGCCGTGGCGTACAGCTCCCAGGACGACAGCAGCGCGAGGGCCCCGCCGTCGTCCAGGTGCGCCATCGCGTCCTTCATCAGCGCCGCCGTCAGCGCATAGCCGCAGGCGGCGGCCAGCCCCAGCAGCGCTGCCCGGGGGTTGCCGCGCGTCCTGAGCGCGGCAACGATCAGCCCCGCCTCGAACACCCCGGTCAGCAGCAGCGCCGGAATCCAGTCGGCGCCCGCGACCGTGTCGCTGCCCTCGACCGGCGCGGCCGACACCATGCCGAGCGCCAGGCCCACCGTGACCGCCGCGACCCCGTACCAGACGGTCCGGCCCGCCCGCACCCGCATCACCAGCCCCGCGATCAGCAGGGTCAGGGGCAGCTCGATCACGAAGATCGGCTGGACCACCGCGATCGGCCCGGTGGCCAGCGCGACCGCCTGGCAGACCGCCGCCACGATCACCAGTCCGATCCCGGCCAGCCACACCTTCTGCCGCACCAGACGACCGATCAGCGAGAGCCGCATCGCCTCGCTGTCGGGCACCTCCATCGCCGCCCGGCGCTGGAGCACCGAGGCGGAGCCATTGCTGAGGGCGGTCAGGACGGCGAACAGAACACTGATCACCCGGCCCATCATGGAGTCGGCCGTCCCGGGGCGCGCGGCGCACGGGTCCGGTGGGCGTAACGGCCACGGACCCCGCCTTGCGGACCGTAGATGTCCGCAAGGCCCGGTAGCGTGCGGACCATGGCCGCGAAGACGCCCCGCACCCCCGCTCGCCGCACCCCCGCACACCGAACTCCCGCTCACCCCGCCGTCCTCTCCGACCGGGCGCTGAACCGGGCGACCCTGGACCGGCAGCTCCTGCTGCGCCGGTCCGCCATGTCCGCGAAGGACGCGGTCGCCCATCTCCTCGGACTCCAGGCCCAGAACACCAAGCCGCCGTACTTCCAGCTGTACGCCCGGCTCGCGGACTTCGACCCCCAGGAGCTGTCCGCCCTGATGGAGTCCCGTGAGGTGGTCCGGATCGTCAGCCTGCGCTCCACCCTCCACACCCATACGGCCGACGACGCGCTCACCCTGCGCCCCCTGGTGCAGCCGGCGCGTGAGCGGGAGTTGAAGAACTTCCGGCGCGGCCTGGACGGGGTGGACCTGGACCGGCTCGCCGCGGTGGCCGTGGAGCTGGTCGAGGAGCGCCCGCGCCCGGTCAAGGAGTTGCGCGAGGAGCTGCTCACGCGCTGGCCGGACGCGGACCCCCTCGCGCTCACCGCGGCCGCCCGGTGTCTGCTGCCGCTGGTCCAGGTCACCCCGCGCGGACTGTGGGGGCGCGGCGGACAGGTCGCCCTGACCACCCTGGAGCACTGGCTCGGCAGGTCCGCCGGACCCGCGCCCGCGCCGGACGCCACCGTCCTGCGCTACCTGGCGGCGTTCGGACCCGCCTCGGTGAAGGACTTCCAGACCTGGGCGGGGCTGACCCGGACGAAGGAGGTCTTCGAGCGGCTGCGGCCCCGGCTGCTCACCTTCCGGGACGAGCGGGGCGTCGAGCTGTTCGACCTCCCCGACGCCCCGCGCCCGGACCCGGACACCCCGGCCCCGCCGCGCTTCCTGCCCGAGTTCGACAACGTCCTCCTGGGCCACGCCGACCGCACCCGGGTCGTCCCGGAGGCCAACAAGGGGCGCAACTGGGTGGGCAACCAGTCGTTCGGGACCGTCCTGATCGACGGCTTCTTCGAGGCGGTCTGGCGCGTCGAAGCCACCGGCGGCACCGCGACCCTCACTGTCCAGCCGCTCCGGAGGCTGTCCCGCGCCGAGCGTGCGGAGATCACGGAGGAGGCGGCAGGGATGCTGGCGGTGATGACGGACGCGACGGCGTACGACGTCCGCTTCGGCACCTTTCTGGACTTCGGCCACGACTGAGGCCCACGGACCGTACGTCGTCACGGATCACCGGCCGATTCAGCAGCCGACGCGGACCGCACGTCAGGGCAGGAGCCCCGCCCGCCGCGCGGCCACTACCGCCTCCAGCCGCGTCTGCGCACCCAACTTCCGCATGGCGGACCGCAGATAACCCTTCACCGTCTCGGGGCGCAGCCCCAGCCGCTCGGCGGCCGCCGCGTTCGTCGCCCCCGCCGCCACACACGCCACCACGTCCACCTCGCGCGGAGCCAGCCGCACGGCGCGGGAGGCCGGAACCCGCGCTGCCGACGCCGTGGCCAGCCGCCCGCAGACCTCCAGCAGCTCCTCGCGCAGATCCGGGTCGAGGATCCTCGGGGCCAGGGCGCGCAGTTCGCGGTGGGCCTCGCGCACGTCCTCCCAGGCCCCCGGCGCCCGGTCCGGATCGGTCACCCGCTCCCGGGAGGCGGCCAGCAGGTGCCGTGCCTCGTCCCGTACGGCGAGCGCCTGCTCCACATCGCGGGCCGCCGCCACCGCCGCGTCGAACGTCCGGTCCCCGAGTGCCACCGGGGTGCGCAGCGCCCCGTACAGCACACCCCGCACTGTTCTCCGTACGACGACGGGCACCGCGACCACCGAGCGCAGCCCCTCCGCGGCCACCGCCGTGTCGTACTCGTGGCTGATGTGGCGCGAGGAGGGATAGTCCGTCACCGCGCAGGGGCGGGACAGTGCGATGGCCTTGCCGCCCAGACCGCTCCCGGCGGAGACGACCAGGCCCCGCAGCGCACTGGTCTGCGCCCCGTTCAGCTCGGCGATCCGCGCGTGGCGGGCGTCGGACAGCAGACCGCCGAACACCACGGGAAGCCCGCTCGTGCGGCGCAGCCTGAGCAGCGCCGCCTGCATCTCGACCGCATCGACCGGTTCCGGCACTCCGACGCCCCTCCGCCCGGCCCGAGCCCGCCCCGCCCGGGGAGGGACCCCCCCGTTCGGGGGTGGTGAGACCTGGGTCACTTTTTACATGATGTTAAGCGACCGGTCGGGTCCGCAACGAGGAGGGCACATGTCGGCGACGAACGCGACGGAGACGTTCCGGGCCGCCCGGGACTTCCTGCTGGAGCACCGCGAGGACTACGAGACGGCGTACGCGGGCTTCCGCTGGCCCCGGACCGACCGCTTCAACTGGGCGCTGGACTGGTTCGACGTCATCGCGGAGAACAACGACCGCACCGCCCTGCACATCGTGGAGGAGGACGGCCGGCGTACCGAGGTGTCCTTCGCGGCGATGTCCGAGCGCTCCGACCGGACCGCCAACTGGCTGACGGAGCAAGGAGTCCGGGAGGGCGACCGCATCCTCGTGATGCTCGGCAACCAGACCGAGCTGTGGGAGAGCGCGCTGGCCGCGATGAAGCTGCGTGCCGTCGTCATCCCCGCCACCCCGCTGCTCGGCCCCGCCGACCTGCGCGACCGGGTGGAGCGCGGCCGGGTCCGCCATGTGCTCGTACGGGACGCGGACACCGCGAAGTTCGACCAGGTGCCGGGGGAGTACACCCGCATCGCGGTGGGTGAGGAGGTGCCGGGCTGGCTGCCGTACGGGGAAGCGGCGAAGGCGCCCGCGGGCTTCACGCCCGATCGCGGGACGGACGCCGACGAGCCGCTGATGCTCTACTTCACCTCCGGCACCACCGCCCGCCCCAAGCTCGTCGAGCACACCCATGTGTCCTATCCGGTAGGCCACTTGTCGACGATGTACTGGATCGGTCTCCGCCCCGGGGACGTCCACCTGAACATCTCGTCGCCCGGCTGGGCCAAGCACGCCTGGTCGAACCTCTTCGCCCCGTGGACCGCCGAGGCCACCGTCTTCATCGTCAACTACACCCGCTTCGACGCCTCCCGTCTGATGGCCGAGATGGACCGCGCGGGCGTCACCAGCTTCTGTGCTCCGCCGACCGTCTGGCGGATGCTCATCCAGGCCGACCTGTCCCGGCTGAACGTCCCGCCGCGCGAGGTCGTCGCGGCGGGGGAGCCGCTGAACCCCGAGGTGATCGAGACGGTCCGGCGGGAGTGGGGGGTCACCATCCGGGACGGCTTCGGTCAGACGGAGACCGCCGTCCAGGTCGCCAACACCCCCGGCCAGCACCTCAAGACCGGTTCCATGGGCCGCCCCAGCCCCGGCTTCACCGTGGAGCTGCTCGACCCGGTGACGGGACGGCCCGGGGCGGCGGAAGGGGAGATCGCCCTCGACCTGGCCGACCGGCCCGTCGGCCTGATGACCGGATACCACGGCGACCCGGACCGCACCGCCGAGGCGATGGCGGGCGGCTACTACCGCACCGGCGACATCGGCGCACGCGACGACGAGGGCTACATCACGTACGTGGGCCGCGCCGACGACGTCTTCAAGGCCTCCGACTACAAGATCTCGCCGTTCGAGCTGGAGAGCGCCCTCCTGGAGCACGAGGCGGTCGCCGAGGCCGCCGTCGTACCCGCCCCCGACCCGCTCCGGCTGGCCGTCCCGAAGGCGTACGTCGTGCTGGCGGAGGGCTGGGAGCCGGGCCCGGACGCCGCGAAGGCGCTCTTCGAGCACTCCCGGACGGTCCTCGCCCCGTACAAGCGCATCCGCAGGCTGGAGTTCGCGGAACTGCCCAAGACCGTCTCGGGAAAGATCCGCCGCATCGAACTCCGCGAACGCACCGCCGCCGGTGACGGCACCGAGTTCGACGAGGGGGACTTCAAGTGAGCGAGCTGACGCGCGGGAGCCGCCTGTCCTACGCACACGGCACCGGCACCACCGCCCTGCTCGGTGACACCATCGGCCGCAACCTGGACCGGACGATCGCCGCCCACGGCGACCGCGAGGCCCTGGTGGACGTGGTCTCCGGCCGCCGCTGGACGTATACGGAACTCGGCGCGGACGTCGACGAGCTGGCCCGCGCCCTGATGGCGTCCGGCGTGGAGAAGGGCGACCGGGTCGGCATCTGGGCGGTCAACTGCCCCGAGTGGGTGCTCGTCCAGTACGCCACCGCCCGCATCGGGGCCGTCATGGTCACCATCAACCCGGCCTACCGCGCCCATGAGCTGGCGTTCGTCCTGAAGCAGGCGGGCATCTCCCTGCTGGTCGCCTCCCTCGCGCACCGCACCAGCGACTACCGAGCCCTGGTCGACGAGGTCCGCGCCGACTGCCCGTCCCTGCGGGCCGTCCACTACATCGGGGACCCGTCCTGGTCCGAGCTGACCGCCGCCGCCCCCGCCGTCTCCCGGGAGCAACTGGCCGCCCGCGAGGCCGCCCTGTCCTGCGACGACCCGATCAACATCCAGTACACCTCGGGCACCACCGGCTTCCCCAAGGGCGCCACGCTCTCCCACCACAACATCCTCAACAACGGCTACTTCGTCGGGGAGACGGTCGCGTACACCGAGGCCGACCGGGTCTGTCTGCCGGTGCCCTTCTACCACTGCTTCGGCATGGTCATGGGCAATCTCGGCATCACCTCGCACGGCGCGTGCATCGTGATCCCGGGCCCGTCCTTCGAACCGGCCGCCGTGCTGGCCGCCGTCCAGCAGGAGCGCTGCACCTCGCTGTACGGCGTCCCCACCATGTTCATCGCCGAACTGAACCTGCCGGACTTCGCCGCGTACGACCTCTCCTCGCTGCGCACCGGCATCATGGCCGGCTCGCCCTGCCCGGTCGAGGTGATGAAGCGGGTCGTCGCGCAGATGCACATGTCCGAGGTGTCCATCTGCTACGGGATGACGGAGACGTCCCCCGTCTCGACCCAGACCCGCCGCGACGACGACCTGGAACGCCGTACGGGCACGGTCGGCCGGGCGCTGCCGCACATCGAGGTCAAGATCGTGGACCCGGCCACCGGCATCACCCTGCCGCGCGGCTCCGCCGGCGAGCTGTGCACCCGGGGCTACAGCGTGATGCTCGGCTACTGGGACCAGCCCGACCGCACCGCCGAGGTGATCGACGCGGGCCGCTGGATGCACACCGGGGACCTCGCGGTGCTGCGGGAGGACGGATACGTCCAGGTCGTCGGCCGGATCAAGGACATGATCATCCGGGGCGGCGAGAACGTCTACCCCCGGGAGATCGAGGAGTTCCTGCACGGCCACCCGAAGATCTCCGACGTCCAGGTGGTCGGCGTGCCGGACGAGCACTTCGGGGAGGAGATCCTGGCCTGCGTCATTCCCCGCGACCCGGCCGACCCGCCGAGCCTGGAGGAGCTCGCCGCGCACTGCCGGGAACGGCTCGCCCACTACAAGATCCCGCGCAGGCTGCGGATTCTGGAGTCCTTCCCGATGACGGTGAGCGGCAAGGTCCGCAAGATCGAGCTACGCGAGTCGTACGCGGACTGAGCCCGGCGCTCAGCTCATGCGCCGCCGCCGACCGCCAGGGTGGGCGAGTCCTCCGGGGGCCGGGCGGCCGGCACCAGGTCGCGTCGCATGCAGACCCGGGGCCAGCGGTCCAGGCCGTGCTGGGCCTCCTCGGTGCGGATGGCCCGCAGCCCGTCGGTGAGTTCGTCCTCGGCCAGCACCCGGAAGCCGATCCGGGTGTAGTAGGGGGCGTTCCACGGAACATCGGTGAAGGTGGTCAGGGTGAGCGCCTTCATCCCGCGTCCCACCGCGAGGGCGGCGAGCCGGTCGATGAGGGCGCGGCCGATGCCGCGGCGGGCGGCGGCCGGGTCGACCGAGACCTGTTCGATGTGCAGCGCGCCGTCGACGGGGTCGGCGAGCACATAGCCGAGCGGCCGGTCGCCGGTGACGGAGTGCGGGTCGGTGGCCACCCAGCAGCGGCCTGCGAGCCGGTAGCTCTCCAGCAGGTCGAGCGGGGGCGGGTCGTCGTCGGCCACGAAGGCCATGCCCAGGGTGCGGAACGGTTCCCCTGCGGCGCGCTCGATTTCCTGGAGAAGCGGGAGATCGGAGCGTCTGGCGGAGCGGATACGCATGCACTCAGTGTGCCGCGCCGGACGGCGGACCGGTACGCCGTGGCCGGATTCACCCTCGGGGAGAACCTCGGGGGGCGGAGCCCGGACCGCCGCTCAGGCTCCGGTGCTGACCAGCTCGTGCGCCGGACTGTTCACCGGCTGCGGGGTCCCCGTGAGGTCGATGACGAAGAGCGGGAGTCCGACGCCGTCCGCACGGGCCCGGGCGTCGGCCGCGTACCCCGCGAGGGAGAAGAACACCCCGGTCACGGATGCGCCCAGGGCGTTGAGCCAGAGGCACTCCACCGCGCGCAGCGTGGCCGGGCGGGTGCTGGAGTCCACCTGGGCGATCAGCCCGTCGGCCCGCAGATCGATCCCGGAGGCGGGGCCCGCCCCGGGACGGCCCACGTCGCGGTAGCCCAGCCAGGTCAGATAGAGCCCGGCCGCGCTCACCGCGTCGTGGCCCGTACGGATCGTCATCGGCCGGAACGTCGGGCGCGGGTGCGCGGCGGTGCGGGGCAGCGGGATATGGGCGGGGGAGACCGGTGAGCCCGGAGCCGGGGCGGCGGTCACCGGTCGCACCGGAATCCGCAGCACGGTCCCGCACGGGCAGCACAGCTCCGGCTGGGGCCACTGGTCCTCCCGGCCGCAGGACGTGCAGCGGACGGTGACCCACGCGTCGTTCCAGCTGCGGTGGGTGACCTGGACCGCCGGCGCGCCGGGCAGCAGCGGCGGGGCGGTGGGCGCCCCGCACGGGCACGGGTAGGCCGGTGTGCTGTAGGCGTGGTCCCGGCTGCAGACGGGGCACCGTACCGGCACGGACTCCACGATCGCCTCCCTCCGGCACGGCCGCGCGGCCGACTGCGCTCCGTGCCTCCCTCGTCACGCCATCGTCCACCAGGGGCGAGGCTCTGGGGAGGGGATTGGCGCACTTCGTACGGGCGAGCGGCGCTGTACGCCCTTGACGGCGGTCGCCCCAGGTTCTAGATTGCTTCCATATAGCAGAACTAAGTTTCCGTAATGCGGAATTGGTGCTCTCAGGTGGCGCGACAGAGCCCGACTCCACCAATCCCGAGCAGGAGCACTCAATGCCTCGTATGACCGCTGCCCGAGCGGCAGTTGAGATCCTCAAGCGTGAAGGCGTCAGCAACGCGTTCGGTGTGCCGGGTGCGGCGATCAACCCCTTCTACGCGGCCCTCAAGGCCTCCGGCGGGGTGCAGCACACGCTGGCCCGGCACGTCGAGGGCGCCTCCCACATGGCGGAGGGCTACACCCGGGCCAAGGCGGGCAACATCGGCGTCTGCATCGGTACGTCGGGCCCGGCGGGCACCGACATGATCACCGGTCTGTACTCCGCCATCGCCGACTCCATCCCGATCCTGTGCATCACCGGCCAGGCCCCGACGGCCGTCCTGCACAAGGAGGACTTCCAGGCCGTCGACATCGCCTCGATCGCCAAGCCGGTCACCAAGGCGGCCACCACCGTCCTGGAGGCGGCGCAGGTCCCCGGTGTCTTCCAGCAGGCCTTCCACCTGATGCGCACCGGCCGCCCCGGCCCGGTCCTCATCGACCTGCCGATCGACGTCCAGCTCACCGAGATCGAGTTCGACCCCGAGCTGTACGAGCCCCTCCCGGTGCACAAGCCGGCCGCGTCCCGCAAGCAGATCGAGCGGGCCGTCGAACTGCTGAACGCCTCGGAGCGCCCGGTGCTCGTCGCGGGCGGCGGCATCATCAACGCCGACGCCTCCGAGCTCCTGGTCGAGTTCGCCGAGCTGACCGGCGTCCCCGTCATCCCGACCCTGATGGGCTGGGGCATCCTGCCCGACGACCACGAGCTGAACGCCGGCATGGTGGGCCTCCAGACCTCGCACCGCTACGGCAACGCGAACTTCCTGGAGTCCGACTTCGTCCTCGGCATCGGCAACCGCTGGGCCAACCGCCACACCGGCAAGCTGGACGTCTACACCCAGGGCCGCACCTTCGTCCACGTCGACATCGAGCCCACCCAGATCGGCAAGATCTTCGCCCCGGACCTGGGCATCGCCTCCGACGCCAAGGCCGCGCTGGAGCTCTTCGTCGAGGTGGCGCGCGAGCTGAAGGCCGCGGGCAGGCTGAAGGACCGCTCGGCCTGGGCCGCCTCCACGCAGGAGCGCAAGGCGACCCTCCAGCGCCGCACCCACTTCGACAACGTGCCGCTCAAGCCGCAGCGCGTGTACGAGGAGATGAACCGGGCGTTCGGCCCCGAGACCCGTTACGTCACCACCATCGGCCTCTCCCAGATCGCCGGCGCGCAGATGCTCCACGTCTACAAGCCGCGCCACTGGATCAACTGCGGCCAGGCGGGCCCCCTCGGCTGGACCATCCCGGCCGCCCTCGGTGTCGCCACCGCGGACCCGGAGGGCACGGTCGTCGCCCTCTCCGGCGACTACGACTTCCAGTTCATGCTGGAGGAGCTGGCCGTCGGCGCGCAGCACCGCATCCCGTACGTCCACGTCCTGGTGAACAACTCCTACCTGGGGCTCATCCGCCAGGCCCAGCGCAACTTCGACATCGACTTCCAGGTCAACCTGGAGTTCGAGAACCTCAACTCCCCGGAGCTGGGCGTCTACGGCGTCGACCACGTCAAGGTCGTCGAGGGCCTCGGCTGCAAGGCGATCCGGGTCACCGAGCCGGACCAGCTGCTGCCCGCCTTCGAGGAGGCGAAGAAGCTGGCCGCGGAGTTCCGGGTGCCGGTGGTCGTCGAGGCGATCCTGGAGCGGGTCACGAACATCGCGATGAGCGGCAGCGACATCGCGTCGGTCAACGAGTTCGAGGACATCGCCACGGACCCGTCCCACGCTCCGACCGCGATCCGCCCGCTGACGGTGTCCTGATCACCCGTCACCCCGGAACGAGGCCCCCGCACCGGAGAGGAATCCGGTGCGGGGGCCTCGCTGGGGGTACCGGCCGGCCTTCACGGTCAGGGAGTGTTCCCGCGCAAGCCCGCGTCCCGGGCCAGGAGCGCCGCCTGGACGCGGTTCTCGCAGTCCAGCTTGGACAGGATGCGGCTGACGTACGTCTTGATCGTGCCCTCGCTCATGTGCAGACGGCGGCCCGCGTCGGCGTTGGACAGGCCCTCGCCGAGCAACGCGAGGACGTCCAGCTCCCGCTCGGAGAGACGTTCCAGGCGGCGGCGGGCCTCACCGGCCCGGTGGGCGACGTCGCCGGACGCCACCAGGTCGACGACCTGACGGGTGGTGACCGGGGAGAGGTACGCCTCGCCGGCGGCCGCCGCGCGCACCGCGCGCAGGAGGTCCGGCGGCGCGGAGTCCTTGAGGAGGAAGCCCGCGCTGCCGCCGGTCAGCGCCCGCAGGACGTTCTCCCGCTCGCCGAACGTCGTCAGGATCAGCACCTGCGCCGAGGGCACGGTGCGGCGCAGCTCCGCCAGCGCCGTCAGACCGTCCATCACCGGCATCTGCAGGTCGAGCAGGACGACGTCCACCATCAGTTCCCGGGCCAGGCCGACGGCCTCCCGCCCGTCGGCCGCCTCCGCGACGACGTCGATGTCCTCCGCGGAGGAGAGGATCATGCGGATGCCTGCCCGGATGAGTGGTTCGTCGTCCGTGACGAGGACCCTGATCACTGTGCTCCTGAACATGTCGGGCCGCCCGTTCACGGGGCCGCGCCTCGGTCCTCCACCGCCGCGCCCGGCGGTGTGCTCATTCCTTGATCTCGAAGGCCTTCTTCTCCACCAGTCGGCCGTCCCGGAAGCAGAACCGGAAGACCGGAGACCTGTCCCAGCTGCTGCCCATCGCCGAGGAGTTGAGACTCAGGCAGGTCGCTCCCGCGGGCTCGGACGGCGCGCCCTTGTCCAGGCCGTCGGTGAGGAAGGAGTCACCGTGCGGAAGCCGGTCGCGGACCTCCGCCTCGGACATACCGACCTTCACGGCATCGTACTCCTCGGGTTCGATCATGGCCTTGTCGGCCTCCTTGAACAGGAAGTAGCCGCCCACCGCCACGGCGACCCCCAGCAGCAGCACGACGGCCACCGCCACTCCGCAGCCCACGGCCAGTCCCTTCCTCCGGTTGTCCCTGCTCATCGCTCTCGCCACGTCCTTCGCCAGGTCGGTCCTGTTGACCGCACCACTGTCGCCGAGGGCCGTCGCCCCGGACTGCTCGCGAAAGTCGCCCGTCCCCGCGACGAACGTCGTGTCGTACGCGCTGTCCGGGCCCGGGTCCTTGGGCAGGGTGTACGGCAGCACGGCGGCCAGCCGGAAGCCGCCCTCGTCCGTGGGTGCCGCGTGCACCATGCCGCCGACCAGGCGCAGCCGCTCCGTGAGTCCGGTCAGCCCGCGTCCGCCGCTCACCACCGTCCGGTGGCCGCGAGCCGCCGGGTGCGCCGACGACGGGCCGTTGGCCACCTCCACCACCAAGGAGTCCGGTTCGTAGCGCAGTTCCACGGTGACCGCCGCGCCGGGCGCGTGCTTGAGCACGTTGGTCAACCCCTCCTGCACCGCCCGGTACGCCGCGTGGTCGGCGGCCGGAGGCAGCGGCCGGGGTTCGCCCGTACGCAGGAGCCGCACCGCCGTTCCGGCCGCGCGCGAGGCATCCGTCAGACGCTCGATGCCCTCGACCCCACGGCCGCCTTCCGCATCGGGCAGCCGTGGCACGCCCTTCCGGGCCTCCTCCGCACCGGCCGTCCCCGAGTCCGGTTCCACGCCGTCCCGGAGCAGGCCGACCACCTCCCGCAGCTCCCGCATCGCCGCGACCGACGCCTCGCGCAGGACGCCCACGGACTCCCGGTGCCGCTCGGTCAGCTCGGCGTCCACCTCCAGGGCGCCGGCCCGCACCGAGATCAGGGCGAGCTGATGGCCGAGACTGTCGTGCATGTCGCGCGCGATGCGCTGCCGCTCCCGCAACCGCGCCTCATTGGCGATCATGTGGTTCTCGCGGACGATCTGGGCGCGGTACTCGTGCAGCGTGTCGGCGAGGGTGCGGCGCTGCGCCCAGTAGCGGCCGGCGAAGGCCGGGCCGGCGATGACGATGAGCAGGGTCAGGAAGGCGAAGACCGCGTACAGCCCGGAGAAGTGCGGCAGCGAGTCCGCCACCGCCTCGCCGAGCTGGACCGCGAGAGCCAGGGTGACGGCGACGGCGGCCCGCACCAGCGAGTCGACACGGCGTCCCACCGACCAGGCAGCGATCGGCAGGAGCACGTTGAATCCGTCCAGCGGCAGCGCGGCGACGGCGGCGGTCAGGAGCACCGAGGCGGGCAGCACGCGGCGGAGCAGGCCGAGCGCCGCGACGCCGATCCCGCAGGCCACGGCGATGACGGCGCCGTGGTGGAGCACGGTGAAGGCCCAGCCCAGAAGCGCCAGCACCAAGGCGAGAAGCGCCTCGCCCGCCATCCGCCGACGGCTCCACAGCGCCGGGTCGCGCAGGGCACGGCCCACCTGGAGCAGGCGTCGCGGTGCGGCCCTGAGCCGCGCCGTGACGCTCTTGTCCGCCGCCTTCATCGGGTCCCTCTGCCGCACACGAGTCACGCCGCCACGCTAGAGGGCGCCCCGGCGGAGTGCTGCACCCGTTCGTCACCGTCGCGTACGACGAAAGTCAACTCGGCCGCCCCAGCCTGCTGAGCGTGCGAGTGCGGACCCGCACCACCTCAAGCGCCGGGCGGGCTGAGGTGGTGCGGGCGCGCCGAAAAGGGCGCGCAGTGCGGGACCGTATCCGCACTTCGCGCCCTCGTTCGTGGGTGACAGGGACCGCGGCGGCGGCGATCGGCCCCGGGTGTGGGCGTCTCCTTCAGGTCAGAAGACGGTCCCCGGAACCTTCACCACCGCACTGGCATCGCACAGCCGCCGCGGCCTCGTCGTCCTGCCCGTGCCGCGCGGCACCCCTCATCCGGGTGCGCGGTACGGGCAGGGGCCTGTATGAGAGGCTCAGTCCTCGCGCAGGGCGCGGACGGCCTCCTCCACGCGCTTGCCGTAGTCGGCGTCGGCGGCGTGGAAGTGGGCGAGGTTCTTCTCGATCACGTCGTCGCGGGTGACCTGCGAGAGGCCTCCGGCGATGTTCGCGACCAGGCGGCCCTTCTCGTCCTCGGACATGAGCCGGTAGAGCTCGCCCGCCTGGAAGAAGTCGTCGTCCTTGGCGTGGGCGGCCGTCTCGTACGTGCCCGTCCAGCCGTGGATCGCGAGCGGTGCGGCGAGCGCCGCGTCGGTCTGCGCCGGACCGGAGTACGAGTTGGGCTCGTAGTTCTTGTCGTGGCGCGAGCCGTTGCGGGTCGCGTGCAGCCCGTCGCGGCCGTAGTTGTCGGCCTGCGTCGCCTTGGGGGCGTTCACCGGCAGCTGGGTGTGGTTGACGCCCAGGCGGTAGCGGTGCGCGTCCGCGTAGGCGAACAGCCGGCCCTGGAGCATCTTGTCCGGGGACGGGCCGATGCCGGGCACGAAGTTGTTCGGGGAGAACGCGGCCTGCTCGACCTCGGCGAACACGTTGTCCGGGTTGCGGTCCAGGACCAGGCGGCCGACCCGCTGGAGCGGGTAGTCGCTGTGCGGCCACACCTTGGTGAGGTCGAACGGGTTGAACCGGTAGTCCGCGGCCTCGGCGGCGGGCATCACCTGGACGTACAGCGTCCAGGACGGGTTCACGCCTCGCTCGATGGCCTGGAGCAGGTCCGTCTGGTGCGAGTTGGCGTCCTTGCCGACCAGCTCGGCGGCCTGCTCGGCGGAGAGGGAGCGCACGCCCTGGTTGGTCTTGAAGTGGTACTTGACGAAGAAGGCCTCGCCCTCGGCGTTCGTCCACTGGTAGGTGTGCGAGCCGTAGCCGTTCATGTGACGGTACGAGGCGGGGATGCCGCGGTCGCCCATCAGCCAGGTGATCTGGTGCGTCGCCTCGGGGGCGTGCGCCCAGAAGTCCCAGACGTTGTCCGGCTCCTGCTTCCCGGTGAACGGGTCGCGCTTCTGCGAGTGGATGAAGTCGGGGAACTTGATCGGGTCCTTGATGAAGAACACCGGGGTGTTGTTGCCGACCAGGTCGTAATTGCCCTCGTCCGTGTAGAACTTGAGGGCGAAGCCGCGCGGGTCGCGGACCGCGTCCGCGCCGCCGAGCGAGTCGGCGACGGTGGAGAAGCGGAGGAACGTCTCGGTGCGTTTGCCGACCGAGGAGAGGAAGTCTGCGCGGGTGAAGCCGGTGACGTCGTCGGTGACCTCGAAGTAGCCGTACGCGCCGGAGCCGCGGGCGTGGACCACGCGCTCCGGGATGCGCTCACGGTTGAAGCGGGCGAGCTTCTCCAGGAGGTGCTGGTCCTGGAGCAGGATCGGTCCACCGACACCGGCGGTGGCGGAGTTCTGGTTGTCGGCGACCGGGGCGCCTGACTCGGTCGTGAGCACACGCTTAGCCATGTGGCGGGGTGACCTTTCGTACGAGCTGCTGACGGCTTGAGGAGCGTAGATTCGCCGCGAAGCAACGTCAACAGTTTGTTGAAATCGAAGTTTGTGGTTCCGGGCCGCGGCAGCGCCTGGGCGCGACAGGACAGGTGTCAGCGCCACCGCGGCCCGGAGTTGTGGGGGCCCGTCGTGCGGGCCGTGGCCCCGGGGGGCGGACCGGCGATCGTGGCCGGTCGCCCCCTCACGGGGCCGGAGGCGTTCAGACCTGGGAGCCGGACAGCCGCTCGACCGAGCGGAGCAGCGCCGAGTGGTCCAGGCCGCCGTCGCCCTGGGCGCGCAGCGAGGCGACCAGCTGGGAGACCACCGCGCCGACGGGCAGGGCCGCGCCGACGTTGCGGGCGGCGTCGGTCACGATGCCCATGTCCTTGTGGTGCAGGTCGATCCGGAAGCCGGGGGCGAAGTCCCGCTTCAGGAAGTTGTCCTTCTTGCGGGTCAGTACGGTCGAACCGGCCAGACCGCCGTTGAGGACGTCCAGCGCGGCGGCGAGGTCCACGCCGGACTTCTCCAGGAAGACCACGGCCTCGGCGCACGCCTGGATGTTGACGGCGACGATCAGCTGGTTGGCGGCCTTCACCGTCTGGCCGGAGCCGTGCGGGCCGCAGAGCACGATCGTCCTGCCGAGCGCCTCCAGGAGGGGCTTCGCGGTGTCGAAGTCCGCCTGCTCACCGCCGACCATGATGGACAGGACCGCCTCGATGGCACCGGCCTCGCCGCCGGAGACCGGCGCGTCCAGGACCCGGATGCCCTTGTCGGCCGCGTTCTTGGCGAGGTCCACCGAGGTCTGCGGGGTGATGGAGGACATGTCCACCAGCAGCGCGCCGCGCTTGGCGTTCTCCAGGATGCCGTCGGGGCCGTACGCGATGGCCTCGACCTGCGGGGAAGCGGGCACCATCGTGATGACGACGTCGGCGTCCCCGACCGCGTCCGCGATCGAGGCGGCGCCGGTGCCGCCGGCCGCGACCAGCCGGTCGATCTTGTCCTGCTCCAGGGTGTATCCGGTGACGGAGTAACCGGCCTTGATCAGGTTCTCCGACATGGGGGAGCCCATGATGCCGAGACCGATCCACGCAACCTTGGGGAGGTTGTTGCTCATGAGGGTGCCTTCCTGAAAAACGTGTGTACGTAAGGGGGGTTGGGCTCACCTGCCGGTGGACCCGGCCCGCCCGCGGCCGCTCAGCGGGCCGCTCGGGCCGACGCCGGGAGCCAGTCGAAGGAGTCGGCGCTCGGGCGGTCGCCCGGCTTGTACTCCAGGCCGACCCAGCCCGTGTAGCCGGCGTCCTTCAGCTCGTCGAGCAGCCGCTCCAGCGGGAGCGAGCCGGTGCCCGGCGCGCCGCGGCCCGGGTTGTCGGCGATCTGGACGTGACCGGTCTTCGCGGCGTACGCCTTGATGACCTGGCTCAGGTCCTCACCGTTCATCGAGAGGTGGTACAGGTCCAGCAGGAACTTCGCGTTCCCGAGGCCCGTCGCCGCGTTGACCTTGTCGACGACCTCGATCGCGGCCGGTGCGCTGACCAGCGGATAGAGCGGCGACTCCGGCTTGTTCAGGGTCTCGACGAGGAGGATCGCCCCGATGCGGTCGGCCGCGCGGGCCGCCAGCACCAGGTTCTCCAGGGCGAGCGCGTCCTGCACCACCGGGTCCGCGCCCTCGACGCGGTTGCCGTACAGCGCGTTGAGCGCCTTGCAGCCGACCGAGGCGGCGAAGTCGGCCGCCACCTCGATGTTGGCCCGGAAGCGGTCCGACTCCGCGCCGGGCACGGAGAGCGCGCCGCGGTCGGGGCCGGGCAGCTGTCCGGCGTAGAAGTTCAGCCCCACCAGCTGGGTGCCGGCGTCGTCGAGCGCCTTCTTGAGGGCGTCGAGCTCCGCCTGCGGCGGGGTGGGGGTCTCGATCCAGGGCCACCACAGCTCGACCGCAGTGAAGCCCGCCGCGGCGGCTGCCGCGGGACGCTCCAGGAGCGGGAGTTCCGTGAAGAGGATCGAAAGGTTCACATCGAAGCGCTGGTCCGGGTATCCCATGAGGATTTCGGCGCTCCTTCCGTATTGCGGAAGTTAGTTTCTGCTTAACGGAAGATTGCCCGCAGGGCGGCGGGGCTGTCAAGGGGGTGCCGCGAAATTCGCCCCGGTCGGCGGCGTGCGGAACCGGTCGCCGGGGCGCCTTCCGCCGCCGGTCCGTCGCGCCCGCCCGGTCTCCGGCCGCTGTGCGACGGGTGCGGCCGGACGCCCCAGGCGCACACCGGGAGCGGGTCCGCTCCAGCGGCTACAGTCGTGGCCGAGCCGCGCGAGCCCGCACCCGCGGCGAGGACATCAGGGAGGCACAGTGCGCTTGAGGGTGGAATTCACCACCGAGCCCTTCGATCTCGACGAGGCGCCCGCCCACGCGGTGGTGGCCCGCGAGGTCATCCAGGGAGTCGAGCTCGACGCGGTGGACGTCGGCCCGTTCGGGAACACGGCGGAAGGGGGCGCGGACGAGGTGCTCACCGCCGTGGACTCCCTGCTGCGCCAGGCCCTGGCCTCGGGCGCCACCCGGGTCTCGCTCCAGGTCAACGTGATCGGGGAGGGTACGCCGTGACCGAATCCGCCGATCAGCCCCATGGGGTAGCCGGTCGCTCCTCCGGACCGGTCGATCACCCTCTGGTCTCCGCGGTCAAGCCGCTCGTCGACGCGATGGGCGCGGAGCTGCTGGGTCCCGAGCAGGCCCAGCCGGACGACGTGGTGCTCGCCTGGGAGGGCCGGGACGTCATAGCCGTGCGCCTGCCCCAGCTGTCCGACTCGCTGGACCACATCCTCGCCGCCATGGCCAGGCGGCACGGGATGCCGCTCGCCGACCTGGACCGCAAGGCCAAGCAGTCCGTCGTCCGGACCCTGGAGGCACGCGGTGCCTTCTCCGTACGGCATGGCGTGGAAACCGTGGCCGGAGCCCTGGGGGTTTCCCGGTTCACCGTGTACAACTACCTCAACCGGGAACTTTCACCCAAGGGTGAGTAGTCGGCCGAACACGCCGAACGCATAGGAAAGCCGCTGTCCGCATGCCGGGACGGCGGCTTTCTTCGTTCGCGAGATTTCAACAAAGTGTTGACGTCGTGTTGTGGAGGGCGTTAGCTATCCGCAGCCCGAACAACGCACAGCGAAAAACAGCCACGGAGGCTCCCGTGACTTCGAGCTCCACACCGGGCCTCACCCGGTTCAACGCCCTGGCGGTCGGCGAGGCCACTCCCGTACTCCACGAGGTGTGTGCCAGTGGGACCTGGGGAAGCACCATTCTCGCCGGGCGCCCGTACGCCACCGTGGAAGCCCTCCTCTCCGCGAGCGATGCCGCCATGGCCGAGCTCACCGCGGAGGATCTGGCCGAAGCGATGGCGGGCCACCCGCCGATCGGCCGCCCGAAGCCCGGCGACCCGACCTCCTCCCGCGAGCAGCGGGGGATGGCCGGCGCCTCCGAGGAGCTCAAGACCGAGATGCTCGAACTGAACCTGGCCTACCAGGAGCGGTTCGGGCATGTCTTCCTGATCTGCGCCACCGGCGCCACCGGTGAGCAGATGCGCGACGCGGTGAAGTCCCGGATCGGGAACTCGCCCGAGCAGGAGCAGGAGATCGTGCGCACCGAACTGGGCAAGATCAACCGCATCCGGCTGACCCGTCTCGTGGAGGAGACCCTCGCAGAGGGCGCTCCCGCACAGGACTCTTGAGATCTAGGAGAGTGACGGTCTTGAGTACCGACACGACCGCATCGGTGTCCACGCACATCCTGGACACCAGCATCGGCCGCCCCGCCGCTTCCGTCGCCGTATCGCTCGCCGCCCGCAGCGGCGGCGACGCGCCGTATGTGACGCTCGGCGCCTCGGCGACCGACGCGGACGGGCGTTGCAAGGACCTGCCGGCGCTGCCGGAGGGCACCACCCACGTGCGTCTCGACTTCGACACCGAGACGTACTTTTCCAAGAAGCAAGCCGAGGCGCAGCAGGACGCCCCCCGCGTAAGGGACAGCGGCGCGTTCTTCCCGGAAGTGACGATCGCGTTCGCGGTCGTCCCGGGCGAGCACTATCACGTACCGCTGCTGCTCAACCCGTTCGGCTACTCCGTTTACCGAGGGAGCTAGCACCGACATGCCCACGATTCTCGGCCAGAACCAGTACGGCAAAGCAGAGAACCGCGTCGTCAAGATCGTGCGGGACGGCGACACCCACCACATCAAGGACCTGAACGTCTCGGTCGCCCTCTCCGGCGACATGGACGACGTGCACTACTCCGGCTCCAACGCCAACGTCCTGCCGACCGACACCACCAAGAACACGGTGTTCGCGTTCGCCAAGGAGCACGGGATCGAGTCCGCCGAGCAGTTCGGCATCCACCTCGCCCGGCACTTCGTCTCCTCGCAGGAGCCGATCCACCGCGCCCGGATCCGGATAGAGGAGTACGCCTGGGAGCGCATCGCGACCTCCGACGGCAACTCCAGGTTCATCGGCGCCGACGACGTCAAGCACTCCTTCGCCCGCAAGGGCCAGGAGACCCGCGTATCCCAGATCACCTACGACGGTGAGAACTGGGAGGTCATCTCGGGCCTCAAGGACCTGACGGTGATGAACTCGACCAACTCCGAGTTCTGGGGCTACGTCAAGGACAAGTACACGACGCTGAAGGAGGCGTACGACCGCATCCTGGCGACCGACGTCTCCGCGCGCTGGCGCTACAACTGGACCAGCGACGAGCAGCGCATGCCGAACTGGGAGAAGTCCTACGAGCAGGCGCGCAAGCACATGCTCCAGGCCTTCGCCGAGACGTACTCCCTCTCGCTCCAGCAGACCCTGTACCAGATGGGTTCGCGCATCATCAACAGCCGCAGCGAGATCGACGAGATCCGCTTCTCGCTGCCGAACAACCACCACTTCCTGGTGGACCTCGAACCGTTCGGCCTCAAGAACGACAATGAGGTCTACTTCGCGGCGGACCGTCCCTACGGTCTGATCGAGGCCACCGTGCTCCGGGACGGCGTCGAGCCGAAGATCCCGGTCGACATGACCAACCTCTGACGCGGCACTGAACCGGCCCCCGTCCGCCCGCAGTCGGGCGGGGGCCGGTCATCCCGGAGGGAACACCCATGGCACAGCCTGCATCGGGGCCGGCAGAAGGCCCAGCCAGAACCTCACCGGCCACCACTGCCGACACGGCGGTTCACCCCGTCGACGAGAAGCTTCCTCCCGCGCGGCTCGTCCCCGCCGCGCTCCAGCACATCGCCGCCATGTACGCGGGCGTCGTCACCCCTCCGCTGATCATCGGCCAGGCCGTCGGCCTGGACGCCGCCGGAATGACCCGGCTCATCGCGGCGAGCCTCCTGATCGCGGGACTCGCCACCATCCTCCAGACGATCGGCCTCGGCCGCTTCGCCGGAAACCGCCTGCCGTTCGTCAACGCCGCCTCCTCCGCCGGTATCGCCCCGATGCTCGCCATCGCCGAGACCAGCGCCCCCGGGCACCAACTACCCGCGATCTACGGGGCGGTGCTCGTCGCCGGAGCATTCTGCCTGACCGTCGGACCGTTCTTCGGCAGGCTGCTGCGCTTCTTCCCGCCGCTCGTCACCGGCGTGGTCATCACCCTCATCGGCGTCACGCTCATGCCGGTCCCGGTCGCCTGGGCGCAGGGCGGCGACGCCACCGCCGCCGACTTCGGCGCCATGAAGTACCTGGCGCTGGCCGCCTTCACCCTCGTCGTCATCCTGCTCATCCAGCGCTTCGGGCGCGGCTTTCTCAAGCAAGTCGCCCTTCTGATGGGCATGTTCGTCGGCACGCTGGCCGCGATCCCGTTCGGACTCGCCGACTTCTCCGCGCTGAAGTCCGCCCCGCTCGCCGCCCTGCCGACCCCCTTCGCCTTCGGCGCGCCCGAGTTCCAGCCCGCCGCGATCCTCTCCCTCTGCATCGTCATGCTCGTCCTGATGACGGAGTCCTCCGCAGGCATGCTGGCCCTCGGCGAGATCTGCGAGCGCCGCACCGACGGCCGTACGATCACCCGGGGGCTGCGCACCGACGGCATCGCGACCCTGATCGGCCCGGTCTTCGGCTCCTTCCCCACCAGCGCCTTCGCCCAGAACGTCGGCGTCGTCTCGCTGACCCGGGTACGCAGCCGGTACGTGGTCGCGGCGGCCGGCGGCGCGCTCCTGATCCTCGGCGCCTTCCCGGTGCTCGGCGCGGTCGTCTCGCTCGTCCCGATGCCGGTGCTCGGCGGCGCGGGCATCGTCCTGTTCGGCTCCATCGCCGTGAGCGGCATCCGTACGCTCTCCGAGGCCGGACTCGACGACAGCTCCAACATCATCCTGGTCGCCGTCGCGCTCGGCGCGGGCATCATCCCGCTCGCCGCGCCCACCTTCTACGCCGGGTTCCCGGCCTGGGCGCAGACCGTCCTGGGCTCCGGAATCAGTGCGGGAGCGCTGGTCGCCGTCGTGCTCAACCTGTTCTTCCACCATCTCGGCACCCACAGCCGCACCGCTGTGGCACTCAAATCCTCCTAGGGTCCTGCCGTGCCCACATCGCCACAGAAAGAAGAAGGAAGCACCATGGCAGCTTCGGCAGACCCTCAGCGCATCATCATCGAGAACTGTTCGATCGCCACCGTCGACGCCAACGACACGGAGTACGCCTCCGGCTACATCGTCGTGGCGGGCAACCGCATCGAGTCCGTCGGCGCCGGCAAGGCACCGGAGGGCCTCGCCGGGGTCGTCCGGCGCATCGACGCCACCGGGCACCTCGCGACGCCCGGCCTGGTCAACACCCACCACCACTTCTACCAGTGGATCACCCGGGGCCTGGCCACCGACCACAACCTCTTCAACTGGCTCGTGGCCCTCTACCCGACCTGGGCGCGCATCGACGAGCCGATGGCCCGCGCCGCCGCGCAGGGCTCGCTGGCCATGCTGGCCCGGGGCGGCGTCACCACCGCCATGGACCACCACTACGTCTTCCCGAAGGGCTCCGGCGACCTGTCCGGTGCGATCATCGGGGCCGCCCGCGAGATGGGCGTACGGTTCACCCTCGCCCGGGGCTCCATGGACCGCAGCGAGAAGGACGGCGGCCTGCCGCCGGACTTCGCCGTCGAGACCCTGGAGGGCGCGCTCGCCGCCACCGAGGCGACGATCGACGCCCACCACGACGCCTCCTTCGACGCGATGACGCAGATCGCCGTCGCCCCCTGCTCGCCGTTCTCGGTCTCCACCGAGCTGATGCGCCAGGGTGCCGAGCTGGCCCGCCGCAAGAACGTCCGGCTGCACACCCACGGGTCGGAGACCGTCGAGGAGGAGCAGTTCTGCAAGGAACTGTTCGGGATGGGCCCGACCGACTACTTCGAGTCGACCGGCTGGCTCGGCAGCGACGTGTGGATGGCCCACTGCGTCCACATGAACGACTCGGACATCGCCGCCTTCGCCCGCACGGGTACGGGCGTCGCCCACTGCCCGTCCTCCAACGCCCGCCTCGCCGCGGGCATCGCCCGGGTCCCCGACATGCTCGCCGCGGGAGTTCCGGTCGGCCTCGGCGTGGACGGCACCGCCTCCAACGAGTCCGGCGAACTGCACACCGAGCTGCGCAACGCCCTGCTCATCAACCGCCTCGGCGCTCACCGCGAGGCCGCCCTGAACGCCCGTCAGGCCCTGCGCCTCGGGACCTTCGGCGGCGCCCAGGTCCTGGGCCGCGCCGACCAGATCGGCTCCCTGGAGGCCGGCAAGCTCGCCGACCTCGTCCTGTGGAAGCTGGACACCCTGGCCCACTCCTCGATCGCCGACCCGGTGACCGCGCTCGTCTTCGGCGCGGCCGCCCCGGTGACCCTCTCCCTCGTCGACGGCAAGCCGGTCGTCGAGGGCAACCACCTCACCACGGTGGACGAGGACGCCATCGCCCGTGTCACCCGCGACGAGGCCCGCCGCCTCGCGCAGATCGCCGCCGGGGCCTGACTCCGGCGGAACCCCCGAACCGCCGGGCAGCCACTGGTCCCCGGCGGAATCCCCGACCGGCCGGTCGAGGGGGACGGCCCGAGACCGGCCGCCGTGGACCCGAGCGGGGTCCACGGCAGCCGGTCCGGCGGACGCGCACCCCATGGTGCGCGCCCGCCGGACCGGTGAAGACCCCTGCCCGTACGCGCCCCCACCGCGCCGCCCGCCCGTAACAAGCGCACCACCTGCACCACCTGCACCACCTGCACCACCTGAGAGAGCCGCACCACCGCACTCCTACGCACCACCTCCCTGACACCCGCGTCGCCGACGACGTGTAACCGACCGGAGGAACCGCCGTGGCCGCCAAGCCCAGGTTTCACAAAGACGCAGATGCAGCCGCCGAAGCAGCGGACGATGCCGTCGCAGAGGCAGGAACCGACCGGAAGCATCCGGTCGACGAGACCCTCCCCCCACTGAAGATGTTCACCAGCGGCCTCCAGCACGTGGCCGCCATGTACGCGGGCGTGGTGGCCCCGCCGCTGATCGTGGGGCCGGCCGTCGGCCTCACCGCCGAGGAGACCGCCTTCCTGATGGGGGCGAGCCTGTTCACCGCGGGCATAGCCACCCTGCTCCAGACCATCGGCTTCTGGAAGGTCGGCGCCCGGCTGCCCTTCGTCAACGGCGTCTCGTTCGCCGGGGTCGCCCCGATGATCGCGATAGGCAAGGACCGGGGGCACGACGGGATAGCCGTGATCTTCGGCGCGATCATCGTCGCGAGCCTGCTCGGGTTCGTCCTCGCCCCGTACTTCGGGAAACTGGTCCGCTTCTTCCCGCCCGTCGTCACCGGCACGGTCATCACCCTGATCGGCGTCTCACTGCTGCCCGTCGCCTTCAACTGGTCCCAGGGCGGCAACGCCGCGGCGGACGACTACGGTTCGATGACCAACATCACCATGGCCGCCGTGACCCTGGTGATCGTGCTGGCCATGCGCAAGCTGCTCCGCGGCTTCCTCCAGCAGATCGCGATCCTGCTCGGCCTGATCATCGGCACCCTGATCGCCATCCCGGCGGGCATCACCGACTTCGGCGCCATCAGGAACGCCGATGTGGTCGGCTTCCCGACGCCGTTCGCCTTCGGCGGCCCCCAGTTCGAGATCGCGGCCATCATCTCCATGTGCATCGTGATGCTCGTCTGCATGACCGAGTCCACCGCGGACATGCTGGCCCTCGGCAAGATCGTCGGCCGTCCGGCCGACGAGCGGATCATCGAGGGCGGTCTGCGCGCCGACACCCTGGGCAGCGCCATCAGCCCGATCTTCAACGGTTTCATGTGCAGCGCCTTCGCCCAGAACGTCGGACTGGTCGCCATGACGAAGATCCGCAGCCGCTTCGTCGTCGCGGTCGGCGGCGGGATTCTGATCCTGCTCGGCCTGGTCCCGGTCGCGGCCTCGGTCATCGCCCTCGTACCGCTGCCGGTGCTCGGCGGCGCGGGCATCGTCCTCTTCGGCACGGTCGCGGCCAGCGGCATCCAGACCCTGGCCACCGCCGCCCTGGAGAAGGGCGAGAACGCGCTGATCGTCGCCGCCGCCGTCGGTATCGGCCTGATCCCGATCGCCGCGCCGCAGTTCTACCACGCCTTCCCCGAGGACCTGCTGGTCGTCCTCGACTCGGGCATCTCCACCGGCTGTGTGGTGGCGATCGTGCTGAACCTCGCCTTCAACCACTTCGGCCGCAGGCCCGACGCGGAGGACGAAGAACGGCACAGCGGGGAACACGTGGTCCCGGCGCCCGCCGGGGCGGGCGTCCACTGACGACATGACCGGTGGCCGACTCGGCGAGGGCCCCGCGCACGACGCGGGGCCCTCGGCCGTGTCCGACCCGGCTCTGCGACGGCCCCCCGGAGCCGCCCGCCGCCCGGCGGCTGTAGCGTCAGGGGCATGGAAGATCAGTCAGTGGTGGATGTCGGCGATGTACGCCTCGCGTACCGGACCTGGGGCGACTCGTACGGCTCGCCCGTCGTGCTGCTGCACGGCCTGGGCGGTTCGGCCGCGGACTGGGAGGCGGCCGGCTCCCTGCTGGGCCAGGAGTGGCGGGTCTTCGCTCTGGACCTGCGCGGCCACGGCGAGAGCGACTGGCCCGACGCGTACGACCTGGAGCTGATGGCCGAGGACGTCGTGGGGTTCCTCGACGAACTGGAGCTGGACCGGGTGGGCCTCGTCGGCCACGGCATGGGAGGCGTCGCCGCCCGGCTGCTGGCCCAGGAGCACTCGGACCGGGTGGAGCGGCTCGTGCTGGTGGAGACCCCGGCGCCGTTCCCCGGCGACCCGGGCCCGGCGGGGCGGCCCGAGGGCCCGGTGGACTACGACGAGAACGCGGTGGCGGCCGTACGGGACCAGCTCTCCGACCCGGGACCGGACGCCGCGGACGGCCTCGGCGACATCGTCGCCCCGACGCTGATCATCGGCGGCGGCCCGGAGAGCACGATGGAACAGCACCGCCAGGCCGACACGGCCTCCCTGATTCCGGACTGCCGGCTGATCACGGTCCCGGGCGGCCACCGGATGCACCAGACCCGCGCGGACCAGGTGGCCGCGCACATCACGGAGTTCTTCACCAGCTGAGGACCGGCCCCGCGGCGCTTCGCCGTCGCCCGCTCAGCCCTCCGGCCGCCAGTCCGGGCGGCGGCCGCTGAGGGCGATCACCCGGTCCAGCAGCGGGGCGCCGGCCGGCACCGCGACCGGCGGCCCGAAGATGCCCCCGCGGTCCGGGTCGTCCTCGTCCGGGGCGAGCAGCGCCTCGCAGGAGCGCAGCTCGGCCTCGCCCGCCTCGTACGGCTGACCCGTCGACCGGGCCAGGTCCCAGCCGTGGACGACGAGTTCGTCGAGCGCCACGGCCCCCGCCACCTCGCCGGGCAGGTCCACGCCGCCCGCCCTGGTCATGCCCGTCCAGGCATCGGGGGAGCGCCAGGCCGCCGCCACCTCCTCCAGACGCCTGGGCAGGACCTCCCGCCAGTCGTCGTCGAGGACGGGGAGCGCGCTGTCCGGGGCGACGGCCGTGCTGGGCCCGAGGTCCTTGCGGGCCGCGTCCCGGAAGGCGGCGGCGAGCATGGCGAGGTGGCCGAGCAGCTCACGCACCGCGTAGTCGGGGCAGGGGGTGGGTGCGTCCAGGCGGGCGTCGTCGACCGCGCTGAGCAGGCCCGCGATCCGCCTGGCGGCCGGTCCCAGGTCCGGGGCCGAAGCGGTGCCGGACACAGAAGTCTCATGCGTATCCATGCAGGGCAGACTCCGTCGCCGCCGGAAACTCATCGGCGCGCACACCGCCGGACAGCGGAAGGTTCCCCGGCCCGACCCTTGTCGGCGGCCCCCACACCATGCCATACAGGTCTGGACCATTGCTGTCCGGATGGAAGGCACCCCCGTGCAACGCCCCCACATATCTGCCGCGTTGACCTGTTCCGCCGTCCTGCTCCTCGCCACCCTCACCGCGTGCGGCGGCACCGCCGACGCCGACACCCAGCGGCCCAGCGCCCCGGAGGGCGTGACCGCGCAGGCCAGCAGCTCCACCTCGGTGCACGTGATGTGGGAGCCCGCCACCGACGACAGGGAGATCGCCGGATACGAGGTCTATCAAGGAAAGACCAAGGTCAAGGCCGTCCCCGCGGCCAAGCGCATGATCGACGTCGACGGGCTGACCGCCTCGACGGACTACACCTTCACCGTCCGGTCCAAGGACACCGCCGGGAACCTCTCCGCCCCCAGCGCCGCCATCCCCGTCACCACCCGGGCCACCCCGCCCGAGGACGAGGCGCCCCCCACCGTCCCCGCGAAGCTGACCGGAAGGGCCGACGGCAGCCACGCGGCCACCCTGACCTGGCAGGCGGCCAAGGACGACGTCGGCGTCACCTCGTACGACGTCTACCAGGAGGACTCCCGCATCCACAGCGTGCCGGGCGACGCGACGACCGCGAAGCTGACCGGCCTGCGCCCCGGAACCGTCTACAGCTTCACCGTGCGGGCCCGCGACGCCTCCGACAAGTCCTCGCCCGACAGCAACACCGCCGACCTCACCACCGCCTCGGCCCCCGGCGCCCCCGCGAGCACCGCCCCCACCGGGCTGCGCACCGAGATCGGCAAGGAGGGTGCGGAGTTCACCGTCGACCTCTCCTGGGACCAGCCGGAGACGGGCGGGGCGGTACCGGCCTACGAGCTGTATCTGAACGGCAGGCTCACCACCATCATCGTCTGGGGCGGTACGCCGCCGAAGGGCCGGGCCGCCTACCGGCTGAACCTCGCGGACCCTCCCGGCACCCGGTACTCCATGAAGCTCCGGGCCAAGCTGCCGGACGGCAAGTGGGGCGACTTCTCGGCCCAGCGCACGGTCGTCCTGGCCGACTGACGCGGGTCGGCGCTCCGGCTGCCGCAGGCATGCGGTGATCCGCCCCTTATGGTCCATTGATCCCAGAAGGGCCAGAAGACCGAGGGATCGAAGGGGCTGAACCATGGACCTGGGAGACGACCTGCGTACGCGGGCCGACGCGCTGATGGACGGTCTCGTCGCCGACCTGGAACGGCTGACGGCCATCCCGTCCATCGCCTTCCCCGGCTTCCCGCCCGAGCCCGTGCGGCAGGCCCACGACCTCCTCGTGGAGCTGCTGCGGGGCGCGGGCGTGGAGCACGTGGAGCGGCTGGACCTGCCCGACACCGCACCGGTCGTCATCGCGGAGGTCCCGCCGCCGGCCGCCGGAGCGCCGACGGTCCTGCTCTACGGCCACTACGACGTACAGCCGCCCGGCGACGAGGCGCTGTGGCTCTCCCCGCCCTTCGAGCCCACGCCCGTCGAAGGCGGTCTGCGGGCCCGGGGCATCGCCGACGACAAGTCCAACATCATCGTCCACCTGGGCGTACTCCGCGCCTACGAGGGGCGTCCTCCGGTCGGCCTGAAGATCGTCCTGGAGGGCCAGGAGGAGTACGGGAGCGCCTTCGACGACTACCCGCCCACCGATCCGGACCGCTTCGCCTGCGACGCGATGGTCATCGCGGACATGGGCAACCTCCGCCCCGGCAGCCCCACCCTCACCACCGGCCTGCGCGGCGCCGCGGAGGTCGTCGTCGAGGTCCGCACGCTCGCCGAGCCCCGGCACAGCGGCGAGTTCGGCGGAGCCGCCCCCGACGCCCTGCTCGCCCTCCTCAAAGCGCTGGCCACCCTCCACGACGTCCACGGTGACGTCGCCGTCGAGGGCCTGCGCCGCGACGACTGGAGGGGTACCACCTATACGGAGGAAGAATTCCGCTCCCTCGCCGGAGTCCAGGAGGGCGTGCCCCTCATCGGCTCCGGCAGCCTCGGTGAACGCCTCTGGAGCGGCCCGGCCATCACCGTCATCGGGATCGACGCCCCGAGCGTCGACCACGCGGCCTCCGCCGTCGTCCCGTACGCCCGCGCCAAGCTGAACCTGCGCTTCCACCCCGAGCAGGACCCGAGACAGGCACGCGACCTGCTCGTCACCCATCTGGAGTCCCTGCGCCCGTTCGGTATCCCGCTCACCGTCACCCCCGGCGACACGGGCCCCGGATTCGAACCCGCGACCGACGGACCGGCCTACCGCGCGGCCCTCACGGCACTGCGGGAGGGCTGGGGGAGCGAGCCGTCCTTCGTCGCGAGCGGCGGCTCGATCCCGCTGGTCAACGGCCTGGCCAAGGCGGTCCCGAACGCCGAGGTGCTCCTCTTCGGAGCCCAGGACAGCATGTGCAACCTGCACGCCCCCAACGAACGCGTCCTCTTCTCGGAGCTGCGGTCGGCGGTGATCGCGGAGGCCGCGTTCCTGAGGGAGTACGCGGCGACGTACGCCTCCCGCACCCGGGGGAGCACCGCATGAGCAGCGCCGCCGACACGAAACCGGCTCCGGAGGAGGAGCCCCCGGCCGGGCCGAAGTTCACCTTTCCCAGCGCCCTCACGATCCTCGCCGTCGTCACGCTCGCCGTCTGGGCCCTGGCCTTCCTCGTCCCGCCCGGCGCCTACGACCGCGACGAGGACGGCGCCCCGGTCCAGGGCACGTACCACCGCGTCGACTCCGACCAGAGCTTCGTCGACCGCCTGAACGACCTCTTCCTCTCCCCGGTCAACGGCCTCTACGGCGTCCAGGACGCGCAGACGGGCCAGGTGGGCCCGGATCTGGCGGGCGAACTGTACGGCAGCGCGGGCGTGTTCCTGTTCGTGCTCGCCATCGGCGCGTTCATCACGGTGGTGTTCGCCACCGGAGCCCTGGACCGGGGCATCGGCCGCCTCGCCCACCGGCTGCGCGACCGGGGCGCGCTGCTCATCGCCGGGGTGATGCTGGTCTTCGCGCTGCTCGGTACGGTCGAGGGCTTCGCGGAGGAGACGCTCGGCTTCTACGGCCTGATCATCCCCCTGATGCTGGCCCTCGGCTACGACCGCATGGTGGCCACCGGCACGATCATCCTCGGTGCGGGCGTCGGGGTGCTCTGCTCCACGGTCAACCCCTTCGCCACCGGCGTCGCCTCGTCCGCCGCGGACATCTCGCTCGGCGACGGCATCGTGCTGCGCGCGATCATGTGGGTGGTGCTCACCGCGGTGACGATCGCCTACGTCATCCGGTACGCCAACCGCGTACGCAGGAACCCCGAACGCTCGCTCTCCGGCTTCCTCCCCGGCGACCGCGACCACAACGCGGCGGACGCGGCGGAGCCCCCGGAGCTGACCCGGCTCCACCAGATCATCCTGATCCTGGTCACCCTGGTCTTCACCTTCATGATCTTCTCGGTCGTCCCCTGGTCCAGCGCCCTCACCGGCGACGCCGACGCCACGCCGTACGGCTTCGAACTCGGCTGGTCCTTCCCGCAACTGGCCGCCCTGTTCCTGGTCGCGGCGGTCCTCGTGGGCGTCGTCGCCCGGTTCGGCGAGCAGAAGCTCAGCGCGACCGTCATCCAGGGCGCGGCCGACTTCATCTCCCCGGCGCTCGTCATCGTCCTCGCCCGTGGCGTCACGGTCATCATGAACAACTCGCAGATCACCGACACCGTGCTGCACTCCATCGAGGGCGTGGTCTCGGGGACCTCCTCGGCGCTCTTCGCGGTCTACGTCTTCCTCGTCAACCTGCCGCTCGCCTTCCTCATCCCCTCCACCTCCGGGCACGCCACCCTCGCGATGCCGATCCTGGCCCCCCTGGCCGACTTCGCGGGCGTCTCCCGCGCGGTGGTCGTGACGGCCTGGCAGGCGGCCAGCGGCTGGATGAACCTCTGGGTCCCGACGACGGCGGTCACCATCGGCGGGGTGGCCCTGGCCAAGATCGGCTACGACAGGTACCTGCGCTTCGTCTGGCCGCTGCTGGCGATCCTGGCCGCCTTGATCTGCGGGTTCGTGGCGCTGGGGGCGGTGTGGACCTGAGAGGTCTCGCCTACTCTGGATCACCGGTCGTGGTACGTGAAGGGCGGGGAGATGCGAAGCGCGCGAAGTGGCTTGTCCGGTCTGCTGGTTGTGGGACTCCTGGCGGTGGCGGGATGCAGTTCCGGGGAGGCGGACGCCGGTGCCCGGAAAGACGGCAAGGGCGGCCGGAGCGCCGCCTCGAAGCCCGCCGAGAAGCCGGAACTCACGGCGTACGAAGCCCCCGTGAAGTTCGCCGCCGATCCCACGGGCGAATCGTTCGGCCAGACCGGGCCCCTGCTGAGTTCGACGCTGGCCGGGCGCTACCTCTTCACCAAGGGCATCGTGGGCGTCCAGGTCCGGGATGTGGCCACGGGGCAGCAGGCGGGGCCGGAGCTGACCCCGCGCAACACCGTCCAGCGGGTGTTCCCGAAGGACTACTTCCGCAAGACGGACCGGCGGGACGACCTGGCCCCCTTCGTGCTGGAGCGGGCGGGCGGCGATCCGCTCGTCCTCGTTCCGTACCACGTGTCCAAGGCGGCCCGGGGCACCACGGCCTCCCGGCACTTCGTCGAGCTGCTGGTCATCGACTCCGGCACCGGCAAGCTGCGCAGCAGCCTGGAGATCCCGCTGGGCGACGGCTTCCGGAACCGCGCCACGGCGACGCGGGTGGTCGGGGCGCAGGGCGGGACGGTGGCGGTCTCGGCGCGCGTGCACGACCAGCGGCCCTCGCCCAACACGAACCGGACCACCTTCGGCGTCGACCTCAGTGACCCGGACCGGCCCAGGTCCCTCTGGGAGGAGTGGGGCTTCGAGGCGTACACCGTGGCCGGGGGAAACGCGGTCGGCGCCTCGAACGACAACGGCGCGCGGTACCAGGTGCTGACAGCTGTGAGCATGAAGGACGGCGACACGGCGTGGCAGGACCGTTCCCACAAGCGCTCCGCGGGCGTGAACCCCGCGTTCCAGGCGCAGTGGATGACGTCGGCGGGGCCCGACCGGATCATCACCACGAAGGTGACGCGCAGCGGCATCTTCTCGTCCCGCAGCCAGCTGGTCCTGGTGGACGCGAAGACGGGCAAGGAGAAGCCCCTGGCCGACAAGGAACGTCCCGTGGAGTGCCGTTACGACGGGAAGTCCGTCGTCGTGTGCGGGCGGCACCCCGGAGCGGCCCGGCGCGCGGCCGAGGTCTTCGCCGTCGACGTCGCCGGCGCCAAGGTGCTGTGGGAGCTGCCCGACAGGGCGGCGGGCCGTATCGCCCCCGAGGTCACCGCGGTCCGGCAGGGCCGGGTCTACGCGAGCACCGCTTCGGGCCCGGTGGTCCTCGACGCGCGCAGCGGGCAGGACATCGAACTGGAGCCGGGCATCGCGCCCGTGGCCGTGAACGAGTACGCGGGGCTCACGGCGGTCCGGAAGACCGGCTCGGGGTCCGGCTTCAGTTCGGCGGACGATCTGTGGGAGATGACCCTGCACCGCGCCCGCGGCTGAACCCGCCGGGTACGCGAACCGCCCCCGGCGCTGTGCGGTGCCGGGGGCGGTTCCGTCGCGCGTCCGTACGGGCTCGCGTGCGCAGAGGTCAGCGCAGCTGCTCGTACGCGGGCAGGGTCAGGAAGTCCGCGTAGTCCTGGTCCAGGGAGACCTGGAGCAGGAGGTCGTGGGCCTGCTGCCACTTCCCGGAGGCGAAGGCCTCCTCGCCGATCTCCTCGCGGATCGCGGCCAGTTCCTCGGCGGCGACCTTGCGGGCCAGGTCGGCGGTGGCGTGCTCGCCGTTGTCGAAGACCACGTCCGCGTTGATCCACTGCCAGATCTGCGAGCGCGAGATCTCGGCGGTGGCCGCGTCCTCCATCAGGTTGAAGATGGCGACCGCGCCCAGCCCTCGCAGCCAGGCCTCGATGTAGCGGATGCCGACCGCCACGGCGTTGCGCAGGCCCTCGTACGTGGGCCTGGCGTCGAGGGTGTCGATGGCGATCAGATCGCCCGCCGCCACCGAGACGTCCTCGCGCAGCCGGTCCTTCTGGTTCGGCTTCTCGCCGAGGACCGCGTCGAAGGAGGCCAGGGCGATCGGGACCAGGTCGGGGTGGGCGACCCAGGAGCCGTCGAAGCCGTCGTGCGCCTCCCGGTCCTTGTCGGCCTTGACCTTCTCGAAGGCGATCTTGTTGACCTCGGCGTCGCGGCGGGAGGGGATGAAGGCCGCCATGCCGCCGATCGCGTGCGCGCCGCGCTTGTGGCAGGTGCGGACCAGGAGTTCGGTGTACGCCCGCATGAAGGGGGCGGTCATCGTCACCGCGTTGCGGTCCGGCAGGACGAACTTGGCTCCGCCGTCACGGAAGTTCTTGACGATGGAGAAGAGGTAGTCCCAGCGTCCCGCGTTGAGTCCGGCGGCGTGGTCGCGCAGCTCGTAGAGGATCTCCTCCATCTCGTACGCGGCGGTGATCGTCTCGATCAGGACCGTCGCGCGGACCGTCCCCTGCGGGATGCCGACGTAGTCCTGGGCGAAGACGAAGATGTCGTTCCAGAGGCGGGCCTCCAGGTGCGACTCCGTCTTCGGCAGATAGAAGTACGGGCCCTTGCCGAGGTCGATCAGGCGCTTGGCGTTGTGGAAGAAGTAGAGGCCGAAGTCGACCAGCGCCCCGGGCACGGAGACGCCGTCCACCTGGAGGTGGCGCTCCTCCAGGTGCCAGCCGCGCGGGCGCATCACGACCGTGGCCAGCTCGTCGGCGGACTTGAGGGCGTACGACTTGCCGGACCCCGGGTCGGTGAAGTCGATGCGGCGCTCGTAGGCGTCGGTCAGGTTGAGCTGGCCGAGGACCACGTTCTCCCAGGTGGGAGCGGACGCGTCCTCGAAGTCGGCGAGCCAGACCCTGGCGCCGGAGTTCAGCGCGTTGATGGTCATCTTGCGGTCGGTCGGACCGGTGATCTCCACCCGTCGGTCGTTCAGTGCGGCCGGAGCCGGGGCGACCTTCCAGGAGTCGTCCGCGCGGATCGCCGCCGTCTCGGGCAGGAAGTCCAGCGTGGAGGTGCGGGCGATCTCGGCGCGGCGCTCACCGCGCCGGGCGAGCAGCTCATTGCGGCGCGGGGTGAACTGCCGGTGCAGCTCGGCCACGAACGCGAGGGCCGCGTCGGTCAGGACCTCTTCCTGCCGGGGCAGGGGCTCGGCATCGACGATGGCCAGCGTGGACGGCGCTGGTGCGGACATGAGCTGTCACTCCTTCAGCGGGCGGCGGCGTCTCATGGCCGCCGGGTCGCCTGAGACGGCACGGCGTGCCATGGCTCCGAGATACGGCCGTGGGTGCCGTCTGAGGTTCAGAGGGCTTCTGACCAGTGGATAGTAGTTTCCTCATAGTGGAAGTTCAATGGTTTGTTGATATCGAGATTCTCCGGGTCGACAGAAACCTTCCATCGGCGGCGCAGCGTGCCAGTGCGGCCACGCACCGTCTCCGCCGCCCCGGATCGTCACTCCAGATGCTTCAGGTCCTGCGCGGTGTCGATGTCGTACGCCTCGGCCACATCGGAACACTCCACGAGCGTGATCGCATCGCGGTGCTCGCGCAGATACGCCCGCGCCCCCTGGTCGCCTCGCGCCCCTGCCGCGATGCCCGCCCACCGGTCCGCCCCGAACAGCACCGGATGGCCCCGCTCCCCGTCGTACGCGGCGGCCACCAGACTCGCCCGGGAGCGGTACGCCGAACGCACCCGGGCCACCGCCTCCGCCCCGATGCCCGGCTGGTCGACCAGCAGGACGAGCGCCGCGTCCGCGTGCGTCCCGGTCAGGGCCGCCAGCCCCAGCCGCAGCGAGGAGCCCATGCCCTCCTCCCAGCCAGGGTTCACCGTCACCGCGCACCCCGTGAGATCGGCGCGGGCCCGCACCTCGTCGGCCGCCGCGCCCAGCACCACGTGCAGCGGGCCGCAACCGCCGTTGCGCAGGGAGCGCACGGCGTGCTCGACCAGGGGGCGCCCCCGGTGCTCCAGCAGCGCCTTGGGGCGGCCGCCGAGCCGCCGCCCGCCGCCGGCCGCCAGCAGCACCCCGGCGACCTTGGGATTCCTCGCCCCGAAAGCCGCGTCTGACGTCATGTCCGTAACCATGGGGTCTGAATACCACTGAGTCCTTCGCACACGCGACACGCATGTCACCCTCAGGGGTCACCCCGACTTCTTTCCGTGGGCTGGCGCGCACTGCCTGTTATGGCGTTAACTTGCGGGCGAACCCGGGGACTTGGCCACAGGCCCGAGGGGACACACCGGCACGAGGATGTGCGAGGGGGAGTGCTGTGTTGCGAAGCGTCGGGCAGAAGCGGGTGACCGGCAGCGCCGAGGACCCGAGGGTGGCTGAGCTGCGCATGGCCGTCTCCCGCCTCCGCCGCGAACTGGCCGGGCTGCGGGCCGAATTCCCCGACCGGCCGATCGCCGAGGACGAGCTGGCCGCGCTGGACGCCATGGCCGTCGGCGGTGTTCCCGAGATCCCCCGGCTGCGCCGCTCCCTGTTACTGATCGCGGGGGCGATCGGCTCGGTCAGCGCCCTGGCCGCGGCCCTGCGCGAGGTGCGCAACGCGGTGGACCTCTTCGGGGAGCCGCCGCGCGGGTGACCGGCGGGGCGCGGCGGGTCAGCGGCGGATAAGCCTGCGGGCCGTGGCCGCCGCCACCGCGGACGTACGCGAGTCGACGCCCAGCTTCGCGTAGATGTGCACCAGGTGGGACTTGACCGTCGCCTGGCTCAGGAACAGCCTCTTGCTGATCTGGAGGTTCGACAGCCCCTCCCCGACCAGCTGGAGCACCTCCAGCTCCCGCCGGGTCAGCGCCTCGGCCGGGGTGCGCATCCGGTCCATGAGCCGGTGGGCCACCGAGGGCGCCAGCGCGGACCGGCCCGCCGCCGCCGTACGCACCGCCGCCGCCAGCTCCTGCGGCGGCGCGTCCTTGAGCAGATAGCCGCTCGCCCCCGCCTCGACGGCCGCCAGGATGTCCGCGTCGGAGTCGTAGGTGGTGAGGACCAGGACACGGGGGTTCTCCGGTACGGCGGTGATCGCCGCCGTGGCCTCGGAGCCGTGCATCCCCGGACCCGGGCCGAACTGGAGGTCCATCAGGACGACGTCGATGCCGCCCGCCGCCGCCAGGGCGACCGCCTGCTCGGCGGTCGCGGCCTCGTCGACGACCCGGAAGTCCGGCTCGGTGTCCAGCACCGCGCGCAGCCCCGCCCGGACGACCGGGTGGTCGTCCGCGAGCAACAGCCTGATCTCGTCCCCGCTCATGCCGCCCGCTCCCGGTCCGTCACGGGCAGCGGCAGCGTGACCGCCACCGCCGTGCCCTGGCCCGGCGCCGACTCCACGCTCAGCACCCCGCCCAGCGAACCGGCCCGGGCGCGCATCGCGGGCAGCCCGAAGCCGCCGTCGCCGCGCTCCTGGACCGGCGCCCCGGCCGGGTCGAACCCCTGTCCGTCGTCCACGACGTCCAACGCCACCGAGGTGTCCATGAAGCTCAGGGTGATCTCCGCCCGCCCGGCCCGCGCATGGCGCACCGTGTTGGCCAGCGCCGACTGCGCGGTCCGCAGCAGCGCCACCTCGTACGGCGTCGGCAGCTCCGCCGGGCTGCCGCTGACCGCGAACCGTACGGTCAGCTCCGGCCCGGTCGTCCGGGCGCAGAGCCGCTCCAGCGCGGCGGCCAGCGAACCGTGCTCCAGATCCGGCGGAGTCAGGGCGCGTACGAAGGAACGGGCCTCGGCGAGGTTCGCCTGCGCGGCCTCGCGGGCGGCCCGGACATGCACGGCGGCCGGGTCCGCGTCGGGCAGCGAGCGCTCGGCGGCCCGCAGCAGCAACTGGATGCTGGACAGGCCCTGGGCGAGGGTGTCGTGGATCTCCCGCGCGAGACGTTCGCGTTCGGCGAGCGTGCCCGCCGTACGTTCCGCCTCGGCCAGGTCCGCCCGGGTGGCGACCAGCTCCACGATCAGCTCGCGCCGCCGCTCGCTCTCCCGGAACAGGGCGTCGTACCCGAGGACCGTGGCGACGGCGACGGCCGCACCGAGCAGCGGGCCGATGAACGCGCCGGGCGCGACCTCCTGCCGGTGCACGACGAAACCGGTGATCGCGGCCGCCGCGGTGACGACCACGGCGGGCAGCGCCCAGCGGGTCGGCAGCAGGTGAAGCTGGAGGAAGTAGAGCGGAAAGGCCACCCACAGGGCGTCCGGCGAGAGCACGAGCAACGCGAGCCAGAGGGCACAGAGCCCGGCCAGCCAGAGGGCCGCGACCCCGGCCCCGAGCGGAGCCGCGAAGGCGGCACGCGCAGCCGCTGTGGCCGCGCGCCCGTCTGCTCGGCTTCGCGACGCCGCCGCATCCTCGGGCTTCTTCGCCGCCGCATCGCGCTCCTCGGCCCGGCTTCGCAGCCGTACCGATCCGGCGAGCGCACCCGCCGCGTACAGGCCCGCCATCAGCACCGACAGGCCCACGACCGCCACGGCGTGCGGTGCGTCCCGGCCCACCGCGCGGAGCGCGGCCAGTGCCAGCAGGCCCGTCAGCAGCGCGTGCAGACAGAGCCGCAGACCGGCGGTGACGTGGGTGTGCGATCGCGAATCCATGGTCCGTCCAGCCTAGCGGCGGCGGCCCGGGGGCCGGTCAATCGAAAGGTTGATACCGGGCCCGTCCGCCGCGCGATGTTTTCCGCGCCCCGGGCCACCGACGATGGAGCCATGTTCGTCGCATGGAGAGACCTCCGGTTCGCCAAGGGCCGGTTCGCGCTCATGGGGTCGGTCGTGGTCCTGATCACGCTGCTCGTGGGCCTGCTGTCCGGCCTCACCGCCGGTCTGGCCCGGGAGAACACCTCGGCCGTCACCGGACTTGACGCCGACCACCTCGCCTTCGCCGCACCGCCGGGCGATCAGCCGGTGTCCTTCACCAACTCGACGGTCAGGGAGGACGACTGGCGGGCCTGGGCCGGGCGGCCCGGGGTCGAGGCCGCGCAGCCGGTCGGCATCCGGACCCTGAACGCCACCGCGGCGGGCGAGCGTACGGCCGCCGTGTCGGCCTTCGGCGTCGAGCCGGACGGCACCCTCGGGCCGGAGGGGATCGGCCCGGGGCGGGTCGTGCTCTCCGGGAAGGCGGCCGAGGAGCTGGGCGCCTCGGCCGGTGACCGGATCGCGCTCGGGCGGGCCGAGCGCGAGGTCGCCGCCGTCGCCACGGACGCCTCGTACAGCCACACGCCCGTCGTCTGGACGAGCCTCGACGACTGGCAGCAGATCGGCCACGACGGCGCCGGGCCCGCCGAGCAGGCGACCGTGATCGCCCTGACCACCACGGGCGGCGCCGACCTGGCGGCCGGGGACGAGGCGGCGGGCACCCGCACGCTCTCCCTCGACGACTCCCTCACCGCCATCGGCTCCTACCAGGCGGAGAACGGTTCGCTGCAACTGATGCGCGGCTTCCTCTTCGCCATCTCCGCCCTCGTCATCGGAGCCTTCTTCACCGTCTGGACCATCCAGCGCAGCGGCGATGTCGCCGTACTGAAGGCGCTCGGCGCATCGACGCCGTACCTGCTGCGCGACGCCCTCGGGCAGGCGGTGGTGATGCTCGTCCTCGGTACGGGACTGGGCACCGCCCTCGCCGCCGGAGCCGGGGCCCTGATCGGCGGGGGAGCCGTGCCGTTCGTCCTGGACGCGGCGACCGTCCTCGTCCCCGCCGCCGTCATGATCGCCCTCGGTGCGCTCGGCGCCGCCCTGTCCATCCGGCGGATCACCGCCGTCGACCCGCTCACCGCACTCGGGAGTGCCCGATGACGCTCACCCTGACCGACGTCACCCTCACCTACCCGGACGGCGAGGGCCGCCTCACCGCCCTGGACCGGGTCTCGCTGGACGTGCCCCCCGGCACTCTCACGGCCGTCGTCGGGCCGTCCGGTTCGGGGAAGTCCAGCCTGCTCGCGGCGGCCGCGACCCTGGTCACCCCGGACTCCGGGGAGGTTTCCGTGGCCGGCGTCCGGACCGCCGGACTGAGCCGCGCCGGGCGGGCGGCCCTGCGCCGGGAGCACATAGGCATCGTCTTCCAGCAGCCCAGCCTGCTGCCATCGCTGACCGCCGCCGAGCAGCTCCAGGTGATGCGGCACCTGTCCGGCGGGTCCGCGCGCGCCGCGCGCCGCCGGGCTCTGGAGCTGCTGGACGCGGTCGGTCTGGCCGACCTCGCGGACCGGCGGCCGCACCAGCTCTCGGGCGGCCAGCGCCAGCGGATCAACATCGCCCGGGCCCTGATGAACGAGCCGGAGGTGCTCCTCGTCGACGAGCCGACCAGCGCGCTCGACCACGAGCGCGGCGCGGCCGTGCTCGACCTGCTGGTGGCCCTGACCCGGGAGCGCGCCACCGCCACAGTGCTCGTCACCCACGACCTGGCCCACCTGGACCGGATGGACCGCACGGTGACGATGGACGACGGGCGGCTGACCGTACCGGCGAGGGTCTGAGACGAGCGGCGGTACGGCGGGGCGGGTTCAGCCCCCGTTCGTACCGCTGCTCGCCAGCGCGTCCGACAGCTCCTCGGCGACCTGCTGGAGGATCGGCACGATCCGCTCCGTCGCCTGCTCCGTCACCCGGCCCGCCGGGCCCGAGATGGAGATGGCGGCCGAGGTGGGGGAGTTCGGCACGGAGACCGCGAGGCACCGCACCCCGATCTCCTGCTCGTTGTCGTCCACCGCGTATCCGGCCCGGCGCACCTGCTCCAGGGCGTCGAGGAAGCCCTCAGGCGTGGTGATCGTCTTCTCCGTGGCGGCGGGCATGCCCGTACGGGACAGGAGCGCGCGGACCTCGTCGGCGGGGGTGTGCGCGAGGAGCGCCTTGCCCACGCCGGTGGAGTGCGGGAGGACCCGGCGGCCCACCTCGGTGAACATCCGCATGGAGTGCTTGGACGGCACCTGGGCGACGTACACGATCTCGTCCCCGTCCAGCAGCGCCATGTTGGCCGTCTCGCCGGTCTCCTCCACCAGTCGGCTGAGGTAGGGGCGGGCCCAGGTGCCGAGCAGCCGGGAGGCGGACTCGCCGAGCCGGATCAGACGGGGGCCGAGCGCGTAACGGCGGTTGGGCTGCTGGCGTACGTAGCCGCAGACGACCAGGGTGCGCATCAGCCGGTGAATGGTCGGCAGGGGCAGACCGCTGCTCGCGGAGAGCTCGCTCAGCCCGACCTCGCCCCCGGCGTCGGCCATCCGCTCCAGCAGATCGAAGGCGCGCTCAAGGGACTGCACCCCACCGCTGGAACCGGAGGGCTTGGAGTCGGCTGTGCTGGCGTGGGACGGCGGCACGTGGGCGATCCTTTCGAAGCGGAAGGCAAGGCAGCAGCCTACCGGGCCCTGCCCGGTCGGCCCACAGCTCCCGGCTGGCGTCCGTGCCGGTCAGGGCCTGTTTTGTCCGGGTGGAGACGGTCGGTACGAGCGGTTCGGCCGTGCCCCTTCTGGCCCATGCTACGTTCCGCAGTTCGAAATATGACTTTTACTTTGTGGAAACCTCCAGTCGGGGTGGCAGGGCTGGCCGGTCGGCCCTCCGTGCCGGAAGGTGGGTCTTGACGAGGGCGATTCCCGAGTGAAGACTCCATCGAAGCTTCAACAGTTCGTTGAATTCCTGGAGTGAAGGAGCACAGGTGTCCGGTGCGGACGTGAACCTGATACTGCGCTCGACGCGCGTCGTCACCCCCGAGGGCACCCGCCCCGCGGCAGTGGCCGTCGCGGGCGGGACGATCGACGCGGTCCTGCCGCACGACACCGAGGTGCCCGCGGGCGCCCGGCTGCAGGACTTCGGCGACGACGTCCTGCTGCCCGGCCTCGTCGACACCCACGTCCATGTGAACGACCCCGGCCGCACCGAGTGGGAGGGCTTCTACACCGCCACCCGCGCGGCCGCGGCGGGCGGTGTCACCACGCTCCTGGACATGCCGCTCAACTCGCTGCCGCCCACCACCACCGTCGAGAACCTGCGGATCAAGCAGCGGGTCGCCGCCCCCAAGGCGCACGTCGACACCGGCTTCTGGGGCGGTGCGATCCCCTCCAACGTCAAGGACCTGCGCCCGCTGTACGAGGCCGGGGTCTTCGGGTTCAAGTGCTTCCTGTCGCCCTCGGGCGTCGAGGAGTTCCCGGAGCTGGACCAGGAGCAGCTGGCCCGTTCCATGGCCGAGATCACCGGCTTCGGCGGCCTGCTCATCGTGCACGCCGAGGACCCGCACCACCTGGCCGAGGCCCCGCAGCGCCCAGGGCCCGCCTACGCCGACTTCCTCGCCTCCCGCCCGCGCGACGCCGAGAACACCGCGATCGAAGGGCTCATCGCCCACGCCAAGCGGCTCGACGCCCGGGTCCACGTCCTGCACCTCTCCTCCAGCGACGCCCTGCCGCTGATCGCCGCCGCCAAGCGCGAGGGCGTCCGCGTCACCGTCGAGTCCTGCCCGCACTTCCTCACGCTCACCGCCGAGGAGGTCCCGGACGGGGCCACCGAGTTCAAGTGCTGCCCGCCCATCCGCGAGGCCGCCAACCAGGACGCCCTGTGGGCCGGGCTCGCCGACGGCACGATCGACTGCGTCGTCAGCGACCACTCGCCCTGCACCACCGACCTGAAGACCCCGGACTTCGCCTCCGCCTGGGGCGGGATCTCCTCCCTCCAGCTCGGCCTGCCCGCCATCTGGACCGAGGCCCGCAGGCGCGGCCACGGTCTCGACGACGTCGCCCGCTGGATGTCCGCCGCCCCCGCCGAGCTCGCCGGGCTGACCCGCAAGGGCGCCATCGAGGCCGGGCGTGACGCCGACTTCGCGGTCCTCGCCCCCGAGGCCACCTTCACCGTCGACCCCGCCGAGCTCTTCCACCGCAACCAGGTCACCGCCTATGCCGGGAAGACCCTGCACGGCGTGGTCCGCTCCAGCTGGCTGCGCGGTGTCCGCATCGCCTCCGACGGCGTCCTCGCCGAGCCCACCGGCCGCCTCCTCGACCGCGACCAGTGACCGCGCCCGCCGGCCCCGTTCCCGTACGGGACCACTGACCGCGCCCCGGACGCCCCCTCGTACGAGACCACCGACCGCCCCCGAAAGGAACCCCCGACCATGACGGACGCCGCGATACCCCGCTTCACCGGTGACGCCGACCCGTACGCGGGCGGCGACCCCTACGCCGACCACCGCACGGCCGACTTTCCCTTCACCCACCTCGTGGACCTGGCCGACCGCCGCCTCGGGGCCGGGGTCATCGCCGCCAACGACGAGTTCTTCGCCGAGCGCGAGAACCTGCTCAAGCCCGAGCCCGCCGTCTTCGACCCGGAGCACTTCGGGCACAAGGGCAAGATCATGGACGGCTGGGAGACCCGCCGCCGACGTGGGGTCAGCGCAGCCGAGCCGCACCCCACCGCCGACGACCACGACTGGGCCCTCGTCCGCCTCGGCGCGCCCGGCGTCATCCGGGGCATCGTCCTGGACACCGCCCACTTCCGCGGCAACTACCCGCAGGCCGTCTCCGTCGAGGCGGTGTCCCTGCCCGGCTCCCCGTCCCCCGAGGACCTCCTCGCCCCCGACGTGAAGTGGACGACGCTCGTCCCGCGCACGCCGGTCGGCGGCCACGCGGCCAACGGGTTCGCCGTCGACGCCGAGCAGCGCTTCACCCACCTGCGGGTCAACCAGCACCCCGACGGCGGGATCGCCCGGCTGCGCGTCTACGGCGAGGTCGCCCCGGACCCGGCCTGGCTCAGGGCCCTCGGCACGTTCGACCTCGCCGCCCTGGAGAACGGCGGCCAGGTCGAGGACGCCTCCGACCGCTTCTACTCCCCGGCCACCAACACCATCCAGCCCGGCCGCTCCCGCAAGATGGACGACGGCTGGGAGACCCGCCGCCGGCGCGACAAGGGCAACGACTGGATCCGCTACCGCCTCGCCGCCCAGTCCGAGATCCGGGCCGTCGAGATCGACACCGCCTACCTCAAGGGCAACTCCGCGGGCTGGGCGAGCCTTTCGGTACGGGACGGGGAGAGCGGCGACTGGACCGAGGTCCTGCCCCGGACCCGGCTCCAGCCCGACACCAACCACCGCTTCGTCCTGGACGGGCCGGTGCGTGCCACCCACGTCACGATCGACATCTTCCCGGACGGCGGGATCTCCCGGCTCCGGCTGTACGGATCGCTCACGGACGAGGGCGCGACGGGGCTGGCGGCCCGTCACCGCGAGCTCGGGGGCTGACACCGGACCGGAGTGCCATCGCGGTCGCCGGGGGATCGCGGTGTGCCCGCACGGTCCCCTTGCGTGAGGGTGTGCCACCCTGGTACGGGTGCGGCGAGCAAGGCCTCAGCGGGTCTCTCGCCGCACCTTCCGACGTCCCGACCAGGAGCCCCCCCATGATCTTCATCGCCGTCAAGTTCACCGCCCTCGTCGCCGAGCGCGACAACTGGCTCCCCAGGCTGGAGGGCTTCACCGTCGCCACCCGCAGCGAGCCCGGCAACGTCTTCTTCGACTGGTCCTACAGCGTGGAGAACCCCAACGAGTTCGTCCTGCTGGAGGCCTTCGCCGACGCGGCGGCCGGGGAGGCACACGTGAACTCCGACCACTTCAAGGCGGCGATCGAGACGATGTCGGAGATGGTGGCCGAGGTCCCCGAGATCATCAATGTCGAGGTGGAAGGCACCGGCTGGTCCCGGATGGCGGAGGTCACCCCGCGCAACCGCTGAGCCGGGGCAGCCCTCAGAACTCCTCGTGCGATTCCGGGTCGCCACCGAAGCGCCGCTGCCGCCCGGACGCGATCGTCGTCAGCTCCTGGGCGCTCAGCTCGAATCCGAACAGGTCGAGGTTCTCGCGCTGCCGCCCCGGGTCCGCCGACTTCGGGATCGGCACCGCCCCCAGCTGGGTGTGCCAGCGCAGCACCACCTGGCCGGGGGTCACCCCGTGGTCCTCCGCGATCGCCACGGTCGAGGGGTCGTCCAGCACTTCGCGTCCCCGGGCCAGCGGGCTCCAGGCCTCCGTGACGACGCCCTTCGCCGCGTGCACCGCCCGCAGCTCCTCCTGCGGGAGCAGGGGATGCATCTCGATCTGGTTCACCGAGGGCAGCACGCCCGTCTCCCGCTCCAGCCGCTCCAGATGACCGGCGGTGAAGTTGGACACGCCGATGGAGCGGACGAAACCGTCCTCGCGGAGCCTGATCATCGCCTTCCAGGTGTCCACGTACTTGTCGACACGGGGGAGCGGCCAGTGGATCAGGTAGAGGTCGACGTACTCGACGCCCAGGCGGGCCCGTGACGCCTCGAACGAGGCGAGGGTCTCCTCGTACCCCTGGTGGCGGCCGGGGACCTTCGTGGTGACGAGGACGTCCTCGCGGGGGACGCCGCTGCGGACGATGCCCTGCCCGGTGCCGGTCTCGTTGCCGTAGTTCAGGGCCGTGTCGACCAGGCGGTACCCGAGCTCCAGGGCCCCGGCGACGGCCTCCTCGGCGGCGTCGTCGTCCAGCGGGTAGGTGCCGAGCCCCACCGCCGGGATCTCGGTGCCGTCGTTGAGCGTGTGAACCGGTGCGCCGGACATGCCCGTCCCGTCCTTCCCGTCGCTGCCCCGTCCCGGCCAGCGTAGGGGCGCGGCCGTGGCGGGGCAGCTCGGCGGGGCGCGCCCCGCCTCCGGGGGCCGCCGGACTCAGGCCGCGTGGCCGCCGTCCACGACGACCTCGGTCCCGGTGATGAAGGCCGCGTCCGGGCTCGCGAGATACGCGACCAGCGAGGCGACCTCGTCCACGGTCCCGAACCGGCCCAGGGCGGTGGCCGCGCGCTGGCCCTCGGCGAGCGGTCCGTCGGCCGGGTTGAGATCGGTGTCGACCGGCCCGGGCTGGACCAGGTTCACCGTGATGCCGCGCGGCCCCAGTTCCCGGGCCAGCGGCTTGGTCAGCCCGGCCAGGGCGGACTTGCTCAGGGCGTAGAGCGTGCCGCCCGGCCCGCCCGCGTACCGGCTCAGCGCGGTGCCGACGGAGACGATGCGGCCGCCGTCGGCCATCCGTTCCGCCGCCGCCCGGCAGGCGAGGAACACCGCCCGCACGTTCACGGCCAGCACCCGGTCCACCTCCGGCCCGGCGAGCGCGGAGATCGGGCCGAGGACGCCGATGCCCGCGTTGTTGACCAGGACGTCGAGCCGGCCGAGCGCGTCCGCCGCCCGGTCCACGGCCCCGGCGGCGGCACCGGCGTCCGCCGCGTCGCAGCGCAGGGCGACACCGCGGCGGCCGAAGCCCTCGATCTTCGCGACGACCGCGCGGGCCGCCGCCTCGTCCTGGACATAGGTGACCGCGACGTCCGCGCCGTCCTGGGCGAGCCGCAGCGCGGTCGCGGCGCCGATGCCCCGGCTGCCTCCGGTGACGAGTGCGGCCCGCGGGGAAATGCTGGTGGAAGGGGTGCTGGACATGACTGGTTCCTTTGTTCCGGGGACGCCGTCGCTCCGACGGCATGTCCCCAGCCAACTGCGGTGGGACGTTGCGTACCGGCGGGTATCGGACACCCACGGCCGGTGCGCGGAGGCGGCTTCCGGCCGGACCGATGAGTTCCGGCCGGGAGCCGGGTCGTAAGGGCAGGACCGCCGGACCGCCACGAGGTCCGGCCGACAGCCGAAGGAGATCCGCCATGGCCGAGCTGACGCTCACCACGTTCCTCACCCTGGACGGCGTGTACCAGGCCCCCGGCGGTGTCGACGAGGACACCAGCGGGGGCTTCGCGTACGGGGGATGGGTCTTCCCGTACGCCGACGAGGAGATGGGTGCGTTCATGGAGGAGGTGTTCCGGCACCCCGCGGCCTTCCTGCTCGGCCGGCGCACCTACGACATCTTCGCCGCGTACTGGCCGAAGGCCACCGAGGAGAACGACCCCATCGCCGCCGGACTCAACGAGCTGCCCAAGTACGTCGTCTCCTCGACGCTCCGGGACCCGCAGTGGCAGGGCACGACCGTGCTCGACGGCGACCTCGTCACGGAAATCACCCGCCTCAAGGAGCAGACGCGGGGCGGTGAGCTCCAGGTGCACGGCAGCGGGCAGCTCGCCCGGGCCCTGCACGAGGCGGGGCTGATCGACACCTACCGCCTGCTCGTCTTCCCGGTCCTCCTCGGCGCGGGGCGGCGGCTCTTCGGCGAGGGCGGCGCCCCGACGGCCCTGGAGCTGACCTCGGCCCGCACCACGTCGAGCGGCATCGCGATCCAGACGTACCGGCGCGGCGGCCCGGCGCGGTTCGGCACCATCGGCGAATGACGCGGAACGCCCCTACGAGCGGAACGTCCCTACGCCACGGGTGAGTCCGGCTGGTGCGGCGTGTCCGGCAGCAGCGTCGGGTCCGTCGCCGCCCTTCGCAGGCGTCCCAGGATGGACCGGGCCGCCTTGTGGTAGCCGAGGTTGTTGTTCTGGAGCACCGATTCGGCGTTGGCCAGCTCCAGGAAGGCGATGACCTCGAACGCCAGCTGGCACACGTCGGTGTCCGGGGCCAGCTCCCCGGCGGCCCTCGCCTCGTCGATCGTCTGCTCCACGAACGTGACCCAGCCCGTCTGCGCGGACGCCAGGGCGTCGTGCACCTTGCCGCTGCGGGCGTCGAACTCGGCGGTGGCGGCGTAGAAGAAGCAGCCGCCCCGGAAGACCCGCTCGCGGGAGTACGCGGTCCACGCCTCGCACAGCCGCCAGACCCGGCGGAGCCCCGGGGGCGCCGAGCGGGTGGGGCGCAGTACATGGTCGACGTAGACGGCGACCGCCGCCCGCACGGTGGCCAGCTGGAGTTCTTCCTTCGAGCCGAAGAGGGCGAACACGCCGCTCTTGCTCAGCCCCAGCTCGGTCGCCAGCCGCCCCAGCGACAGCCCCTCAAGACCCTCGACCGAGGCGATCTGCACCGCCCGTCCCAGAATCATCCGCCGGGTCTGGTTCCCCCGCTCGACCCGCCCGTCCGCCCTGACCAACGCCATGTGACCACTCCGTGTCTCAGAGTTATCGAGGCGTCAGTCTAGGGAACGGGGGAGCGGGCGCCGGACCCCCGTCCGGCCGTCCGGACGGCCCTGACCACGGGCATTGCCCCTGTGACCACGGGCAATGCCTCGCGATGATCCGACCGCTGAGACAGGTGTTCCCTTCTTCGGAGCCCGGCGGGTAGCGTGATCGTTCCCAGTGCGAGCCGGTGAGGTCTCCACAACACCTTCCGTGGAGATCCAGGAGAACCCGGTGTCCGCTGTCGCCGTGCCCGACCTCGCAACCCCGCGCCGCGCCTGGGGCGCCGACCTGCCGGTGCTCGCCGTCGCCGTCGTGTGGGGAGCCAGCTACCTCGCCGCCAAGGGCATCACCACCGCGCACACCGTCATCGCCGTCCTCGTCCTGCGCTTCGCGATCGTGCTGCCGGTGCTCGTGGCGACCGGATGGCGCAAGCTGCGGGCGCTGACCCTCCCGCAGTGGCGGGGTGCCGGACTGCTGGGCCTGGTGCTGAGCGGGATCTTCCTGCTGGAGACGTACGGGGTGGTGCACACCTCCGCCACCAACGCCGGGCTGATCATCAGTCTCACCATGATCTTCACGCCGCTCGCCGAGGCCGCGGTCACCCGCGTCCGGCCGTCCGGGGGCTTCGTCGCGGCGGCCGGGCTCTCGGTGGCGGGGGTGGTGCTGCTGACCCAGGGCGGCGGGTTCACCAGCCCTTCGACCGGTGATCTGCTGATGCTGCTCGCGGCCCTCGCCCGTACCGTGCACGTACTGGCGATGGCCCGCATCAAGGCGGTCGAGGGCGCCGACTCGCTCTCCCTGACCACCGTCCAGCTCGGCAGCGCGGTCGCGGTCTTCGCGGTCCTCGCCGCCGTCCCGGGAACCGGCGCCTCGCCCTGGAGCGCGGCGGCGGACTTCGGCCCCCGGGAGTGGGCGGGCCTGGTCTTCCTCTCGGTGTTCTGCACGCTGTTCGCGTTCTTCGTGCAGATGTGGTCCGTACGCCGCACCTCGCCGTCCCGGGTCAGCCTGCTGCTCGGTACGGAACCGCTGTGGGCCGCCGCCGTCGGGATCAGCCTGGGCGGGGAGCGGCTGGGCGTCGTCGGGGTGGCCGGTGCGGTCCTCGTCCTGGCGGGCACCGCCTGGGGCCGGCGCAGCGCGGACCGGGAGCGCGGCGGGGCGTGAGCCGGGGCGCCCCGGTCAGGTCTTGATCGCGTCCGCGGCGATCATCACCGCCGCCCCAGTCACGATCAGCACGATGTTGACGAACAGCCCGCGGTCGCTGAGGAAGTCGATGTGCCGCACCACCGTCCACAGCCGGAACCAGCCCGTCCACTCGAAGACCAGCCCGCCGACGCCCTGGATGAAGACGAGGAACCCGATCGTCTCGACGATTTTCTTCATACGTCGAGCCTTGCGGCCACCCCGGGCCCGCCGCTTCGGCCACCGGTCCCGTCCGCCGCGCCGAAAGTAGCGAGCCGGACGACTTTGGTCGCCTTCGCGCCGCGCGCTGCCCTTCCGGGCCGCCCTTCTGCGTAACTTTGTCGATATGACGCGCACCGAGTACCGCTGGCTGCTCCCCTCGGCGATGGCCGACCCCGAGCTGCCCGGCGACCGTGCCCGGGCGCGCCGGACCGTGCGGGACTGGGTCGTCGACATCGCGGCCTTCCTCTCCGCCGCGTTCATCGGCATGCTCGCCCTCGCCGCGGTCGACGCCGACGAGACCACGGCGGACGTGGTGGTCTTCGTGGACTCCGTGGTGGGCGCGGCGGCGTGCTGCGCGCTCTGGCTCCGGCGGCGCTGGCCCGTCGGGCTCGCCGTGTCCCTGACCGTCCTCTCCCTCGTCGAGCCCGTCGCCGCCGGAGCGATGCTGGTCGCCCTGTTCAGCCTGGCCGTCCACCGCCCCCTCAAGCCGACGCTGATCGTCGGCGCGGGCGCGCTGCTCACGGTGCCCGTCCAGCCCCTCCTGCGCCCCGACCCGCAGACCGGTTTCCTCGTCTCGGTCCTCTTCGGGATCATGCTGATCCTGCTGGCGCTCAGCTGGGGCATGGGCGTACGGTCGCGGCGCCAGCTCGTCCTGACCCTCCACGAGAGGGCCCACCGCGCCGAGGCGGAGGCGGAACTCCGCGCCGAGCAGGCCCAGCGCCTCGCCCGGGAGGCCATCGCCCGCGAGATGCACGACGTCCTGGCCCACCGCCTCACCCTGCTCAGCGTGCACGCCGGGGCGCTGGAATTCCGGCCCGACGCCCCGGCGGCCCAGATCGGCCGGGCCGCCGGGGTCATCCGGGACAGCGCCCACGAGGCGCTCCAGGACCTCCGCGAGATCATCGGCGTCCTGCGCGGCCCCGGCGACACCGACGAGGGCGAGCGCCCGCAACCCACCCTCACCAGTCTGGACGCCCTCGTCGACGAGTCCCGGCTCGCGGGCATGAAGGTCGCCCTCGACAACCGGGTCACCGATCCGCGGGGCGCCCCCGCCGCCACCGGCCGCACGGTCTACCGCATCGCGCAGGAATGCCTGACCAACGCCCGCAAGCACGCCCCCGGCACCGAGGTCACCGTCACCGTGACCGGCGGCCCCGGCGAAGGCCTCACCATCGCGGTGGCGAACCCGGCTCCCGTCGAACCCTTCGAGCGCGTCCCCGGCTCCGGCCAGGGGCTCATCGGCCTCACCGAACGCGCCACCCTGGCCGGGGGCGGCCTGGAGCACGGCCCGACGAAGGACGGCGGATTCGCGGTCCGCGCCCGGCTGCCGTGGCCCGCAGGATGAGGAGGGGCGCCGGCTGGCTACGGTGGCCGTCATGAACGCAACGCCCTCGCCCGGCCCGCCCGTACGGCTGCTGATCGTCGACGACGACCCGCTCGTCCGGGCCGGACTGACCCTGATGCTCGGCGGGGACGAAGGCATCGACATCGTGGGGGAGGGCGCGGACGGCGACGAGGTCGCGGAGCTGGTCGAACGGCTCCACCCCGACGTCGTCCTCATGGACATCCGGATGCCGGGCATGGACGGGCTCACCGCCACCGAGAAGCTGCGCGGCCGCCCCGGGGCCCCCGAAGTCGTCGTCCTCACCACCTTCCACGCCGATGAACAGGTGCTCCGGGCCATCCGGGCCGGGGCGGCGGGATTCGTCCTGAAGGACACCCCGCCCGCCCGGATCGTGGACTCCGTACGCCGGGTCGCCGCTGGGGACCCGGTCCTCTCGCCCGCCGTCACCCGCCAGCTGATGGACCGGGCCGCGGGCGGCGCGCACGACGAGCGGGCGAACCGCGCCGACCGAGCACGCAGGCGCTTCGCCCAACTGGCCGAACGGGAGCAGGAGGTGGCCGTCGCGGTGGCACGCGGCAGCTCCAACGCGGAGATCGCGGGCTCGCTCTACCTCAGCGTCGCCACCGTCAAGGCCCACGTCTCGCGCGTTCTCGCCAAACTCGAACTCAACAACCGCGTACAGATCGCCCTGTTGGTCCATGACGCCGGGCTCCTCGACCCGGGCGACGAGGGTGAGGGCGACCTCTGAGGGCTGTCCCGTGATCCCCGGGGGGCACACGACGACAGCGACGGCACCCGGCCGCGTTGTCGGAACGCCCGAACACATCCCGTATGCGGATGTCCCTCCGCCCTGCGATGAATCTGCCGAGCGCGCTGATCCACACCGCCGACGGGGACGGCGACCGGCTCCCCGGTGACGCTCGCCCGGCGGACCGGGATGCCGATGCGGGGGCCGCTGAGCCTGCCCGGTCGCCTGGTGAGGAGGGCGGGCCCGGCAGGGAGCTGGGGCCCGGGAGCATCCGCCCCCGCTCACTCACCCGGGATCTCGGCCATCGCCACCGGCCGGCGTTCGCGGCGGGAGAGCTCGCACGCCTCGGCGATGCGCAGGGCGTGCAGGGCCTCCCGCCCGTCGCACGGGTTGGCCAGCTCACCGCGCACCACGCGCAGGAACGCGTCCAGCTCCGCTTCGTACGCCGGGGCGAACCGCTCCAGGAAGCCCGGCCAGGGCTTCGCCGGACCGCCGGGACCCCCCGGCTCGGCCGAGGTCACGGGCGTGCGGTCGTCCAGGCCGACGGCGATCTGGTCCAGCTCACCGGCCAGCTCCATGCGTACGTCGTACCCGGCGCCGTTGCACCGGGTGGCGGTGGCCGTGGCGAGCGTGCCGTCGTCCAGGGTGAGCAGGGCGGCGCCGGTGTCCACATCGCCCGCCGCGCGGAACACCGAGGGCCCGCGGTCCGACCCGGTGGCGTACACCTCGGACACCTCGCGGCCGGTCACCCAGCGCAGGATGTCGAAGTCGTGGACCAGGCAGTCCCGGTACAGCCCGCCGGAGAGCGGGAGATAGGCGGCGGGCGGCGGGGCAGGGTCCGAGGTGACCGCCCGCACGGTGTGCAGCCGTCCGAGCCTGCCCTCCCGTACGGCGGCCCTGGCCTCGCCGTACCCCGCGTCGAAGCGGCGCATGAAGCCGAGCTGGAGGACGGTGCCCGCCGCCTCGACCTCAGCCAGCGCGGTCAGCGTGCCGGGCAGGTCCAGGGCGATCGGCTTCTCGCAGAACGCGGGCAGTCCGGCGCGGGCGGCCCGGGCGATGAGCCCGGCGTGGGCGGCGGTCGCCGAACAGATGACCACCGCGTCGGGCAGACCCCCGGCCCCCGCCTCGCCCCCGCCCGTGAACAGCGCGTCCACCGGTACGGCCGTGGCCCCCGTCCGCGCGGCGGCTCCGGCGGCCCGCTCCGGGGCCGCGTCCGCCAGCAGCAGGGCGTCCACGGCGGGGTGACGGCTGAGCGCCTCCGCGTGGAACGTGCCGATCCGTCCCGTTCCGATCAGTCCGATGCGCATGGCCCCCAAGGTGGCGTTCGCCCGGTCATCATGTCAAGCGTTTGTCCTGACAAATGGCGGCCGCATCGATCGCGGTTCCCGCCCCGACGCGCCATGGCTTTGTCCGGACAAGCGAACTACGCTCGCCCCGTGACCGCACAAGGAACCGATCAGCCGCTGCCGCTGAGCGTGGACCGCACCAGCCCGGTGCCGCTCTACTTCCAGCTGGCGCAGCAGCTGGAGGCCGCCGTCGAACAGGGCCGGCTGGCCCCCGGCACGCTGCTCGGCAACGAGATCGACCTCGCCGCCCGCCTCGGTCTGTCCCGTCCCACCGTCCGCCAGGCCATCCAGTCCCTGGTCGACAAGGGGCTCATGGTGCGCCGGCGCGGCGTAGGCACCCAGGTCGTCCACAGCCAGGTCCGCCGTCCGCTGGAGCTCAGCTCGCTCTACGACGACCTGGAGGCGGCCGGTCAGCGCCCCGCCACCCGCGTCCTGCGCAACACCACCGAACCGGCCACCGCCGAGGTCGCCGCCGCGCTCGGTGTCGCCGAGGGCAGCGAGGTCCAGGTCGTCGAGCGGCTGCGCAGCGCCCACGACGAGCCGATGGCCCTCCTGCGCAACCACCTGCCCCCGGGCCTGCTCCCCCTCACCGCCGAGGAGCTGGAGGCCACCGGTCTGTACCGGCTGATGCGCGCCTCGGGCATCACCCTGCACAGCGCCCGCCAGTCGGTCGGAGCACGCGCGGCCACGGCGGGCGAGGCGCGGGCCCTGCACGAGGAGCCGGGCGCGCCGCTGCTGACGATGGCGCGCACGACGTACGACGACACTGGCCGGGCGGTCGAGTTCGGCTCGCACGTCTACCGGGCGGCGCGGTACGCGTTCGAGTTCCAGCTGCTGGTACGCGCCTGAGCGGAGCGCCGAATCAAGCCCGCCCGGTGTCGGAGGACGGACCCTTGCGCGGCCGGGCCCGCGGGCGGAGGATCCTGAGGCAGGGGATTCCCGAGGGCAACCGACGCGCACGTCGACGGCCCCGTCCTCGAACGCCGGACGGGCTGGGGCGGGCCCCGGGCGGGCTGGAAGGGCCCGGGCGGGCGGGGGACCGGCCCCTGCCGGGCGGGCGCCCTCCCGGCTCGGGGATACTGGGCAGTCGGCCCGGGGCCGTACGCTCCCCGGCCCGGTCAAGCGCACAGCGAGCAGCAGGAGAAGGGCACCGCGTCGTGGCAAGGGTTCGGACAGGGGTACGCGCGATGGGCGCCGTGCTGGCAGTGGTGCTCGGCGCCTCCCTCGCGGGATGCAGCAGCACCGGCGGCAAGCGGGCGGAAGAGCGCGCGGCCGAGGCCGCCGAGGGGCGGGCCGCGGTGAACACGCCCCGCTGGACCTTCGCCATGGTCACCCACTCGGGCGACGGTGACACCTTCTGGGACATCGTCCAGAAGGGCGCCGAGCAGGCGGCCGTCAAGGACAACATCAACTTCCTCTACTCGCACGACGACGAGGCCAACCAGCAGGCCCAACTCGTCCAGACCGCGATCGACAAGAAGGTCGACGGGCTGATCGTCTCGCTGGCCAAGCCGGACGCCATGAAGGCCGTGGTCGCCAAGGCCGTCAAGGCGGGCATCCCGGTCGTCACGGTCAACTCCGGCTCCGCGGAGTCCAGGGAGTTCGGCGCCCTGACCCACATCGGCCAGGACGAGTCCGTCGCCGGCGAGGCCGTGGGCGACGAGCTGAACGAGCGGGGCCGCAGGAAGGCCCTGTGCGTCCTGCACGAGCAGGGCAACGTCGGCCACGAGCAGCGCTGCGCCGGGGCGAAGAAGACCTTCGACGGCACGATGCAGAACCTGTACGTCGACGGCACCAACATGCCCGACGTCACCGCGTCCATCGAGGCCAAGCTCCAGTCCGACAAGAGCATCGACGCGGTCGTCACCCTCGGCGCCCCCTTCGCCGACGCCGCCGTCCAGGCCAAGCAGACGGCGGGCAGCAAGGCGGAGATCAACACCTTCGACCTGAACGCCAAGGTCGCCACCGGCCTCCAGACCGACAAGCTCGGCTTCGCCGTCGACCAGCAGCCCTACCTCCAGGGGTACGAGGCCGTCGACCTGCTCTGGCTCTACCGCTCCAACCTCAACGTCCTCGGCGGCGGCCGGCCCGTCCTGACCGGGCCGCAGGTCATCACCGCCGACGACGCGGAAGCCCTGGCCGGCTACACCAAGCGGGGCACCCGATGAGCGGCTCCACCGCCGCACCGGAAAAGCCGACGCAGGTGGACGAGCGGCTGGTGCGCACCTCAGCACTGCGCAAGCTGCTCGGCCGCCCCGAGCTCGGCTCGGTCGTCGGCGCGGCAGCCGTCTTCCTCTTCTTCGCGATCGTCGCCGACAGCTTTCTCCAGGCCTCCAGCTTCGGGACCGTGCTGTACGCGGCCTCCGTCCTCGGCATCATGGCCGCGCCGGTGGCGCTGCTGATGATCGGCGGCGAGTTCGACCTCTCCGCCGGGGTGATGGTGACCAGCTCCGCGCTGATCTCCTCGATGTTCAGCTACCAGATGACGGCCAACGTCTGGGTCGGCGTCTTCGTGTCGCTGCTGGTCACGCTCGCCATCGGCGCGTTCAACGGGTTCATGCTGACCCGCACCGGGCTGCCCAGCTTCATCATCACGCTCGGTACGTTCCTGATGCTGACGGGCCTCAACCTCGGCTTCACCAAGCTGATCAGCGGCACCGTCTCCACCAAGGCCATCGGGGACATGGAGGGCTTCGAGTCCGCCCGGTCCCTGTTCGCATCGACGCTCACCCTCGGCGGCGTCGAGTTCAAGGTGACGATCCTGTGGTGGGCGGCGCTCGTCTCGATCGCCACCTGGATCCTGCTCCGTACCCGCTTCGGCAACTGGATCTTCGCCGTCGGCGGCGAGGCCGACGCGGCCCGCGCGGTCGGCGTCCCCGTCACCCGTACGAAGATCGGGCTCTACCTCGGCGTCGCCTTCGCCGCCTGGGTCTCCGGCCAGCACCTGCTGTTCAGCTACGACGTCGTCCAGTCCGGCGAGGGCGTCGGCAACGAGCTGACGTACATCATCGCCGCCGTGATCGGCGGCTGCCTGATCACCGGCGGCTACGGCTCGGCGATCGGCTCGGCGGTCGGTGCCTTCATCTTCGGCATGACCAGCAAGGGCATCGTGTACGCCGAGTGGAACCCGGACTGGTTCAAATTCTTCCTGGGAGCGATGCTGCTCCTGGCCACCCTGCTCAACGCGTGGGTGCGCAAGCGCGCGGAGGCGACGTCATGACGGCCACTCCCGAAGAGACCTCCGGACCGGCCCCCGGCCCGCTGGTCGAGCTGGACGACGTAGCCAAGTTCTACGGCAACATCAAGGCCCTGGAACACGTCTCGCTGGAGGTCCACGCGGGCGAGATCACCTGCGTCCTCGGCGACAACGGCGCGGGCAAGTCCACCCTGATCAAGATCATCGCGGGGCTGCACCGGCACGACGCCGGACGCTTCCTGATCGACGGCGAGGAGACCGCGCTCGCCAACCCGCGCGACGCCCTGGACCGGGGCATCGCCACCGTCTACCAGGACCTCGCCGTCGTCCCGCTGATGCCGGTCTGGCGGAACTTCTTCCTCGGCTCCGAACCGACCACCGGCGTCGGCCCCTTCAAGCGCCTCGACGTCCGCCGGATGCGCGAGACGACCCGTACGGAACTGCTCCGCATGGGCATCGACCTGCGCGACGTCGACCAGCCCATCGGCACCCTGTCCGGCGGCGAGCGCCAGTGCGTGGCCATCGCCCGTGCCGTCTACTTCGGCGCCAAGGTCCTCGTGCTCGACGAGCCGACCGCCGCCCTCGGCGTCAAGCAGTCCGGCGTGGTCCTCAAGTACGTCGCGGCCGCCCGCGACGCCGGGCTCGGCGTGGTCCTCATCACGCACAACCCGCACCACGCCCACCTCGTCGGCGACCGGTTCATCCTGCTCAAGCGCGGCGCGATGTCCGGCAGCCACACCAAGGAGAGCGTCACGCTCGACGAGCTGACCCGGCAGATGGCGGGCGGCAGCGAGCTGGAGGAGCTCAGCCACGAGCTGGAACGCACCCCGACACCCACCCTCCCGGGCAGCCCGGCCGCGACCGACGAAGCGTCCTGACGGCCGACCCGCCCCGGCGCGGCCGACCCCGACCGGCGGCCCCCGGGGCCCGGCAGTGGCAGAATCGAGCGCGGCGGGCGCCGTCCGCCGCCGGGTGCCCCAGCCGACCGGCCTCCTCAACCACGCAGGGACGATGAGCACGTACCGCGACTTCGCCCACCGCGGCTCCGCCCGCGCCACCGTCCTCAAGACGGTCGGCACCAAGGAACGCCGCTCGCACCTGACCGCGCCCCGAGTCCCCACGGTCGGGATCGACATCGGCGGTACGAAGGTGATGGCGGGCGTCGTCGACGCCGACGGCAACATCCTGGAACAGCTGCGCACCGAGACCCCCGACAAGTCCAAGAGCCCCAAGGTCGTCGAGGACACCATCGTCGAACTGGTCCTGGACCTCTCCGACCGCCACGACGTCCACGCGGTGGGCATCGGCGCGGCGGGCTGGGTGGACGCCGACCGCTCCAAGGTCCTGTTCGCCCCGCACCTCGCCTGGCGCGACGAACCCCTGCGCGACGCCATCGCCTCCCGCCTCGTCGTCCCCGTCATGGTCGACAACGACGCCAACACGGCGGCCTGGGCGGAATGGCGCTTCGGCGCGGGCCGGGGCGAGGACCACCTCGTCATGATCACCCTCGGTACGGGGATCGGCGGCGCGATCCTGGAGGGCGGCCAGGTCAAGCGCGGCAAGTACGGCGTGGCCGGTGAGTTCGGCCACATGCAGGTCGTGCCCTCGGGCCACCGCTGCCCCTGCGGCAACCGGGGCTGCTGGGAGCAGTACAGTTCCGGCAACGCCCTGGTCCGCGAGGCCAGGGAGCTGGCCGCCGCCGACTCCCCGGTCGCCCACTACCTGCTGGACCGCGTCAAGGGGAACATCCCCGACATCACCGGCCCGCTCATCACCGAACTGGCCCGCGAGGGCGATGCGATGTGCATCGAGCTCCTCCAGGACATCGGCCAGTGGCTCGGCGTCGGCATCGCCAACCTGGCCGCCGCGCTCGACCCCTCGTGCTTCGTCATCGGGGGCGGCGTCAGCGCCGCCGACGACCTGCTGATCAACCCCGCCCGGGACGCCTTCAAACGCCACCTCACCGGACGCGGCTACCGCCCCGAGGCCAGGATCGCCAAGGCACAGCTCGGCCCCGAGGCGGGTATGGTCGGCGCCGCGGACCTGGCGCGGCTGGTCGCCCGCCGGTTCCGCCGCGCCAACCGGCGCCGCGTCGAGCGCTACGAGCGGTATGCCCAGATCTACGACCAGGCGGCGAGCACCATCCGCAACACCCGCTCCACCCGCACCGCCGACTGAACCGGGGCCGCCCCTCCGGCGTCCCACCCCAACGCCATGACCGCAGCACCCTAGGGACCACCTGATCATGATCGCAGCCGAGCACCCCGTGGTGCGCCACCAGCCGGAGTCTCCGGGAGACGGCGAGGGCAAGCCGCCGGAGGACCGCCGACGGGTCTTCAAGCGGCGGTTCATCACCGCCACGATCATCGTGCTGCTGATCGGCATCCCGGCGGGCTACCTGCTGATCTCGGCGGGCCAGAGCCGCCGCTCGGGCAAGGACAAGGAGGCCGAGGCGGCCGCCCAGGGCCTCCGCGAGGGCTGGCCCTCCAAGATGCAGCGCCGGATCTTCGAGGTACCGATCCCCGGCAACGGCAGCGGGGTCCAGTACTACGAGACGAACAACTGGAAAGCCAGCCGGATGTACGTGAAGTTCCGGACGACATCCGCCGGTCTCGACCGCTTCCTGACCGGCGTCGGCACCGGACGCGCGGCGCTGGAACCCGACGAGATCGACATCAGCGCGCGGGACATCAGGATCACCGGCTGGCACTTCGGCCCGGACCAGCACTGGGCCAGCACCACGCACCGCAACAAGAAGCCGCGCCCCACCCAGAACATCACGGTCAATATGACCGATCCGGCCAGCCCTGTCATCTATGTCGTCTCGGCGGCGACCCCCTGACCCGGAGCCGGAGGCGCGCTCACTAACCTGGAGCGAGTGAGCGAAGTGAGCGAGACGACCCCGCAGCCCGCGCAGACCCCCCGCCCCGGTGGGCCCGCCCCGCACCCCGGAACACCTCAGCCGGTGGCCCCGGCCCCGCAGCAGGGACCGGACGCCGTGCCCGGGTACCCCGCCCCGCAGGCCACCGCACCCGCGTCGCCCGCCTCGCTTGCCGCTCCCGCCCCGCTCGGCCCGGCCGTCCCGCAGGCCGTCGTACCCGCCTCGCCCGCCCCGCAGGCAGCACCCCCGGCCGGGGCCCCGCGGACGCTTCAGTACCGCTTCGACGGGCCCGAGGACGCCCCGGTCCTGGTGATCGGGCCCTCGCTCGGGACCACCTGGCACATGTGGGACCGCCAGACTCCCGAGCTGTCCCAGCACTGGCGGGTCTTCCGCTACGACCTGCCCGGCCACGGCGGCGCCCCGGCCGACGTGGCCGCCTCCGTCGCCGAGCTGGGCGACCGGCTGCTCGCCACGCTGGACGGGCTCGGGGTCCGGCGTTTCGGCTACGTGGGCTGCTCGATCGGCGGGGCGATCGGTGCCGACCTGGCGCTGCGGCACCCGAACCGGGTCGCCTCGCTGGCGCTCGTCGCCTCCTCGCCCCGGTTCGGCACGGCCGACGAGTTCCGTCGGCGAGGGGTGATCGTGCGCACCAACGGGCTGGAGCCGATCGCCCGCACCGCACCGGAGCGGTGGTTCACCCCAGGGTTCGCCGCCGCGCAGCCCGCGATCGTCGAGTGGGCCGTGCAGATGGTCCGCACCACTGATCCGGGGTGCTACATCGCGGCCTGCGAGGCGCTCGCGGCGTTCGACATCCGTGGGGCGCTGGGCCGGATCGGCGTGCCCACCCTCGTGCTCGTCGGGGCGGAGGACCAGGTCACCGGGCCCGCCGAGGCCCGGACGCTGGTCGCCGGGATACCGGACGCGCGCCTCGCGCTCGTGCCCGGCGCGTCCCACCTCGCCCCGGTCGAGCAGCCCGCCGCCGTCAGCGACCTGCTCCTGACGCACTTCTCCACCGCCTGGCAGCAGGACACCTCGGCCGCGATCCCCGTGCTGCCCTCCGTCCCCGGGCCCGCCGCCCCGGTCGCCCCGTTCGCGCCCGTGGCCGACATCGCCCCGGCCACCGCGGCGCCCGAGGCACCGGCGCCGGCACCGGACGATCGGTACGAGCGCGGGACGAAGGTGCGCCGCGAGGTGCTGGGGGACGCCCACGTCGACGCGGTGAACGCCTCGGCCGACGCTTTCACCGAGGACTTCCAGGAGCTGGTCACCCGGTACGCCTGGGGCGACGTCTGGAGCCGCGAGGGCCTGGACCGCCGTACCCGCAGCGTCATCACGCTCACCGCGCTCGTCGCCTCCGGCCGTCTGGAGGGCCTGGCCGCCCACACCCGGGCCGCCCTGCGCAACGGCCTGACGCCCGTCGAGATCAAGGAGGTGCTGCTCCAGACCGCCGTCTACTGCGGCGTCCCGGCAGCAGGCGCCGCCTTCTCCGTCGCGCAGTCCGTGATCCAGGAGGAAACCACCCCGCCCGCGTAGCAGGATGGCCCCATGAACGCATCGCCTCGGGCACTGACCCTCACCAAGAAGACCCACTCCTGCGTGCGGATCGAGAAGGAGGGGCGCGTCCTGGTCATCGACCCCGGCGGCTTCTCCGAGGACGACGCGGCCATCGGTGCCGACGTTCTGCTGGTCACGCACGAGCACCCGGACCACTTCAACGAGGCCCGGCTGCGGGCGGGCCTGGAGGCGAACCCGGCGGCCGAGATCTGGACCCTGCGCAGCGTGGCCGACCAGCTCTCGGCCGCCTTTCCCGGACGGGTGCACACCGTGGGCGACGGCGACGCGTTCTCGGCCGGCGGGTTCGACGTCACCGTGCACGGCGAACTGCACGCGGTGATCCACCCGGACATCCCGAGGATCACCAACATCGGCTATCTCGTCGACGGTTCGGTCTTCCACCCCGGCGACGCGCTCACCGTTCCCGAGCGGCCCGTGGACACCCTGCTACTGCCGGTGATGGCCCCCTGGAACAAGATCTCCGAGGTCATCGACTACGTACGCGAAGTGAAGCCGCGGCGCGCCATCGACGTGCACGACGCCCTGCTGACGGATCTCGCGCGGCCGATCTACGACAACCAGATCGGGGCCCTGGGCGGCGCGGACCACGGGCGGCTCGCCCCGGGCGGGGTCACCGAGCTGTGAGCCCCGCTGTCAGTGGGAGCCGATAGGTTTACTGCCATGCGCATCGCCACCTATAACGTCAATTCGATCACCGCCCGGCTGCCGAGGCTGCTGGCCTGGCTGGAGAGCAGCGGCACCGATGTGCTGTGCATCCAGGAGACCAAGTGCGCGGCGGAGCAGTTCCCCGCCGACGCCCTGCGGGAGCTGGGGTACGAGTCCGCCGTCAACGCCACGGGCCGGTGGAACGGAGTCGCGATCCTCTCCCGGGTCGGCCTCTCCGACGTCGTCACGGGGCTGCCCGGCGGCCCGGAGTACGACGGGGTGGAGGAGCCCCGCGCGATCTCCGCGACCTGCGGGCCGGTGCGCCTGTGGTCGGTCTACGTGCCCAACGGCCGGGAGGTGGAGCACCCGCACTATCCGTACAAGCTGGCCTGGCTGGAGGCGCTGCGCAAGGCCGTGGCGGCGGACGCCGCGGGGACCCTCCCGTTCGCGGTCCTGGGCGACTTCAACGTGGCCCCGACCGACGAGGACGTCTGGGACCCGGCTCTCTTCGTGGGGGCCACGCACGTTACCCCCGCCGAGCGCGCCGCCCTCGCGGCCCTGGAGGCGGAGGGCCTGAGCGAGGTCCTGCCCCGCCCCCTCAAGTACGACCGCGCGTACACCTTCTGGGACTACCGCGAGCTGCGGTTCCCCAAGAACAAGGGCATGCGGATCGACCTGACCTTCGGCAACGCCCCCTTCACCGCCGCCGTCAAGGACAGCTACGTCGACCGCGAGGAGCGCAAGGGCAAGGGGGCGTCCGACCACGCCCCGGTGGTGGTCGACCTCGATCTCTGAGCCCGGGGAGGCGGAAGAGCGCGCTGCGCATCGCGTGGCAACCCAAGGTTGACACCCCTGAGGTGTCAACCCTTGGGTTGCCGCATGACGCAGCCTCTTCCCGCCGCACCCTGCGTTCGCCTCGATGGTCTGAGCGAGGCCGTCGAGAAGTGGTTCAGTGCACCGAGAACCCGCCGTCCACGAACACCGACTGCCCGGTGACGTACGCCGAGGACCGCCCCGCCAGAAACACCGCGGCCCCCGCGAAGTCGTCCGCGAGCCCGTTGCGCCCGACCAGGGTCCGGGCGGCCAGCGACGCGACCTTCTCCGGGTCCGACTGCAGCCGCGCGTTCAGCGGCGTCAGCACGAACCCGGGTACCAGGGTGTTCACGGTGACGCCGTGCGGCGACCACGCCTCCGCCTGTGACCGGGCCAGCGACTCCAGACCGCCCTTGGACACCCCGTACGCACCGCTGTCGACAAAGGCCCGGTGCGCCTGCTGCGAAGTGACGTGGATGATCCGCCCGTAACCCCGCTCGGCCATGCCGGGACCGAAGCGCTGCCCCAGCAGGAACGGGGCCTTCAGGTTCACCGCCATCGTGGTGTCCCAGACGTCCTCGCCGAGGTCGTTCATCGGCGGGCGGAGGTTGACCCCCGCGCAGTTGACCAGGATGTCCGGCTCCCCGAAGGGCTCGACGGCCCCCGCCGCGCCCGTGTGTACCCCCTCGGCGGTGCTCAGGTCCGCGCTCACCCAGGCCGCCCGGCAGCCCTCCGCGGTCAGTTCGTCGACGGTCGCCCTCAGCTCGGCCTCCCGGCGGGCCACCACGACGACGGACGCACCCGCCCGGGCCAGTGCGCCGGTGATCGCCCGCCCGATGCCGGAGCTGCCGCCGGTCACCACCGCCACCCGGCCTTCCAGCGAGAACAGTTCCGCCACGTACCCCTGTGAACTCATGTCCGTACCCTAAGCGCCCGCTCGGGGGCGGGGCCGGGGCAGGGTGCCGGAACGGTGAAGGCCGCGCGCCCTGTGGTGCGGAAACTGGCCGGGATGGGACCCTAGTGGTATGAACATCCCCTTCTTGGACAACTGGCGTAAGCGTCAGGGCGGTACGCAGGGGAGCGGGCTCGCGGCCGCCGTCGAGGCGGATCCCGACGGCGTGGCCGAACTGCTCGCCGAGTGCGAACTGCTGCGTGTCCGGGCGGGGCAGCAAGGACTCGAACTCGACGACACCCCTGCCTCGTTGTCCGCACTCGACCAGCTGTCGCCCCGCTGGCGCGAGGACCCGGAGGAGCTGCCCTGGCTCGGCAACGACGCCGGTCTCTACCTCGGCACGGTGATCGTGCGGACCGTCACGGGTGCCACGTGGGACATCTGGCCGAGCGGCCGGCCCGTCGTGCGGCTGATCTCCGGCCGGGAGATCGACGTCGTGGCGGCCGGTCTCGACTGGGCGATCTCGGGCAGCCCCGAGCTGTCCCAGGTCTACGCGGAGTCCGCCGAGAGCTGACCGGCGAGCCGTCTCCCGTCACCTAATCTAGATAAACAGCCTTATTGCACCATTTGCGCGTGTCGGCTGCGAAGTCCCTTGTCGCGATGGATAGTTTGCGCTGACCTCGACACAGCGACAGACACAGCGACAAGTGGGTAGGGCAGCGCATGGCCGACGATCCGTTGATCGAACTGAGGGACGTCAACAAACACTTCGGAGAGCTGCACGTACTTCAGGACATCAATCTCACCGTCGGCCGCGGGGAGGTGGTGGTGGTCATCGGCCCCTCCGGCTCCGGGAAGTCCACGCTCTGCCGGGCGATCAACCGCCTGGAGACGATCGAGTCCGGCCGGATCACGATCGACGGCAGACCCCTCCCCGAGGAGGGCAAGGGCCTGGCCCAGCTCCGCGCCGAAGTCGGCATGGTCTTCCAGTCGTTCAATCTCTTCGCCCACAAGACCGTGCTGGACAACGTCTCCCTCGCGCAGCTCAAGGTCCGCAAGCGCAAGCGGGACGAGGCCGACGCGCGGTCCCGGGAGCTGCTGGAGCGGGTCGGTCTCTCCGCCCATGCCGACAAGTACCCCGCCCAGCTCTCCGGCGGCCAGCAGCAGCGCGTGGCCATCGCCCGCGCCCTGGCCATGGACCCCAAGGCGCTCCTCTTCGACGAGCCCACCTCGGCGCTCGACCCGGAGATGATCAACGAAGTGCTGGAGGTCATGCAGCAGCTCGCCCGGGAGGGCATGACCATGGTCGTGGTCACCCACGAGATGGGCTTCGCCCGCTCCGCGGCCAACCGCGTGGTGTTCATGTCCGACGGGTGCATCGTCGAGGACCGCACCCCGGAGGACTTCTTCACGTCCCCGTCGAGCGACCGCGCCAAGGACTTCCTGTCCAAGATCCTCAAGCACTGAGGGGGGCTTTCCATGTTGCGTACGAGGAACACGCGTACGGGCCGGGCCGCCGCCCTCGTGGCCGGTCTCCTGCTCGCCGCACTCGCCGCGGGCTGCGGCAAGGACGGCAGCCCCCCGGTCAAGGGCCCCAGGCTCGAAGCGCTGCCGGTGTACGAGGTCGACACCGGCTTCGAGCTGCCCGAATCGCCGACCTGGGCCAAGGCCAAGCGGCGCGGCCACCTGGTGATCGGCGCCAAGGAGGACCAGCCGTACCTGGGGGAGAAGGACCCGGCGAGCGGGATCTACTCCGGGTTCGACATCGAGATCGCCCGGATGCTGGCGGCCTCGATCGGCTTCGAGCCGAAGACGATCAGTTTCCGCACGATCGCCTCCGCCAACCGCGAGACCGCCCTCCAGAACGGCCAGATCGACTACTACGTGGGCACCTACACCATCAACGACATGCGCAAGAAGCTCGTGGGCTTCGCCGGGCCGTACTACATGGCGGGTCAGGGCCTGCTGGTGCGCACCGACGAGGACGACATCAACGGCCCCCAGGACCTGGACGGCAAGACCGTGTGTTCGGCCGCCGGCTCCACGCCCTACCAGCGCATCGCCGCAGACTTCCCCAAGGCGGTGCTCGTCGCCTACGACACGTACTCCATCTGCGTCGACAACCTGCTGACCTACCAGGTCGACGCCGTCACCACCGACGACGCGATCCTGCTGGGCTTCGCTGCCAAGGCGCCCGACGAGATGAAGGTCGTCGGCAAGCCGTTCTCCGAGGAGCCGTACGGCGTCGGCGTCCCGCGCAACGACAACGCCCTGCGGCTCGCCCTCGACGACGCCTTGGAGGCCAACGAGGAGAACGGCAACTGGAAGAAGGCGTTCGAAGCGACGCTCGGCCTCTCCGGAGTGCCCGCGCCGACCCCGCCGCCCATCGACCGCTACCCGGCGAACTGAGGGGACGGCCCCACTCATGGATGTACTGACCGACAACTTCTCCCTCTACGGCGAGGGCTTCCTCGGCACCGTCGAACTGACCGTCTACGCCTCCGCGCTGGCGCTCGTCCTCGGCTTCCTGATGGCGTCCTTCCGGGTCGCGCCCGTCGGCTCCTTCCGGGTCTTCGGCACCGTCTGGGTCACCGTGCTCCGCAACACCCCGCTGACGCTGCTGTTCTTCGCGGTCCTGCTCGGCCTGCCCCGCTTCGGGCTCGTCCTGCCGTTCCAGGTCTTCGCGGTCATCGCGCTGGGCTGCTACACCTCGGCGTTCATCTGCGAGGTGCTGCGCTCCGGCATCAACACCGTGCCCAAGGGTCAGGGCGAGGCAGCCCGCAGCCTCGGCATGAACTTCGGCCAGACCCTGAGCACCGTGGTGCTGCCGCAGGCGTTCCGGTCGGTGATCCCGCCGGTCGGCTCGACGCTGATCGCGCTGGCCAAGAACTCCGCGATCGCCGGGGCGTTCAGCGTCACCGAGCTGCTCGGCACCTACAAGACGCTCAACGAGCTGGGCTACAGCATCATCTGGACCTTCGTCTGGATCGCCGTCGGCTACCTGATCATCACCCTGACCATCAGCGCGCTGTTCAACGTGATGGAGAAGCGCTGGGGAGTCGCCCGATGACCGCCACCCGTACCCGTACCCGTACCCGTACCCGTACCCGTACCCGTACCCGCAAGCCGTCGCTGCCCGCGGCCACCGCGCTCTACGACATCCCCGGCCCGGTGGCCCGCAAGCGGCACCTCACCTACGGGATCGCCTCGACGGCGGTGATCCTCGCGCTGTTCGGCTGGATCCTCTACCTGCTGTTCGACACCGGCCAGTTCACCGCGGAGAAGTGGCGGCCCTTCGCGTACACGGGCATCCAGGAACTGCTGCTGCGCGGGCTCGGCAACACCCTCAAGGCCTTCGCGTACGCCGCGGTCCTCTCCCTCGCGCTGGGAGCGGTCCTCGCCGTCGGCCGGCTCTCCGTGCACCGGCCGGTCCGCTGGATCTCCACCGTGCTGGTCGAGTTCTTCCGGGCCATGCCGGTGCTGGTGATGATCTTCTTCATCTTCGTCGCGCTGAAGGTGCAGGCGCTGCCCGCCCTGGTCGCCGGGCTGACGCTCTACAACGGCTCCGTGCTCGCCGAGGTGTTCCGGACCGGGATCAACTCCGTGGACCGGGGCCAGCGCGAGGCCGCGTACGCCCTGGGGATGCGCAAGACGCAGGTCACGACCTTCGTCCTGGCCCCGCAGGCGGTGCGCGCGATGCTGCCGACCATCATCAGTCAGCTGGTGGTCGCGCTCAAGGACACCTCACTGGGCTATCTGATCACCTACGAGGAATTCCTCCACGCCGGGAAGCTGATCGCGTCGAACCTCGACTACGATCTTCCTTTCATCCCTGTGGTGATGGTGATCTCTCCGATCTACATCGGGATGTGCATGCTGCTCTCGTGGTTCGCCACCTGGGTGGCCAGGAGGCAGCGGCGCAACCTGAAGACCAAAGCGGTCGAGGTGGCCCCGGCCGAACCAGGGACGCTGCTGCCAGGAGGGCAGTAGCCGGGCAGTGCCCGCCCGGCAGCAGTCGGTGATCACTTCTCGCGCGGCGGGACCGGGAGATGACCCGGGTCCGTACGGGAGAGGAGAAGGTCAGCTGCGTGCCGGTCGGGTTGTGCTCGATGCAAGACGCCGAGCGGCCCCACGTCGTGGAGATACGCGACGAGGGTGCCGCTCGACTTCGTGCCGGTGACCGTGGCGGCCCGCGCGGTTACTTCAGGGCGCTCTTGGCCTGCCAGTCGGCCCACGACACGTTCCACGCGCCGTATCCGTTGCCCTCGGCGACGGTGCCCTTGGCGTCCGCTCCGGTGATCTCGAACGGGTCGCCCACCCGCACCTGTCCGTACAGCGCGGAGGCGTTCGCGTCACTCATTCCGACACAGCCCGAACTCCGGTTGGCCTGGCCGAAATAGCCCGCGTTCCACGGGGCCGCGTGCGCGTACATCCCCGACCACGTCAGCCGCATCGAGTAGTCGACCATCTTGTCGTAGGCGTCGCCGAGGCCCACCGTCTCGGAGCGCATGTTGATCGTGCCCTCCTTCGACATCAGGACGGCGGTGCCCCGCCAGGACGCCTTCTCGCCGCCCGGGGTGCCCGCCGACATCGGGATGTCCAGGACCTGCTTCCCGTCCCGGTGCAGGGCGAGGCGGTGCCGGTCGAGGTCGACCTTGACGACCTGGGCCGCGCCGACGGTGAACGTCGTCCTGTAGTCGCGGACGAACCAGCCGCCGTCCGTACCCGTGTCGATGCCGTTCAGCTGCGCGTCCAGGGTGACCTTCGTGCCGGGCTTCCAGTACTCCTTCGGCCGCCAGTCGACACGGTCCTTGCCCGAGTAGTCCTGGAGCCAGCCCCAGGAGCCCTCGGTGTCGTTGGAGGTGGACACCTTGAGGGCCTTCTCCACGGCCGCCTTGTTCTTCACCGGGTGGTCGAAGACGACGGACAGCGGCTGGGCGATGCCCACGGTCGTGTCCTTCCCGGGCGCGAGCGACAGCTTGTTGACCTTCTCGGCCCCGGCGGTGGTGAAGACTGCCTGGTCACTGCCGCCGTCGGAGTCCTTCGCCTGCACCGTGTACGCGGTGCCCGGTGCGGCCACCCGCTCGGATGTCCAGGTCCGGCCGTCGGCGGATATCTTCCCGGCCAGCGTGCCGCTCTCGCCCGCCGTCACCGCCACCGACTTGAGCTTCCCGTGCGCCAGGGTGACCTTCACCGGCTGCCCCGGCGCCGCAGCCTTGCCCTTGAGGTTCACCGAGATGCTGGTGTCGGGCGCCGCATCGGGGGCGTCCTCGGCAGAGGTGGAGCCACCGGCGTAGCAGCCGGTGAGCGCGGCGGCGAGGAGCGCCGCCGGACCGGCCAGAACGGTACGTCGGATGCCGGGGCGCGCGGACCGCGACAGGCGTGCGGGGCGTGACGGGCGTGCGGGGCGTGACGGGCGTGCGGAACGTGACGGGCGTGCGGAACGTGACGGGCGTGCGGAACTCAACGAAACCTCCCAGGCAGGACACTCAGCTGGTCAGAGGCCAATTCGCCCATGTCGGGTTCCGTCCGGAGCGGAAAATCTCACCGCCGGAAGCGGAGTGCGGCGCTCAGCCGCTCGCCCGGTGCGACGCCGGTGTGCCGCTGCTCGGCGCGGGCTCCTGTGCCTCGCGCGTCACATCGCCGACGACCTCGACCACATCGGGGCCGTACGCCTGGGAGTTGACGACCTTCAGCAGCAGGCAGAACGACTTGTTGCCGTGCTTGCGCAGCAGCTTCTCGTGGTTGCGGGCCACATAGCGGGTCGCCGCCTGGTTGGTGATGGCCCGCTGCCCGCAGAACACGAAGACCGGACGCGCGTCCTGCCCGCCCGTCAGCCGGGCGAGCAGGACGTACTCCGAGGTCCCGGGCTCCAGCCGGTAGCGCTCCGCCCCGATCCGGAAGGCGACCCGGTCCGGGCCGGGGTCCTGCTCGACGTTGATCCGGACCCCGGGCAGCAGGGTGCGCAGGTGCGCCGCCATCCGCTGGTTGGACATCGGGCCGCCGACGCAGAACTCCGTACGCTCCCCGAACCCCTGCTGGGCCGTGTCGTGCGTCACGATCTGCGCATGCGCCCCGCAGTCCTTGATCAGCGCGGAGAGTTCGAGCAGGGCGAAGGCGTCGTGGCGGTGCACGGACCCGTCGGCGCCCGCGTACCGGTTCACGACGAGCAGGCACTCGGAGTTGCGTGGCAGCCCGAAGAAGGCCTGCTTGCGGCGGAGCTTGCGCCGCCACAGGTAGCTCCGGGCCAGCCAGCCCAGGGAGGTACTGAGGCCGGCGGCTATCACGCCCAGCACGATGTTGCGCACGTCGTCCGTCATGGGCGCGCATGGTACCGGTCATTCGGGTAGCCGTTCGAGGCGGTCCTGACGATCCGGCTCCGCCGGGACTACCCTGCGGCGGAGATCCGTTGACTGGAGGTACGTATGCGCCGTTCCGTCGGCCGGAACACGTCCCTGTTGGCCGTCCTCGCCGTCCTCGCCTCGGTGGGGGCCGCCGCCCCGGCGGCCTCGGCGCCATCCGCCGCCCCGCACCCCGCGCCGCCCAAGTCCCCGGTGGCGGTGGGCTACGGGGGAGCGGTGGCGAGCGTCGACCGGGACGCGTCGGCCGCCGGGATCGAGGTCCTGCGCAGGGGCGGCAACGCGGTGGACGCGGCCGTCGCCACCGCGGCGGCCCTCGGGGTGACGGAACCGTACTCGGCGGGCATCGGCGGCGGTGGTTACTTCGTCCACTACGACGCCAGGAAGCGCGCAGTGCAGACCATCGACGGCCGCGAGACAGCCCCGCGCAGCGCGGACGCCTCGCTCTTCCTGGAGAACGGCAAGCCGATCCCGTTCGCGGAGGGGATGACCAGCGGCCTCGGTGTCGGCACCCCCGGCACTCCGGCCACCTGGGAGCGGGCGCTGGACGCCTGGGGCAGCAAGTCCCTGCGTACGCTGCTGAAACCGGCCGAGCGCCTGGCGCGGAACGGGTTCGTGGTGGACAGCACCTTCCGCTCGCAGACTGCCGCCAACCAGGCCAGGTTCGCCGACTTCCCGGCCTCCGCGAAGCTGTTCCTCCCGGGCGGTGAACTCCCCGTCGTCGGCTCGGTGTTCAAGAACCCGGACCTGGCCCGTACGTACGCGAAGCTCGGCCGGGAAGGGGTCGGCGCGCTGTACCGGGGCGAGTTGGCCGACGACATCGTCCGTACCGTACGCAAGCCGCCGGTCGACCCGGACGCCACCCGGACGGTGCGGCCCGGCGATCTGACCCGCAAGGACCTCGCTTCCTACCGGCCCCTGCTCAAGGACCCCACCAGGGTGAACTACCGGGGCCTGGACGTCTACGGCATGGCCCCCTCCTCGTCCGGCGGCACCAGCGTGGGCGAGGCCCTCAACATCCTTGAGTCGACCGATCTTTCGCGGGCCGACCGCACCCGGTATCTGCATCGGCTCATCGAGGCGAGCCGGATCGCCTTCGCGGACCGGGGCCGCTGGGTGGGCGACCCGGCGTTCGAGGACGTCCCCACGAAGGAGCTGCTGAGCCAGCGGTTCGCGGACGCCCGGGAGTGCCTGATCAGCGACGACAAGGCGCTGACCAGCCCCATGGCGCCGGGCGACCCGCGGAACCCCGAGCGGTGCGGCAGCGGTGGCGCGGCCGTTCCGACGACGTACGAGGGGGAGAGCACCACCCACCTGACGGCCGCCGACAAGTGGGGCAACGTCGTCGCCTACACCCTTACGATCGAGTCCACCGGCGGCAGCGGCATCACGGTGCCCGGCCGCGGCTTCCTGCTCAACAACGAACTCACCGACTTCTCCTTCGCCCCCGCCGACCCGGCCGTGCACGACCCGAACCTGCCGGGACCCGGCAAGCGCCCGCGCTCGTCGATCTCGCCGACGATCGTGCTGAAGCACGGCAAGCCGGTCCTCGCCCTCGGCACACCGGGCGGGGCCACGATCATCACGACCGTCCTCCAGTCGCTCACCGGGCACCTGGACCGGGGGCTCCCGCTGGTCGACGCGATCGCCGCGCCGCGCGCCAGCCAGCGCAACACGGCGACGACGGACATCGAGCCGGACCTGTGGAACAGCCCGGTCCGCGCGGAGCTGGAGAGGCTCGGCCACGCCTTCAAGCAGAACCCGGAGATCGGGGCCGCCACCGGTGTGCAGCGGCTGCCCGACGGCCGATGGCTCGCGGCGGCGGAAAAGGTGCGCCGGGGCGGCGGCTCGGCCATGGTGGTGCATCCGGGCGGCAGGCGCTGAGCCGGCCGGACGAAGCAGGGGCGGCGACCCGCACGGGCCCCTCGTTCTACGGGAAGGGCCCATCCGCACCATGCGCACCCGAATGCTCGCCCTGACCTCCGCCGCCTGCGGCGCCGCGCTGCTCGCGGCGGCGGCGCTGCCGGCGGCCGCCAGTGACGCGGAGACGACCGCCCCGGAGGGTTCGGCCGTGGACGCGACCGAGGTGACCGCCGACGAGCTGCTGGCCGAGGTCCGCTCCTGTACGCGGATCTCGAAGGGCAAGTACCGCACGGACAGCGCCAGCCCCCAGGCCACGGTCTCGGTCTGCGGCACCCCGGACGCCGTGTTCTGGAAGGCGGACATGGACATCGACTGCGACGGCCGGAAGACCAAGGAGTGCAACCGGAAGACGGACCCGTACTTCCTGCCGGAGACCGCGTTCACGTCCTCGCGCGGCGAACCGCTGGACTCGGCCGCACTCCCCCATGTGGTGGTACCCGCCCCCGGCAAGGTGTGGGACTACCGGAAGTCGGGGCTCAGCGGCGGCAGCGTCGTCGCGGTCGTGTACGGGGACCTGGTGCGGTACGGCGTCATCGGGGACACCGGCCCCACGGGCATCATCGGGGAGGCGTCGTACGCCATGGCCGTGACGCTGGGCATCGACCCCGACCCGGTGAGCGGAGGCGCCGAGTCCGGGGTCACGTACATCGCGTTCAAGGACTCCCGTATCTCCCCGATCGAGAGCCGTGCGAAGGCGCGGAGCCGGGGAGAGGAACTGGCGAGGGAGTTCGTGGGGCGTTCCTGAAGGTGTTTCCGGGGGACGTCCCGGAGCTGCTTTCTCCGGTCGGTCAGGCGCGGCCGGTGCCTGGTCAGAGCCCAGCCGTAACCCGGCAGGAGTCCGGCCGGATGCCCGGTCAGAGCGCGGTCAGGACGCGCGGACCGCCGTCGGTGACCGCCACCGTGTGCTCGCTGTGCGCGGCCCGGGTGCCGTCGGCCGTCCGCAGCGTCCACCCGTCCCGGTCCTCGCGGAACGCGTCGCCGCCGCCGGCGATCAGCATGGGCTCGATCGCCAGGACCATGCCGTGCCGCAGCGGCATGCCGCGCCCCGGGCGTCCCTCGTTCGGCACGGGCGGGTCCTCGTGCATGGACCGGCCGATCCCGTGCCCGCCGTACCCCTCCATGATCCCGTAGCCCGCGTCCCGGCAGACCGTGCCGATCGCGTGGGCGATGTCGCCGATGCGGTTGCCCACTACCGCTGCGGCGATCCCGGCCTCCAGGGCCCGGTCTGCGGTGGCGATGAGCCGGGTGTCGGCGGGGCGGGCGCGGCCCACGGTGAAGCTGACCGCCGAGTCGCCCGCCCAGCCGTCGAGGAGGGCGCCCGTGTCCACGCTGACCAGGTCCCCGTCCCGCAGCGGCTCGGCCGAGGGGATGCCGTGCACGATCGCGTCGTTGACCGAGACGCAGACGACGGCCGGGAAGGGCGTGGAGGCGAAGTGGGGCCGGTAGTTCAGGAACGGCGAGGAGGCGCCGGCCTCGCTCAGCACCTCGCGGGCCGCCTCGTCCAGTTGGCGCGGGGTCACGCCGACCGCCGCGGCTTTCCGCGTACGGGTCAGGATCTGCGCGACGACCCGGCCGGCCTCGCGCATCGCTTCGATGTCGGTGTCTGTCTTGATGTGAACCATGCCCATTACTATACCGGTCGAAGCGGTATAGTAATGACGGTATAGGAATGGTGTGCCGTGGTAGGGTGGCCCCATGGTCCGCACCCCCCTGACCCCCGAAGAGCGCCTGCGCGGCGAGCGGCTCGGCCTGCTGCTCCGCCAAGCGCGCGGGGAGCGCAGTATGGCAGCCGTCGCCGCGAGCGCCGGAATCTCCGCGGAGACCCTCCGCAAGATCGAGACCGGCCGCGCCCCCACCCCGGCCTTCTTCACCGTGGCCGCCCTCGCCGGTGCGCTGGGTCTCTCCCTGGACGAGATCCTCGGCGGCTGCGCACCGGAACCGGCCGCGGTGCCGATGATCGCGTAGTGCCCCCTCCGGAGGCGCGCAGGGCGTAGGGTCGCGCCCGTGACTCTCCAGGACTTCGCCCGCAGCGAATACGTCAGCCTGACCACCTACCGGAGGGACGGCACACCCGTCGCCACGCCCGTCTGGGCGGCCGCCGAAGGTGATGTGCTGTACGTCTGGACCCGCTCCGACTCGTGGAAGGTCAAGCGGCTGCGCAACAACAGCAAGGTCGTCGTGACCGTCTGCGACGTGCGCGGCCGGATCGCCGAAGGGGCCCCGAGCGCCGAGGGCACCGCCACGCTCCTCGACGAGGACGCGACCCGTGCGGTGCGCAAGCTGCTGGCCCGCAAGTACACGTGGAAGTTCTGGCTGGTGGACTGGCCCGCCATGGTCGCCCGGCTCGGCAAGCGCCCGCACACCGGTGTCGCTGTCACCTTCTGAGCCTTCCGTGCCTTCCGCGCCCTCGGTGCCTTCCGGGGCCGTTCACCGGAGCGCGCGGGGGGCGCACGGCGCGGCTGCCGTGCTCCCGCCGCAGTGTGCCCGAAAGCTGCGCGTAGCCGTCCCGTAACACACCTGCGGTCGAATGCCTCCGGACCGGAAGGTTCCAGTCGAAGGTCGGCGAGGGCGACGATGACGGTGTATCAGCAGGCGGTGGAAGTAGGAGAGTTCGCGCGGTACCTACGCGATCTGGCGGCGCGACTGGACCCCGGGCGCGGCTGGTACGGGGTCTTCGTCCGGCGCGACCCGGCGGGCATGCGGTCCTGCCTCGACGGGGTGGAGGTCCCGCCCTGGGACGTGGTCGAGTCCCTGCTCGCGGACCTGGCTGAGCTGCACGGCGCACGCTTCGCCGAGCAGGTCTCGGTCCGGGCGGCCGCGCTCTACTCCGCCTCCGCCGCCGCCCACGACCGGCGGCCCGGCGGACGCCAGGAGCTCGTCCGCCGGCTGGAGTTGATGATCGGCGAGCAGGGCCGGGCGGCAGAACGGCTGCGCGACGCCGGGGCCGCCGACACGGACCCGGCCGACCCCGAGGCGCTGGCCTGGGCCCGCGACGACCACGCACGGGCCTCGGCGCGCTGCGCGGAACTGCGCAGGCGGCTGGCGGCGGTGACGGTGCCGGACGTGTACGCCGAACCCGCCCCGGCACCGGATGCGCAACCCGCCCCCGCGCCTGCCCCCGCCCCTGGTCACTCGCGGGTGGCGGGCGATCCGTATGCCCCCGGGGCGGAGATGCCCGCCCCGGCCGCGTACCCCGCCTCCGCGCCGGGGGCCTCCGCCCCGGCCGCGTACCCGGCCCCTGCGTCCGGCGCCCCGGCATCCGTTCACCCGCGCGTCGCGCCCGCCGGGCCCGTGGCTCCCGCCGCCGAGCCCTCGCGCAAGAAGCCGCGCGGTGCCCGGTTCGCCGGGCTGGAGGTCGACGACGAGGCGACCGGCTACGCCCCCTCGCCGGTGCCCGTGCTGCCCGCCCCCGCACGGCCCGGGGCCTCTGCCCCGCGTGGCGCCCGCTTCGGCGGCGCGGGCGATGAGGGCGGAGGGGATCGTGAGGGCCGGGACCGGCCCGGGCGGGACCGTACGCCGGACGCCCTGCCGGACCCGGCTGCCGGGCAGGCCGTGGCCGCCGCCGTCGCCCGGCTGGTCCGGCTGCGCGCCGAGGGCCGCGGCGGCGAGGCGCACGTGGTGCTCTGCGAGGTCGCGGCCTGGCCCGCGGCCCGGCTGCCGGTGCTCGCGGTCGCCCTGTACCGGGCGGGCCTCTCCGCCGACTGGACGACCCTGCTCTGGGAGGTGTCCTCGCTGCCGCCCGCCGGGTTCGCCTCGGCGGCGGGCGCGCTGGCCGCCGCGGGCCGCGACGACGACTGCGGGCTTCTGTTGCGCCAGGGAGTGGCCCGGCCCGCCGCCGAGGTGGCCGAAGCGGTGCTCGCCCTGGACGGCGCGGGCCGCGAACGCGAGGCGCGGGACCTGCTCGGAGCCTTCATCCGCGTACGCACTCCGCAGGAGGCCGCCGCCCTCGCCGGGAACGGCGGCACCCGGCTGCTGCCCCTCCTCCTGGCGGCCGCCCGTGAGGTGGCCGTGGAGCGGGAGTGGGACCTGGTGCACGCGCTGCGCGTGGCGGGCGTGCCGGGGGTCTGAACGCCCGGCGCGTGCTGCCCGCCGATCGGTACCGCGTCCGTTGTGGACCGCTCGGGTGCGAAACATGATCGACTCCGTCGGTTCACGGCGATGGTCTTGCCCCACCGGACCACGGGGCTTACGTTCTCCATCCATGCACCGATCTACGTGCGTAGAGAACGCGTGCAGGCTCTCTGACGCCGCGTCGAAGGAGCAGCTCATGTCCCACGTCGTACGCGCCGCACTCGTCCAGGCGACCTGGACCGGCGACACCGAATCCATGATTGCCAAGCACGAGGAGCACGCGCGCGAGGCCGCCCGGCAGGGGGCGAAGATCATCGGCTTCCAGGAGGTGTTCAACGCCCCCTACTTCTGCCAGGTCCAGGAGCCCGAGCACTACCGCTGGGCCGAGCCGGTGCCCGACGGGCCGACCGTCCGGCGGATGCGGGACCTGGCCCGGGAGACCGGGATGGTCGTCGTCGTGCCGGTCTTCGAGATCGAGCAGACCGGGTTCTACTACAACACCGCGGCCGTGATCGACGCCGACGGCACGTATCTCGGCAAGTACCGCAAGCACCACATCCCGCAGGTCAAGGGCTTCTGGGAGAAGTACTACTTCAAGCCCGGCAACGCCGGCTGGCCGGTCTTCGACACTGCCGTCGGCAAGGTCGGTGTCTACATCTGCTACGACCGGCACTTCCCCGAGGGCTGGCGGCAACTGGGCCTCAACGGAGCCCAGTTGGTCTACAATCCGTCGGCCACCTCGCGCGGCCTCTCCAGCTACCTCTGGCAGCTGGAGCAGCCCGCGTCCGCCGTCGCCAACGAGTACTTCGTCGCCGCGATCAACCGCGTCGGCCAGGAGGAGTACGGCGACAACGACTTCTACGGCACCAGCTACTTCGTCGACCCGCGCGGCCAGTTCGTCGGCGATGTCGCCAGCGACAAGGAGGAGGAACTCCTCGTCCGCGACCTGGACTTCGGACTGATCGAGGAAGTCCGCCAGCAGTGGGCGTTCTACCGGGACCGACGGCCCGACGCCTACGACGGGCTGGTGGAGCCGTGACCGGACTGTACGACCGCCACCGCGCCGTCAGCCCCGAATGGCTGGCCCTCTACTACCGCCACCCCATCGAACTCACCCACGGCGAGGGCCGCCACGTCCAGGACGCGGACGGCAACCGCTACCTGGACTTCTTCGGCGGCATCCTCACCACGATGACCGCCCACGCCCTGCCCGAGGTCACCAAGGCGGTCGCCGAGCAGGCCGGGCGGATCGTCCACTCCTCCACCCTCTACCTCAACCGCCCCATGGTGGAGATGGCCGAGCGGATCGCCACCCTCTCCGGCATCCCCGACGCCCGGGTCTTCTTCACCACCTCGGGCACCGAGGCCAACGACACCGCGCTGCTGCTCGCCACCGCGTACCGCCGGTCCAACCAGATCCTCGCGATGCGCAACAGCTACCACGGCCGGTCGTTCTCGACGGTCTCGATCACCGGCAACCAGGCCTGGTCGCCGACGAATCTCTCCCCGCTCCAGACGCTGTACGTCCACGGCGGCGTCCGCGGCCGGGGACCGTACGCCGAGCTGAGCGACGAGCGGTTCATCAAGGCGTGCGTCGCCGACCTGGAAGACCTCCTCGGGCACACCCGCCGCCCCGCCGCCCTGATCGCCGAACCCATCCAGGGCGTCGGCGGCTTCACCTCGCCGCCCGACGGGCTGTTCGCCGCCTTCCGCCAAGTCCTGGACCGGCACGGTGTGTTGTGGATCTCGGACGAGGTCCAGACCGGCTGGGGCCGTACCGGCGAGCACTTCTGGGGCTGGCAGGCGCACGCGGAGCACGGCCCGCCGGACATCCTCACCTTCGCCAAGGGCATCGGCAACGGCATGTCGGTGGGCGGAGTCGTGGCCCGTGCCGAGGTGATGAACTGCCTCGACGCCAACTCCATCTCCACGTTCGGCGGTTCACCCATCACCATGGCCGCGTCGCTCGCCAACCTCTCGTACCTCCTGGAGCACGACCTCCAGGGCAACGCGCGGCGTGTCGGCGGGCTCCTCATCGAGCGGCTGCGCGGCATCGCCGCCGGTTGCCCCGCCGTACGCGAAGTGCGCGGCCGGGGCCTGATGATCGGCATCGAGCTGGTGAAGCCCGGCACCGACGAGGCAGACCCGGAAGCCGCGACAGCCGTCCTCGAAGCGGCCCGGGAGGGCGGACTGCTCATCGGCAAGGGCGGCAGCCACAGCACCAGCGTGCTCAGGATCGCCCCGCCGCTGACCCTGACCGTCACCGAGGCCGAGGAAGGCGCGGCCATCCTCGCGGACGCCCTGCACGCGGCGGGCTGACCCGCCCCGCAGGCCCGTGCGCCGTACGTATCAACCGCCGCGCGGGGCGGCCCCGCCGTACGCCCAGGAGGCCGGAGGGGGCGCCCCGCAGTGAGGAGGAACCCATGAGCCGCACCGTCATCCACGGCGGCCTGGTCATCACAGCGTCCGACGAGATCCACGCCGACGTCCTCATCGAGGGCGGTCGCATCGCCGCGCTCGCCGCCCACGGGACCGACGCCGCCGAGAGCTGGAGCGCCGACCGGCGGATCGACGCCACCGGGAAGTACGTCATCCCGGGCGGCGTCGACGCCCACACCCACATGGAGATGCCGTTCGGCGGAACGTACGCCGCCGACACCTTCGAGACCGGAACCCGGGCCGCGGCCTGGGGCGGCACCACCACCATCGTCGACTTCGCGATCCAGAGCGTGGGCCGTTCGCTGCGCGAAGGGCTGGACTCCTGGTACGGGAAGGCCGACGGCAACTGCGCCATCGACTACGCCTTCCACATGATCCTCGCCGACGTGAACCCCTCCTCGCTCAAGGAGATGGACCACCTCGTCTCCGAAGGGGTCACCTCCTTCAAGCTGTTCATGGCCTACCCGGGCGTCTTCTACTCCGACGACGGCCAGATCCTGCGGGCCATGCAACAGGCCGCGGGCAACGGCGGGTTGATCATGATGCACGCCGAGAACGGCATCGCCATCGACGTCCTGGTCGAGCAGGCGCTCGCCGCCGGCCGCACCGACCCCCGCTACCACGGAGACGTCCGCAAGGTCGCCCTGGAGGCCGAGGCCACCCATCGCGCCGTCCAGCTCGCCCGGGTCGCCGGATCTCCCCTCTACGTCGTCCACGTCTCCGCCGACGAGGCCGTGGAGGAGATCGCCGCCGCCCGCCACAAGGGCCTCCCGGTCTACGGCGAGACCTGCCCGCAGTACCTGTTCCTGTCCACCGACAACCTCGCCGAGCCGGACTTCGAGGGCGCCAAGTACGTCTGCTCCACCCCGCTGCGCCCCAAGGAGCACCAGGAAGCCCTGTGGCGGGGCCTTCGCACCAACGAACTCCAGGTCGTCTCCACCGACCACTGCCCATTCTGCTTCTCGGGCCAGAAGGAGATGGGCCGCGGCGACTTCTCCAAGATCCCCAACGGCATGCCGGGCGTCGAGCACCGCATGGACCTGCTGCACCAGGCCGTGGTCGACGGACACATCACCCGCCGCCGCTGGATCGAGATCGCCTGCGCCTCCCCGGCCCGGATGTTCGGCCTCTATCCGAAGAAGGGCACCATCGCCCCGGGCGCCGACGCGGACATCGTCATCTACGCCCCGGCCGCCGAGCACGTCCTCTCCGCCGAGACCCACCACATGAACGTCGACTACTCGGCGTACGAGGGCAAACGCATCACCGGGCAGGTCGAGACCGTCCTCTCGCGCGGCGAACCCGTCATCGACGGAAGGAAGTTCACCGGCCGTGCCGGACACGGCATGTACACCCCCCGCGCCACCTGTCAGTACCTGGACTAGCTGCCTGTCAGCACCTGGATAGGAGATCCCGTCATGGACTTCGGACTCGTCCTCCAGACCGACCCGCCCGCCTCGGCCGTCGTCGGCCTGATGCGCCGCGCCGAGCGCAACGGCTTCCGCTACGGCTGGACCTTCGACTCGGCGGTGCTCTGGCAGGAGCCGTTCGTCATCTACAGCCGCATCCTGGAGCACACCGAACGCCTCACCGTGGGCCCCATGGTCACCAACCCGGGCACCCGCACCTGGGAGGTCACCGCCTCCACCTTCGCCACCCTCAACGACATGTACGGCAACCGCACCGTCTGCGGCATCGGCCGCGGCGACTCCGCCATGCGCGTCGCGGGCCGCCGCCCCAACACCCTGGCCCGCCTGGGCGAGGCCATCGACGTCATCCGGGACCTCGCGGAGGGCCGGGAGGCCACGGTCGACGGGCAGCCGGTGCAGATTCCCTGGGTGAAGGACGGGCGGCTGCCGGTGTGGATGGCGGCGTACGGGCCCAAGGCCCTGGCCCTGGCCGGGCAGAAGGCCGACGGCTTCATCCTCCAGCTCGCCGACCCCTTCCTCACCGAGTGGATGATCAAGGCGGTACGGCAGGCTGCCACCGACGCGGGCCGAGACCCCGACGCCCTCACCATCTGCGTCGCCGCCCCCGCGTACGTCACGGCCGACGGCTCCCCGCAGGCGCTTGCCCATGCCCGCGATCAGTGCCGCTGGTTCGGCGGAATGGTCGGCAACCACGTCGCCGACCTCGTCGCCAAGTACGGCGAACACTCCTCGATGATCCCCGAGGAGCTGACGGCGTACATCAAGGACCGCCAGGGCTACGACTACGGCCACCACGGCCGCGCCGACAACCCTGACACCGCCTTCGTCCCCGACGAAATCGTCGACCGCTTCTGCCTCCTCGGCCCCGCCGAGGCCCACATCGAGAAGCTCCACCACCTGCGCGACCTCGGCGTCGACCAGTTCGCCGTCTACGACATGCACGACAACCGCGAGGGCACCATCGACGCCTACGGTTCCACCGTCATCCCCGCCATTCGCTGACAAAGTCGTTCGGCCCAGGCACCGATACAGGTGGATGACGGCCATCTACCTGTTCCCGATGACGCATCATGTGGAGTGCGTCGCCATCCTGGAACCCGTCGCAAAGGGCGCCTGGCCTGCAGGTTCGGGTCGTGTGCGCTATGAGCGTTGTGGGCGTTACGGGCGATATCTTGACGCTGAAATGACGCTCTCCGAGGCATCTTGACGCTCATTTGACGCTCGTTCTGATGGGTCATCAGGTGCATCGCGCCGCTGATCAGGCGGGCTCCTGACTGTACGGGTGCGGCAGAGTGCCGGGAATTTCGTGGTGCTGAGCGGTCCCACTCATTCACCTGCGCAGAGGTCCAGCAGGTTCTTCGTCTGCTGGTGGTACACGCCTTATATGGCCCCTGACCAGCCGAAACGGCCACTACGCGGCCAAGCTGTAGGCGGCTGGTCCGCGTATGGCGCGGATCTTGGTCGGCACGGAGTGCACCCCTGGCCGTCGGCCCGACGCGGCGGCGAGCCGGCGGGTCGCTCCGGGGCCGGCTTGGCGCCGCGTCGGCGGGGAGGACTAGGGGGCGTATTTGGTTGTGATCAAGGGGCCGCTCGCGTGAGGTCCTTGATCCAGATCACGGAGGCCCGGAGGTGGAGACCGGCGAGGTAGCTCCCCGGGGTCTTGTCGTAGCGGGTCGCGATGCCTCGCCATGCCTTCATTCTGTTGATCGACCGCACGACGGTGTTCCGTTCCTCGTAGAGCTCGGTGTCGTGACTGACGGGCCGGCCGCCCCCACTGCCCTTCTTCTTCCGGTTGGCGGCCTGGTCCTTCTTCTCCGGGATGACCGCCTTGATGCGGCGTTTGCGCAGGTGTTGCGTCCTGAACGCGTGAAGGAGTTGGTTGTAGGACAGCTTCCGATTGCGGTGCTGTGTGGAAGATGAAGGATTTGGCCCTTCGGA
>NZ_JBVIPK010000005.1:0-39214 GCF_055577965.1 Streptomyces sp. NPDC033165
GTCCCGTTTCACCGGGGCCCTCCGGGCGCTTCCCTTCGTTCTTGCGTTTCCGACTCTATCAGACTCTTTCGTGTCCGATTCCCGGTCGAAGCGGGTCCAGCAATACTTCCTTTTCGCTTTCCGGGTCTTCGCTTTCGCGGTTTTCCCTTTCGGCGAGTCCGACTCTATCAGGCCTTTTCCGCTTCCCTTGACCACGTCCTGCGGGCATGCCGAAGGGAGGTTCAAGGTTAGGATCTGGCTTGAAGGTCGCCGCCGACCCCCGACTCAAAGTCGCGTTGGGGTCAGGCAGGAGTACGACAGTACAGGGCACCGGGGATCGAGGCAAATCGTTTCTGGTGCACCCCTAGGTCCGTCAAGCGGTAGGTCTCGGGCGGAACCGGGACTTCATATGACTTACGCTGCTGAGCAGTACGCCGTCCCCCATCAGCCACGGCGGCGACACCTGAATCTCCACCCCCTGGGAGGCTCCCCATGACCAACGTGACGTCCCCTCTTACTGGACGCGCCATTGGACTCACCGCGGTTCCCGACCCGGTCTTCTCCGGCGCGATGGTCGGTCCCGGCACCGCCATCGACCCCGTACGTGAGCCCTCCGAGGCCGTCTCCCCGGTCGACGGCATTGTCGTCTCCCTGCACCCCCACGCGTTCGTCGTCGTCGACGCGGACGGACACGGGGTTCTGACGCACCTCGGCATCGACACCGTCCAGCTCAACGGCGAGGGCTTCGAGCTTCTCGTGAACAAGGGGGACACGGTGACCCGCGGCCAGAGCATCGTGCGCTGGGACCCGAACGCCGTCGAGGCGGCCGGAAAGTCACCCATCTGCCCCATCGTGGCCCTGGAAGCCACCGCCGAGTCGCTCTCCGAGGTTCGCGAGGACGGCGACGTGAAGGTCGGCGACACGCTGTTCGGCTGGCAGTGACACCGCACGCGCAGTAACAGCCAGTTGCACAACCACCGCGGTGGCACGAGTCATCGCACAACCGGAGACGGGTGAAATGGAGACAACGCTGCGAGGCGTCGGCGTGAGCCACGGTGTGGCCATCGGCGAGGTTCGGCACATGGGTACGGCGGTGCTGGAGCCGCCCGCCAAACAGATTCCCGCCGAGGAAGCCGGGCGCGAACAGGGGCGTGCCCGGCAGGCTGTGGAGGCGGTGGCGGCCGATCTGATCGCGCGGGGCAATCTGGCCGGTGGCGAGGCACAGCACGTGCTTGAGGCGCAGGCCATGATGGCCCAGGACCCCGAGCTGATGTCCGATGTCGAGCGTCGCATCGCCGTGGGCAGCACCGCCGAGCGTGCCGTGTACGACGCGTTCGCCGCGTACCGGGCGCTGCTCGCCAACGCCGGGGAGTACCTGGCGGGGCGAGTCGCCGACCTCGACGACGTACGGAACCGGATCGTGGCGCGGCTGCTCGGTGTGCCGATGCCTGGGGTGCCGGACAGCGACGAGCCGTATGTGCTGATCGCGCGCGATCTGGCACCGGCCGACACGGCGCTCCTCGACCCGACGCTGGTGCTCGGCTTCGTCACCGAGGAGGGCGGGCCGACCAGCCACAGCGCGATCCTGGCGCGCGCGCTCGGCGTGCCGGCCGTGGTGGCTCTGCCCGGTGCCGGTGAGCTGGCGGAGGGCACGGTCGTCGCGGTGGACGGCAGCACGGGTGAGATCTTCGTCGACCCGAGCGCCGAGAAGCGTGCCGAGATGGAGAGCGCCGCGGCGGCTCGTAAGGCCGCGCTGTCCGCCTCGACCGGTCCCGGTGCCACGTCGGACGGGCACAAGATGCCGCTGCTCGCCAATGTCGGCGGTCCGGGCGATGTGCCCGCGGCGGTCGAGGCGGGTGCCGAGGGTGTGGGGCTGTTCCGGACCGAGTTCCTGTTCCTGGACGACAGCAAGCAGGCTCCTTCCGAGGAGAAGCAGGTCGCGGCCTACCGTGCGGTTCTGGAGGCGTTCCCCGAGGGGCGTGTCGTCGTACGTGTGCTGGATGCGGGCGCCGACAAGCCGCTGGACTTCCTGACGCCGGCCGACGAGCCGAACCCGGCGCTCGGAGTCCGCGGGCTGCGGAGTCTGCTGGACCACCCCGAGGTGCTGCGCACCCAGCTGACCGCGCTGGCGAAGGCCGCCGAGGGGCTGCCGGTATACCTTGAGGTCATGGCGCCCATGGTGGCCGACCGTATCGACGCCAAGGCGTTCGCGGACGCGTGCCGTGGGGCCGGGTTGCAGGCGAAGTTCGGTGCGATGGTGGAGATTCCGTCCGCCGCTCTGCGGGCGCGGTCAATCCTCCAGGAGGTGGAGTTCCTGTCGCTGGGCACCAACGACCTGGCGCAGTACACCTTCGCCGCCGACCGTCAGGTGGGCGCGGTGTCGCGGCTCCAGGATCCGTGGCAGCCGGCACTGCTGGATCTGGTGGCCCTGTCCGCCGAGGCCGCCCGTGCCGAGGGCAAGAGCTGCGGTGTGTGCGGTGAGGCCGCGGCCGATCCGCTGCTGGCCTGTGTGCTGACGGGTCTGGGTGTCACCTCGCTCTCCATGGGTGCGGCGTCCATTCCTTATGTGCGCGCCACGCTGGCCAAGTACACGCTGGCGCAGTGCGAGCGGGCGGCGAACGCCGCCCGCTCGGCGGACTCCGCCGATCAGGCGCGCAAGGCCGCTCAGGCTGTGCTCTCGGGCGAGTAGCCGAGCTGGTTGTCTGTGTTGGAGGGGCTTTCCGCCGTGGGCGGGAAGCCCCTCCTGTTGTGTGCCCGCCTCAGCGGTGGGGCTCCGCCGGGTCGGCCCGGATGTCGAATCCCGCGCAGTACTCCACGCCGGATTCCGGGGAGACGGGCTCTCCGGTCTCGGCGTCGGTGCAGTAGGCGTTGAAGACCTCGCCCGCGATGAGCGGGGCGAGGGTGCCATGGGCCAGCCGCCAGCCGTGGACGCGGTCCGGGCTGTCGGGTGCGCTGGTGCGCAGGACCACTCCCCCGCGCGATTCCAGGGCGACGGCCACCGCGAGCACGGTGGCGAACTCCGCGCCCTCCGAGCTGTCCATACGGGTCGGGCCCGTCGGGTCGCGGTGGGTGTTGAGCACCGCCAGGAGCTGGTCGTCCTCCGTGGGGGTCGAGCAGACCAGGTGGTGGGTTCCCGGTCCTGCCGCTTCCAGCAGGCGCAGCAGGAGGTGCGAGGCCCGGTCGAAGGCCGCGCGTCCGATGTCCTGGCCGCAGTCCGCGCAGGCGCCGAGGTCGGCGAGGAGGAGTGTGGCGTACTCCCAGGTGGCCTGGCGGACCGCGCGGGAGACCAGGAGCGGGATGAGGTCGCTCAGGCGTTGGCCGGTGTAGACGACGGTGGCTCCGGCTGCGGCGATCTCCGCGGTGAAGCGGCTGCGGCTGGCGCCGGTGTCCGCGTCGAGTCCGGACTCGGCGCAGAATTCGGCGTAGTCCTCGGGGTCGAAGAGGGCGATGGTGGTGTGCATGCCCTGGGCCGTGAGCGTCTTGAGCAGGGCCTCGACCTGTCGCAGATAGACGGTGTGGTCGTCGAAGGGAAAGGTGCGGTAGTGCCGCATGGCCGCGAAGTCCTGCGCGTCGACCAGGAGGCCGACGGTGCGGGGGGCCTCGCGGCACAGCGTGCGTCGCAGGGTCGCGCCGTGTGCGGTGCCGGGTGCGGTGCCGTGCTTCTTGTGGTGCTTGGAGTTGTGCTGGGTGTTGCGCCTGGTGTTCTCGGTCTGCGCCATGTGTCCCCCTGTGCGCGGTGAATCATTGCTCACTCAGCGTAATCAGGGGGACTGACAAGCGAGCTAGCCGCGGCGGTTCGCGGCCAGTTCGGCGTAGAAGTGGAGGAGGTCGAGGTTGTCCACCGAACCCGGGTTGACCGCCTTGGCGAGCTCGGTTCCCTGGAGGAGGCGCTTGACCGGGACCTCGATGCGCTTGCCGGTGAGGGTGTGCGGGATGCCGGGGACCTCGATGACCTCGTCCGGTACGTGGCGTGGGGAGAGGTTCTCGCGGATGGTGTTCTTGATCGCGGCACGCAGGTCGTCGTCGAGGGTCGCGCCTTCGGCGAGGTGGACGAAGAGCGGCATCCAGTAGCCGCCGTCGGGTTCTTCGAGGCCGATGACGAGGGACTCGCGGATCTCGGGGAGCCGTTCGACGGCCTCGTAGATGTCGGCGGAGCCCATGCGGACGCCCTGGCGGTTCAGGGTGGAGTCGGAGCGGCCGTGGATGATCACCGAGCCGTGGTCGGTGAGGGTGATCCAGTCGCCGTGGCGCCAGACGCCGGGGTACATGTCGAAGTAGCTGTCGTGGTAGCGGCTGCCGTCGGGGTCGTTCCAGAAGCGGATCGGCATGGATGGCAGCGGGTTGGTGACGACCAGCTCGCCGACCTCGTTGGTGAGCGGCTTGCCCGCCGGGTCCCAGGACTGGAGGTCGGTGCCGAGGCAGGGGGCCTGGAGCTCGCCGATGTGGACGGGGAGGGTCGGGACGGCTCCGGCGAAGCAGCTGCAGACGTCGGTCCCGCCGCTGACCGAGGCGATCCAGAGGTCGTCGGCCACCTCGTCGTGGAGCCAGCGGAAGCCGTCGGGCGGGAGCGGGGAGCCGGTGGTGGCGACGCACTGGACGCGGGAGAGGTCGAAGTCCCGGCCGGGGTGGATGTCGGCCTTGCGGCAGGCCATGACGTAGGCGGCGGAGGTGCCGTAGAGGGTGGCGCCTGTCTGTTCGGCGACCCTCCACTGGGCGCTGATGTCGGGGTAGCCGGGGCTGCCGTCGTACAGGACGACGGTGGTGCCGGTGAGGAGGCCGGAGACGAGGAAGTTCCACATCATCCAACCGGTGGAGGTGTACCAGAAGAAGCGGTCCTCGGGGCCGAGGTCGCAGTGCAGGCCGATCTGCTTGAAGTGTTCGAGCAGGATGCCGCCCTGGGACTGGACGATGGCCTTGGGCAGGCCGGTGGTGCCGGAGGAGTAGAGGACCCACAGCGGGTGGTCGAAGGGGACCTGCTCAAAGACCGGCTCGGTGTCGGCGGAGGTGAGGGCGGCCCAGGCGAGGGCGCCTTCGGGGGCGTCGGTGCCCAGCAGCGGGATGTGGACGACGGCGCGCAGGGTGGGCAGTTCGCGGCGGAGTTCGGCGACGGTCTCCGTACGGTCGTGCTCCTTGCCGCCGTAGCGGTAGCCGTCGACGGTGAACAGGACGACGGGTTCGATCTGCTGGAAGCGGTCCAGCACGCTTCGGGCGCCGAAGTCGGGGGCGCAGGAGGTCCAGACGCCGCCGACGGCCGCGGTGGCGAGGAAGGCGACGACGGCCTGCGGGATGTTGGGGAGGTAGCCGCTGACGCGGTCGCCGGGGGTGACGCCGAGGGCGCGGAGTTCGGCGGCGAGGGCCCCGACCTGGCGGCGGAGGTCTGCCCAGCTGATGGGGACCTGGGTGTGGGTCTCGTCGACGTACAGGAGGGCGGGAGTGTCGGCGCGGGACGGCTCCTCGGCGGTGCGCAGGGCGTGTTCGGCGTAGTTGAGGGTGGCGCCGGGGAACCAGGTGGCGCCGGGCATGGTGCGGTCGCCGAGGACGCTTTCGTACGGGGTGGAGAAGCGGATGTCGAACCAGTCGGCGACGGCCTGCCAGAAGGTGTCGAGCTCGTCGACGGACCAGCGGTGCAGGGCTGCGTACCCGCCGTCGGCCGGGGCGCCGTACCGGGTCGCGGCCCAGTTCTGGAAGCGGGTGACGGCCGCGGCCTCGATGCGGTCGGGGCCGGGCTGCCAGAGGGGCGTGTCGGGCGTGGCTTCGGTCATGGGGCTGCTCCCTGGCTGTACGGGTACGCGGGGTCGGCGTGTCGGCGCGCACGGGCTGGGGTGTGCGCGTGAGCGGCTGACACGGACGATGCCATGTGATCGTCTTCGGCACCAGGGTGACCCCGCCTCCGGACGGTGGGGAGCGGGGGCCCGACATGGATGAACGGGAGTTGAACGGGAGGTTCTGCGGGCCTGGCGGGTGGCAGGGTGTGCGCCATGGACGGTCGTGACCTGGTGCGTCGGGTGAGGTTGGTCGGTTCGGTGCGGGGGCTGCGCACGGTGCGCTCGGCCTGGCGGCGCCGGTCGGCGGACGCGCGTGCGTTGCCCGCGCGCGGGGCGGAGCGGGCCCGGGTGCCCGGTGCGCTGACGGGTGCGGAGCCGGGGCCCGGCGGCGGTGTGGTGCGGTTCGCTCGTTCGGAGCTGCGGATCCGGGTGTCGGTGGGGGGTGCGGTCTTCTGGGCGTGGGACGGGGCGGAGCCGGTGCCGTCGTACGCGGTGGCGGGTGGGCCGCCCGCCCCGGACGAGCGGGCGGTGCTGGAGCCCGACAAGGACGGCGGCTGGCAGGTGGTGTCGGAGCGGCTGACGGTGGTGGTGTCGCGCACGGGGGCGGTGGAGCTGCGGACGCCGGGCGGGGTGTTGTTGCGGCGGGAGTTGCCGCCGCGCTGGTGGGAGCCGGTGGGCGGGGGGCCGGTGCGGTGGGTGCAGCGCTCGGAGGTGCCGGCGGACGCGCGGTTCTTCGGCCTGGGCGGCCGGGCGGGCGGGCCCCGGTTGCGGGACGGGGTGTACGGGCTGTGGAACACCGATCCGGGCGGGCGGTTCGGTCCGGGGGACGATCCGCTGTATCTGACGATGCCGGTGCAGGTGGTGGTGTCGGACGCGGGAACGCATCTGGCGTTCCACGACAACACCTGGGCGGGCCGGGTGGTGCTGCGCGAGGGCGAGGAGGGCGCGGGCTCGGGGCATGACCGGCCGGGGACGTGCGAGGTGCGGATGGAAGGCGGTCCGCTGCGCTGCTGGGTCGTGGCGGGGACGCCCGCCCGGGTGCTCCAGGGGTGGACGGCGCTGACGGGTGCGCCGGCGCTGCCCCCCTCCTGGGCACTGGGGCCGCAGCATGCGCGGTGGGGCTTCGGCAGTGCGCAGGAGGTGCGGCGGATCGTCGACGGGTACCGGGAGCGGGGGCTGCCGCTGTCCGTCCTGCATCTGGACATCGACCACTACGACGGGCACCGGGTGTTCACGGTGGACCGGGAGCGGTTCCCCGGGCTGCCCGCGCTGGCGAAGGAGCTGCGCGAGGACGGGGTGCGGCTGGTGTCGATCGTGGACCCGGCGGTGAAGGCCGAGCCGGGCGACCCGGTGTTCGAGGGGGGCGCGGCGGTCGGGGAACGGGGTGCGTACGTACGGGACGCGCGAGGGCGGGTGGTGGTCGGGGAGGTGTGGCCGGGGGCCTCCGTCTATCCGGATTTCACTGATCCGCTTGTGCGGGAATGGTGGGGATCTCTGTACGAGGAGCGGCTTGCGCAGGGCTTCTCGGGGGTCTGGCACGACATGAACGAGCCGGTGTCCTTCGCGGCGTTCGGCGATCCGTCGTTGCCGCGTTCCGCCCGGCATGTGCTGGAGGGCGCGGGCGGTGATCACCGCGAGGCCCACAACGTGTACGGGCTGACGATGGCCCGGGCCGGGTACGAGGGGCTGCTCCGGTGGCGTCCGGAGGAGCGGCCGTTCCTCTTCTCCCGGTCGGGCTGGGCGGGGATGCAGAGGTACGGGGGCACCTGGTCCGGTGATGTGTCGACCGGGTGGCCGGGGCTGCGGGCCTCGCTGGCCCTGGTGCTGGGTCTCGGGCTGTGCGGGGTGCCGTACTCGGGGCCGGATGTGGGCGGGTTCGACGGGTTCCCGTCGCCGGAGCTGTATCTGCGGTGGTTCCAGCTGGGCGCCTACCTGCCCTTGTTCCGCACCCACTCGGCGATCGACGCGGGGCGTCGGGAGCCGTGGGAGTTCGGTCCCGAGGTGTTGGAGGGCGCGCGGGCGGCGTTGGCGGAACGGGAGCGGCTTCGCCCGTACTTCGTGACGCTGTCGCACGTGGCGCGGCTGACCGGTGCGCCCTACGTGCGGCCGATGTGGTGGGGCGTGCCGGGCGACCGGGCGCTGCGGGAGTGCGAGGACGCGTTCCTGCTGGGCGACGCGCTGCTGGTGGCTCCGGTGCTGGAGCCCGGGGTGCGGCGGCGGGCGGTGCGGCTGCCCCGGGGGCGGTGGTACGACGCGGAGACCGGGCGGGCGTACGAGGGGCCGGGGCAGGTGTTGGTCGACGCGCCGATGTCCCGGGTCCCGGTGCTGGTCAGGGCCGGTGCGGTGATCCCGGTGCGGGGTGCGGACGGGGGCCTGGAGCTGGAGGCGTGGGCGCCCAGGCCGGGGCGTACCGGAGGCGGTCTCGTGGTGCGGGACCCGGGTGACGGGTGGGCGGAGGCGGAGGTCGAGCGGTATGTGACGCGGTGGGAGGGCGACCGTGTGGTGGTGGAGCGGCCCGGAGTGGAGGGTGGGGTGGACTGTGTGGTGCGGGGGCGGGGCTGAACTGGTGGGGTGGTGGAGCGGGGCGGTGCGGAGGGCGGGCTGAAGTGTGGGGTGGTTGCTGCCGGGCTGTGCGGAGGGCGGGGCTGACCGGGTGGTGGCGGAGCGGGGGGTGCCGAGGGCGGGCTGAACTAGGGGGGGGTAGGGAGGGTGGCGTTGCGGGTGCGGGTGCGGGTGCGGGTGCGGGTGCGGTGGCTCCCGGGCCTGTTCGGCGGTCTACGTGGGGCGGTCAGGCGCGAGGGGGCGGCTCGTGGCGATCAGGCGCATGGGCGGTGCATGGCGGTCAGCGCGCCCCTCAGCCGTAGCGCCCCGCGAACCAGGCGTTCGCCGCTTGCGTGTGCAGGGGGAAGGCCAAAGTGCGCGGGGCGCTCAGGATCTCGTAGCCGGAGGTCTCCGAGGTGGGGGCCGAGGGTGGGAGGGCGGCGAGGGGGCGGGCCGGGAGGAGGCCGAAGAGCAGGAGGTGTCCGGCCGTGTCGCTGAGGGCGTCGGCGAGGCGTACGTCCTCCTCGGTGGCGTCGATGCCGGTCTCCTCGCGCAGTTCGCGCACCACCGCGTGGCGCCAGTCCTCGGCGTGGTCGACGAAGCCGCCGGGCAGGGCCGTTCCGCCCTTCTGGGGTTCGATGGTGCGGGTGATGACGACGAGTCCGGTGGGGCCGGGGCCCGTGACGGGGAGCAGGGCCACGGCGACGGGGAGCGGGTTGCGGTAGGCGGTGGTGCCGCAACGCGTGCAGGTGCGCGGCCAGGTGTCGGCGGACGGGAGGGCGTGGTACGGCGCTCCGCACGTACCGCAGTGGGAACCCCGTACGTACCGGGGTGACTGAGGGGCGGTCGGGGCGGGCCTGCTGCCGGGTTCGGACACGGGCGGACTGTATCCGATCGTTCTTCCCCCCGGGCAGCCCAGCTGGTAGACGGTTCGCCCATGACAGGAACGCGTACCGCTCTCCGCGCCCTGGCCACCGCGGCCGCCGCTCTGTTCGCCGTCACCGCCGCCTCCCCGCCCGCGCAGGGGCGCCCCGGGCCGACGGCGCCCGGCGAGTTCGTGGCGCTGCGCTCGGTGGACCCGACGATCATTCAGGAAATGCGCTACACGACGGCGCACACCTTCATGGGCGAGCGGGTCGACGGCTACCGGCAGCCGGTCTGCATCCTGACCAGGCCCGCCGCTCGTGCGCTGCATCTGGCCCAGAAGCGGCTGCTGCGCCGGGGGTATTCGCTGAAGGTGTACGACTGCTACCGGCCGCAGCGGGCGGTCGACCACTTCGTGCGGTGGGCGAAGGATCTCGACGACCAGTCCATGAAGGGGGAGTTCTACCCTCTGGTCGACAAGTCGCTTTTGTTCGAAGATGGTTACATCGCGGAGAAGTCCGGGCACAGCCGGGGCAGCACGGTGGACCTCACGCTGGTCAGGCTCCCCGCCCTGCCGACCAGGCCGTACCGTCCGGGCGAGCGGCTGACTCCCTGCTTCGCTCCGAAGGACGATCGGTTCCCCGACAACTCGGTGGACATGGGAACGGGTTACGACTGCTTCGACACCCTGTCACACACGGACGACCCCCGGGTGCAGGGGGCGCAGCGCGCCAACCGGCAGTTCCTGAAGCGGATGCTGGCGGAGGTGGGGTTCGTGAATCTGCCCGAGGAGTGGTGGCACTTCACCTTCAGCTCGGAGCCGTTCCCCGACACCTACTTCGACTTTCCGGTGCATCGGAGGTCGGTCTCCGGGCGCTGAGGGGCTGCTCGCGCGGGCTGATGAACGGGCGACCGGGACCACCCCCGTGGGCTCCGGCCGCCCGTTCTTCCTTTCGGACGCCGCGGAGACGTTTTCGGTTGCGGATCCGGCGGCTACGGTGCCCGTATGTCACAGCAGACGTTCGATTCGTACGAGGAGTTCTGGCCGTACTACGTCGCGATGCACTCCCGCGCCGCCACCCGCTGGGTCCATCTGACCGGCACGCTGACCGGACTCGCGATCTCCGTCTACGGGCTGGCGCGGGGGCGGAAGCGATGGCTGGCGGCCCTGCCGCTGATCGGCTACGGCACGGCCTGGCCCGCACACTTCCTGATCGAGAAGAACAACCCGGCCACGTTCGGGCATCCGGCGTGGTCGTTGCGCGGGGATGCGCAGATGATCCGGATGATGCTGGCGGGCCGGGACGCGGAGCTGGCGGAGATCGCCGCGAAGTGGCTGGCGGAGCACGGCTGAGCCGTATGCCGCCGCGCACCCCTCGCCCGGTGAGGCCGCCCGTGGCACACTTCTGACGTTCCGTCAGATTCAGTGCCGGGGAGGGGTCTTGCCGCATACGCGCATTCCGGTGGTGGCCGGTTGGTTCACCGAGGGCGCCGGGGAGGAGGACTTCCGGCTGCTGGGCACCCGCTGCTGCGGCTGCCGGTCGGTCCACTTCCCCCGCGAGGACGGCCACTGCCGCAATCCGGGCTGTCCCGGCGGGGAGCTGGAGGAGGTGCCGCTGTCGAAGCGGGGCACGGTCTGGTCCTGCACCGACGGCCGCTACCGGCCCCCTCCCCCGTACCTCAGCGATCCCGAAGTCCCTTGGGTCCCGTACACGTTGGTCGCCGTCGAGCTGGCGGCCGAGCGCATGGTGGTGCTGGGGCAGGCCGCACCCGGGGTCGGCGTGGCCGAGCTGCCGGTCGGCTCGACGGTGGAGGTGGTGCCCGGCGTGCTGGACGAGGACACCGCGGCGGGCATCGTGCACACGACCTGGCACTGGCGCCCCGTCGGGGAACAGGGGGCCACGTCATGACCGGTGATGTGGCGGTGCTCGGAGCCGGGATGCACCCGTGGGGCAAGTGGGGGCGCGGTTTCATCACGTACGGGCGGGTCGCCGCGCGGGCCGCCCTCGCCGACGCGGGGATCGGCTGGCACGAGGTGCAGTCGGTCGTGGGCGCGCAGACGGTGCGCGGGGGGTATCCGGGGTACGTGGCCGGGGCCTCGTTCGCCCAGGCGCTCGGGTGGCAGGGGGCGCGGGTCACCTCGGTGTACGCCGCGTGCGCTTCCGGGGCGCAGGCGGTCAACACCGCGCGGGCGCAGATCCTGGCCGGGATGGCGGACGTGGTCCTGGTCGTGGGGGCCGATGCGGCGCCGAAGGGGTTCTTCACCCCGGCGGGCGGGGAGCGACCCGACGATCCGGACTGGCTGCGCTTCCGGGTGCTCGGGGCGACGAACCCTGCGTACTTCGGGCTGTACGCGCGCCGTCGCATGGCACTGTACGGGGACTCGCCGGAGGACTTCGCACTGGTCAAGGTGAAGAACGCGGCGGCGGGCGCGCTGAACGAGAACGCCCGCTACCGGAAACCGGTGACGGCCGAGGAGGTCGCCGCCTCGGCGGTGGTGGCCGATCCACTGCGACTGCTGGACATCTGCGCCACCTCCGACGGGGCCGCGGCCCTCGTGCTGTGCAGCATGGAGTTCGCGCGGCGGCGCGGGGTGACCGATCCGGTGCGCATCCGGGCCGTGTCCACCGTGACTCCGACCTTCCCGAGGACGGTCCTCGATCTGCCGGACATCGGTACGGACTCGGCGGTGGCGGTCGATCCCCCGCCGGAGAGCTTCCGTGCCTCGATCGCCCGGGCCGCGTACGAGGAGGCGGGGACCGGGCCCGAGGACGTGTCACTGGCGGAGGTCTACGACCTCTCCACGGCTCTGGAGTTGGAGTGGTACGAGGACATCGGGCTGTGCGCTCCCGGCGAGGGCGCGAAGCTGGTGCGGGACGGGACGACCGCGCTGGGCGGCCGGGTTCCGGTCAACGCGAGCGGGGGCCTGGCCTCGTTCGGCGAGGCGGTGCCCGCGCAGGCGATCGCGCAGGTCTGCGAGCTGGCCTGGCAGTTGCGCGGCCGTGCCGGGGAACGGCAGGTGCCGGGGGCCCGGGTGGGCATCACGGCCAACCAGGGGCTGTTCGGGCACGGTTCGGCGGTGGTGGCGGTCCGGTGAGCCCGTCGCGCGAGCCATTGCCTGAGCTGTTGCCCGAGACGCATGCCGGGGCCGTTGCCTGAGTCCGCCGCCGTGACAGGTCACCTTTCATGAGGACTTGACTGTTCGTCACGACCGCAGAACACTCACAGCCCGGCCCGCCGGACGACGTGCGGCCCGTACCCCTGTCGGCGGGGGTACGGGCCGTACGCCTATCGCTGCCGGTATCTGCCGATCGGCGTCAGGTGGCGACGGGTTCACGGGCGCGCGCCGCCTGCTCCAGAGCGTGCTCCACGACCGCGACCAGGACGTCACGTACCGAGGAGCGGTCCCGGGCGTCGCACACGAGCACCGGCACCTCGGGGCCCAGGTCCAGGGCGGCCTGCACGGTCTCCGGAGGGAACCGGTCGGCTCCCTCGAAGCAGTTGACGGCCACGGCGAAGGGGATGCCCCGGCGTTCGAAGTAGTCGACCGCCGCGAAGCAGTCCTCCAGCCGCCGGGTGTCGGCGAGAACGACCGCGCCCAGGGCGCCCTGGGCCAGTTCGTCCCAGAGGAACCAGAAGCGGTCCTGGCCGGGTGTGCCGAACAGATAGAGGACCAGGTCCTCGCGGAGCGTGATCCTGCCGAAGTCCATGGCGACCGTGGTGGTCGTCTTGGACTCGACGCCTTCGAGGTCGTCGACCGGGCGGCCCGCCTCGCTGAGGCGTTCCTCGGTGCGCAGCGGTCTGATCTCGCTGACCGCGCCGACCGCCGTCGTCTTGCCCACGCCGAATCCACCCGCCACCAGGATCTTCAGGGTGACGGGCTCGACGGGCCGCTGTCTGCGGCTAGAGCGCCCGAAGGCCATTGATCACCTCGCGGAGGATGTTCACGTCCGGCAGCTCGGCCGGCGGAACGGGGCGGGTGACGTGCACCAGCTCGTCCTCGACGAGATCACCGACCAGGACCCGTACCACCCCTACGGGGAGGTCGAGTTCGGCGGCGAGCTCGGCGATCGACTGGGGCATGTCGCTGCAGAGTTCGACGATGCGTACATGTTCGGGGGCGAGCGTCTGGTCCCGGCCGGGGTCGTCGGCGGCCGGTTCCGGCACGACGAGCGCGATCAGGTCGAGCCGGTGGCGGGTGGCGCTGCTGGTACGCCCGCGGGTCATCGCGTACGGCCGGACCACGGGCCCCGCTTCCGCGTCGTACCACCGCGAGGACTGGGGGTCGAGGGGACCGTCCGGGGATCCGGGGTCCGTGCCCCGGCGGGAGTCAGCGCTCATGCCCGCCACTCACCCTCCGGCGGGCAGACCGGTCGTCCGTGGGGCGTTGGCCAGATGGGCCCCCACGCGCTTGACCATCAACGTCATCTCGTACGCCACCTGGCCCACGTCGGAGTCGGCATCGGCCAGGACGGCGAGACAGCTCCCGTCACCGGCTGCGGTGACGAAGAGGAACGCCTCGTCCAGCTCGACGACGGTCTGGCGCACCCGGCCCGCGTCGAAGTGATGGCCGACGCCCTTGGCGAGGCTGTGGAACCCGGAGGCCACCGCGGCGAGATGCTCGCTGTCCTCCCGGGTCAGGTCCTGCGAGGCGCCCGTGGCGAGCCCGTCGCTGGAGAGCACCAGAGCCTTGCGGATGCTGGCGACGCGCTGGACGAGTTCGTCGAGCAGCCAGTTCAGTTCGCCCGAGCCCCGGCGTGCGGGGTCGTGTGTGGCGGGGTCGTGTGTAGCGGGGTCGTGTGCTGCGGCGTTCGGTGCGGTCATCGACCGTCCCCTCCCGGAGTGGTTCCTGGTGCTGTGCCACCGGGGCCGGCTGTGTCCTCGGTGTTCTGGGTGGTGTTGGTGTTCGCGATGGTGTCGGTGTTCTGGGCGTTCGCGGTGGTTCTGGCGTTCTCTGGGGTCCCTGTGACCCCTGTGGTCTCTGTAGCTTCTGTGGTTTCGGCGTTCTCCCGACGACCGCGCTGCCAGCCGCGCTGGAGCGATGCCATGCGGTCCCGTACCTCGTCCGCGTCACGCTCGATGTCGTCAAAGGGGTCCACGGGTGGCCGGGGCTGAGTCCGTTCCGCTGAGTCCTGGAGCTGGGGGGCGAGGCTGGCCTGCCGGATCCGCCGGGGCAGGCCGCCCACGGTGTCGGGGGCCGGCGGAGTGCGTGGGGCCGTCGGAGTGCGGTGGGCCGTCGCGGGTGTGGCGGCCGGGGCGCCGTCCCTGGCCCCGTCGTCCACCCGGCGGCCCCGGTCGGCCACCAGGGTCGGCGGAGTGCGCCGGGGCAGCGGGACGGGGCCTGAGGGGCGCATCGGGCGGATGTCCGCCGTGGGCCCGTCGCCGCGGTCGCGGGCCTGCTCGTGCTGGTCCCGGTCGGCGCCCCGACGCGGCCCGCCGCGCCCGGCACGACGGGCCCGGCGGTCGGTGTCGCGGTCGGGACCGTGGCCGGCACCACGGTCGGCGTCGCGCCGCAGGTCGCGGGCGCGGAAGATGCCGCCGCGCTCGCTCTCGGTGTCCTCCAGGTCGGAGACCCCGTCCAGTACGGGCCCCAGGGCCGGATCAAGGGCCGGGTCCGGGGAACGGTCAAGGGGGCCGCCGTCGAAGTCCAGCGGGCCGACGGGGGCTTCGAGTTCGACCGGGCCGTCGAGGACGGCGGGGCCGGTGAGCCCGGCGGGTACCGGGGTGAGCACCGCGGACCTGCCGTTGACACGGCGCTCCCCGCCCGACGTCACGCCCTCCGCGCCCTGCGCCGACTCGGTGCTCCGGCCGCTGCCGATCGCCCGCTCGGCCCGACGGTCGAGACGGAAGCCGGTGCCATGGGTGTCGGGGGCGTCGGTGAGCAGGGAGGCGGGGATGAAGACGACCGCGGTGGTGCCTCCGTACGGCGATTTCTGCAGGGAGACCCGGACGTTCTGGCGCTGGGCGAGGCGGCTGACCACGAAGAGGCCCAGCCGGTCGGTGTCGGAGAGTTCGAAGTCGGGGGTCTCGGCGAGGCGGAGGTTGGCGTCGAGGAGGACTTCGGGGGGCATGCCGAGGCCACGGTCGTGGATTTCGAGGGTGAAGCCGTTGGAGACGCGTTCGCCGTGCACCTGGACCGCGGTGTGCGGGGGTGAGAAGACGGTGGCGTTCTCCAGGAGTTCGGCGATGAGGTGGGTGAGGTCGGCGACGGCGGGCCCGCCCACGCCGATGCGGGCGAGGCGGCGTACTTCGATGCGTTCGTAGTCCTCGACCTCGGCGACGGCGGCCCGCACCACGTCCATCAGCTGGATGGGCTTGCGCCACTGGCGGGAGGGGGCCGCGCCGGAGAGGATCACGAGCCCTTCGGCGTGCCGCCGCATGCGGGTGGTGAGGTGGTCGAGGCGGAACAGGTCGGCCAGTTCGTCGCTGTTCTCGGTGCGGCGCTCCATCGCGTCCAGCAGGGTCAGCTGGCGGTGCAGGAGTACCTGGTTGCGGCGGGCCAGGTTGACGAAGACCTCGGAGACGCCGCGGCGCATGTCCGCCTGTTTGACGGCGGCCTCGACCGCGGCCCGCTGGAGGGTGTTGAGCGCCTGGCCGACCTGGCCGATCTCGTCGGGTTCGTAGCTGAGTTGCGGGGCCTCGGTACCGACGTCCACCTGCTCGCCCGCGGCGAGGCGGCGCATCACGCTCGGCAGCCGCACACCCGAGATCTCGTGGGCGTCCTTGCGCAGCCGGGAGAGGTCTCGGACGAGCTCGCGGCCGATGCGTACGGAGACGAAGATCGAGACGATCAGGGCCAGGAAGCCGAGGACTCCGGCGATTCCGGCCTGGGCGAGGACCCGGTAGGCGGCGGGCTCGGCACGGTCCCGGAAACGGTCGCCCATCTCCGTGGAGTGGCCCGCCAGCCGGTCGAGAACGGACCCGGCCGCCTCCTGCCAGCGGTCGGTGTCGACGGCTGCGGGGCGCTTCGTCGGCCCGGCGGCGATCAGGGCGTCCTCGGCGGTGCGCAGGGGTTCGGTGTCGGGGCTGCCCCAGAACTGCTCGACGCGGCGGCGTTCCGCTGCGGGGAGGTTTTCGAGGCTGACCTCGTAGAGCAGCTCGCGCTGGGCCACCAGGCCCGATATCCGGCGCAGTTCGGAGGTGGTGAACCGGCCCGCGACAACGCCGGAGGCGACCAGGGCGTCCTCGCGCGACAGCATCTCCCGGGCCCGGGATATCCCGACCAGGGCCCGCATCTGCTTGTCCATCGACACGTTCTCCAGGGTGTGGAGTCCGTTGAGGAAGCGGTACGAGGGGTCGACGAGTCCGTTGTAGAAGTCCATCGCCTTCGCCCGGCTGATGGTGCGCTTCTCGACGGAGTCGCGCAGGGCGTCCAGTCCGTCGACGGCACTGAGGATCGCGTCCAGGCGGCTGAGGTCCTCGGTGTTCAGCGCTTCGCGGACGTCCTGCTGCCGGGCGTTCTCCCTGACCTCGCCCACGATGCGGTCGGTGGCGGCGCGTTGGCCGAGGAGGAGGGGCAGCGCGTCGGAGGCTCTCGGGTCTGCGAGGAAGACCAGGGTCTGCCGTCGTTCCTCCTGGACGGCGCGGACTGCGTCCTCCAGAGGGTGGCCGACCTTCTCCACGATGGCCCCGGCGCTCATCAGTTCGCTCGCCTGACGGCCGGTGACGTACGTGGCGAAGACCCAGAGGCCCGAGAGGGAGACGAGCGGCACCAGCAGCAACGCCACGATCTTCCTGCGGATGGACTTTCCGCGAAAGCGCATGGCCTCCCCCAGATCGGCCCCGCACCGCGGGGGTGGTCTTCTCCCGGTCGTCCCTCGGCCCCGGCCCCAGCCCCGGCACGCGCCGTGCGTACACCGGCGCGCATCGGGCGAACGCGGGCGAGGTCCGTCCTGCGTCAATAAACGGCGCGAGCCTACTACCGACACAGAGACAACTCGAAGACACGTCCGGATGATTTTCAGCCGTTCACCCTGGGCTTGATCACGGGTTGTCCCGGTATTCCAGGAGATGAAACTCCCGAAAGCGACAGAGAATCCCGACCGGACCGATCAGGACCGGCATGCATCAGTGGCTGGAATTTTTCGATCCGTGACGTTCCGTGCCGTGCGGGCGCTTTCCAGGGGAATCTTCGGGACGAGTGGTTCGTCCATATGTACGGGGAAGCGCACAGTGGGAACGTGCGCGGCGGGGCGGACGCGGTCCGCCCGCGTAGAACCGGCGCAAGCCGGGCAGCCACCCTGAAGTCGGACAGTGGTGGGGAGTTGAAGGGCCTTGAGCACGCAGGAGCGCGGGAGCGCTGGAGTTGCGGGAGTACCGGGAGCACCGGGAGCACCGGGAGTACGGGGAGTACCAGCGGCCACGGAATCGGGAGCCGCGAACGGGGCGCGGGTTCCGCGGCAGTTGTGGGTGGAGGAGCCTGCGTCGAAGCGGCGCATGCCCGATGCGGTGCGGACGGCGGCTGTGCGTGCCGTTCTGATCATGTCGCTGACGATCATCCAGGCGATGGTCGCCTTTCTGAGCACCTTGACCGGTTCCTGGCTGGCCTTCCCGATGGTGCTGAGCAGTGTCGCCAGTACGGTGGTCGCCACCTGGGCGGTGCTCGATGTGTGGGTGACCCGGCAGGTGTGGAACCAGCGTCATGGCGTGGTGTCCGTGCCGAGCAGCACGGCACGGCAGATACGCCGCGAGCGGCGCCGGGCCCGGCGGGCCGAGCGCGCTGCCCAGCGGGACGGCACGGGCGGCGGCATACCGGCCCGCCGGAACACCGGCGATCTGTCCCACGCCTGATACGGCGATACGGTCCGGGGAGGCCCGGGCCCGGGCCTCCCCGGGCGCTCTGTCCTGGGTCTCTCCCGGAATTCTGTCCCCGGCCCTGTCCGGGTGACCTGTCCCTGTGCCTGTCCGTACGACCTGTCCCTGGGCCTGTCCGGGCGTTCCGTCCCGGGCCTGTCCAGGCGACCTGTCCCGGGGCCCGTCCGGGCACTCCGCCCCCGGGCCTGGGCCCCGTCCTTCTGGTCGGGCCGGCCCGGCGGTCTACTTGTCGAGGTGGGCGTCCGGCTTCGGGGGGGCGGTCTGTTCGTTCCGCTTGAACATGCGGGTCGCCGTGATCTCGCCGTGGACCGTCTCGCCGTCCGGGTCCTGCTGCGGCAGGCCGGGGCGCAGGTGCTCCTCCACGCTGATGTACTTCAGCCCGGCCCGCAGGTCGGCGTCGTTGCGCAACCGGATGACCAGCGGGAATTCGGCGAGCGCGGTCGTGTCGAAGAGCCCGGTCGTATACAGCAGCTGCACTCCCAGCGCATCGGAGACCGCGCGCTGGAGCTCCAGCAGATAGGTGGCGTTGGCGCGGCCGATCGGGTTGTCCAGGAAGAGCGTGCCGGCGTGGCGGTGGCGGTCGCGGCCCCGGTCGTTGCTGCGCAGGGCCGCCATCGTGCAGTAGAGGGCGATGGCGGCGGTGAGCAGCTGGCCGCCGGAGAAGACATCGCCCATCTGCCCGACCGGGACCCGCTCGGCGCGGAGCACGGCGTCCGGCTTGAGGATCTCCACCGCGATGCCCTTGGGCCGCAGTGCCGCCTCGACGCCCCGCAGGAGCAGGGACATGCCGTCCCGGCGCAGGTCGGAGTTCTTCTTGAGGGCGGCATGGGTGGCCTCGTCGATGACCTCGCCGAGGCGTTCGGTGAGGGTGGCCTGGTCGGGCTCCTCGAAGCGGATGCGCAGGAATTCCTGCCCGGACCACTCCCCCAGTCCTTCGGGGAGCTGGGACAGCCGCTGGGCGGAACGCAGAGTGGTGAGCGCCGACTCGACCAGGCCGCGCAGCCGGTCGACGATCGAGTCGCGGTTGCGTTCCAGCTGGATCAGTTCGTCGGTGAGGACCCGGAGCCGGGGGGCGAAGGCGTCGGCCCACTTCTGCGCGTGCTCGGGCAGTGCGGAGGCGGGGAGCTCCCGGATCTGCTGGCGGGCCGGGGTGCGGACCTGCTCGTAGCGGGTGGAGTTGGCGTGCCGGACGAGGATGTCGCTCGCTTCCCGGACGGCGCTCTCGGCGGCCGAGAGGTCGGCGTTGCAGCCGCGCAGGGAGCGGCGGGCCTCGGCGGCCGACTGCCGGGCCTCCTCCAGGGTCCCGGGGTACGGGTCGGGGGACTCGGTGCCGTCCTCCGCGCCGTGGTCGCGCAGCAGGTCCCGCAGCAGGGCTGCGGTCTCGTCGAAGCCGCCCGCGGAGTCCTCGGCGGTGCGGTGGGCGTGGAGCAGCTCGCTGTGGGCGGCGCGGGCGGTGTCCAGGGCTGCGGTGGCGGCGGCCAGCTCGGCGGTGGCCGTACGCAGGAAGGCCTGGGCCTGTTCGGCGTCGTCCGGGACGAGCTCGTCGGACAGTTCGGTGTGGTGGGGGCGGTCGTCGTCGGGGGCGAGCCGCTCGGCCTCGCCACGCAGTCGGCCCAGGTGTTCGCTGGCGGTGGAGGCGCGGGTCTCCAGGAGCTGGACGTGGGATTCGGCGCGGGCGACAGCGGCCTGGCGGGACGGGCCGTCCGCGCCGTCGGTGCCTTCCAGGAGCTGGGCGGCGCGGGTGCGGACCTTGTTGGTGAGGCGGTCCAGCTCGGCGAGGGCCGCGCTCTCGTCGCTCTCGGCACGGGCCTGTTCGGCGCGCAGGTCGGCGCCGACGCCGACCTTCTCGTACAGCTGGGAGGCGGCTCGGTACGCCTCGCGCAGGGTGGGCAGGGCGGTGCGGGCCCTGGTCTCGTCGGCCTCGGGGAGGACTTCGGGGACTCCGGCGATCTCGGCGCGCTCGGCCCGCAGGGCGCGGGCGGTACGGCGGGCGTCGTCACCGGCGCGCTGGGCGGCGCGGCGGTCCTCGTCGGCGGCGCGGGCGAGGTCGAGGCAGACGGCGGCCCGGGCCTCGGACTCGGCTGCCTCGTCGACCAGTTCCCGCAGCCGGGCCCCCCAGCCCGCCCGTTCCCGCAGCCGGAAGGCGAGTCCGGCGAGCGCGTCGGCGGCGCGGCGGGCCCGCTGGGCGGCTTCCTGGCGCTCGTCGCGGACCCGGGCGGTGTCGGCGGCGGCTTCTTCGGCCTCGGCACGGGCGGTGCGGGCCTCGGTGAGGACGGCCTCGGCGCTCTCGGCGGCCGTACGGGCACGGGCGGCGGCCTCGGCCAGTTCGGCGAGCATGCCGGGCGGGCAGTCGGCGCGCCAGGAGCCGATGCGGGCGGCGAGGGCGCGGTCCCCGGAGAGGCGGGCGGCGAGCGTGCGGATGTCCTCGTCGCGTTCGGCGGCACGGCTGCGCAGCGCCTGGCGTTCCTCGTCGGCGGCGTGTTCGTCGTGCATGGCCGGGTTCGGCGGGACGAGGAAGACGCCGTCGTTCTGGGCGTCGGAGCCGGTGCCGGGGGCCGGGACGGGGGCGAGGAGGGCGGCGGCGGTGCCGACGGCGACGGTCGAGCGGGGCAGCAGGGCCGCACCGCCGAGGACTTCGCGGGCGCGGGTGTGGGCGTCGGGGTCGGTGATGACGACGCCGTCGACAAGCTCGGGGCGGGCGGCGAGGACGGCGGCGTGGTCGGCCGGGTCGACGGCCTGGGCGAGATAGCGCCAGCCGGGCAGGGCGGGGATGCCGTGCTCGCCGAGATATTCGACGGTGGCGAGGACGTCGGGGCCGGGGGGCAGCAGCCCGCCCTCGCCGAGGGCGCCGAGGATGCGGGCGTCGTCGGCGGCGGCGGTGCGGAGGTCGAAGAGGCGGCGCTCGGCGGCGGTGACGGACTGGTCGAGGAGTTCGCGCAGTTCGTCGGCGCTGCGGTCGAACTCCTCGGCGCTGAGCGGCTGGCGGTCCTGGACGGCCTGGTCGGCGAGGGCGACCGCACGGTCCGGGGAGGCGTCGGTGCCGGGGCCCGTGCCGTCGTCGCTCTGCGGGCCGGGCCGGGCGGCGCTCCGCCCGTCAGGTCCGGTCTGCTTGTCGGCGGCTTCCCGACGGGGGTGCGGGACGCCGGTGGCGGCGGGCAGGCCGAGCAGGTCGGCGAGGCGTGGGTCGGCGGCGATGGAGGCGGCCGCGCGCAGCTCGTCCTCGTAACTCTGCTCGGCGGCCTTGGCCCCGTCGGCGGCGCGGGCGGCGGCCAGTTCGGCGCGGCTCTCGGCGGCGGCGGCTTCACGGGCGGTGTCGGCGGCGGTGCGGGCGGCCTCGCGGGCGGTGTCCCAGGCGGCGACCGCGGACTGCTCGGCGTCGTTGGCGGCGAGGGCGGCACGGGCCGGGTCGGCGTCGGGCGCGGTGTCGTCGAGCCAGCCCGCCCGGACCGCCTCGGCGGTTTCCTGTTCGACCTCGGCGAGGCGCTGGCGCAGGTGTCCGGCCTCGCTGCGGGCACGCTGGGCCTCGGTCGCGGCGACCGTGGCGTCCCGGTGGGCGCGTTCGCCGGTGGCCTGGAGAGTGTCGGAGCGCTCCTCCTCCTCGTTGGCGAGGCGCTCGCCCTCCTCGGCGGCGGCGTGCAGGGCGCGCACGAGGTCGGTGGCGGCGGCGGTACGGGCTGCCAGGGCGGGGGCGGCGTCGCGTTCGGCCTCGCGGATGGCGGCGGCGACCCTGGCGGAGCGGTCGGCGGCGGCGCGGTGGCGCAGGACGGCTTCGGCGGCCTGCCAGGCGGCGTGCAGGGTGCGGGCCTCGACCAGCTCCTTGCGTCCGGCGGCGGCGCTCTTCTCGGCGGCGGCCAGGGCCAGCGAGGCGTGCCGGTAGGCCAGTTCGGCGGCGATCAGGGCGCGACGGCCGCGGGTGGACTCGGCCTCGGTGACGGTGTGGGCGGCGGCGGTGACCCGCTCGGCCAGCTCGGCGGTGCGGCCGCGCTCCTCGGCGGCTCGGGCGGAGAGGCGGCGGGCGAGGGTGCGGGTGCGGCGTTCGGCGCCCGCGTGGATGTCGCGGGCTCGGGCCCGGGTGTCGGTGGCCTCGACGATCCGGCCGAGCAGGTCGACGGAGCCCGCGGTGAAGTCGCGTTCGGCGGTGAGCTCGGCGCGGCGGCCCAGCTTGTTGCCGAAGCCGCTGACCAGGTCGGCCAGGCCGTCGGTGTCGCGGGTGTCGGTGACGGCGCGGAGCAGCAGGTCGGTGAAGTCGGAGTCTTTCTTCACCGCGAACAGCCCGGCCGCCTCACCTTCGTCGGCGTTCATCTCGCGCTGGTAGCGGAAGAGTTCGGGGTCGAGTCCGAGGTCGCCGAGGTGTTCGTTCCAGCGGTCGTGGATCTCTTCCCAGTGCACGTCGAGGTGCTGGTAGAACTTGCCCGCGTCCATCAGGGCGTCGCGGAAGCCCTTCATGGTGCGGCGCCTGCCGCGCGCCCCGGAGACGCCTTCGGCGGGGCGGCCGACGGCGGAGGCCTCGGCGACGGGCAGGCTGTCGAGGCTGAGCCCGGGGCCGGGGCGGAACGAATACCAGGCCTCGGCGAACTTGCGCGGGTCGTTGGAGACCTGCCGTCCCCGCCACTCGCTGACCTTGCCCACGACGACGCACTCGCCGGTGAGGGTGTGCTGCCACTCCAGGGCGACATGGCCGCAGTCGTCGGCGAGCAGGAACTTGCGCAGCACGCCGGAGCTGGCGCCGCCGAGGGTGTTGCGGTGGCCGGGGAGCATCACCGAGAAGATCAGCTTGAGCAGGACGGACTTGCCGCCGCCGTTCTCCAGGAAGAGGACGCCCGCGGGGGCGGGGCGACGGGGCGGGCCGACCGGCTCGTCCTCGAAGAACTCCGCCTGGGCGGGGGCGGGGCTGGGAACGGGTGCACCGACGCCGCGCAGGTCGAGGACGGTGTCGGCGTAGCGCGCACCGGCAGGTCCGATGGAGTAGAGGCGGACCCGGGACAACTCGTACATGGCGGCGGACTCTCGTCGTTCGGTGAGCGGGGGTGGTGCTGGGCGGTGCGGCGGGGGCGGGTGGCGCGGGTCAGGAGTGGAAGGGCAGGCCCGCGTCGGCGGCCAGCTCCAGGTCGTCGGGGTCGGTGGGCGGCAGCAGGGTCGCGGAGCCGTCGGTGACGGGGACGACGCCGAGCTCCAGCAGTTCGGCCATGGCGGCGCTGCCCGCCATGTCGCGGACCTGGAGCTGGTAGCGGGCGGTGGTGCGGTAGGCGCCGCCCGCGTCGTCGCCGGTGCGCTGGAGGAAGCCGGAGTCGGTGAGGAAGGCGACGGCCTTGCCGATGATGCCGGTGGTGGACCCGGCGAGCCTGCGCGCGTCCTTGGTCGCCCCGGTGGCGCTGCGGCGGGCGTAGATACGCCAGCCCGCTTCGAGGCCGGGGGCGTCGGAGACCGGGTCGGTGTTGTCGCCCTGCTCCTCGGCGCGCTCCTCCAGCCGCCGGCAGGCCTGGCGTACGAAGGCGTCGACGCCGTTGACCGTGATGCGGCCGATGTAGGCGTCGTCCGCGAGGTCCTCGGGGCGGGGGAAGGCGAGCGCGGCGACGGCGAGATGGGCGAGGCCGTGCAGGAAGCGGTCGGCGGCGTCGGAGGAGGCGCGGCGGGCGTAATCACCCATGCGGACGGCGAAGACGGAGTCCTCGGCGGCGGTCACGGCCATCCCGGCACGCGGGGAGACCTCCAGGACGATGAGGCCGAGACCGGTGGCCACGGCGTCGGCGAGCCGGGCGAAGGCGCTCTCCTCCCGGTAGCGGCGGAGCAGGTCGGCGTACTCGGCATCGCGGGCGGGCAGCAGCTTGGGCTGGAGACCGAAGGAGACCAGGCGGGCCGCGTCGGCGGCGTCGGCCGGGGTGACGGGTGTCTGGCCGGTGGGCTCGGCTCCGTACGGATGCGCGGCATCGCCCGCGTACGGGACGGAGGGACCGGCGTGGGTGTCCGCGGGTCCGGTGTACGAGGAGGAGGAACCGGCATGCGGGGAGGAGGAACCGGCGTGCGTGGCGGTGTCGGTCCACGCCTCGGGGTGCTCGGCCTCGTGGTCGCTCACGGCTGGGGCTCCTCGGTACGGAAAGGGTGCGGGTGCGGGGGCAGTGGAGAAAGGTGCGGGCAAGGCGCGGGGCCGGTCATGACGCCTCCTTGCGGTCGGCGGCCATGCCGACCGCGTCCAGCAGGGCGGTGCCGACTATCAGGTCGGCACCGCCGAACTCCGGGTCGTCCAGCTCGGTGCCGTCGTCGACGGCGAACAGCAGGCGCCGCTCGCCCTGGCGGTAGGCGGTGCCGACCGGGGGGCTGGCGGCGTGGACGGCGAGGAGGGCGACCAGGTAGGGCAGGTCGGCGTCGCCGCCGCGGCGGGCTTCCGCGAGCAGTCCGGAGAGGCGGCGCGGGGCGTCGTGCTCCAGGTCGAGGAGGGTCATCGCGCGGGCGAGCTGCTCGTCGCTGAAGCGGCTGTCGTCCGGGGTGGCGATCAGATCGGGCTCGGGCATCTCCGCGCCCAGGTGCTCGCGCTCCAGCGGCGGAGCGAGGAGCATCTCGACCAGGTCACCGACCCGGACGGAGGCGGGGGTGCGCAGTCCGGTGCCGTGGGCGAAGAAGGCGTCGGTGGCCCGGGTGGACTGCTCGACGGGGAGCGGGAGGAGCGGGGCGAGGAGCTGACCGTACAGATCGAGGCCCGCGTGGGCGGTGGGGGGCGCGAACGCCTGGCGGTCCTGTTCCGCGCGGAACAGGGGGCCTGCCTCCAGAAGACGGGACTGGAGCTGGGTGTGGCGGCGGATGCAGTCCTTGACGATGTCGACGAGCTCGGCGGCCCGGCGCTTGTGCTCGGGGTCCTCGGCCTCGTCGCGCGCCTTGCGGATGTTGGTGAGGATCGCGTTCTCGTGGCGATAGCGGTCGGCCACGTGGTCCAGGGCCTCGGTGATCATGTCCGGGACGGTGTGGAGCCAGTCGACGGCGCGGACGTTGCGCCGGGTGGCCTCCAGGGTGCGGCGCAGGGTCTCGGCGTACTGCACGGTGCGGTAGCGGGCCTGTTCGGCGGCGAGTTGGGCATCGGCGAGGCGGCCCCGGCTGATCAGGACCTCCAGCTTGACCTCGGCGGCGATCTGGGCGCTGGTGACATCGGTGTCCAACGCGCCGACCAGGACGTTCACCGCTTCGTCGGTGGCGCGGAGGTAGACCGTGCCGCCGTAGCCCGGGACCTCCTCGATCAACTTGAAGTCGTAGTCCCGGCGGACGTAGACGCCGTCGGGGCCGAAGGTGCCGTAGACCGCGCGGAAACCGCGGTCGACGCTGCCGACGTTGATCAGGTTCTCCAGAACCCAGCGGGCGACCCGTTCGTGCTCGGCGACGGGCCGGTCCGGTGCCTGGGCGCCGACGCGGGGCAGCAGCCTGGCCACTATCTGGTCGTGGTCGGCCCCGGTGTCGAAGTCCATGTTGAGCGTGACGTGGTCGATCGCGGCGAGGGCGACCTCCGCCATGGCGTAGACCGTGTACTCACCGGCCAGATTCGCCTTGCGCACGTCGAGGTCGTGCAGCGGCGCCGTGCACGCGAGCGCGCGCAGCCGCCGCGAGAGCCCCTCGTCGGCGGCCGGGCCCGGGGCGGGCCGCGGCCCTGCGCTGAGCTGCGGCGCAGCGGTGTCCGTGTTGGCAGGCGAAGTCACGTGGGACAGATTAGGTCCTCGCACTGACAACGGTCGAAACGGCGCTAATGCGACCGGCTCCGGGCGGCGGCCCGGCCCGCCGCGGGCCCGTATCCGCCGCCGCCCGGTGTGCGCACCACGAGCACGTCCCCGGCCTCCAGTTCGGCGGTGTCGCAGCCCTCCAGCGGGACCCTCCCGCCGCCCGCCCGCTCGATGTGCTGGCTGCCGAGCGCCCCGGGTTCCCCGCCACCCGCTCCGTACGGCGGGACCCGGCGGTGTCCGGAGAGCAGCGCCACGGTGACGGGCTCCAGAAAGCGGATGCGGCGCTCGACCCCGTGTCCGCCGTGCCACCGCCCCGCTCCCCCGCTGTCCTCCCGGACCGCGAAGGACTCCAGGCGGACCGGCAGCCGCCACTCCAGGATCTCGGGGTCGGTGAGCCGGGAGTTGGTCATATGGGTCTGTACGGCATCGGCTCCGTCGAAGCCGTCGCCCGCCCCGGAGCCGCTGGCCAGCGTCTCGTAGTACTGGACGTGATCGTTGCCGAAAGTGAGGTTGTTCATGGTGCCGGACCCCTCGGCCTGCCCGCCGATCGCGCCGTAGAGGGCTCCGGTGACGGCCTGGGAGGTCTCCACGTTGCCCGCCACGGTCGCCGCCGGGTAAGCGGGGTCGAGCATCGAGCCGGGCGGAATGGTCACCTCCAGGGGCTTGAGGCAGCCGCTGTTGAGGGGGATGTCCTCGCCGACGAGGGTGCGGAAGACGTAGAGGACGGCGGCCATCACGACCGAGCGGGGGGCGTTGGCGTTGCCGGGCTGCTGGGGCGAGGTCCCGGTGAAGTCGAGGCGGGCGCCGCGCGCGTCCCGGTCCACGCTCAGCCGTACCTGGATCACGGCCCCGCTGTCGGTCTCGTAGCGGCAGGCTCCGTCGTGCAGCCGGGCGACGATACGGCGTACGGACTCCTCGGCGTTGTCCTGGACGTGGCCCATGTAGGCGTCCACCACGTCCGCCCCGAACTGGTCGGTCATGCGCCGCAGCTCGGTGATGCCCTTCTCGTTGGCGGCGATCTGGGCGCGCAGGTCGGCGAGGTTGGTGTCCGGGTTGCGGGAGGGGTACGGGGCGGAGGTGAGCAGTTCGCGGGTCTCGGCCTCGCGCAGACGGCCGTCGCGGACGAGGAGCCAGTTGTCGAAGAGCACGCCCTCCTCGTGGATGGTCCGGCTGAAGGCGGGCATGGAGCCGGGGGTGATGCCGCCGATCTCGGCGTGGTGGCCGCGCGAGGCGACCAGGAAGCGCAGCCTGCGACCGTGGTCCCCGTCGGGAGCCCGCTGCCCGTCTCCCTCGTCGAACACGGGCGTCACCACGGTGACATCGGGCAGGTGGGTGCCCCCGTGGTACGGGTCGTTGACGGCGTAGACGTCGCCGGGCCGCAGGGTGCCCTCGTTGCGCCGCAGGACCTCCTTGATGGACTCGCCCATCGAGCCGAGGTGCACAGGGATGTGCGGCGCGTTGGCGATCAGGCTGCCCTCGGCGTCGAACAGGGCGCAGGAGAAGTCGAGGCGCTCCTTGATGTTGACGGAGTGGGCGGTGTTCTGCAGGCGGACGCCCATCTGCTCGGCAATCGACATGAAGAGGTTGTTGAAGACCTCCAGCATCACCGGGTCGACCCGAGTACCGACGGCGGTGCGTTCGGGGCGGGGGCGGCTCCGGGTGAGGACGAGGTGTCCGGTGGCGCGTGCTTCGGCCTGCCAGCCGGGGTCGACGACCGTGGTGGCGTCGTCCTCGGCGACGACGGCGGGGCCGCTGACGGTGTCGGCGGCGCGCAGGTCCGTACGGCGGTACAGGGGCGTCTGCCGCCACTCGCCGTCGGCGTACATGGGCACGGTGTCCGCCGGACGCGGTGAGGCGTCGTGGGGACCGGTGCCGGCCTGGAGCGCCGGTGTGTCGCGCGGCCCGGGGTCCGTGGCGGCTCCGGGCTCGTCCGCGGGCCCGGGGCCGGCGCTCGCCCCCGCCGCCCCCGTCGCCTCCACCGACACCGTCTCCACCACCACCGGCTTGTCCATCGTGAAGCCGAACCGGGAGCGGTGGGCCGCGCCGAACTCCTCCGCCATGGCCGCCGCCGTGCCCAGGGCCACATCGAGCGCCGCGTCCGTGCCCGCGTACCGCAGCAGCACCCGGGCCCGCGTGGTGATCGCGGAGTCCGGCACTCCGTCGGCGCGCAGCGCCTCGCGGGTGCGGTCGGCCAGCTCCGCGCAGAGCTGTTCCACATGCTCCCGGGCGGCTTCGTCGAGCTCCTCCTCCACCGACTGCTCGCGCATCGCGGTGGCGTCGGCCAGGCCGATGCCGTACGCGGAGAGGACCCCGGCGAACGGGGGGACGAGGACGGTGTCGATGCCCAGGGCGTCGGCGACCGCGCACACGTGCTGGCCGCCCGCGCCGCCGAAGCCGGTCAGCGCGTAGCGGGTGATGTCGTGGCCGCGCTGTACGGAGATCTTCTTGACGGCGTTGGCCATGTTGAGCACGGCGATCTCCAGGAAGCCCGCCGCCGCCTCCGCCTCGTCCGGTCGCCGTCCGGTGGCGCGCCCCACCTCGTCGGCCAGCGCCCCGAATCGTTCACGCACCAGGTCGGCGTCGAGCGGAAGGCCACCGTCCGGGCCGAAGACCGCGGGGAAGTGACCGGGCTGGACACGGCCGAGCATCACGTTGGCGTCGGTCACGGTGAGCGGGCCGCCCCGGCGGTAGCAGGCGGGGCCGGGATCGGCTCCGGCCGAGTCGGGGCCGACGCGGTAGCGGCTGCCGTCGAAGTGGAGTACGGAGCCGCCGCCCGCCGCGACGGTGTGGATGCTCATCATCGGGGCGCGCATCCGGACCCCGGCCACCTCGGTGCCCAGCTCCCGTTCGAACGCGCCGGCGTAGTGGGACACATCGGTGGAGGTGCCGCCCATGTCGAATCCGATGACCCGGTCGTACCCGGCCTGCTGCGACGTACGGACCATGCCGACGACGCCGCCGGCCGGTCCGGAGAGGACGGCGTCCTTGCCGCGGAACCGGGCGGCCTCGCGCAGACCGCCGTTGGACTGGAGGAACATCAGCCGGATGCCGTCGAGTCGGGCGGCCACCTCGTCGACGTACCGGCGCAGGACGGGTGAGAGGTAGGCGTCCACCACGGTGGTGTCGCCACGCGGGACGAGCCTGATGAGGGGGCTGACCTCGTGGGAGGTGCTCACCTGCGTGAACCCGGCCTCGCGGGCGGCCGCGGCGAGGGCCTGCTCGTGGGCCGGGTGGCGGTAGCCGTGCATCAGGACGACGGCGGCGCTGCGCAGGCCGTCGGCGTAGGCGGTGCGCAACCGCTCTCGTACGGGGTCGAGTTCGAGGGGCCGCACGGTTTGCCCCTCGGCGTCGATGCGTTCAGGGACCTCGATCACCCGCTCGTGGACGGCCTCCGGCAGGACGATGTGCCGGTCGAAGAGCCGGGGGCGGTTCTGGTAGGCGATCCGCAGCGCGTCCCGGAAGCCTTCGGTGATCAGCAGGACGGTCGGCTCGCCGCGCCGCTCCAGCAGGGCGTTGGTGGCGACGGTGGTGCCCATCCGGACGGCGGCGACCCGGTCGGCGGGCACCGGTTCACCGGGCTCCAGGCCGAGGAGGAGGCGGATTCCGGCGACGGCCGCGTCGTCGTAGCGTTCCGGGTCGTGGGAGAGGAGCTTGCGGGTGACCAGGCGGCCGTCGGGGCGGCGGCCCACCACATCGGTGAACGTGCCGCCCCGGTCGATCCAGAACTCCCAGCGTCCGGTCATGGCGCCATTCTGCTGCCGTGGGCGGGAGACCGCAGGCACAGGAGGCGCCCGCCGGTCCCCACGCCCGCGGGCGCCGGTGCGTCCCCGGTGTCAGACCGCTGGTGCGTCCGGCCCGATGCGGCTGCGTACCGCCGTCTGGACCTCGGCCTCCTCGGCCGGGTCGGCGGCGAGGCGGCGCAGCCGTTCGGCGACGCGGATGTCTCCGGTCTCGGCGTGGAGGGCGGCCACTTCGCGGGTGGTCTCCTCGCAGTCCCAGAGGCACTCCACCGCGAACCCGGTCGCGAAGGACGGGTCGGTGGCGGCCAGGGCGCGGGCGGCCCGGCCCCGCAGGTGCGAGGAGGACGTCTCGCGGTAGACGTGGCGCAGTACGGGGGCGGCGCAGGCGATGCCGAGGCGTCCGGCGCCGTCGACGAGGGTCCAGAGCCTGGGGGCGTCGGGACCGTCGCCTCGTACGGCCTCCCGCAGGGCGCCGAGGACTTGGGGAGCGTCCTGGGCGGTGCCGCGGCAGGCGAGGACTCCGGCGGCACTGGAGCCGAGGGCGTCGGGCCTGCGGGCCCAGCGCCGGGCGCGCTCCACGGCGGCGTCGCAGGTCATCCGCTCGAAGGCGGCGATGGCCGCGTCGGCGACGGTCCGGGCGGGGCTGATCGCGGCGGCCTCGATGAGGTCGAGGACGGCGGGGTCGCCCGCCTCCGCGAGGTAGTGCAGGGCGGCGCAGCGGGCGCCTTCGGGGCCGCTGTCGGCGGCTTCGATGATCAGGTGCAGGTCGTCGGGTCCTGCGACGGCGGAGAGACAGCGGGCCGCGGGGACGTGCAGTTCGCTGCCGCGCTCCAGGGCCTGCTGGGCCCAGTCGAAGACGGCCTGGACGCTCCAGCCGGGGCGGGGACCCCCGGGACGCATCTGCCGCTGCCATCGGTCGAAGGAGCCCTGTTCGGTGGCGGCACGGACCCGGGCGCCGACCTCGTCGCGGGGGTCGTCGGCCCACAGTCGCCAGGGCCGCGGCTCGAAGGAGTCCCGTACGGCGGCGGCGAGGTCGGCGGCGCCCTGCTCGGTGGCCGGGAAGCGGCCGAGGACGGGCGCCGCGAGGGAGCGCAGGCCCGCGTCGTCGTCGCGCAGGGCGAGCTCGTCCAGGGCCCAGGCCCAGTTGGCTCCGGTCACGGCGTAGCGGCGGAGCAGGGCCAGGGCGTCGTCGCGTCCGTAGGAGGCGAGGTGGCCGAGGACGGAGAGCGCGAGCCCGGTGCGGGAGTCGTCGGTGTCGGCGTGGTCGTCGGGATCGGCGAGGTGCCGCTCGATCTCCTCGATGCCGCCGTCGAGGTCGAGGTAGAGACGGGCGTAGTAGAGGGAGCGGTTCTCCACCTGCCAGTCGTGACGGGGGTCGCTCACGACGCAGTGGTTGAGAGCCGCGAGGGCCTCGGGGCGCGGTGCGGCGAGCGCGTGGAGCGTGCCGTCGCCGCGGCCCCTCTGCAACAGGCCGAGCAGGGTGCCGCTCGGCGCTATGAACGGATCGAACATGGAAGAAAGCCTCACATCAAGCTGTCGACGCAACCGGGACTGTGCAGGGCCCCGTGCCTCCCGGCACGAGGGGGTGTCCGGGGGACACCGCTACGCCGCGCAGCAACATGATCGGCCGACCGCCGTCTTCCGCCTGGTGTAGAGCATCTTCCTCTGCCTCTCGTCGGTGGCCCTGAGCGGGCCCGCGACGTCATGATGACCCAGCCATTTCGCCACCGCGACCACATTTACGACGGACCGGTCAGCGGACCTCTCGGCGGACACGCCCGCAGGCGGGGCCGCCGGTGCCTCAGCGGGCACCGAAGCGTTCCACCAGCTCGGACTTGCCGAACATCCGGGCCGTCTCCAGCGCGGACGGGGTCCCGGCGGCGGGGTCGGCGCCCGCGGTGAGCAGGGCGTCGATGACGGTGGGCTCGCCCTTGAAGACCGCTCCGGCCAGCGGGGTCTGGCCGCGGTCGTTGGCCCGGTCCGGGTCGGCGCCGCGGGCGACGAGGGCGGTGACCGCCCCGGGGTGCCCGTGGTAGGCGGCGAGCATCAGCAGCGTGTCGCCCCGGTCGTTGGTGAGGTTGGCGGGGACGCCCGCGTCGACGTACGCGAGAAGCGCCTCGGTCTCGCCGGTGCGGGCGAGGTCGAAGACCTTGGTCGCCAGCTCGACCACCTCGGGATCGGGGGTTTCGCTCATCGGACGGGACCGCCTTCCTTGACTGCTGCGGCGGCTTTCACCGCCGCGTTGACCTGGTGGGGAGTACGGCAGGGCCGTACGAGTGAATCGACAGGGTACTGCTCCCGGGGCGACATGACCCGGCCCGGATGCGGCAAGGGATCACCGCGGATGTCTCCTGCCCGGCACGGACGCGGGGATACCGCTCTGCGGGGACCGACTTCTGTGGGCCAGTCAAGTGAAAGCGCGGGATATTCACTCGATTGCACCTTTTGTCGTATAGATACTTCCCGTGATCCTGGAAGGACTCATGGTGACTGTCCCCCTCAACCAGGAGAGAACCGCTCATGATCCTTTCCATTTCGGGCGTGGTACTGCTCGCCATCATCGTCTTCCTGTTCTTCAAGAAGGACGGGCTCAAGGCATCCCACGCCATCGTCTGCGCCCTGTTCGGCTTCTACCTGGCCGGCACCGCCATCGCCCCGAGCATCACCGCGGGCGGGGCGAGCCTCGCCGGGCTGCTGGGCGGGATCAAGTTCTGACGCTCCGCAACCGCTCCCACCCCTTCAGGAGACCGACGTGGCCCGGCGACCACTCCCCCGCATTCTGAGCAGCGGCAGCGCTTCGATCACTCGCAGCAGAGAGATCGCGCGCACGGCCGCCGACAACGCCACCGACGTGCTCCACCCGCTGATCACGGTCGTCCGCGGTCTGCGGCTGCTGGCCGTGTCCGGGCGGCAGAAGTGGGCCGCGACCCCCAAGGAACGGCGTGGTCCCAAGCTGTTCCTCGCCGCAGCCTGCGTGCTCGTGGTGGCGCTCATCCCGTACGGGCCGATCCTGGCTCTCATCGCGGTGATGGGCGCCGCCGCCTGGAAGGGGCGGGAGCGGGTCCCCGTGAAGACCGGCCCGGACGAGGCGGAGACCGCCCGCCTGCGCGCCCTGTACGAGGCGCTCGTGCCGTACTTCTCGGTACCGGAGGACCCCAGTCCGCTGTTCGCCCACGGCGGCGACTGGGAGAAGGCCTTCGAGGGCTACTCCTTCGACGAGGACGGGCGGATCACCCGCCTCCAGGTCTCCTACCCCGCGTACTTCACCGACGGCGAGGCCGCCGCCCGGTCCCGGATCGAGCAGGTGCTCCACGCCAAGTCGGGCCGGGGCCGCGAGTACCGCTTCAGCTGGGACGAGGAGGCCAACCGCCTCGTCATGACCGTGCTGGACGCGCTCCCCACCTCGATCGTCGCCCAGCGCTTCGTCACCGCACCCGGCGAGACGGTCCTCGGCTTCACCGACCCGGACGCGGTCTCCCGTACGGTCCCGGTGCGCGACGGCGACCTGACGGTGGACGCCTCCCCCGTCGTCTGGCGGACCGGCGGCCGTTCCACCGAACCGCATCTGCTGGCCGTCGGGCAGCCCGGCGGCGGCACCACGACCCTGGTCCGCTCGATCGCCCTCCAGGCCCTCCAGCACGGCGACGTCCTGCTCGTCGACGGCAGCGGGACCGGTGAGTACGGCGCGCTGGCCGGGCGCGCCGGTGTGCTCGCCGTGGAATCCGGGCTCAGCGGGGCGCTGGCCACGCTGGAGTGGGCGGCGCACGAGACGGAACGACGTCTGATCACCGCCAACCTGGCCCGCCAGACCGGCCACCCGGCGCCGGACGACATCCGGCGACCGCTGTGGATCCTGCTGGACCGCCCCAGCGTCCTCGGCCATCTCGCGGCGGCCGACGGCAGGCCCGACCCGCAGGACCTGCTCCGGATCCCGCTGCGGCACGGACGGGCGGTCCAGGTCGTCGTCGTCCTGGCCGAGCAGTTCGACGCGCTGGACGGCCTCACCGACACCGTACGGACCCACACCCGCGCCCGGGCGGTCCTCGGCCCGGCCTCCCCCGAGCAGATCGCCGCCGTCCTGGGCGCCGGGCCGAGCACCACACCGCCGCCCGAGGTCCCCGCGGGCCGCGGCTACGCCCGCCTGGGCACCGGCCCGGTCCTGCGGCTCCAGGTCCCGGCGACGCCCGACCCGTACGACGACGCCACCAGCGACGCACACCGGCAGGCGGTCCTCGATTTGCTGCCCGACCGGCCCGTCCCGATGGAGGCCGCGCCCGCCGACGAGGGTCCGGCGACCGAGCAGGTGCCCGTGGCGGTGGAGGCGGCCGTCGCCGAGGCCAGGCCGTCCGAGCCGCTCGCGAAGGCGCGGTCGGCGGGCGCCGAGAGCTGAACCGAACGCACCTGACGGGGGCTTGTCGGCCGGGCCGGATCGGGGCCCGGTGCCGTGCGTCGCAAGGCGGAGGCGGACGACACGGCGCGGCCCGGCACCAGGGCGCGCGAGCCCGGTCTCACCGGCAGGACACCCGCAGGGCGGGGAGCGGATCACCAGTTCCGCTCCCCGCCCCCGGTCGTGCCGCCCGTTCCTCAGGCCACGAAGCTGCGCGGGGCATCGGCTCCCACGCCCGCACCGGAGCGGACCAGCTCCACGGCCGCCGCCAGCCGTACGGCCGCCTCGTCGGCCACCGGCCCGGCCACCGTGAACGGCAGGCGTACGTAACCCTCGAAGGCACCGTCGACACCGAACCGGGGGCCCGAGGGCACCCGGACGCCGACCCGTTCGCCCGCCACGGCCAGCCGCGACCCGGAGAGGCCGCCGGTGCGCACCCACAGGGTCAGGCCGCCGCGCGGCACCGTGAACTCCCAGTCCGGCAGCTCCCGGCGGACCGCGGCGACCAGCGCGTCGCGGTTCTCCCGCGCCTGGCTCCGCCGGACGTCGACGGCCTGCTCCCAGCCGCCCGTGCCCATGAGCCAGTTGATCGCGAGCTGTTCCAGGACCGGGGTGCCCATGTCGGCGTAGGCGCGGGCCGCGACCAGGCTGCGGATGACGTCGGGAGCGGCCCGCACCCAGCCGATCCGCATCCCGGCCCAGAACGCCTTGCTGGCCGAGCCGACGGTGAGCACCGTGCTGCCCGCCGGGTCGAAGGCGCAGACCCGGCGGGGCATGTCCAGATCCGGGTCCAGGCGGAGTTCGTTCATCGTCTCGTCGACGACCAGGACCGTGCCGGCGGACCGGGCGGCGTCCACCAGCTCCCGGCGCTGCTGCTCGTCGGCGAGCGCCCCGGTCGGATTGTGGAAGTCGGCCACCACATAGGCGAGCCGGGGGGCCGCGTCGCGCAGCACCTGGCGCCAGCGGTTCATGTCCCAGCCCGCAAGACCGTCCCCCATCGCGACGGGGACGAGGCGGGCGCCGGCCTCGCGCATCAGCTGGAGGATGTTGGCGTACGAGGGGGACTCGACCGCGATCCGTTCGCCCCGGCCCGCGAAGAGGTGGCAGATGGCGTCGATGGCGCCCATCGCGCCGGTGGTGACCATGATCTGTTCCGGCATGGTCGGGATGCCGAGCGCGGTGTAGCGGTCGGCGATCATCTGCCGCAGCGCGGGCAGCCCGGCCGGGTAGTCGCCGTGCGTGTGGGCGTACGGGGGCAGCTCCTCCAGCGCCCCCTGGACCGCGCGGGTCAGCCAGGGCTCGGGGGCGGGCAGGGCCGCACAGCCCAGGTCGATCATGGATCCGAGCGACTCCGGGGGCAGCGGTTCGAGGCCGCGGGCGGGCAGCGGGTTGCCCGCCGGGACGGCGGTCCAGCTGCCCGCGCCGCGCCGTGACTCCAGGAACCCTTCGGCGCGCAGGGCCTCATAGGCGGCGGCGACGGTGGTACGGCTGACGGAGAGGGCGAGGGCCAGCTCGCGTTCGGCGGGCAGCCGGGCGGCGACCGGGACCCGGCCCTCCAGCACGAGGAGCCGTACGCCGTCGGAGAGCGCACGGTAGGCGGGCGGTTTCCGTCCGCCCGGCCCGGTGGGCCGGGGCTGCTGGGACTGGAGCTGCCGGGCGAGCTGAGCCGCCCCCACGGTCGAAGTCCACTGCGCCATCGAAATCAGTCCACCTTCCTCGAATTGGCCATAGTTGGTGGCCTGCCCCCTGCCACAGAGTGCCATGAAGCAGTCCACCATCACCACATCAGGGGGCATAACATGGCCAGGACCACCGGCCGGAGCACGACCCGGCTCACCCGGCGGCTGGTCCGGCTGTACGTCGGGCTGGCGCTGTACGGGGCGAGTTCGGCGCTCCTGGTGCGGGCCGGGCTCGGCCTGGAGCCGTGGGGCGTGCTCCATCAGGGGCTCGCGGAGCTGACCGGCGTATCGATCGGCGTGGTCTCGATCGTCGTCGGCGCGGTCGTCCTGCTGCTGTGGGTCCCGCTGCGCCAGCGCCCGGGGCTCGGCACGGTATCCAACGTGTTCGTCGTCGGTCTGGCCATGGACGGAACGCTCGCCCTGGTCGGCGAGCTCGACGGTCTCGCTCTCCGTGTCCCCGTGATGGTCCTGGGGGTGGTGCTGAACGGGGCGGCGACCGGGCTCTACATCAGCGCCCGGTTCGGTCCCGGGCCGCGCGACGGGCTGATGACCGGGCTGCACCAGGTCACCGGCCGCTCCATCCGGCTGGTCCGTACGGCGATCGAGGTGGCCGTCGTGGTGACCGGCTTCGTCCTGGGCGGCTCGCTGGGAGCGGGCACGGTGCTGTACGCCCTGACGATCGGCCCGTCGGCCCAGTTCTTCCTGCGGATGTTCGCCTTCCCCGCACCCGCCGGTTCCGGCCCCGTTGCCGCCCCGGCACCCGGGCAGGCCATACTGCCGCAGTGAACCCGAGCCGCCACCCCTATCTGGACCACCCGGCGCCGATCGCCTTCGCCCATCGCGGCGGGGCGGCGGACGGTGTGGAGAACACCGCGACCGCCTTCCGCAGGGCGGCCGCCGCGGGCTACCGCTACTTCGAAACCGATGTGCACACCACGGCGGACGGCCGGCTGGTCGCCTTCCACGACGCGACGCTCGACCGGGTCACCGACGCGCGGGGGCGGATCTCCGCGCTGCCCTGGAGCGAGGTGCGCCGGGCCCGGGTCGGGGGCAGCGAACCGCTCCCGCTCTTCGAGGAGCTGCTGGAGGAGTTCCCCGAGGCCCGCTGGAACGTGGACCTCAAGGCGGAATCCGCGCTGGAGCCGCTCCTCGGCCTGATCCGCCGGACCGATGCCTGGGACCGGGTCTGCGTCGGCTCGTTCTCGGAGGCCCGGGTGGCCCGAGCGCACCGCCTGGCGGGCCCGCGCCTGGCCACCTCGTACGGGGTGCGCGGCGTCCTGGGGCTGCGCCTGCGCTCACTGGGCCTTCCGGCGGCGCTGCGCGCGGGCGCGGTCTGCGCCCAGGTCCCGGAGCGGCAGAGCGGCATCCCGGTGGTCGACGCCCGTTTCGTGCGTACGGCGCACGCGCTCGGGCTTCAGGTGCACGTGTGGACGGTGAACGAGCCGGAGCGGATGGCGGCGCTCCTGGACCTCGGCGTGGATGGCATCATGACCGATCACATCGAGACGCTGCGTACGGTGCTGAGCGAGCGGGGGGTCTGGTCCTGACGCCCGGTCCGTCCGCGTCCACAGGGGACGATCGAGGGAGCGCGGGTTGAGCACCGGGACCACAGGACGGGAAGATCCGGCCGGGCAGCCGCCGCGCGACGGGTCCGCGACGGCCCGCAGGCGTGAACAGCACGGCTGGTACTTCTACGACTTCGCCTGTTCCGTCTACTCCACCAGCGTGGTGACCGTCTTCCTCGGTCCGTATCTGACGTCCATCGCCAAGGCCGCGGCCGATCCCGACGGTTACGTGCACCCCCTGGGCATACCCGTGCGCGCGGGCTCGCTGTTCGCGTACTCCGTCTCGGCGTCCATCGTGGTGGCCGTGCTCCTGATGCCGGTCGTGGGCGCGGCCGCGGACCGTACGGGGCGCAAGAAGCCGCTGCTGGCGGCGGCCGCCTATACGGGGGCCGCGGCGACGGCCGGGATGTTCTTCCTGGACGGCCACCGCTATCTGCTGGGCGCGTTCCTGCTGATCGTGGCGAACGCCTCGATCTCCGTGTCGATGGTCCTGTACAACGCCTACCTGCCGCAGATCGCCGAGCCCGAGGAGCGCGACGCGGTCTCCTCGCGCGGCTGGGCCTTCGGCTACACCTCGGGCGCCCTGGTCCTCGTGCTGAACCTGATCCTGTACACCGGCCACGAGTCCTTCGGGCTCGCGGAGTCGGACGCCGTGCGGATCTGTCTCGCCTCGGCCGGTGTGTGGTGGGGCGCGTTCACACTCGTACCCCTGCGGCGGCTGCGGGACCGCCGGGTCCCGCCGGGCGGCGAGGGGGCGGTCGGCTCCGGCTGGAAGCAGCTGAGGGCGACTCTGCGCGACATGCGGCGCCACCCGTTGACGCTGTCCTTCCTGCTCGCCTATCTCGTCTACAACGACGGCATCCAGACGGTGATCTCGCAGGCCTCCCTGTACGGCTCCGAGGAGCTGGGCCTCGACCAGACGACGCTGATCATCGCCGTCCTGCTGGTGCAGATCCTGGCGGTGGCCGGGGCGCTCGGGATGGGACGACTCGCCCGGACGTACGGCGCCAAGCGGACGATTCTGGGGTCCCTGGTCGTCTGGACGGCGATTCTGGTCTCCGCCTATCTCCTGCCCGCCGACGCGCCCGTCTTCTTCTTCGTTCTCGCGGCGGCCATCGGCCTGGTGCTGGGCGGCAGCCAGGCGCTCTCACGGTCGCTGTTCTCGCATCTGGTGCCGCGCGGCAAGGAGGCCGAGTACTTCTCCGCGTACGAGATGAGCGACCGGGGACTGAGCTGGCTGGGCCCCCTGGTGTTCGGTCTGGCGTACCAGCTGACGGGCAGCTACCGGGAGGCGATCATCTCGCTGATCGTGTTCTTCGCCCTCGGCGCGGTGCTGCTCGCGCGGGTCCCGGTGAGGCGTGCGGTGGAGGCCGCGGGCAATCCCGTGCCGGAACGGATTTAGACGTTGAAGTCAAAGGCCGGTAGTGTACGCCTTTGGCCTGCCCGGAGGACCGTTACTGCGAGTGAAAGCAGCTCGACCGGTGGGTGACAACATCCACCAGAGGTGACAAACCGGGCATGGGCGGGTACTCAACCCAGATAAAGCAGCGGCACGACGGGCGACGCATGACCGGCAACGGGAATCTTTACCGCCGACCGGACGTTGACCGGATGACGACGACAGCGACATTTTGTCCTGTGGGCGACAAGCCCGGGAGGCACGATTCATGAGTGAGCGAGCTCTCCGCGGCACGCGACTTGTGGTTACCAGCTACGAGACGGACCGCGGCATCGATCTGGCCCCGCGCCAGGCGGTGGAGTACGCATGCCAGAACGGACATCGATTCGAGATGCCGTTCTCGGTGGAGGCGGAAATTCCGCCGGAGTGGGAGTGCAAGGCGTGCGGCGCCCAGGCACTCCTGGTGGACGGGGACGGCCCCGAAGAGAAGAAGGGCAAGCCTGCGCGTACGCACTGGGACATGCTCATGGAGCGGCGCACCCGCGAGGAGCTGGAGGAGGTGCTGGCCGAGAGGCTGGCGGTTCTGCGCTCCGGAGCCATGAACATCGCCGTGCACCCGCGGGACAGCAGGAAGTCTGCCTGACCGCGTAACACCGCACAGCAGTACAGCGACACAGCAGTACAGCACCAAGAGCCGCGGGGGGGGGGGGAGAGGGGGGGGTGGGGGGGGGGGGGGGGGGTGGAGTCCTGTCTGGGGGGAATGTAGGTAAGTGGGGAGGGG
>NZ_JBVIPK010000005.1:39223-81232 GCF_055577965.1 Streptomyces sp. NPDC033165
TCCCTCTCCCCCCCCACCCCTCCCCCCCCCCCCCCCCCCCCCCCCCCCCCCCCCACCCCCCCCCCCCCCCCCCCCCCACCCCCCCCCCCCCCCCCCCCCTCCCCCCCCCCCCCCCGCGGCTCTTGTGCGTGCCCGGCCGGGGCGACCTCAGGGCGTGAGGGGCGGGCGGGGGTCCTGGGGGTCCTCGTCGGCACGGGAAGGGGCCTGGGTGCCGTCCTCGCGGATGACCTCGCCCGGGACGACCTTGCCGTCCGGCCGGTACATCCTCGCCTGCTGGAAGGCGTCCGAGAGGCTGCCCGGCTGGGCGGCCCGCATCCGGCGCTCCAGGGAGCGTTCCGCGTACCGCCCGATCGTGGTGCGCACCGGCGGCACGAGCAGGAGCAGTCCGGCCGCGTCCGAGATCAGGCCGGGAATGAGGAGCAGCAGCCCGCCCAGCATCAGCAGGCCGTTGCCCTTGGTGCCCTTGCCGCCCGCCGAGGCGATCGGCGGGGCGTCGGTCGCGCCGGGCTGTCCCGGCATCTGCTGGAGGGTCTCGGTGAGGTTCTTGAAGGCCCGCCGGCCGGCGGCCTTGATGACCGCGGCGCCGAGCACGGCCCCGGCCACCAGGATCAGCAGGACGGTGAGGCCGCCCGCGGCCGATGCGACCACGGTGAGCAGCCAGATCTCCAGCACCAGCCAGGCGGCGAGGGCCGGCGGCAGGAATCTGCGGGCGCGCGAGCGCCGGGGACGGGTCGGGGGCGGAGTGCCGGTCGTCATGCCCCCAGTGTGCCCGTAGCGGCGGGGAAACGGGACAAGGGGGTGATCATGGACCGTGCCCGGCCGCCGACGAGAGCCGGTCAGGAGTTCTTGCGGCCCAGAATCTTGTCGGCACGGGAGGTGATGCCCCAGCCGGTGACCCGCCACAGCGCCTCGACGAGGATGTCCTTGCTCATCTTGGAGTCGCCGACCTCGCGGTCCACGAAGGTGATGGGGACCTCGACCACGTGGTAGCCCGCCTCGACGGAGCGGCGGGCCAGATCCACCTGGAAGCAGTAGCCCTGGGAGGCGACCTGGTCGAGACCGAGGCCCTGGAGGGTCTCGGTGCGGAAGGCGCGGTAGCCGCCGGTGACGTCGCGGACCGAGAGGCCGAGGGCGAGACGGGAGTAGAGGCTGCCGCCCCGGGAGATCACCTCACGGCTCTTGGGCCAGTTCACCACCCGGCCGCCGGGCACCCAGCGCGACCCGAGGACCAGGTCGGCGCCCTTGAGCGCGGTGAGCAGCCGGGGCAGCTCCTCGGGCTGGTGGGAGCCGTCGGCGTCCATCTCGACGAGCACGCCGTAGCCGTGCTCGGAGCCCCAGGCGAAGCCCGCGAGGTAGGCGGCGCCGAGCCCTTCCTTGCCCTTGCGGTGCAGGACGTGCACCTGGTCGTCGGTCGCGGCGATCTCGTCGGCCGCCTTGCCGGTGCCGTCGGGGCTGTTGTCGTCGGCCACCAGGATGTCGGCATCCGGGACGGCGGTGCGCACCCGGTCGACGATCGGCCTGATGTTCTCGACCTCGTTGTAGGTCGGGATGATCACCAGAACCTTGCCGAGCGGGCCGAACTGCCTCTGACCGCCGTCGTTCACTACTGCCCCTTAGAGTCCGTACACAGAGGGACACCATATCCAGCACATCGCCCCGTGGGACTCGCACCCACCGGCGGTCGGCGGATCGGGGCCCGGCGTCCTTCGGGCCGGCCTGGGACCCGCTGGCTGCGGGTCGACCGAATGCCGTTGTCTACTGAACGTCCGGGCCCCACCCGGGTCCCACCCTCCGGCCGGCTGAAACCTTCCCTCGCCCCCGAGGCGCGGGCGCTGAACCTGGCTGTCGGCGGTGGTGCGCCGGTGCGGCACACCACCTCATGACCCAGCGGCGTTCGACGACTGCGTGGAGTCCAACCGGCCGGACATCCTGTGGTGGACCCGGCCGAACCTACCGGCCCCTGGGCGCTTTCTGTCAACAGCCGCTCGACCTGCGACTTCTGACCAAACTACCTGGTCAGCGCCGAGGGCGCCCCGGCGGCGGAGCGGCCCGGCGGCCATCGATCGGCGGTACGAAATGTCCCGACGTCACTCGTTCGGTCGCACGTAGACCGTTTGTCCGAGGACCACCGTGCGCAGACAGACCGGGAGCGGCGCCCCGGGCGTGAGATCCGGCAGGCCGGGCGTGCCGGACCGGGGGTCGGTGGACCATCGGGCGACCCGGTCGTCGGGGGCCTGGACCAGCAGGTCGGCGGCCCGCCAGACGGTGTAGTCGGCCGGCGCCCCGGGCACCAGGAGCCCCGCGTCGTCCCGGCCCACGGCACGCCAGCCGCCCCGGGTGTGGGCGGTGAATCCGGCGCGGACCGAGATGCGGTGCTCCGGGGTGCGGTGGTGGGCGGCGGCCCGGACGGTCCCCCAGGGGTCCAGCGGGGTGACCGGGCTGTCGGAGCCGAAGGCGAGCGGCACACCCGCGCGCAGCAGGGCGGCATAGGGGTTGAGGGTGGCGGCCCGCTCAGCGCCCAGGCGCTCGGCGTACATGCCCTCCGGTCCGCCCCAGGCGGCGTCGAAGGCGGGCTGGACGGAGGCGGTGAGGCCGAGCTCGGCGAAGGCGGCGACGGTTTCAGGGGTGAGCATCTCGGCGTGCTCGACCCGGTGGCGGGCGGCCCTGACGCGGGCGAGGCCCAGCGTTTCGGCGGCGGCCCTGATCCCGGCGACGACGGCGGAGAGCGCGGCGTCACCGATGGCGTGGAAGCCCGCCTGGAGGCCCGCCTCCGTGCAGGCGGTGACGTGGGCGGCGATCCGGGCCGCGTCCAGGTGGCCGGTGCCGGTGGTGCGCGGGTGGTCGGCGTACGGCTCGTGCAGGCAGGCGGTGTGCGAGCCGAGCGAGCCGTCCACGAAGAGGTCACCCGCCGCACCGATCGCTCCGAGCTCCCGGATGCGGCGGGCGCCCTTCTCGTCGGCGATCTCCTCGGCCCAGAGGCCGAAGACCCGCGGTCCCGGCCGCTCGGCGGCGAGTGCGAGGAGGGAGGTGAAGTCCTCCTCGTCGGAGATGTCGGGCCCGGCGCACTCGTGCACGGTACCGATGCCGAGGGAGGCCGCGTGGTCGAGAGCGGCGCGCTGGGCGGCAGCCCGCTGCGCCGGGGTGACCGCGCCGTGGGCGGCGGCCCGTACGGCGTGGTGGGCGTCGCCGGTGAGCGGCGCGTCCGGGTGATAGCCGGTCATCGCGGTGACGCCGGGGACCAGGTCGAGGAGGGCGGTGGTGACGACGGCGGAGTGCACGTCGATCCGCGGCAGGTACAGCGCCCGCCCGCCCGCCGCCTCGTCCAGCTCGGCGCGCGAGGGGTGACGCCGCTCCGGCCAGCGCGCGGCGTCCCAGCCGTGGCCGAGCAGGACGTCTCCGGCAGCGCGGCCGTTCGCGAACGCACGGACGAGGCCGAGTGCCTCGGAGAGCGTACGGGCGCCGGAGAGGTCGAGCCCCGTCAGCGCGAGGCCGGTCGCGGTGGTGTGCACATGGGCGTCGGTGAACGCCGGGGTGACCAGGGCCCCTTCGAGGTCGACCACCTCGTCCACGCCGCTCGCGAAGGCGTCGGCGGCCCCTTCGGATCCCACCCAGGCGACATGTCCGCGTTCGACGACCATCGCGGTGGCGAACGGGTCGGCGGGGCTGTGGACGTCGCCGCCGCGCAGCAGCACGGTGCGGTGTTCGGGGGCGCTCTGGGGGGCGGTGCTCTCGCTCATGGGACCAGTCTCGCGCCTGCGGGCCGCCGCCGGGTCCGCGGCCCCCTCGGAGCGCGCGGAACAGGGGCTCTCAGATGCTCGGGGGCCGGGCCTCGTACGGGGTGGAAAGGACGACGGTGGTCCGGGTGGACACGCCGGCGAGCGAGCGGATGCGGGTGAGCAGGTGCTCCAGCTCCAGCGGGGTCGCCACGCGCACCTTGAGGATGTAGTTCTCGTCCCCGGCGACGCTGTGACAGGCCTCCAGCTCCGGCACCCCGGCGAGCCGTTCGGCGATGTCGTCGGGGGCGCTCGGGTCGAACGGCTTCACCGAGATGAACGCGGTGAGGGGCAGCCCGACGGCCTCGGGGTCGACGACCGCGGCATAGCCGCGGATCACCCCGCGCTGCTCCAGCCGGCGGACGCGCTGATGAACCGCCGAGGTGGACAGGCCCGTGGCCTTGCCCAGGTCGGTGTAGCTCATCCGCCCGTCCTTGACGAGCAACTCCACAATCTGACGGTCCAGCTCCTCCATGCGGATCAACCTACGGCCCCGGACGCCTGTCGGCACAGTCGCACGAGGTCACGGATCGGCACCTGCGGGCGGCATGTGACGAATGCCACAGGTTTACGGGTCGGTAGCGGGCCGCCTCGCGGTTATCGGCCACGTACGGCGGGAAGTGCTTGCTGTGGTCGAGGCCGTGCGCCTTGTCGGCCCACCCGAGGGGGGAATTCTCATGCAGAGCCTGAAGCTCACCGGACGTACCGATCCGGAGCCTGTCGATCCGGAGCCTGTCGATCCGGAGCCTGTCGATCCGGACGAGGACAGTACCGCCGACGTGTACGACATGTTCGAGATGGTCCGGGTGGTCTGCCCGGACTGCGCCCAGCCGATCGCGCTGCTGGCCGACGAGGATGTTCTGCCGGAGCACGCCCGCTGCCCCACACCGTGGAACCCGTTCGTCCTGACCGTCTGCGCCGGGACCGGCCGCGGCGCGGCGGAGGCCCGCCCCGCGGACGAGTCACTGGAGCTCCAGGAGCAGGAGACGGGGCTGCTGCTGACGCTCCCCCAGGGCCTGGACTGGCGGATGCAGCCCTTCTCGCACGCCGGAGGGCCCGGCTCCCGCCCGCTGCGCGTGCCGCGGATGCGGCGCGAGGCCGCCTGATCCTGGCGCCCGGGCCCGTACCGCGTCGCGGGCGTACCGCGTCGCGGGCCCGGGCGCCCGGGCCGTACGGCGGGGCCGCCGCGCCCGGCCCGTACGGCCTCGCGCGTCACGGACCTCGTGCGCCTGCCGGAGCATGTCTCCCGGGCCCCCGGCGAACGGGCTCTCGAATCGGCCGGACGGTGACTCCGGCGTGCCCGGGCGCGTTGGCCGCGTATGACCACGCTGCATTCAACAGCCGGAACGGGGCGTCGGCGCCTCGCCGCACCTGCCGCCGAAGAATCGATTCCGCAGCCGGGTACGCACGCCCCGCAGCCGGGCGCTGCGACCGGCCGGCAGCCGGTGCCGCACCCCGCTCAGCACTCCGCGCCCCCGCCCGCGCCCGCACCTCAGGGGCCGGTGACCGGCGACCGCACCCACCCTGGCGCCCCCGACCGGCCGCTGCCCCGTTCGACCGGGACCTCGGGCTTGGGCTCGCCCGCCGATCCACCGATCTACAGCGCACTGCTGCGGCACTGGGAGAGCACCGGCCGAACCCTGCCGGGCCGCCGCGACCCGGAGTGGACCCAGGCCGCGGCGCCGCCTGTCCGGTCCGACCGGCCGCTGTGGTTCAGCGGGTCTCAGGACCCGCGAGGTGGCGCGCGATGACCATGCGCTGGATCTGGTTGGTGCCCTCCACGATCTGGAGCACCTTCGCCTCGCGCATCAGCCGCTCGACCGGGAAGTCCAGCGTGTAGCCGTATCCGCCGAGGACCTGGACGGCGTCGGTGGTGACCCGCATGGCCGCGTCCGTGCAGAACAGCTTCGCCATGGCCGCCTGCCGCGAGAAGGGCTGACCCGCGTCGCGCAGCCGCGCCGCCTCCAGGTAGAGCGCCCGGCCCGCCTCGATCTGGGTGGCCATGTCGGCGAGCATGAACCGCAGCCCCTGGAAGTCCGCGATGGGGCGGCCGAACTGTCGCCGGTCGGTGGCGTACCGGACGGCCTCGTCCAGGGCGGCCTGGGCGACCCCGATCGCGCAGGCCGCGATACCGAGGCGGCCGGAGTCGAGTGCGGACAGGGCGATGGCGAAGCCCTGGCCCTCCTCGCCGATGCGGCGGTCGTCGCCGACCCGTACGCCGTCGAAGTTGAGCTGGGCGGTGGGCGAGCCCTTCATGCCCATCTTCTTCTCGGGGAGGGCCGCGTTCAGGCCTTCCGCGTCGCCGGGGACGAGGAAGGCCGTGATGCCACGGGGGCCCTCCACACCGGTGCGGGCCAGCACGGTGCAGAAGTCGGCGACGCCGCCGTGCGTGATCCAGGCCTTGGTCCCGGTGATGACCCAGTCGTCCCCGTCCCGTACCGCCCTGGTGCGCAGGGATGCGGCGTCGGAGCCGGAGGCGGGCTCGGAGAGGCAGTACGCCCCGAGCAGGCCGCCGGAGAGCATGGCCGGGAGATGCGCGGCGCGCTGCTCGTCGGTGCCGTATCCGGCGAGCGCGTGACAGGAGAGGGAGTGGACGCTGACGCCGAGGCCGACCGTGAGCCGGGCGGCCGCCAGCTCCTCCAGGACCTGGAGGTAGACCTCGTAGGGCTGGTCGCCGCCGCCGAGGGCGGAGTCGTACGGAAGTCCGAGGAGTCCGGCTTCGGAGAGGAGGGTGAAGACCTCGCGCGGGAAGACGCCCGCTTCCTCTTCCTCGGCCGCCCGGGGAGCGATCTCCTTCGAAACGATGTCGCGGACGAGCGCGACGAGCTGCCGGGACTCCTCGGTGGGCAGACGGCGTTCCACCTGCTGCGGGGCACGGTCGGACATGACGGCGCTCTCCTCCCTGTCGGGCGTTGCGGCGGTCGCGCACTCGGGGTGGGAGAGGCGCCGCCGGGTGATCTCCCGGACGGACCCGGGAAAAGCAGACTGCTCAGCCGATCCTGCCCTCCCGGGTCACGGGGGGCGAGGGGCAGCGGCTGTGGCGGGTTGAGTATGCCCGATCGGGTGCTTTCCGTCACGGGGTAACAGCCGGTCAACGGCAGGTCGGAGGGCTGGAGCGGCCCTTCGGTGATCGCCGGGTCGGTCCGGACCATTGCCCCAGCTGGTCTAGTCCTTCTGTGGTTCCACTGAACGCTTTGCCGCGTTCATGCCAAAGCAGGCGCCGTCTCCCGGAGCTTTTCCCCTCCCACGCACCAGCCCTCCCCCACGAGGAGCCACGATGATCGGACCGAACCGTTCCCGCGCCCGATCGGCGACTCCTACGCCGGCTACGGGAAGGCCTACACGACCGAGGAGCCGGTCGACGGGGACGCCGACACCTGGGACCAGGAACTGCGGGGCGACTTCAACCAGTTGCGCAAGCTCAAGGAGCGCCACCCCGGCCTGAAGGTCCTCTGGTCGCTCGGCGGCTGGAGCCGGTCGGGCGGGTCCGGTGAGGCCGCGCGGAACCCGGCCGCGTTCGCGAAGTCCTGCTACGACCTGGTGGAGGACCCGCGGTGGGCCGATGTCTTCGACGGCATCGACATCGACTGGGAGTACCCCAACGCCTGCGGCCTCACCTGCGACACCAGCGGCCGTGACGCGTACGGCGAACTGCCGGGCGGGGTGCCGAGCGGGGTGCCGGGCGGGCGGCACGCCCGCTTCCGTACGCGTCTCCCCGTTTCCGTACATGCCCCGCCGGTTCGCGTACGTGCGGGCTTCCCGTACGCACCCTCGCTCCAGGCGCTACAGCAGGCCGAGCTGGGTGACGAGCATCGCGAAGACGACCACGAACGCCCAGCCCGCGAGGTGCTCCAGCAGCTTCGAGCCGTCGTCGGGGCCGCCGGTGCGGGCGCGACGGGAGTGGTGGACGGTGGCTGCTGCTGCGGTGGTCGCGGTCATGGCGTCTCGCTGTTCGTCCGGCTTCGACTGGGGGTCCCCCGTAATCCGGTTCAGACTGCCAGGGGGCCGGGCTGACCGGAACGAGATCCCGGTCACGGCAGGGCGGCCGCCGACGGCACGGGCTCTTCCCGCTCCCCCGGTACGAAGCGGATTACCGGCCTCCGGACCGGCCGCGGGGAGGGCTCGGGAGCGGGGTTCGCTGTGGGCGACGCCACACCGCTCCCGAGGCTCCAGGGGCGTCCGCGCCCCAGACGAAGGTCTCGGTGCTCGGGCCGTGCTCGGATAACCGGCCCGCCGAGGAGACGCCCGCGAGGAGCCGCCGGAGATCCGCCCCGAAGCGGTCAGCACCGCCGCCTCGCCGCCACGCGTGCCGTGCGGAAGGACGCCGCGGCCTGCCCGCCCGAGGGGCGCAGACGGCGAAATACCGGTGAGCACCGCTCCGATGATCGCCAGACTGGGTCCCATGAATGAATCAGACCCCAAGGATATTCTTCGCTTCTATCTGCAGAACGCCCGTGACGCCCTCCTGTGGAAGCTCGACGGGCTCCCGGAATACGACATCCGCCGCCCCCTCACCCCGACCGGCACCAATCTGCTGGGGCTCGTCAAGCACGTGGCGAGCGTGGAGCTGGGCTACCTCGGCGACACCTTCGGGCGGCCGTCCGGCGAGGCGCTGCCCTGGGTGGCCGAGGGCGCGGAGGCGAACGCGGACATGTGGGCGACCGCCGACGAGCCGCGCGAGGAGATCGTGGGCCTCTACCGCCGGGCGTGGGCGCACGCGGACGCGACGATCGACGCGCTGCCGCTGGACACGGTCGGCAGGGTGCCGTGGTGGCCGAAGGGCCGGGACGACGTGACGTTGCACCATGCCGCGGTGCGCGTGATCGCCGATACGCACCGGCACGCCGGGCACGCGGACATCCTCCGGGAGCTCATGGACGGCGCCGTGGGGATGAACCAGGGCAACGACAGCATGCCGCCGGGTGACACGGCGTACTGGACGGGGCACCGGGACCGGCTGGAGCGTGCGGCCCGGGAGGCCGGGGAGAAGTACGGGGGCTGAGCCACAGGCCCGGGCCGGGGCAGGTGCTCCTCCGGCTCAGGGCGGGGACTGAAGCGGGCGGGAGGAGCGGGGCGGATCGGGCTCCCGGCCGGAGTGGCCGGAGTGGCCGGACATGTATGCCCAGCGTCCGAATTCACACGGGGGTGTTTCTGGCCATGCGGCCGACTACCGCCCCACGGGAAAGAGGCCTCAGCACGGGACCCGGGGTCGGGTCCCTCGACCGTGCTGGCTACCTTGTGTCCATGCGTGCACGGGGCGGCTGGCCGACGCGAGCGGCCAGGGGCCTGCTCTGCGCTTCGGCCTGCCTGCTGCTCGGCGCCGTCAGCCATGTCGCGGCGGGCGGGCAGCTTCCCGGCACGGGAGTGCTCACTCTCCTGTTCCTCGCCCTGACGGCACAGGGGGCCCTGCTCTTCGGGGGGCGGCGGCGCCGCTTCGACGTCGTGACACTGGTGCTGGGCGGAACGCAGTTCGGCCTGCACAACGCCTTCCACTTCCTCGCCGCACCGCAGCCGGTCGCCCACGGGCACCACATGGCCGGGGCGTCCGGCGGGCACGCCATGCACGCGGACTCCGGGCACGCCACGCACGCGGACTCCGGGCACGCCATGGACGCCGGGATGACCCTGGCGCACGCGGCGGCCACGCTCGGAACCGCCCTCTGCGTGATCTACGGGGAGCGGGTGCTGCGACGCCTCGCGACTCTGCTCGCCCCTCTCCTCGCCCTCCGGCCCGCTCCGTCGCTCCCCTGCCTCCCCCGGCTGCGACGGGTGCCGCCGGTGGTCAGGCGGATCCGGTTCGGAGCGCTCCTCGCCCGCTCCCGGCACCGGCGCGGCCCGCCGTCGGCGGCCCTGGCCTGACAGCCGCCCCGCTCAGCCGCAGACGCCGGATACGACCGGCGTCCATGAGGCATGCCTGCGGGGCTGTCCGGTCGCGCGTCCGCCATCGCCCGCCCTTCGAGGAGCATCCATGTCCCGCAGAACCGACGAACTACCGCAGAACGACCACGATCCCACCGACGCCGCCCCGGACGGACGGGCGACGGACGAACCAACGACGGGCGGACCGACAGACGGACCGCCCGCGGTCCGGCCTTCTCCCGACGCACCGGCACCCGGCGGGCCGGACGGCCCCGCGAAACCGGAGTCCGGGCAGTCCCGGCCCGCCCGCTCCTGGGAAGCCGTACGCCACCTCCTGGTGCGGCTGCACTTCTACGCCGGTGTGCTCGTCGCACCCTTCCTGTTGGTGGCCGCGCTGACCGGGCTGGCCTACACCTTCACGCCCCAGCTCGACCAGCTCGTCTACGGCGATCAGCTGCGGGTCGAGAAGGTCGGCGACGAGCCGCTCCCGCTGGCGGAGCAGATAGCCGCCGCGCGGGCCGCGTACCCCGAGGGCACCACGGCGTCGGTGATCACCCCGCCGGGCCCCGAGGACACCACCCGGGTGGTGCTCTCCGTTCCGGAGCTGGACGACAAGCAGCGCACGGTGTTCGTGGACCCGTACACCGCCGAGGTCCGGGGCGAGCTGACGACCTGGTTCGGGTCGACGCCGCTGACCACGTGGCTCGACGACCTCCACCGCAATCTCCACCTCGGTGACACGGGGCGCCTGTACTCCGAAGTCGCCGCGAGCTGGCTGTGGGTGGCCGTCGCGGGCGGCCTGGTGCTGTGGCTCGGGCGCAGCCGGGGGCGGCGCGCGAGATCGGTCCGGGGCGTGCTGCTTCCGGACCGTGCGGCCCGGGGGGTGCGCCGGACCCGCGGCCGGCACGCGGCCACCGGGGTGTGGCTGGCGCTCGGGCTGCTGTTCCTCAGCGCCACCGGCCTCACCTGGTCGAACTACGCCGGTGAGCGGTTCGGACGGCTCCTGGACGCGGCCAACGGCAACGCCCCGGCCCTCGACACCGCGCTCCCGGGTGCCGAGGCCCCCGCCGAGGACCACTCGGAGCACGCCGGGCACGGCGGTTCCGGCGAAGCGAAGGCCGACGCCTACCCGGCCGACTTCGAGGCGGCGCTCGCGGCGGCCCGGGACGCGGGCCTCGGCGGCACCGTGGTGATCACTCCTCCGGCGGACGCGGCGAGCACGTGGGTCGTGGCGCAGAACGACAACGTCTGGCCGGTGCACTACGACCGGGTCGCCGTGGACACGAGCAGCGGCGAGATCACCTCGCGCACCCGCTGGGCGGACCACCCGGTCCTGAACAAGCTCAGCAAGCTCGGCGTGCAGGGGCACATGGGCGTGCTGTTCGGCGTGGTCAACCAGATCGTGCTGGCCGCCGTCGCGATCGGCCTGACCGCGGTGATCGTCTGGGGCTACCGCATGTGGTGGCAGCGGCGTCCCACCCGCGCCGACCGTCCGGCACTCGCCGGGAAGGCCCCGGAGCGCGGGGCGTGGCGGCGGCTTCCGCTGCCGGTCCTGATCCTGGGCATCCCGGCCGTGGCCGCCCTGGGCTGGGCGCTCCCGGTCCTGGGAGTGACCCTGGCCGGGTTCCTCGTGGTCGACGTGGTGGCGGGGGCGCTCCGCCGGCGGCGTAGCGCCTGAGGTCCTGTCGGGGCCGTCCGGCCGACGGGGCCGCCGGACGGCTCCTGGGGGGATGTCCCGGCGCCCCCCCAGGACAGTGTCAGGAGGGACGCCTGGACGCCTGGATGTCCAGGCGTCCGACCGGGCCGTAGTTCCGGACGTCTAATACTCCAGTGTGATTTCGTGATCTATCCAGCAGGTTCGTCGGCGGATCGTCTTCGGTAGTGGCTGTGGCGGGCTGCCGCTTGGTGGTGTCTGCGCCAGATCGACCAGTGCAGAAGCCCGGCGGCAGTCAAGGCCGGCTGGCCGAAGACTGCGGTAAGCAGATGGCGGATCTCGGGGACGGTCAAGGAGATCGGGTCGCTGCTGTGAGCTGAGCGGTGCGGATCGGCGGGCCGCTTCGGTGCCGCATCGGCGGCGACGGCGGACAGGAAGACTAGAGCGAGCATGGCGAGTGTGATGTGCCGGTGCCATGAGGTCCAGTGCCTGACCTGGTAGTGGTCGAGTCCGACTTGGCTCTTCGCGGCCTGGAAGCACTCCTCGACGCTCCAGCGGACACCGGCCACGCATATCAGCCCGGGAAGGGTCACCGCGGTGGGTGACCAGCACAGGTAGAAGGCCAGTTCACCACTGGTGCGGTTGCGGCGGATGAGCAGATGGCGGTGTTCATCGACGCCGATGTGGATCCAGGCCCAGTCGTAGTAGCGCGGGCCCTTCGCGCCGGGGCCAGCACTCTGCCGCTGCCAGGCGGTGGCGGGCAGGCGTTCGGCGAGGGTGTCCGCGCGGACGGGGGTGCGTCCGTGGTTGATCCACACCCTGGTTGAGCAGGCGACGGCCATCACGTAGCCGGTGCCGCGCGCCTCCAGACCGGCACGGAGCTGTGGGTCCTGTCCATAGGCTTCGTCGCCGGTCACCCACGGTGCCTCCACTCCGGCGTCCAGCGCGGCGGTGATCATCTCCCAGGCCAGGCGGGGCTTGGTCGCGAACCGCACCGTCCTGGGTATCCCGGCCGCCCGGCGGCGTTCGGGATCGGTGGACCAGGAATGCTCGGGCAGGTAGAGCCGGCGGTCGATCAGCGCCCGCCCCCGGCTGGTGACGTAGGCGAGGAAGACGCCGACCTGGGAGTTTTCGATGCGCCCGGCGGTGCCGGTGTACTGCCGCTGGACGCCTGCTGAGGACCGGCCCTTCTTGAGGAACCCGGTCTCGTCCACGATCAGCACGCCGCCGTCGTCGCCAAGGTGCTCGACGGCGTAGGTGCGGATGTCGTCGCGAACGGCATCGGCGTCCCAGCGGGCGTAGCGCACCAGGCGCTGCATCGGCCCCGGCCGGGCGTGACCAGCCTGTTCGGCCAACTGCCAGCAGTTCTTCCGCTCTGCTTGCGAGAGCAGCCCGAGCAGATGGGCGCGGGCACTCGCCCTCGGCTCAACTCGACCGAAGCGGCCCGCCATCCGGGCCATGACCTGGTCGAACATCTTCCGCCAGAGGGCAGGATCCACGTCATGGCCCGCGGACACCGAACGATCTTCGTTTGTCCCCACACCAACCGATGATCACGCGGTGGCTGCTCCCGTTCCCAGCCGGGCCCGTCACGAGATCGCGCAATCAGAACGGATTACCAGGAGCCCCGTCGCCGTCGACATTGGCCACCATCCTGCGCAGCACCTTGAGCGCCGCCACGTACTCCTCGTCGCTGATGCCCTGGTGGACCACGGCGCGCACCTCGGTCGCCAGCTCACGGAGCCGTACTCTGGCGGCCTCCCCTGCATTCGTGAGGTGCAGACGCTGCCCGTCGTCGATGCGGAGCCATTCGCGGTGGAGCAACTGGTCGACGGCCCTGGCGATCTCGTGCGGCCCGTCGGCAAGGTGCGTCAACTCCGCGACGACCTCCTCGCGGCTCGGCGCCGCGGGGCCGCCGCTCACGCGGTTGAGTACCCAGTACTGCGGCTGCGTGACGTCGATCCTGGCCATGGCGTCGCGCAGATGCCGGGTGACGGCCGCTTGGGTCAGGCCGCACCAGTACCCGACCGGCTGAGTGGCCAGCATGTCATCGGTGGCGGCAGGGTTCGCCGGCGCCTGGTCGGTGGTGGATCCAGTCAGCAATTCCATGATCGCGACGCTACATTCCTCCGGCGCGCCGAACCATCGGAATACGACATCTACTACAACTCACGCCGGGTGCACATCGGAACCACCGGCCACCGTACTCTTCGGGTCCGTCGCAGCCCGCGCCGTCATGCCGAAGCCCACCGCGGCCTATGCCGACGATGGCTCACCCATGCAGCCAGCGGGTGCATCACGAAACCACACTGGAGTACTAGACCAGTCGGTCGTCCTCACCGCCATCCCCACCCTCCAGCAGTCGCTCGGCGCCACACCGGCCGCCGTGCAGTGGCTGGCCGCCGGATACGCGCTGACCCTCGCCCTGGGCCTCATCACCGGCGGCAGGCTCGGCGACATCTACGGGCGGCGCAAGATCTTCCTCATCGGCACCGCCGTGTTCACCCTGGCCTCACTGCTGTGCGGCCTCGCCAGCAGTGCGGGCATGCTCATCGCGGCCCGCGTCCTGCAAGGCGGCGGAGCCGCGGTGATGATCCCGCAGATCCTGGCGACCCTCCACGTCACCTTCGACGCCGCTGACGCCAAGAACCGCAGCCGGGCCTTCGCCCTTTACGGAGCGGTCCTGTCTGTCGGCGCCGTCCTGGGTCCGGTTCTGGGCGGTGTGCTCACCGAGGCGGATCTTCTCGGGCTGGGCTGGCGGCCGATCTTCCTGATCAACGTGCCCATCGGCCTCGCGGTGATCACCCTCGGGCGGAAGTTCATCACGGAGTCGACCGCACCGAAGGCCGAGCGCCTCGACCTCCCCGGCATGATGCTGTCCGCGCTGGCCGTGGTTCTGATCGTCTTCCCGCTCACCGAAGGCCACACCCACCGGTGGCCGCTCTGGTCCTTCGCCATGCTCGCCGCCGGTCTCCTGGCCCTCGGCATCTTCCTGCGCCACCAGCGCGGGAAGGAAGCCCCGCTCGTCGCCCTGTCCCTCTTCCAGAACAAGGCGTTCTCCGGCGGCCTGGCCGCGCAGTTCCTGATGGGTCTGCTGTCCGAGATGTTCTTCATGACCTGGACGCTGTACCTCCAGCGGGGCCTGGGCATGAGCCCGCTCCAGGCGGCAGGAGCCTTCGTGCTGATGGCATGCGGTGAGATGGCCGGTGCGGTGATCGCGATGAAGACCACTGGCCGCCACGGGCGCCGCGTGCCGCAGGCTGGAGCATTGTTCGCCGTAGCCTCGATGGCGCTCTACGGGATTCAGATCAGCAGCCGGCAGGCCGACCTGACCCTCCTCGCGATGACGGTCCCGCTCCTGCTGCTCGGTCTCGCCTTCGGCACCATTGGCGGGCCACTCGCCGACATATCCCTGGCCAAGGTCCCGCACAGGAATGCAGGATCGGCCTCGGGCCTGTTCAACACTGCGGTCCACCTCGGCATTGCCCTCGGCACCGCGCTGACCGCCCTGGTGTTCCTCTCCGCCACCGGCGGCTCGCCCGACGCCGCGGTCAACCGGGACGCGTTCACCGGCGTGCTCTGGTGGGTTGGCGGCGCCTTCGCTCTCATGTGGGCCCTGATGTTCTGCCTGCCCAGGCGCACGAACAGTCAGGCTGATTGATCCACACCGGCTCCCTGTATCGACCGCCACGATGTACAACACCTGTCACACACCAAACCGTCCGGTACCGAGTCGTTGACCAGCGCAAACGTCAGCCAGTCGGCAGATACTTCCGTCCTACACCAACAGAAGCGACGTGGTGCAGGCACGCCTTACGGCCGTCGGCCGTGCCGGGTCGTCTTCTCCTCGGTGACCGGGCCCTGGTGGGTGACCGGGTGGTCGTCGGAGGCGCCCTTCACACGGGCGCAGAAGTCGCTTTGGACCCAGAAGTCGCCGATCGCGCTCGCGGCGCGGGTCAGTCCGAGCAGGGCGGCGAAGGTGGCGGGACGATGCATGCTGGGGGTTCTCCTGATCTCGAAAAGGGTGAGGGAGCGGGGCGGCCGGCCCTTTGCCGATGCACGTACGCAGGGCGGCTCGTCGGCCCCGGAGTCGCCGAACCGACTCTGTTTCGGCACCTGGGGCGGCACGTTTCATCGGTATCCCCAGGTCGCGGGCCTCCCACGATCCTCTATGTCACACCTCAGTGGCAGACTGCGGCACAACGAAGCTTCAGAAGGAGCAAGGCGTTGCGGCAGGGTCACCCGTCGAGCGCCACTGCTTGGGGGTGGCTGGTACCACCGGGGGGAGATGTGCGGCTGTGATCTTCGACAGTCTTGATGTGTCGTACGGCGAGATGTGGGGTTCCTATCGGGGAATGACCCATCGGGTCCCGATGTCGCGCGCGCTCGCGGCACGCAAGCATGCGGCCGGGGTGGACTACGCGGTTCTGCTTTCCGCGCGGGAGCGACCGCTGGCACTGATCGAATACTGGCCGCGGCGTATGTGGCGTGTGTATCTGTTCGACGACAGGTCCTGGCGCATGCAGATGATCGACTTCAAGCCTCACAGCCCGGGAAGGTTGCTGGCGCAGCGGAACACTCGATGGCAGTTTCCCAACGAGCAGGCGCACTTGTACGGGAAGTGGGATGGTCAGGAGACCACGACCGTCTCAGCCGACGGGCAGGTCGAGGTTCGGTCCGAGTTCGCCGGACCGCGGGGCGGGTCACCGGAGTCATCGCACGATCGAGCATCCGGCTCGTCGAGCGTCTCCGTGCGGCAGTTCGCGACGCCCATCGAGGACTTCCTCTGTCACGCACCGGAATTCGGCGACTGGCAGGTGTTCGCGCCGTTCCTCGCTCAGCAGGGCCACGAGTCCGCCGCGACCGTAGTCCTGAACGACGTGTCGGTGGACGAAGGATCGGGACCGCTGCGCGCCACCGGAGTCGAGCAACTATTCAGCCCGGGTGCGTGCGACACCCGGGAGGGGCCGGCCGTCGTCGAGCCCATTGACGTCGGCATGCTGCGGATCACGTCAGGGCAGCTGGCGGTCTCTGACCCTGGCTGGATCAGCAACCCGCGGACCGTCGCTGTGCCACTGGGCGAGTTCCCGGTCACTCTGTCGCTTCTGCGGACGACGCGCGGAGCCGGTGTCGCCGCGGCAAGGGTGACGTTCCTGGACGTCCCTCCCCAAGAGTGGGAAATGACCCTCCGGCCTGACGAGGACCTGGGGTTGCTCGGCGAGGGCCAGTTCTACGGGGTTGGCGTGGATACCGGCACAGCGGCTTTCATGGATGCGACGCGGGCTGTGACCGAAGACCAGCTGGACGACGACATTTTCATACCCCTCGACGGCGACAGCCAATTCAGCGTCGAACTGCCCGGCACAGAGCCCGAGCCGAACCTCATCGCCTTCCGTGCCGGCCAAGGCGACGGGGCCTACCCCGTCTGGACCGGCCGCACCGAAGACGGACAGGTTAGTTGCGTCGTCGTCGACTTCCAGCTCCGTTCCGCCGACGGAGCAGAGTAAGGACCGCCGACCACCGGCGCGGGCCGCACTGCCTGAGGCTGAGACCACAACGAACCTCCACACTGCACACGGCGAAGGCTCCTACCAGTTGCCTCCCGAGCCAGGAGCGCAATCGGATAGAACCGGCCGGTCAGCTGGGCGGACTGCTCCAGTTCAACACGCTGAACTTGACAGAGAAGTCGTCACTGACCAGGGCGCTGAACTTGTCGAGCCCCAGGACCTGCGTGGCGGGCCAGCTGGCGGCCCACGTGCTCTTGCCCGAACCAGCCGCGCCGATCAGGCAGACCAGCGACGGGGCGGGGATCGTCGTGTCGAGGGGCAGTGCGTTGTCCAGACGGAAGGTCTTCATGCGGATTCTCTCTGCGGGTCAAGAGCACGGGGGGCGTAGTAGGTCTGCAGGCCAGCGTTCTCGGTGATGAGGGCCGCAGTCTCGTGCAGCGGGCACGACATCTCGCCGTCACGGTCCGGCTCGATGCGCCCGGCGGCCTGTCCGGCGACGGTGAGCAGCTGCGCGAGGGAGCCGAAGACGCCGTCCTGACGATGGTCTTCGTGGTGGAGCTCGCGCAGGATCTGTGCGAGCTCCTGGGCGGCGATCTCGCCGGTGAGGTCGTCCTCGATCTGCTGGAGAGCGAGCTTGGCGATGCCGGCGGCAGCGCGGACTCGGTCCAGGCGGGTGCGGGTCACTGGCGTACGCCGGGACGGGTGGTCAGCCAGACGGTGACGGCAGCGGCGCCGATCGCGCGGTGCAGAGCGGCATCCCGCTCCATCCACGCACTGCCCGGCCCGGCCCGGTGAGCTCCGAGGTGGCATTGCCGTCGTCGTCGACGCGAGCGACCTTGCAGTGCTCGATGTAGCCCGTCTTCTTGGTCTTCTTCGCCAGTATCGGCAGGTTCGGATATTCGACTGTGCCGAATAGCGTTTGTGAGCCCACCGCGGGGCAGTCGGACGACGCGGGGGCGGTTCCTTGGTCTGGCATCAATACACTCCTCTCATCAGCACTTACGTTCGGGTGCTGCATCTGAAAGCAGGGGGGATGTGATGGCGACGGTCGACGTGCAGAGGGTCTGGAAGCCGTCCGTAAGGGACCTCTGGGCGGGACGACGCCCTCTGTGGTGGACCGTTGGCCCGACGGGGGAGCTGGCTGTTCTGCTCGTCCATCGGCAGTGCCTACGCCGAAGCCGCTACGTGAAGGGTTGGGTGGGATGGGGCCCGCAGGTCCCATTCGATGCGGTGCTCGTGATACGCCAGGCTGACGGGTCGCTTCAACGTCGACCGATCAAGGACGTCCCGGTCAGGCCGAGCCACATCGCTCTTCTCCCGAAGGCCCGTCTTCTCATCGCAAGCGGTCGAGCGGGCAAGGAGGAGTCGGGAGCATGGAGCCCGAACGCCGTGGTGTTCTCTCTGGAAAGTGGTGACCAAGAAGCCACCTTCTGCATCGGCGACGACATCCCTGCTCTGGTGACCGATCGCGGGGGATCGATCTGGACGGCTTACGGAGACGAAGGCATCTACGGAGGGCATCCGGAGTCTGCAGCCGGTCTTGCCGGCTGGAGTGCCGATGGTCGCGCAACCTGGGCTCCGGGAGGTCGCCTTCCTGACGTGCCTTTGGAGGGATGCACTGCTGCCACCGAGGGGGACCGGGTCTGGCTGATCTGGTATTCCGGCAGTCGGCGGGGAGGCACGTTCTTGACGCGGATCACCCCGTCGACCGGTGAGGTGACCAGTTGGCCCAGCCCCGTACGTGACCCGGACGGGTTCGCCGTGCGCGACCATCGAGCGGTCCTGACCAAGCGCGTTCACAACCAGAGGTCAACCGAAGTGGTGCGAGCCGAGTTGCATGGTGATACCTGGAGTGTGACCGAGCGACGCAAGATTCGAGTGCCCGGACGGGTGGTCATGCGCTGCGGTCAGGGTCGCGACGGTCTTCTATGGCTTCGCGCCGGCGACACGTGGCTTCGCATCGAAGCCTGATAGCGGCCGAGAGCGTGCAGCTCACGATCGACGGGCCACCTCAGCTGCGTAGGCCATTCTGACCGCGCCGGCAGACCACCGTTCGGCCGCCATAGGGCTGATACCGAGCAGCCGTTGCAGCACAGCTGGCGGCATCTGTGTGCAAAGGTCGAGCAGGGCGGCGCATCGTCCGGCTTCGGACGGGAGGCCGATGTTCCGCAGACGGGTCGCGAGCCGGCTGCTGGTCAGTGCTCGTCCGGGACGCTGGGTCGGGAACAGCCAAGGCGCGTTTGTCTCGTTGCTGTTGACGGCGTGCTCATGGCTGTGCGCGATGTCGACGAGTTGCAGGACAAGGGCGTCCAGGGGTGGTGGCAGCCTGAGCGGTGTCTTGTTGATGCGCAGTGCGACGCCGTCCTCGTCGTGCAGGACGTGGTCGGTGGTCAGGCGGCAGGTTCTGGCGGGAGTCTGGCCGTAGAGCAGGACCATCAGGCCAGCGACGCGGTCCTTGGTCTCGAAGGAGTCGTCGTTGAGGAGCTGGCGGGCGATCTTCCATCGTTCGTCGGCATCGAGCGGGCGGTAGGAGACCCGATGGGCCCGGGTGGGGATGCTGATCCCGGAGGCGAACTTGCTGCGGACCGCCCAGGCGACGAAAGGACCGGCGGCGTAAGGACCCTGGTGGGGTTCGGAGGTGAGCCAGAGGTCGATGTGTTCCTGTCGGCAGGTCGCCAGCCTCTCACCCTGGTTCTTGAGCCAGGCCAGGAACAGCACGGCCTTGGAGATCTGCACTTGTGTGATGTCAGCTGTCGATGCGGTGATCGTCTTTCCGCGGGCTCGTCGCCGGATGCGTGCGACCCGGTCCCAGCGCGCGTAGGCGGTGATCAGCTGCCGGTGCTCGGGATCATTCAGGGCGGCCGTCTTGTACTCGATCCACCGTTCCAGGCGGGCGAGGTATTCGTCGCGGACAGGCAGGATGCCGGCCGCGACCACGACGGACCGGAACCAGTCGACGGCCAGGTCGCGGCGGTGCCCGGCACTTCGGGCGTCGAGAGCCTCATGACTAAGTTCGCAGACCCCGGACGCCAGGTCGTTCAGGAGGCTGGCGGCCTCTTTCGACTCGCGCGTGTAGAGCAGTGCCCTGCTGGGATTGTGGTCGAGCAAAGCGGCTGCAATCTGGTCGAGCTCTGGACGTGGCCTGCCGTCCGGCGGCGTCAGGAGCCTGCGTAGATGCCGCTCACCGGCGCAGCGACGGCACCGACCGAAATGAAACAGCCGCTCGACCTTGCCACAGTCCTCGCACGGCTTTCGGGCCTCGGGCGCCACTTCCCAGCAGTTTTCGCAGAACGGGCCGCGGGCGACCCTGGCAACGACCCGCTTCGTCCGGCCGCAGTCCGTGCAAGGTTCTGGCGTGGTCAGGCAAGCCCGGCAGCGGGAGGAGTCGGTGGTGCTGTGGAAGCAGGGACGGACGTTGCCGCAGGAGGTACACGTCATCGTGGGCGGCTTTCGGCACGCCGAGCAGAGCGGCCCCTGACCAGTGCGGGCGGAGACAGCCCGGTATTTGCCGCAGACGATGCACGTCTCCTGGCAAGTTGCCTCCCTGTCGCGGCAGGTGTTGCAGAACGGGGCCCCGCTGGCGTCTCTGCCTGCGGGGGTGCGGGAGCGACTGCACCACTTGCAGGGTTCGGCGAGGGAGCGGTTGTAGCAGTTGCCACAGACTCGGAGCCGTTTGATCGAGTGTCCGAGCCGGACGGTGCGCTGGCAGTGCGGGCACTTCGGAGCGGAGACGCCCGTGGCGCCGGCGTGGTGGAGCCGGTCGACCAGGAGCACAGTCCGCGGTGAGTAGTGGTCGGCCTGGCCGGTGAGCAGGGCGGGTTCGTTCTGCACGTCCCAGTGCAGGCGCCGCGTGATGGTGAGCTTGCCTTCTGTCACCTCGGCAATGACCGCCCGCAGAGTGTCCTCGCTCACTCCCAGCGGGCGACCGGCCAGGAACTGCAGCAGGTCACTGGCCGGGTCCTCCGTACATTCGGCCTTGAAGCACGAGCGGCATGCCTCGCGGCCCGTGCGATCGAGCCCGTAGCGCGGAGTGGCGTTGTTGCCGCAGACCGCGCAGGCCCAGCCTTTCGTCTTGTTGCTGCTGCCGCATGAGGCGCACAAGCGCAGGCCGGCTCCGTTGGTGTTCGTCAGCGGGCGCAGTTTGCCGCAACGCGAGCAGGGTGGCCGGACGACGTTGACGGCCCCGAACTCCTGCAGGATGCGGATGAACCGCTCCACCGAGGCCGGGCCTTCGGCCCGGCCCGAGATCAGCAGACCGCCTTCCAGCGCCTGGGCCAGACGCACAGCTGCCGACTTCGAGGCCACGGCACGCTGGACCGCCTGCTGAATGGTCTCGGGCGACAGTTCCGGCTCGACCGCAGCGACCAGCTCGCAGATCACGGCATGCGGGTCGGCCTCGAACGGGGCGGTAGCCCTCATGAGGGCCGGGTGATGCGGGCCCGCTTGGGCCGGAAGTCTCCGACACCGGTGGCCTCAGTGCCATCCGCTGCCTTCTTCGCGCGCGGCCTGCCGGCGGACACGGGCTCGATCAGGTCGTCCATGGTGCAGCCGAGGATGTCCAGCAAGGCCATGAGCACCTTGAGATTGAGCCGCTCCGGCGTTTCGACCACCAGGCGGTAGATCTGGCTGGCGGACAGCTCGATGCCCCGCTCGGCCAGCAGCGGCCGCAGGTCGGTGGTGGAGAACATTCCTTTGGTGGCCATCACCTCGCGCAGGTGCCACCGGTAGTCGAGCTTCGCAGTCATCGTCGTCCGCTCTGTTGCAGGGTCTGGGTGCCAGGGTCGTTGTCGAAGACCAGGTCGATGGCCTTGAGCATCATGGTGTTGGCGAAGTCGTCGCTGACGGCCGTGTAGAGGGCGGTCGTGGAGGCGTAGAGGTGGCCCACCTGTTCCTGGATGAACTTCGGTCGACACCGTCTTCGATGCTGTGCGTGACGTACGAGTGCCGCAGGCAGTGCGGCGTCAGCTCGTCCGGCAGGCCAAGTTCCTCGCGGTAGAGCGCGAAGCGGTCCTCGATCTCACGGGCTCGCAGCCGGCCTCCGCGCTCGGTCAGCCAGAGGGCCGGATGAGTCGGGAAGCCGTATCGGGGGCGGATGTTGACGACGTAGTCCTCAAGGGACTCCACCGCCCACGGCATGATGCTGGCGACGTTGCGCCGGCGCGGTCCGGACCCCTTCGTGCCCTTGGCTTTGCGGACGTGGACCATGCCGTACCGGCCGAACTGGGGAGCCTTCGCGTTGCGGTAGAGGTCCACGAGGTCCAGGCCGGACGCTTCGGAGACGCGCAGGCCCCATCCATAGATCGTCTTGAATAGGGTTGAGTCCCTGTAGGCAGTCAGGGCTCCTTTGCGGCCCCGTCGAGTCGCCCGCTCCACCCGTTCGTCGATGTGGTCGAACAGCAGCTGGCATTCGTCGCGGGTCATCGGCCTGCGAGCCGGGTCGCCCTCGTAGTCCGCCAGGTGTTCTCGCCGATTACCATCGTGCAGGATCGGCGTCGGGTGCGTACCGAAGCGGTCCAGGCAGACGTCCACCCAGCCGTAGACCGGGTTGAGCAAGTAGTCCATGAACAGGCCCACGGCACCCTGGTAGGCGCGGAGCGTCGACCGAGCCCGGTTGTGGCTGACGACGAGATCGGTCATCCACTCGTCGATGTGCGAGGCTGTCCAGTTCCACGGGTACTCGTTCGTGAAGTCTCTGAACTGCTCAACCATCGCGCGGCGGCCCTCAGCCGTACGCGCTTGGAGCCCCCGTCCCCCCAACTGCTGGCGCCCCCAGCCCGTCAACATCGCCTCAAGCACCATGTCCTCGGGGTGAAGCAAGTACACACCAGAGACGAGCTCCAACTTTGCGGCCCCAGGTATCTCCCGCGTGCTGTCGGACACTCCCACCCTCTCTCACTAGAGGGTGAAATCATGCATCTGATGAACGTGGCTGATCAAATTGGCAGGCCAGACCACCCAGCGAAGCGGATCCTGACGGTGGAGACCGTAGCTACACTTCCTCCAGCACCAGGGAATATGGCGCCTCCCCGCGTGCATCTGATGCAATTCCCCGGGGTCCCACAGCAGAGCGGCGCCGCGGTCGATCGCGGCGTGTGTTCCGGCGTTGATGGCCGCACCGGCGAGCAGCGCGGCCGGGGTGACGCGGGCGTGCCGTCGAAGCACTCCTCTGCAGTCCACTCGCACGACGCCTCGTTTCCGGCGGAGGATCACCGCCTTCCTCTCACGAGGCTGCCGAAGCAAGGCCGGAATCGAGCGTGGGTGTCAGGCGCCGGACCTGCACGCGCCGGGAGGCCATACGACGTCGACAGTCAGCCCGGCCGCGCGGGCGGCGGCCACGGTGTCCGCTGTGCCGCCGCCTTGGCCAGTGGGCGGGCTGCCGTCCCAGACGGCGAGCAGATGGTCCACGCCTTGGAGAAGGCGTAGGTTGGCGGCTTCGTAGGCCGCGCGCCCCGCGTGCTCGAATGGCATGATCACCACGTCATCGGCGGCCTCGCACAGCACGTCGAACCTGCTGAGGTCTGCCGGGGCCACAACCGCGTCCCGGTAGTCCCTGGACGGGATGATCGCGGACAGCCGACCGCCGAGGGCCAGGACTTCCTCGGCGAAAAGGGTGTCAGCGCCGCGGGCCAGACAGGAACGCCCCACGAGTGCGTCGTCGCGCAGGTCGGCCAGCAGTTCACGCAGAGCCGTGCGCACCGCTCCAGCTGCCTCGTCGGCCAGGTCCATGTGACCGGTGACGGCGACCGTGACCACGCGGCAGTCCCCTTCCGGCCCGAGCGATGTGGCCGTCACTCTATCCGGCGCGGTCACCGATCGGGCCGATCGAGCCGATCCAGCCGAGCGAGCGGTATGGACCGTCCGCGGGCCTCACAGAGCCATGGCAGCGGCGAACCCCAGGACGTATGCCCCGGCGAAGAGGAGGGGGATCCACCGCTCGACCCGGTTCAGCGGCAGATAGACGCGCCAGTCCCGGCCCTCGCCGAGCGCGCGCCACTCGGCGGCCACGAAGGTGCGGGCCGGCAGCCGCTCCTCCAGCGCACCGATCACCTCGAACTTGCCCCGGTTCAGCTGGTGATAGGAGCGGATGGTGAACCACCAGGTGACACACATGCCCAGCACAACCAGCAAGGCCGCGAGGGCGAGGACGACCGTCACCTCGCGGTGGTCTCCCTGGGACAACCAGGCGCCGAGGAGGGCGAGCAGGCCGGTGTGGAGGGTCAGGAAGAAGGTGTTGGCGAGGTTGCGCCGGGCGCTGACCCTGTCGGCCATCTCCACACACAGCTTGTACTGCTCGAAGATCGCGGCGTGATACGTGGCCTTCGCGTCGTGATAGTCCTCCGCGCCGATCCCGTCGTTCCACAGTGCGCCGCTGATGTCGGCCATGGCGGCATCTCCTTGTAGTCGCTACGCTCACCAACCCTGCTGGAAAGATACGTGCTTTGATCGCAAGGCGGGCATAAGTCCCCTGAAAGGAAGGTGAGTTGTGTGTCCCGGAGCGAACCTTCGGCCGATGACGCCGAGGCTCTGCTGTCGATTCCGCCGGAGAAGTTACGCAGGCATCCCCGGTTGCTGTACGCCCGGCGCGCGAGCGAGGCGGCCGCCAAGGCGCTGGCCTATGCGCGGGGCGGGGCAGAGCGGACGTACGACGACATCGCGTATCGCTATCTGTGCGCCTGCCCGCAGGTGCCGTTCCAAGGTGTCGAGACCCTGGCGGCCCACGCCGAGCAGGAGCGGCGGCAGCAACGGGCGGGACTGCCCGCGGACCTGGCCCGGCTCACGAGGCAGCGTGACTTCCTGGCCCACCGGCACCTCGCCATTCCTGACGGGGAGTTCCGCATGGGCATTCAGCGGGGGCTGCTGTACGCCATGGCCGAACCCGGCGGCGAGATCGTGGGCAGGTTTCCCCTGACCGTTCACCACCGCATGCTGGACGGGCTCAGTAAGCCGCAGGACGTGACTCCCCAGCCCACCATGTCGATCTGGAGGAACCTGACCGAGTCGCGCTGGCTGCCCCTGGACGAGCTCATCCGGTACACCCGCTTTCCCCGGATGCAAGAGGCGTCCCTCTTGGTGCGCGGTGTTTTCCCCCAGCGGCACCATGTCTTCGTCTCGCACCGCTGGCTGGACACCGGACAGCCCGACCCGGACGGCACGCAGGCGCGCCTGGTCGCATGGCATCTGGTCGCCTCGATGTGCGAGGCGGTCCTAGTCGCGCACCGGCGTGGCCTGCACACCCCTCGTCAGGTGGCTCCCGCCGCGATGCACATGCCGGTCGGCGTGGCCGGGTCGGATCTGGCGGAGTGTCTGCTGGTCGGGGTCCTGCGCGAAGTACTGGACGGCACCTCGCTCGCGCCGGTGGCCCAGGAACTGGAGCAGGTCGGCATCGACGCGGTCGAACTCGGCGCGGCCGAGGCGTCCGAGGACATCGGCCTGGAGCGCCTGAGCGCCCTGCTCGACACCCTGCCTGCATTCCGGCCGCTGCTGGAGCGCGTCCACATCTGGTACGACTACACCTGCGTCCCGCAGGCCCCGAGAACCCCCGAGGAAGAGGGGCTGTTCCGCAGGACCCTCGAATCGCTGTTCCTGCTGCAGTTCGCTGGGCGCACCCTCGTACTCCTGGACGACGTCGCCGACTACCTGAGCCGGGCATGGTGCAGCCTGGAGGCAGCGGCCTCGCTGGCGGCCACGGCAGGTGGGCGCCCGGACATCCTGCACACCGGTGGACCGGCGCGTCCATCGGGCCCCGCAACGGACGCGGAGTCACTGCGCAGCCTGGTGCTCGACCGTCAACTCGTCATCTGGCGCGGGCTGCTGGACACTGAACTGTTCCGGCTGCAGACCCGCGAGGAGTGCCTGCGTCGCCTCGGACTGTCCATGGCGAAGCCGGATGACCTTACCTACCTCTACGACCGCATGCTCTCCTTCGCCGTGCCGAACGGCCGGATGAGTCGGCAGGCCCTGGCCACGGGTGTGGTTCCGCTGCCGGACATGGGAGACGGCAAGATCCTCATCCCGATGCCGGACTACTCGGGGTCACAGCCGGTCGACGGCGCACGGCCGGTCCGCGTGATCGGCACTTTTGACGGGTGGGGCGGCCTGAACCTGCGAGGCCACGTCGAGAAGAGACAGGCCGACGCCGGTCCTCCCGACGTGACGCCCTACTGGCGCGTCGCCGGTCCGGACACCACCGGCACCACGCCGACCTGCCATGTCGCGGTCGTCGGCGAGTGCGAGGGGGAAGCCGTGCTCATCTCGTCCTGGATACGACGGCACCGGGCGGAGCTGGAGAAGCAGCTGCGGGTCACGGTCGTCTCGGGAAGCTGGACCGCGGTGGACCCCGTCCCTGTCGGGCATCTGCCGCACGGGCGGCTGCGGGCGCAGCCCGTCCGGGCCGACGTGTGGGTAGTGATGGGGAAGTCCGGCCTGGTAACCAACGAGGTGGGCCAGGCGCTCTGCCGCGTGGTGCACGAGGCCCGCCTCCAGGCCATCACCATATCTCTGGACCACGCCAAGGAGAACGTGGCACGGGTCGTCGGCGATGTCGCGCCCGGCGCACCGCACAGCGGCCTGCTGTCCGGGTGGGGCTCCGGCTACGAGCACCCTTCCGGGCTGCTGTACATGCACCTGTACCGCCATCTGCTGCAGTGGGGGGCTCCGGTCCATTGAAGGTTCCACATCTGGGGGAGTACGTCGAAGGCGAGCTCGGACGTGTGCTGCGCGCCCTCAGCGTGGCCGACCGGGACGGGGACCACGCTGGCTTCCGCGCGCTGTGCGAACAGCACGCCGCGGAACTCGACGCCGACCGGGACTCATGGCTGAGCGTGCCCCGGGAACTGAGGGAGAGCTTCCGCAGCAACATGGACGGCATGGGGCCCTTCATGCTGACGGCTCTGCGGATCGCGCGCGAGCTGGATGGGTTGGGCCGTCCCGCCGCGCTGCGCCGACTGTCGGGAGCCGGCGAGCCCGGCAACCCGATGGAGAAGCTCCACGAGGCGGAGATCCTCGCCGAGAACGGGGAGTTCGAGGCTGCCGACGCACTGCTCCGCGAAGAACTCGGCGAGGGGCTGGCCGACGACCGCTGGGTGGCCACCATCCACTCCCGCTTGGCCACGCACGCGGCCAAGCGGAACGACCTCGACACAGCCATCGAGCACGCCAGCCGTGCGCACGAACTGACCCGCCGTATGGGGAGCCGAGGCGCGGCACAAGCCGCCGAAGTCCTCGACGACCTACTCACCGCCCGCGAGATACGCCGCGGCACCACCGACGGACGCTGGCTGGGTGCCTGTCGGGAAGCCCTGACGCAAGCGCAGCGGCTGAGCGACCGAGCCCTGTTCGCGGAGAGCAACCGGGCACTGCTGCGGCTCCTCGACGAACTGGACGCATACCCCGGGGACTCGCCCGCCCGTCGCTTCCTCGGCAAGCTCTGCGGCCTGCTGGGCGTGAACCACTTCCATCTCGGCGACCGCGCCGAGGCCCGGGCATGGACCCGCAAGGCCCTGCACGAGTGCCGGCTGCGCGGGGACCGCGTCGGCGAGGAGGTCTACGAGGCCAACCTGAAGGAGATCAACCGTAGGGAGTAGTCAGCATTGCCACGCGACCGCCCTCTTGCGGGGCCTGCTCGTCCTGACGAGCAGGGAAGTACAGCGGTGACGGACGATAACCCCGAAATGATCAACGCCCTGACCCGCACAACCAGCAACTTCACGACGACACTTCCTCATTGAGATCGTTCCATCCTGATTCCGCAGGTCACAGAGCTGGTGTGGGCCGGGAGTGACGGGCTCGCACCGAACAGGAGCATGATCGTTGCGGGGAGATCATCGGTCACCTCTGGACTTCGGTGTTGGCGAGGACGAGGAGGGCTCGCAGGAGGGCGGTCGCGTGGCGGGAGTTCATGCGGACCTTGGTGAGGATGCGCCAGGACTTGAGGTTGGCGAAGCCGTGCTCGACGGCCGCGCGTTCGCGGTTTAGCAGGCGGTTCGCTTCCTCCTCCGCGTCGGTGAGTTTGTGGTTCTTGGTGGCCTTGCGGCCGGTGATGATCACCGGGTCGGTCTCTGGCTGGTCGTCCAGGCCGACGAAGCCGAGGTCGGCCAGGGCACCGAGGCCGGCTTCGCGGAGTTGGGCGGTGATCTTGTCGTGGCGGGCGCCTGTGATCTCGCTGGACCGTCCGGGCCGGGCCGAGGAGATCCAGAGCAGGTTGCCCTTGACGTCGGTCAGTGCGAGGAACAGCAGGCCGTGGGCCTTGTGTTTCCTGCTGTAGTTCTTCCGGTTCTCCGCTCCGGTGCGGCGGCGGGTGCGGATCAGGGTGCCGTCCAGGAGCACGGCCACCCCGCCTTTCTTGGCGATCTTCTTCAAGGCGCGGTCCAGGCGCGGGGCCCGCGCGGAGAGCAGGTTGATCACTTCGGTGACCCAGCGGCGCACGGTGGAGGCCGAGACGGCGTTGCCACCGGCCATGTCGGCCAGGCGTTGGTCGTGGCGGAGGACAGCCAGGACGACGATCGCCGGGCTGCCGGCATCGAGCTTGCGCCATCGGGTGCCGAGCCGGTTGCGGTGCTGGCGTATCAGGCCGACGACGAGATCGATGGTCGACTTCGACAGCGGGAGCCGGACCTGGTAGACAGCATCGTGAGAGCCCTCGGCGGGCTGGTTTTTCGTCACAGATTCACCAACACCCACCGGGGGCCCTCGCGTTACGGGCAGACATGGCCCCTCCGCCGCTTCCCCTGGAAGGTCAGCGCGGCAGGTAGCGGCCCGCTCCGGTACGGGCCGGCCAGCCCCGGTCGGCGAGTTTGCGCAGCTGGCCCCGGACCGGCTCGACCTTCGCCGGGGTGAGTTCACGGCCCAGCGCACGGGCGACGTCCTTGGCCATCACCGGACCGCCCGCATCGGCGACCATCTCCATGATCCGCCGATAGTCCGAGGTCAGAGCCTCCACCCCCATCCCGTCCGCACGGTCGGGGACCAGCCGCATCCCGGCCGCACCTGGCGTCACCGCCACAGGCTCCGGGTCCGGGTCCGGCTCCACGATGCCCGACGACCTCCGTCCGCCGTCCGTCGCCTCGGCCCACTCCCCGAAAACCGCCTCGGCGGCCTCCAGCCGAACCAGTCTCCCCTCGACCTCGGCCAGCTCCTTGCGTAACACCTCTGCACGTTCCTCCAGCTCAAGCCGCTGCTGAACCGTCCACGTCAGCACATCTGTCATGCCGCGGAACCTACGCGGCCGACCGCCGAGCCCGCCCCGGAAAGCCAGACCTCACCCGTGACGGACGATCGCGTGCCAACGATCTCGCCCCTGGCCAGCCCGAGCTCGCCAGCCACAGCCCACGCCAGGCCCGTGACCTGCGACTTCAGAATGAAACTTGATCATTGAGGCCGCCGCCATCTGAGGAGAGCAAGGTCGGGCAGCGCGAGCCCAGCGGGCCCGGACGTTTCGTTTCGAGCAGACAGCCCGGTGGGACACCGACGGAAGTCGCTGATGAGCGGTGACAGAGCTGGTGCAGCTAGGGCCATCCCACGTTGGTGGAGATCGTTTCCCACGTTCCTGGCGTACGGCGTGGTGCTTACGGCGTCGCTTCGGGGCAGTCGGCTGGGACCCATGTGGCGGTGGAGGCCACGGATCGAGGGCGGCATGACCGCACACCGACACCCGGCCAGGCCCGAGACCTCAGCACCGGATGGCTTACCGCTGCCGCGTAAGGATGTACCGCTCACCCGAATCCGGCTCGCCGATCCAGGTGAAGACCGTCGGGTGTTCCTCCGTACCGCCGATGTCCCAGCCGAAGGACAGGCTCTCGCAGTCCGCGATGCTGAGCTCGAACGGCCGGCCGGCACCCTCGTTCTCGGTCAGCTGCCATTTCCCGGTGCAGTTGTAGGCACCGGACTGCTCACCTGTGGCCTCGTACTCGTTGACGCCCTTTGCCGTCACTGTGCCGTCCGCCTCGAAGCGGAGGCTTCCGCCGCCGCCGTCCGTCCAGGTGCCGACCATGTCGGCTTCAGTGAGCCGGGGCGGTTCGTAGATCTTGAGGATCCCCGAGCTGTACGCCGCGACCCCGACCGCAAGCGTCACCGCGAGCAGCCCCAGACCGCCCAGCGCCACGCCCCCGAGCACCCGCCATCGGGCCCCGGGCTTTCCGGGGTTCCCCGCCGCCCGGGCGCACAGGGTCGCGGGTGCCAGCCCGACGATGAGGCTGAGGGCAAGGACGGGATAAACGAGCAGGCCGCCGAAGCCGGCCAGGAGCGTGCAGGAGCCGATGAGCAGCGCCAGGGCGACGGCAACGACCGCCACAGTGGCCAGGGTGAGCTGCCAGCTGTCGTGCCGGCCCGTACGGCGGGCCACCGCACGCCCGAGGAGGACGAGGGGAAGCACCGCCATCGCCGAACCGGCCAGCCCTGCGATCACCGACATGACTGCCAGCAGCACGAGCGCAAATATGGTGCCGAACAGCCATCCGAGGCCGCCTTCGCCTCCGTGGGACTCGGACTGCAAGCTGATCAGGACGGCGACCAGCGCGGCGATCACGGTCTCAGCCACGATTGCCACAGTCCCGACGGTGAACACCGCACCGTTCCCGCCGTCCGGGGGCCGCACGGGCATGAACCCCTGCGGCGGCACACCCGGATTCCCAGGAGCCCCCGGCGATGTCAGCCCCCATCTCGGCGGCGTGGTCTGCGTCATGCGTCCCCCCTATGTCCAGGCACATCATGCACCTAGCCACACCGGAGTGATCAAGGGGGGAGGCAAAGCGCTCACGCCACCGCCAGCTCCGACTCCGCTACCAGGCCGCATGCTCCTGGAACTGCACTCAAATCCTCCTGCGAGCCCTCCTTGTCCTCGCCAACACCGAAGTCCAGAGGTGACTGATGATCTCCCCGCAACGATCACGCTCCTGTCCGGTGCGAGCCCGTCACTCCCGGCCCACACCAGCTCTGTGACCTGCGGAATCAGGATGGAACGATCTCACTGGTGGGAGCACACTCTGTTCCGACTTGCCGAGGTACATGAAGAGCTCGTGCCGGTGGTCGGCGCTGAGCCGGAACTGGTTCCCCTTCTCCTCGAAGTAGCTGTAGGTCAGGGAGTTGTCGCCGTTCGGGCGGCCCGACACCTCGGTGAGGTGGTCGAGGTAGCCGAGCGACACGTCCTTGACGGCGGCCTGCATGTCCGCGGTGGCCGCCCCGTAGGGATTGCCCTCCAGGTCCGTCAGCGACGACAGGGTGTCCTGTCCCCGGGCGATGGAGTCGAGCAGGTTGAAGGCGGCACGCCGCTGGTCGCCCCTGGGGTCCTCGCCCTCGGCGGGCAGGGTCGCGGAGCGGATGAGGTCGCCCGCCGCGCCGGGGTCCTCCCAGCTGGCACTCAGCATCCACTCGCGGAAGTAGTCGTCGTTGATGAGGGTTGCGGAGGCCACATCGTTCAGGGCCACCGAGCGCAGGGCCGCGCTCGCACCCGACATCTTCAGGTCCCCGGCCCCGGCCTGGTTGCTGACCAGGTCGACCCCGTTCTCGGCCCACAGGGCGGCGTACGCCAGGTCCTGGCTGAAGCCGGTGCCCGCCCGTGCCGTGGCGTTCCCCATCAGGTCGCCGAAGCCGTCGAAGAGCCGGTAGTGCTCGATCTGTTCCTCGAACGGCTTGTTCACGATGTCGTCCGGATCCCGGACCATCGCGGCGATCGGCTCGGGAAGCCGGTCGAAGTGCGACGGCTGGTGGGTGTCGAGGCCGCCGACGTCAGGGTTGGTCATGACGTTGATGCCGTTGGCGGCGGCGCGCTGCGCCGTCCGGACGGCCTCGGCCGCGGCGGGGCCGTCGCGGTTCGGATCGGACTCCAGCTCGCCGAGCGCCGCCAGGCCCTCCGAACCCAGGGAGTCGTAGAAGCCGGTCAGGTAGGCGAGCTGCTCCTCCGTGAGCTGCTCGGGGTCGACGGCTATTTCGCCGTTCTCGTCCAGAACGCCGCCCATGGCATCCTCCAGACCCTGGGTGTAACGTGCCACGGCGGCCGGATCGGGGTTCTCCCTCTCCAGCTCCAGCGCGAGCTGCTCCCCCTCGTACTCCACTCTGCCCTCCGAGTACCACAGGTCCAGGGGTGTGCTGCCGGTGTCGTAGCCGTCCTCGGCCAACCGGTCCTCGCGGTTGCTCAGGAAGCCGTAGTAGTCGTCGAGTTCGTCCGTCATCCGGTCGTACACGTCGGCGCCGTACTTCCCGGCCCGATCGGTGTAGGCGTCCTCGATGATCGAGCGGACGTTGGCGCGGGGGAAGTTCTCCACCTCGCTGGTGTAGCTCTCGCCGTGCCCGGACCACGAGTAACGGGATTCGGGGTCCAGGCTGTTCAGGTCGTCCTCAAGGGACTCGATCTCCTCGTTCGCCTGCCCCGCGTACCACTCCCGCCAGTACTCAAGACCCATCTCCCCGACGATGGAGTCGTCCACGTACGTGCGGGTGGCCTCCATCTCCTCCTTGATCTCGCCAAGAGTGGTGGAGACGACGCGCAGCCCGGCCTCGCCGAGGTCGTCGTAGGTCTGCTCCAGGTGGGCTGCGCCGTCCTCGTAGATGGCGTTGGAGCCCCGGGTGCCCGCCCGTTGCTCCAGGTCGGAGGCGTACTGGGACACCGAGCCGGTCTCGGCGGCCTCCTCGGCGCCGTTCTTGCAGATCGACGCGAGGGCGTCGACCGCCTCGGGGTCCGTGTCGTTCTTGAAATCCGTCCGCAGCTCGTAAGGGTCGCAGCCCGCCGCCTCGACGAGCATGGCGCGGGTGATGGTGAATCCAGACACGGCTTTTCCTGAGCGTGGGAGGAGAGTAGGAAGAGGGAGGCGTGGGGGGCCGGGGTCGGCTACATGCCGTCCGCGACCGCCCGCACCACAGCCGCGTCAGCGGGAGTCCGCAGCGCCGTACGGGCCCGGATGTCGGTGTCCTCGCCGAGGTCCGCCGTCGTCGCGCCGCCGTGGCCGATGACGTCGCGGTCCTCCTGGGCCCGGCGGGTGCGCCGGGTGCGGTCGGTGGTGCCCTGGTTGAGGCCCGCCGTGTAGGAGGCGGCGCGGGTGCCGCCGAACTCGCCGGATGCGGCCGTGGTGTTGGCCAGGCGGCGGGACAGGCTGTCCGCGCCGTCGGCGGCCTCGCGGTTGTGCCGGGCGCTGGTCCGGAACTCTTCGGGCAGGTACTCCAGATCGCCTTCGTCGCTCACCGGTTACTCCTGTCGGGCGTCGTCCGTCACGGGTCGAGACACCCCCTGGGGGTGCTGTCAGCTCACTCGCCGAGCACACCGCCGGTGGCCCGCCCGCGCCGCCGCCAGACCTCGGGGTCCTCGGTCAGATCGGTGGGGGCGCCGGGGCGCCGGGGCGGCCGGTGCGGTCCGGGCGGCCCTGCGTGCCCCGGGCCGCCGCGGCGGCGGGGCGGCGGGCGTGCCGGTGAGCCGGTGGCGGGCGCCGGCGTCTACGGTCCGGCCCCGCCAGGTGCCCGCGGACGCGGTCATCGCGGGTCGGCGGGCACCCACGGCTCCGCCGCCCCGGGCGCCGGGCGCGCCGGAGCCGTGGGCGCCGGGCGGCGGCAACTACGGTCGCCCGCCCTGCGCCGCCTCTCGCATCACCATCCGCCCGGCGACCCCGGCCCGCCGGTCGAGCTGGTGTGCGGCCTGGCGGGCCACCTGGCCCTGGGCCGGGCCCGCGTGGGCGATGCTGGGCGGCATGGCGCCCCCGTACATGCCGGCGAAGACGGCAGCGCCGGCGCCACCCGCGAGGGCGGTGGGCGCCAGGCCGGGGCCGCCCACCAGGCCGGTCGGGCCGCCGTTCAGTCCCGCGAGACGGGTGGCGTACTCGGTGACCTCGCCGAAGGGCCGCCCGGTGACCGGGTCGATCCAACGTCCGGAGGACGGGTCGAACTCCCGCCCGGTGGCGGGGTCCACGAGGAACCAGGTGTTCGGTGAGCGCACCCAGCCCGCGAAGTCCCCGCCCTCCGGGCCGATGACGCTGGAGTAGGGGTAGTCGCCCATGCCGACCCGGCTGCCGTTGGGGGCGGTGGCGTAGGCAGCCTGCTGCGCACCGCCGCCCGCCTCCGCCCCCGGGCCGCCCGCTCCACCCCCGTAGGGTCGGGTCGGCCCGCCTCCGCCCGCCGCGCCCACGTCCGGCGCGGCCGGGGCGTTGCCTTTGGTCACGCTGGCGTAGACGGCGTCCAGCGCCGCCAGCTCCTTGCGGGCGGCATCGGTCAGTTCGCCCATGCGGTCCTGGTGCATGGACGCCGCGGTCATCACGTCGGCTTGCGTCTTCTCGTTGCGCAGCCGCTCCTGCTCGTCGTAGCGGTCCTCCAGCTCCATGACGCGTTCGACGGTGGCGGACGTGGAGTCGGCGGCCGTCTGGAGCTGTCCGGCGATGGCGGCGGCCACGGCGCTCGCGCCGTCCCCCCAGCCTCCGACGGCGGTGAGCCGGTCGGCCAGCTCCAGCAGGCCCACACCCGGTTCGGCCTCGGCGTCCCCGGCGATCCCCCGCAGCGTGTCCTTGCTGCGGGTGGCGGCGCCGGCCAGCGCCAGCCATGCCCCGGCCGCCGCCCGCATCCCGTACTCGCTGGGGCTGTAGACCGTTCGCGCGGTCTCCCGGAAGTCGTCAGCCACCGCTCAGTACACCTCCCGGAACTGGCCGCCGCCCGAGCTCTGGGCCAGCTTCTGCTGGAACGCCGCTTCCTCGTCCGTCATGTCGGCGATCTCCCCTGCCGTACCGGCGTTCCCCGCGATGTTGTCCACCGAGATGCCCGCGCGTTCCAGCTCGGCGAGCATCGCGGAAGCCGCCCCGGCCAGCGCCGCTTCGGCCGCCGCGCCGTTGGCCACCGTGCCGAACACCCCGTCCACCGAGGCGATCTCGACGAAACGCGAACGCATCTGCCCGAGTCCGTCCAGGTCGCCGGTGCGGTTCTGTACGTTGTAGAGCTCGTCGGAGTTGTGGTGCTCGGTGTCCCCCGCACCCATGTCCCGCTGTTCCTTCCCCTGTGCCCGGTGCCCCTGCTCGGCCCGTCTCAGAGACTCGCGGCCCGGCGCAAGGCCTCGCCGCCGTCGGCCGCGATCTCCCGGGTCCGGCCGACCGCCGTGTTCTGGAGCCCGAGGTCGTCCACGTAACTCTGCACGTCCCGCTGGTACTTCTCGTTGCGTTCGCTCAGGACGCCCGCGAGACCCGCGTCGATGTCCCCGTCCGGGAAGAGTGCGCCGATCTGCGTCATGACGTCGTTCCAGATCTCGTTGCACTCCTCGACCTGGAGTGTTCCGACGCGCTGGACGTCCGCCATGCAGCTCCCGAGCCTCCCGGATCGCCTCGTCCAGGCGACCGCTCAGCGCGAGGCAGGGGACGAGGTTGTGCCGGGCGTTGGTCTCCTCCTCCCGCACACCCAGCTTCGCGAACAGGGCCATGGCCTCGCGCAGGAGCACTTCGCCCCTGGCCCCGTCGTCGCGCTGTCCGGCGATCTTCCCGAGCTGGCCCAGCGCCACGGCCCGGGACCAGGTGTCGCCGCGGCGCTCCCCGATCCGCAGCAGGGCCTCGCACAGGTGCTCCCGGGGGCGCCAGCGCAGCCGGAAGGTGAGGTAGGTCTCCAGGGCGCGGCAGGCTTCCAGCGTGAAGTCGGCCAGGGCGGGCGGCGCGTCGTCGAAGGCGGCGTCCGACAGCTGGTCGGTGAGGGCGACGACGTCCTCCATGGCGCCGTCCACCCAGGCCAGCGCCTCGTCGGCCCGCTCGAAACGCAGCCCCCGGGGAAAGCGGGCGATGCCGTCCTCGGCCCGATCGAACCTGACGACGCGCAGGGGTCCGTTCAGCCGGTAAAGGCTCCCGAGATACCAGGCCGCCAGGCCCTCCAGGGCGGCGCGGCCGCGGGCGCGCGGCAGCAGGGCCGCCTGGCCGACGGCGGCCGTCCGGACGAGGTCGTGCAGCTGGTAGGCGCCCGGCCGGGCGCTGGTGGCGATCTGGGCGTCGGTCAGCCGCTCCAGCGCGTCCCGGGCCTCCCCCGCGGTGTGGGCGCCGAGGGCGGCGGCGGTGTGCGCCCCGTAGCTCGTGATCGCCGCCGTGCCCAGCAGTGGGAAGAGTTCCGCGGCTCGCCGGTCGGCCTCGTCGCCCTTGGCCAGTTGCTCGATGCTGAGCAGCAGGGGCGCGACCTGGCCGGGCCCGCGGCGTTGTCGAGGACCAGCAGGACGCGGCGCCCGGCCAGTTCGGCGTGGTAGCGCTCCAGCAGCGCCGCCGGGTCGTCGGGCAGCTCCTCGGCGGCGGCCCCGAGTCCGGTCAGCAGCGCGTGTGCGGCGTCCTCGGTGGCGAGCGGCGACCGCTGGGGGTCGGCCCCGCGCAGGTCCACGTGGAGCAGTCCGTCGGGGAAGCGGGCGGAGACGTCGTGCGCGGCCCGCAGGGCGAGCGCCGACTTGCCGACGCCGCCGGGCCCGCCTATGGGGCAGACCGTGGGCGCGGCGGCGGAGTGCGACAACTGGCCGCAGAGCCGGGCCAGTTCGCCGTCCCTGCTGACGAAGACGGATGGGACGGGCGGGAAGGAGCTGTGGGTGCGTCCGGCGCGCGGCAGGGCCGGTGCGGCGCTGTGGGCGGTCAGGGCGAGGGGCGGGTCGTCGCGCAGGATGGCCTGCTCCAGCGCCCGGGTCTCCGCACCGGGTTCGATGGCCAGTTCGGCGACGAGTTCCCGGAGCACCTCCTGGTAGACGGCGAGCGCCTCGGCCGCACGGCCGCAGCGGTGGAGGCGAGCATGAGGAGCCGGGTCAGCCGCTCGCGCAGCCGGTGCCGCCGGGCGGCCGCGCTCAGCTCGTCGACCAGCGTCTCGTGGCGCCCCAGGGCGAGTTCGAGTTCGTAGCACTCTCGGTGGCGCTGAGGTGCAGCTCCTCCAGGCGCGGCCGCTGAGCGGCGCGCAACGGCAGGTCGGGCAGGTCGGCCAGTGGTGCCCCGCCCCACAGGGACAGCGCCTCCCGGAGCAGGGTCACAGCCTCTTCGGTTTCCCGGGGCGCGAGCTCCCTCGCCCGCAGGACGAGGGAGCGGAAGCGGCCGAGGTCGGTCTCCTCGGGCTCGGCGACCAGCAGGTAGCCGCCCGGTACGGTACGGATACGCTCGCCGGGCAGCGCCCTGCGCAGCCGCATGACGTAATTGCGCAGGGTGGTACGGACGTTGGCGGGAAGCTGTTCCCCCCGCAGCTGGTCGGCCAGCTCCTCGGCCGGGACCGGACGCCCGGCCCGCAGGATCAGGGCGGCCAGGAGCGCGCGCAGCATCGGGGCGGACACCGGCAACGGTTCGCTCTGGTGGTCCACGGCCTCCACCGGCCCCAGAACGCGAAACTGCACGCTGCCCCCACTGCCGTCACCGGTCCTCCGCGCACCCGCCCGAGTGGGCAGTGCGCCGCCCTCGCACCGGGTCCGCCGACTCTGCGCAACTGTCGCGGTCGGCGAAAAGCGCGGTTCCGGTTGGCGGGACGGCTCGCCCGGGTCAGCTCACAGGAGTCCGAGCGACCACAGGACACGCCGCTGCCACGGCGTCGGCCGCTCGGGCCAGTAGACGTAACAGACCCCGCCCGTACCGCTCCTGACCTGTCCGTTCGCGTCGTAGCGCTTAGTGCGGAGCCAGATGTTCTCCCATTCACGTCGCCGGTAGACGCGGCGTACGGCGTCGTTGTCGGGGGACGCGGGGTCGTTGGCGATCACATCTCCGTCGGCGGTGAAGCCGATCACCGCCATCAGATGTCCGGAGGTTCCGTATCCGGCGCCGGTCAGTTCCTCCTCCAGGAAGGACTGGGAGGTGATGACGGGGATTCCGGCGGCGATCAGTTTCTCGACGTCGGTGAGCGAGCCGAGCCGGGTGACGACGGCGTTCAGGTCGCGGTACGTGGCGGCGTAGGCGGCGTTGAAGGGCCAGTTGCCGCAGCCGCCGTACTCGTAGTCGTAGGTGTACCGGGCGGCGTGGCAGACCTGGGGGTCGGGGAGGCCAGGCCTCACCCATGCGAGGTCCTCGGCGGTGGGCCTCCGGCCCCAGTATTCGATGATCATCTGCGAGGAGGTGGGGCTGCACCAGGCCTCTCCGCCGTTGTCGTACTCCGGGTACTGCCCGATGTGGACGTTCTGGGAGTAGCGCGGGACGGCCAGTTCGCGGGCGAGCGAAGGGGCGGTGGCGGGCACCGTGAAGCGGTCGGGCACGTCGGAGGCCATCGCGCCGGCCCGCCAGACGGTCGGGGTGAGGCGGCAGCCCGGGGCGCGGTACAGGGTGAGCCGCAGCCGGTAGGAGACCAGGCGGATGCCGCTCGCGGGGTCGTCCACCGAGAAGGTGTCCGTCCAGACGGAGCTGTGCGGGTCCCCCTGGCCGCCGACCGACGTGCGGCGGATGTCACCGTCCGAGCCCGCCCAGCGGCCCATCACGAACCAGGGGGTCGCGGTGCCGTCCGCGTAGGCGCCGCTCAGCTCGATCTGGAGCCAGGTGCCCGCCGGGGTGCGTGCGTTCCAGGAGGCGATCACCTCGGTGGCGGGGACGGCGGAGCGGTGGACGGGAGAGGTCCAGGTGGCGTAGTCCCAAGCGGCCGACTCCCCGGTGTGCGGGTCGGTGTAGTCGGTGCGGCCCGCCGGGGTGGCGATCACCAGGCCGGGGCGGGCGCCGGGGAGCACCCGGGTTCCGTCACCCGCGCCGCAGCGCCAGTCGGTGTACGTGTGCCAGAAGCGGGTGTCCACGAGCGGCACCCGGGAGGGGCCGGGCCGGGCAGCGGGCCCGGCAGGGGCGGCGGCCCGGGCGGTCCCGGCCACCGTGCCGGTGGCGGCCGCTGCCGCGAGCGCGGCGCCGAGGACGGTTCTGCGGGACGTCGGACTGGTCATGGTCGTGACCCCCGGTCGTGGGTGGGAGTGGGGCTGCGGATGCCGTTGGATGCCGTTCGGTGGGCCAACTATCCCGGTTCCGGGCCGGGTCGGGCCAGCGGTTCGGCAGGGACCGCCGAACCGGCATGGCCCTGGACCACCGGCATCGCCTGGGGCCCGGACTCCTGGCATGGCCGGGGTCCGAACCGCTGGCGTGGCCGGGTCCGGACCCCTGGCCTGACCTGGGTCCGGACCACACTGTGGCCTTCGGCGGTTCCCGGGCGCCTTCGAGCGGGACCGTACCCTGGAGCCATGGACGACCTGGCCCGCCACGCCGATGGCCTGCGCTCCCTGCCCCCTTCCTGCGGGCCCGTGCGGCTTGTCGCGGTCGACGGGCACGCCGGGTCGGGCAAGAGCACCTTCACGGCCCGTCTCGCGGCGGCGCTGGGCGGTGCGCCCGTCCTCCATCTGGACGATCTCGCCACCCATGAGGAGCTGTTCGGCTGGACGGGGCGGCTGCGGGACCAGGTACTGCTGCCGCTCGCGCGCGGCGAGAGCGCCCGGTATGCCCCGTACGACTGGAACCGTCGGATCTTCGGCCCGGAGCGGACCCTGGAGCCGGCGCCGGTGGTGCTGATCGAGGGTGTCGGGGCGGGGCGCCGCGCGGTGCGCCCGTGGCTGGCGGCGCTGTACTGGATGGAGCTGGACCGGAAGACGTCCTGGGGGCGGGGGCGGCGGCGCGACGGCGCCGGGCTCACGGAGTTCTGGGACGGGTGGACGTCGGCCGAGGAGCGGCATTTCGCCGACGACCCCTCACGCCCGTACGCCGATGCGCTGGTACGCCAGTTGTCCGAGGGATATGCGTGGCTGGAGGGGCCGGGCTCGACAGCAGCGGCGAACCATTCCGTCACCCGGAGTAGCCACAGGGTCCCGCCCTCCTGAGCCGTCGGAAAACGTCCCGGAAGTGCCCCAGCTCTGCTTGACCGGGGGCCCTTACTGGTCTTACGTTCTCAATGTGCGGCTTTTCGGAGCCCCCGCAGACACGAAGCCCCCGGTTGTTCCCCCGTGATCGGGGGCTTCGTTCTGTGCTCGTGCCGCCGTTCCGGCGACTACACAGAGCGATGCACTCACCCTCGGTCACCACCCTGGCAGGTCGGCCATCCAGCGGCCGCCTCCCCCGTGCGCAGGTACGATGCACCTCGGTGTGGTCAATTCCCTACCCTCGCGCAGTGATTCAGCACGCTTCGGTGGGCATGCTGTGCGGGCGGGACATCCTGGGGGCACGGTTTGTGGGGGACCTGATGGACATCGGCACACAGGGCGCACAGGCCCCCGCCGACCTCGCCTGGCTGCGCGGCATGGACGCCTACACGATGGGCGCGTATCCGCAGGCCGAGGAGGAGTTCAGGGCCGCGGTGCGGTTCGATCCGGGCATGGCGGACGGCTGGCTCGGCCTCCATGCGCTGCGCATCGACACCACCACGGCTCTCTTACGCATGTACCGGCACCGCGACCGCTTCGGCGAACAGCGCGCGCGCCACCGCCGTGCGCTCAACTCCTGGTACTGGCTGGGCTGGTGGGTGCAGCCGGTGCTGGAGAGCCCGCGCGACCTGCTGCTCGCCCACGCCTCGCACTGGCTGGACGGCCGCCATGTGCCGGAGCTGGACCGGGCGTTGGCCGGACTCCCGCCGGTGGACGCGGACCCGCAGGTGCGGTTCCTGCACGCCTGCCGCTCCTATCTGGTCAAGGACTGGGAGCAGTTGGTGCGCTGCACCGAGCCGCTCGTGGACGATCCGATGCTCGGCATCGAGGCCGGTCTCTTCGGCGGTATGGCCCGGGTGCGGCTGGAGATGTACGGGCAGGCGGAGCCGCTGCTGTCGGCGGCCCTGATGCGCTGCCGCAGCGAGCAGCCGCAGCGCAAGGAGCTGCGCTACTGGCTGGCGCGGGCCCACGAGGGCACCGGCCGCAGCGCGGCGGCCCTGCCGCTGTACCGGGCGGTGCACCGGGTGGATCCGGCCTTCATGGACACCTCCGCCCGGCTGGCCGCGATCTCCGAGGGAGACGGCTACGACGAATCGGCGGATCTGGCCGCCGTGACTCTGTCCGGCTTCGGTTCGGAGGGCTCGGGGGCGGAGGCTCAGCCGGAGGGTGACGGACTGCTCGGCACCGATCTGGTGGACGGGCGGGAGCCGTGGCCGGTCGGGGAGGCCGGGCTGCTCGACGACGAGCCGGCGCCCGTCCCGCCCGCGCGCGTCGAGGGCGTACGCCGCAAGGGGGCCGGGAAGCCGCCCGCCTTCCCGGCCGGACCCAGCGATCCCGCCCTGCTGGCCGAGGCGCTGGCCCAGCTGGAGCGCATGGTCGGGCTCGAACCGGTCAAGCGGCAGGTCAAGGCGTTGTCGGCACAGTTGAACATGGCCCGGCTCCGGGCCGAGCAGGGGCTTCCCGTCCAGCCGCCGAAGCGCCATTTCGTCTTCTCCGGGCCCTCCGGCACCGGAAAGACGACGGTGGCCCGCATCCTGGGCCGGGTCTTCTACGCTCTCGGGCTGCTCGGGGGCGATCATCTGGTCGAGGCCCAGCGCTCCGATCTGGTCGGGGAGTTCCTGGGGCAGACGGCGGTGAAGGCGAACGAGCTGATCGACTCGGCCCTCGGCGGGGTGCTCTTCGTGGACGAGGCGTACAGCCTGGCCAACTCCGGTTACAGCAAGGGCGATGCGTACGGGGACGAGGCGCTTCAGGTCCTCCTCAAGCGGGCCGAGGACAACCGGGACCATCTCGTCGTCATCCTGGCGGGTTACCCGGAGGGCATGGACCGGCTGCTCGCCGCCAACCCCGGGCTGTCCTCGCGCTTCACCAGTCGGGTCGACTTCCCCAGCTACCGCCCGCTCGAACTCACCGCGATCGGGGGCGTTCTGGCCGCCGAGAACGACGACGTGTGGGATGAGGAGGCGGTGGACGAGCTGCGCTCCATCAGCGGCCATGTGGTGGACCAGGGGTGGATCGACGAGCTGGGCAACGGGCGCTTCCTGCGGACGCTGTACGAGAAGAGCTGCGCCTACCGTGATCTGCGGCTCTCCGGCTACCCGGGCGAGCTGTCCCGGGAGGACCTGTCGACGCTACGGCTGCCGGACCTGATGCAGGCGTACGGCGAGGTGCTGTCGGGACGCGGTCCGGTGGACCGGGGGCGGCAGGAGCCCGGCGGGGTGTGACGAGACGCTGAACGGTGGACCGGGGCGGCAGGAGCCCGGCGGGGTGTGACGAGACGCTGAACGGTGGACCGGGGCGGCAGGAACCCGGCGGGATGTGACGGTACGCGGGCCGGGGCGCGCTCGCCCGGTCCCTTACGCGAGCGGGGGGGGGGGGGGGGGCCCCCGGTCCCCCCCCCCACACTCCCGGACGCTCCCCCGCCCCTTTTCTGGCCCCCCCGCCCCACCAAAGAGC